>DATJMA010000023.1:0-22389 GCA_035509055.1 Bryobacteraceae bacterium | reverse complement strand
GCGAATTCCTTGGGAAGCAGCGGGCCGCCGAGCGCCCCGCCAAAGCGGCTGCGATGGTTCTTGGGAAAATCTACCGGTGTATCCGGAAACGACTCCGATCCATAGGTGAACGGGGTGTGATTGTTTTTCCAGGAATTGGCTTCGCCAATCGCATTATCGAAATAGAACATGTAGCCGGCGCCGTGGAACTGATTTGTGCCGCGGCGGGTCGTCATCTGAACCTGGGCGCCGGACGAGTTGTTGAAGTCCGACGTCTGATTGCTGATTGACACCTTGAACTCTTCGATGCTCTCCACCGGCGTGGGAATCACACCTGAGGGACTGCCGCCGGTCTGGGTTCCACCAAGGCCGTTCATGTTCGTCTGGTAAGTAGTAACGTTACCGCCCATATCGTCAGTAACGTTGGCGCCGTCGAGCTGATAGGTATTCAAATCCGCCGGGCTCCCGGCAGCTTGCCCGCTGAGCGTCGTGCCAGGCTGCAATACCGCCATGGAGGTGGCGTCGCGGCCCAGGTTTGGAAGCACCATCAGGGAGGTATTGTTGAGCGTGTTGCCGACCGTGGCATTCATGGTCTGCAACTCGGCGCCGACGGTGGCCGATACTTCCACCGTGGTTGATGTGGAGCCTACTTTGAGGCTCGCATTGAGCGTCAGAACGATACCGATTTTTACGTCCTGCGCTTTGATGTCGTAAGTGGAAAAGCCTTCTTTACTGAAAGTTATGTCGTATTTCCCGGGAGGAACCGTCGGGAAATTGTAGCGGCCTGCATCGTTACTGACACTGACGAACGCCGCGCCGGTGGCGGTGTCAACCAGCTTGATAGCGGCTCCCGGTACAGCGGCGCCCGAAGCGTCGGTCACCTGGCCTGCAACTGTACCGGCAATACTGGATTGGGCATTTGCTGGTACAGATAAAACCAATACCAGCGCTAAGGTAGCCAGAGGCGCGAATAGCCTCAGAACCGTGGGTACACTTCTCCCCCAAAACTTCATTGTCAACTCCGTCACCCAGAATTAGCCCGATTCCGTCGGGCGGTCTTTACTGAATAATGGGGTTGATTATATGCGCGAAAGACCTCGATGGCAATAGGATTTTTTGGATTCGGCCAATTAATTTTTTGCGGGAGAGTTTTTTCGATGGGTGAGCCAAAATTATGGTCACTGCTCGCTTTGGCCGCGGGTCAGTGAGTCCAGGGCTTGCTGTGCCGCTTGATAATCCGGCTGGAGTCGAAGCGCCTCCCGGTATTCCGCGACGGCCTCCGGAGTCCGGCCGGGCATCGCGGTGAGGGCGGTGCCGAGAAGAAAATGCGCGGCGGCAAGACCCGGGTTGAGGCGTATCGCGGCCTGAAATTCGGCGATCGCATCGGGCATTCGGCCGGGCATCTGGGCCAGGGCGCTACCGAAATTACAACGCAGTTCGGCCATGTTGGGATCGAGGCGCACGGCGGTCTCGAATTCCTGAATCGCCTCCGGAAGCCGTCCGGGCGCCTGGGCTAGGGCGCTCCCGAGGTTGGCGTGAGCCTGCGCGAGATCCGGTTCCAGCCGGACCGCCTTCTGAAATTCGGCGATGGCGTCGTTCGTCCGCCCGGGAATTCCAGCCAGGATCGTGCCAAGGTTCGTGTGGGCCTCGATGTAATCCGGCTTGAGCCGCAAACCGGCCTGGTATTCCTCGATGGCTTTCGAGAGATCGGGCGGGTCGAGCCGGGAGTAGGCATCGCCCAGGTTGAAGTGAGCGGCAGCGGCGTAAACCGGGCTCAATCGCAGCGCCGCCTGGAATTCCGCGATGGCCTCGAGCGTTCGGCCCGGCTGCCCCTCGAGAACGATGCCCAGGTTGTTGTGTACCAGCCAGCTCGACGGATTGCGCTCCAGCGTGGCGCGGTAGAGCGTTTCCTCGTCTTTGTACAGCGCGCTCTGGCGAATCGTGAGGATCCCCAGAAGCAACAGAAGTGGCGCGGCAGCGGCCGTGCCCGTAGGTGCCGCGGCCGGAAGCAGGCGCGGCACTCCCCTGGCGGCCCACGCCGCCAGCGGCACAATCAGGCCGAGGCTGGCAAGATATTGAAAATGGTCGGCGACCCAGGAGTACCGAAACGGCAGCACGTTGAGGAATCCCAGCGCCGGAGCCAGCGTTCCGGCAAAAACCAGAAATGCCGCCAGTGGTCCGCGAGTGCGGCGGGCGGCAATCAGCAGGCAGACCGCCACTCCCAGGACGCCCAGAGGATAAAGATACTGCCACCAGGCGGCGGAGTCGATCTGCCATCGCGGATAGCTGAAGCTGAGGCCGATGGGCAGAATCAGCTTCGCGGCATAAAACCAGAGATCGCGGCCGGCAATCAACGTTCGCTGCACCAAGGTGAGGTCGAAATCGCTCCCCCTGGCGCCGATATACGTTCGTTCCACCCAAGCCGTGAAAAGCCCCATCGGGACCGCCAATACAAACCAGGGCACCAGCGGCAACACCTCGCGCTTCCAGGCGAGCCGGCCGCTCCGCCACCAGAAGACGACCAGAATCACCGCCGGAAGCGTTGCGGTCACCGATTTACAAAGTATGGACGAGACGAACAATCCCAGCGCAACTCCGTAAGATCGCCGGCTGCGGGAATGGTCGAACCCGAGATAGACGAAGAGCGCGGAGAGGCAAAGGGCGCCGGAGAGAACGCTCTTCTGTTCGGAAATCCAGGCGACGGCTTCGACACAGACAGGGTGGAGCGCGAAAACGAATCCGGCGAGCCATGCGCCGGGCAACGCGAGCCGGCGCACAATCAGCACCACCAGGCAGGCGCAGGCGGCGTGCAGCAAGACGTTGACCAGGTGATAACCCAGGACGGAGTCGCCCCAGAGCCGGTGTTCGAGCCAAAATGCGCTGTGCAGGAGCGGGTAATATTGCTGGGTGGCGCCCAGTTCGAACCAGATTCGCCACAGTCCGTGGAGGGACCGGAGCGCGGGCGCGGTCACGTGGGCGGAATCATCCCAGAGCATTCCCCCGCCAAGCGCGGGAAAGTAGGCAATCAAGGTTGCCAACACCAGCGCTGCCCAGGCGGCGATCGAAGTGGGGCGGTGACGCGCTTTTTCTGGGGACAATTTCCGGGGATTCTGGGGATGCGACAGTTTTTTCGGCGTAAGTTAAATTATAGACGTAGGTATGCTGCGCGACCCCACTCTGATTCCCCTTTCCCGCCAGCACCAGCACGGATTGGCTCTTTGTGTTCTCTGCCGCCGCTCACTGGCGGAGAATTCCTCGCCCGAAAACGTTGCGCGCCAGGCTCGCCGGGTCGTCGACCAGTACGAACTGGAATTGACCAACCACTTCGAAATCGAGGAACAGGTGCTGTTTCCGGCGTGCGGCGATTTGCCTTTGATTCGCACGCTGGTGGCCGAACATCGCGCCTTGGAGGCGTTGGTGGACCGGATACGGTCGGCGCCGGCGGTGGAACTTCTGGAACAGTTCTTTCAGCTTCTTTCGGCCCACATTCGCCGCGAGGAGAGCGAACTCTTCGAAGAGATCCAGCGCTCGCTCCCGCGCGAGGCGCTGGAGCGCGCGGGAACGGAAATCCACCGGCGAGCGGTGAGAATTTGTTTGTGAAGAACAGGCACCGCCGCCGCGCGCGAGCGGTGCCTTAGGGAATTCCGATCACCACACGTGGCAGGCGTGGGCCGGAGCCATGGGCTGGCCGACCTTGCACGAAAACGCCTGGCGGAACTCCGGCGAGTTCTCTACCACGCCCTCCACGCGAAATTCCGGCGGCGCATGTTCGTTGGTGGTGACCAGCGTGCGCAGCGCCTCGGGACGGGCATTCTCGCACCAGATCTGCCCGAACGAGAGAAAGAAGCGCTGCTCCGGCGTGTAGCCGTCGATCTTCGCTGTGTTGTTGCCGATGCTATTCAACAGCGCCATGAGCGCGATGCGCACGCCGCCGTTATCGGCCGTGTCTTCGCCGAGTGTCAGCTTGCCGTTGACGAATACCCCGGGCGCCACCGAAAATCCGCCGTACTCGTCTGCGATACAGGCCTCGCGCTGGTGGAATTCCTGGGAATCCTTGGGCGTCCACCAGTTTTTCAGGTCCCCGTGGGCATCGAACTGGCTGCCCTGATCGTCGAAACCGTGCGTGAGTTCGTGCCCGATCACCATTCCGATGCCGCCGAAATTGACCGCCTCGTCCCCGTTCTTATAAAAGAACGGCGGCTGCAGAATACCCGCCGGGAAATTGATATTGTTCATTTCCGGATCGTAATAGGCGTTGACGGTGGGCGGGGTCATGGCCCACTCCTGGCGGTCGACCGGCTTGCCGATTTTGTTCAAGTCGCGGTGGAACTCGAATTCGTTGGAGCGGATGTCGTTGCCCAGGGCATCGTCGGGTTTGATGATCACGCTGGAGTAGTCGCGCCAGTGGTCCGGGTAGCCGATCTTGTTGGTGATGGCTTTTAACTTGATCAGGGCCTGTTGTTTGGTTTCCGGCGTCATCCAATCGAGCTGCTGGATGTCCTCGCCCAGCGCCTTCTCCAGCGCGGCTACCATTTTCAGAGTCCGCTCCTTGCCCTCCGCGCCGAACGTCTTTTCGACGTACTTCTTGCCCAGCGCTTCGCCCAGGTCCCCGTCGGTGTAGTCCACGCAGCGCTTCCAGCGGGGCCGCAGAGCTTCCGTTCCATTGAGAGTTTTGCTGTAAAAATTGAAGGTCTCGTTGACGAACGGCGTGGGCAGGAACATCGTCGCACTGTGCAGCAGGTGCCAGGTGAGATAGGTCTTCCAATCCGCCAGCGGGGTGTTCTCGATCTCGGTGTTGACGGTCTTCGCGAATTCCGGATAGGCAACGTTGATCGTCTCGAAGGCGGGAGCCCTGGTAGTGGTAAAGAAGTCGTTCCAGCGGAAGTCCGGGCTGAGCGCCACGAACTCCACCTTGGTCATCTTGTGATAGACCTTTTCCGGGTCGCGCCGCGAAACCAGGTCGAGCGATCCCTTGGCCAGCGCCGTCTCCAACTTCATGATGGAATCGGCATCGGCCTTCGCCCGGTCGGGCTTCGCGCCCGCAAGCTCCATCATGCGCGCCACGTGGGCGACGTACTTCTGGCGCAATTCCACGGATTTCGGATCGTCTTTAAGGTAGTAATCGCGGTCGGGGAGGCCGAGGCCGCCCTGGTCGAACTGCGCGATCACCTCGTTCGAGTTCTTGAAGTCCTGGCCGGAGTAAAAGGCAAACAGCGCTCCCACGCCGATAGATTGCAGGTGCGCGATGACATCCGCCAATTGCGCCTTGTCTTTGAGATTGCGAATGCGCGCCAGTTCCGGCTCGAGCGGCGTCAGCCCGCGGGCATCGATGCCTTTTTCGTCCATGCAGGCGCCGTAAAAGTCCCCGATCTTCTGTGTGGTGGCGTCGCGGCTCGCGCCTCCCTTCTCCGATTGCTCCAGAATCTCGTGCAGGATATCGCGATTGCGGTCTTGCAGTTCGCTGAAGCGGCCCCACATCGCCTGATCGGGCGGAATCGGATTGTTTTTCATCCAGGTTCCGCAGGCGTAGTGATAGAAGTCCACGCAGGGGTCGACCGACTTGTCGATGGCGGTCAGGTCAAGGCCGGCGGGTCCGCTGGCGCGACTGGCGTTAGTCTGCGCGGACAGGGCGCAAACCGTGAGCGAGAGCACAACTGTAAATTTGAACAAGAGCGGTACCTCGTATTTACTGTAACGCGCTATGCGGATTTGGCGCGGGATGCCAGCAGACCAGTGGCGGCGTCGAGGTCAAGATCGGCGATGAGAAGCCCCGCCTGGCCGTACGGCTGGTAACTTAAGAGGGTTCCGTCGGGCCGCACCACGGCTGACGTGGTAGGGGATCCGTCGCTCGCAAAGTTCGCCATGGCGAACCAGCAGGTGTTTTCGGCGGCGCGGCACAAGGCGGCTTTTTCGTGGAAAGTGTTGGCCGGGTCGGCGAAAGTCGTGGGACGGTAACTGCCCGGCTCAGCCTGGTGGAAGTGAGGGTGAAACACGATCTGCGCCCCGCGCCGCGCGGCCCATCGCACCGTCTCCGGATAGCGCCAGCCTTCGTGACAGATGGCGATGCCGAAGGTCAGCGGACCGGTATGGAAGAGGTGCCGCTCCGCCCCTGCGACATAGGTGCCTTCTTCGGAAGGATCGAGCTGCACCTTGTCCTGAAAACCCGCGATGGCTCCCTTCGAATCGATCACCAGCGCGGTGATGTGCAGGCCGGCGGCGGTGGCGCGCTCCGTTCCCAGGATGACGGCGATCTGGACTTTCGCGGCGGCCGCGCGGATGGCGGACCAGGCGCGCTCGAGAAATGCCGGGTCGTGCGGCGGCACGACCTTGCCCATGCCGCGATAGCCGGGAACGAAGCACTCCGGAAAACAGACGATGCGCGCGCCCTCCGCCGCTGCCTGCGCGATGGCGCCTTCGGCAAGCGTCATGGATTCCTCGGGTGTGGCAGGAAAATGGAGGTTGGCGAGCGCGATGCGGAAAGCGTTCATTACAGCTTGTACCCCTCCCATCGCGCCACCACCGCGCTCGCCAGGCAGTTTCCAAGCACGTTCAACGATGTCCGCGCCATATCGAGGATCGCGTCCACGCCGAGCAGCACCGCGATGCCTTCCATCGGCAGGCGGAAAGTGGCCAGCGTGCCGGCGAGAATCACCAGCGCCGCGCGTGGAACGCCGGCCACGCCTTTGCTGGTCAACATCAAGGTGAGCATCATCGCCAGCTGTTCGCCGAGCGTCAAATGCATTCCCGCCGCCTGCGCCACGAATACCGACGCCAGCGATAAGTACAGCGCGCTGCCCACCAGGTTGAAGCTGTATCCGGTGGGAATGACGAAGCCCACAATGTGTCCCGGCACTCCGAACTGCTCCATGTTTTCGAGCGCGATCGGCAGCGCGGCTTCGCTGGATGCCGTCGAAAACCCGATGAGGAACGGCTCCCGGACCGCCCGGCAGAACTTCCCGAACGGAATGCGAAAAACAATCAGCCCCGGAAGCAGCACCGCCACAATGCAGAGCACCGCCGAGACATACATGCTGGCAATCAGTTGCCCCAGTCCGAACAGCACTTTCACGCCTTTGCTGCCGATGGTCACCGCGATGGCGGCGCCCACGCCCAAAGGCGCCATGTACATGACATATTTGGTGAAGCGGAACATCACTTCGGCCAGCGAACCGCAGAACTTCACGACGGGCTCGGCCTTGGCGCCGATCGCCGAACAGGCCGCCCCGAACAGAAACGCGAAGACCACGATCTGCAACGCGTCGTTGCGCGCCATGGCGTCGATCACGCTGGTGGGGAAAATGGTCTCCACCTTGAACCCGGCCTGGGCCGCGGGGATCGCGGCATCGGCGGCAGTCCGCGCGATGGATACGCCTTCGCCCGGCCGCACCAGGTTCACCGCGGCCAATCCCAGAAACAATGCCAGCGTGGTGACGATTTCGAAATACACGATGGCTTTCAGTCCGATTCGGCCCATCTGTTTGATATCGCCCGAGCCGGCGATGCCGTGCACCAAAGTGGCGAACAGCAGGGGCGCTATGATGGACCGAATCAGCCGCAGAAAAATCGCGCTCAACGGTTGCAGGTGGGTGGCGAACCCGGGCGCGAAGACTCCCACCAACACCCCCGCCGCCATTCCGGCGAAGATCCAAAACGTCAGCGATAGCCGCTTCAACGTTCCCCCCATTTCAGCTTCTGGCGCAACACATCGAAGAACATCTGCCGCGGCGGCCGGATCAGGTGCAGCGCATACTGCGAGCTATGGCAAACCAGCGTGTCGCGCTCGCGAATCGGAGTACCCACCTGCCCGTCGATGGTGAGGTACACGCTCTCGTCGGGCCCGCGCGAGATCACGCGGATGCGGCTGGTTTCGGGCACCAGCACCGGCCGGTTGGTGAGCATATGCGGACAAATCGGCGTGAGGCAGATGGCCGGCACGGAAGGAAAAATGATCGGACCGCCGGCGGAAAGCGAGTACGCGGTCGAGCCCGTGGGCGTCGAGATAATGAGCCCGTCGGCTTTGTAGGCGCAAACGAACTGATCGTCCACGAACACGTCGAGGTCGATCATGCGCGCGATGTCGGACTTGGTGAGGACGGCGTCGTTGAGCGCATCGTAGGTAGCCGCCACCTGGCCGTCGCGGACCACTTCCGAGTTGAGCAGTTTGCGCCGGGCCACGCGGTGCTCGCCTCGCAGCGCCCGCTCCAGTTCGGGAAACAGGTCGTCCACCGTGATGGCGGTGAGGAATCCCAGGCCGCCGAGATTTACCGGGAAGAGCGGAATTTCGCGGCGGCCGATGGCGCGCGCCGCGGAAAGCAGTGTGCCATCGCCGCCCAGCACGATCACCAGGTCGCAGCCTTCGGGCACATCGGCGCGGGAGATGCCGGCGCCGCCGCCATAGAACGCGGTCGCTTCGTCCATGCGCACCGAAACGCCGCGGTTATGGAGCCATTCGAGCAGCTTGGGCACTAGCGCCTCCGCCGGCCCCACGTGCGGCTTCGAAACCACCCCCACGGTCTTAATGACGGGCATAGAGCAGGAACTCCTTATTCCCTTCGGCGCCGAGGATGGGGCTATCCATGATGCTGGTCTCGAATCCAAATTCCCGCACCGCGCCGGTCACGCGATGGCAAGCGGCCTGGTGGAGTTGCGGATCGCGAACAATGCCGCCCTTGCCCACCTGCCCTTTCCCGACTTCAAACTGCGGTTTGATCAGTATAACCATTTGCCCGCGCGGCTGTAACAGGGGCACCGCCGCGGGGAGAATGAGCGTGACCGAGATGAAGCTCACATCGCAGGTGAGCAGGTCTGCCGCTTCTCCGATTTCCTCCGGACGCAGCTCGCGCGCGTTGATTCCTTCATGAAGGCGGACGCGGGGATCGGTGCGTAGCGGCCACGCGAGTTGACCAACCCCGACATCCACGGCGTGAACGCGCGCCGCCCCGGCTTGCAAAAGCGCATCCGTGAAGCCGCCGGTTGACGATCCGATATCCAGGCAGACTTTGCCGGACGCGTCAATGGCGAAGAATTGCAAGGCACCCGCCAGTTTCAATCCGCCGCGGCTTACATAAGGCGGCCGCGCGAGCACTTCGAGAGCGGCATCGGAAGCGGCCGGTTGGCCGGGTTTGGAAGCTTTCTGGCCATTGAGCAGGACTTCCCCGGCCATGATGAGCGCCTGGGCTTTTTCCCGCGATTCGACCAGGCCCCGTTCCACCAGCAGACGATCCAGCCGGGTTTTCATGGACAATCACGACTGGCTGGCGTCCGGCTCATGACTTGCGGCGCACAATGTGGTCCGCCAGTTCGTGCAGGCGCGCGGCGCGATCGCCCAGCGGAGCGAGCACCTGGTGCGCCCGCGCGCATTCCTCTTGCGCCATCCGGTGCGATGTCTCCAGCCCATAGACCGCGGGAAAAGTGATTTTGTGCTGTGCCGCATCCTTGCCCGCTGTTTTTCCGAGCGCCGCCGACGATTCCTCCACATCCAGAATGTCGTCCACAATCTGGAACGCGAGGCCGATGTGCTCGCCATAGCAGGATAGCGCGGCATATGGCTCGCTGCCCGCGCCGGCGTAGATCGCGCCCATGCGCAGGCTGGCGCGCAGCAGCGCTCCCGTCTTGGCACGATGAATCGATTCCAGCAGTTCCGCCGTCGGCGTCTTCCCTTCCCCTTCGAGATCGGCCACCTGCCCGCCGATCATGCCGCCGACCGTGCCGGAAGCCGTCGCCAATTCGGCGATGAGGCGGCTCTTGCGATCGTCGGCGGTGTGCAATTCCGCCAACACCTGGAACGCCAGCGTCAGCAGGGAATCGCCCGCCAGGATCGCCATGGCGTCGCCGAAAACTTTGTGGTTGGTGAGCTTGCCCCGGCGGTAATCGTCGTTATCGAGCGCCGGCAGATCGTCGTGGATGAGCGAGTATGTGTGGATCAGCTCGAGCGAACAGGCACAGGCGATCACACCGTCCATATCGCCCCCGGCGGAATATGCCGCCTCCATGCACAGGATCGGGCGGATGCGTTTTCCGCCGGCGAAAAGACTGTACCGCATGGCGCGGTGGATGGTTTCGGGAGGCGTCCTCTCCGGCGGGACCAGGCGGTCCAACTCCGTCTCCACCAGTTGCTGCTGCCGGGCGAGGTATTCGCGCAGGGTCATGCTTTCTCGGATTTTTCGGTCCGGAACGGTTCGGCCACCATCTTGCCCTCTTTGCGGATGAGCATTTCGACTCGCGTCTCGGCGTCTTCGAGCTGCTTCCGGCAGGCGTCGCTCAAAGCCACGCCACGTTCGAACAGCTCGATGGAACGTTCGAGCGACAGGTCTCCGGCCTCCAGTTGTTTGACCGTTTTCTCCAGTTCCTCGAGCGAGGACTCGAAAGTCTCGGCCGGTTTGGCATCGGCTTGCGGTTCCGTCATCGACCAGTATTTTAGCAAGCTGCTTATCGCACAACCTGCGGCCGGACCGCCGGGATCCGCAGTTCCACCATGGCGGTTTCCGGCTGGAAATCCACGCGCAGGTCGGAAGCCGCGCCATAACAGATGGCGAGGCGGCGCCGCACGTTGTCGAGCCCTACGCCCGGCCCGGTGGAGTTGCGCACTCCCGGCGCGCCGCTATTCTCCACGGTCACCCGCAGATCGTCGCCGTCGTGGCGGGCGGCGATGCGGACGAAGCCCGGCTCGGTCCTTTGCGAGACTCCATGTTTGATGGCGTTCTCCACCAGCGGCTGGAGCGACAGCACCGGAATGGGCACCGGAAGCGCGGCATCGTCTACTTGTATCTCGATGTGCAGCCGGTCGCCCAGTCGGCCCTGCTCCACTTCGAGGTACGCGCGTACAATCTGCATCTCTTCCGCGAGCGTGACAAAAGTCTTGTCGGACTGCAAAAAGTAGCGGAAGATGTCGGCGAGGTTCAGCACCATCCGGCGCGCCATGGAAGATTCGCGCGGAATGGTGCCATACAGGGTGTTCAGAGCGTTGAAGAGAAAATGAGGGTTGATTTGCGATTGCAAGGCGCGCAGTTCGGCCTGGCTTACGAGCCGCGTCATTTCTTCCTGCCGCAGAGATTCGACCTGGCCCGCGACGTCCGCCGCGGCCTTGGCCAACACGTCGAGGTCTTCGCCGAAATAGCGCTGGCCGCCGCTGCGCCGCCCCAGCAAAACCAGCCGCGAATTGCCCTGCGCCAGCCGGACCGGTACCGCGGCTTCGGCCCATTCCGGGCCGCCCACGGCGCCCACCGCCGGCGCATGCAATTTCGCTTCGGGATCCAACTTCGCCTGGCTGACCACAGCGAACTCGTCTGTCCGCACCGCGGCCGCCATTTTGGAAGCGGCCCATTCGAGGTATTGCTCTTCGGTATCGAAGACCGGGCGTTCCCGCAGTGCGGTTTGCAAGGTCCCGACATCTCCCTGGCGGAAGACCGCATGCGTCAGCAGAGCTTGCACCAGATTGCGCAGCCACGCAAAGAACACCAGAAACAGGCAGACGCTGATGAGCAGCATCGCCTCGGGCAAAGGTTGAAGCACCGCCCGTTGCACCAGGACAAGCCGGAACGCCGCTTCAATCACCAGTGCGGCCAGCAGTGCCGCCAGTAAAGCGTTGGCCAGGAAGCGCACGAACGCGTCCAGCAGGACGAAGCGGTAGTCTTGCAGGAGAACGAAAAGCGCCAGCGGAATGCCGGCATGGTGGACAATCAGCTCGCTCGACCACGCCTGGCTGGCGTGGCCCGCGCCAAAGTGCAGGAACGACATCGCAAACAGCGCCAGGCACATGGAAGCCGCGATGCGGGCGCCGTTCAATCGATGCTCGGTTTTGCCCCGGAACGCGGCGTCGGCCACCGCCAGCGTGGTGAGCGCGAGGAATCCAATGGTGATCAGCAGGAGCGCGACTTGATGAAGGGCCGGACCGTTGCCGCGAATCTCCCAAAAATGCATGGCCACGGCGACGAAGCTAAGGGCGTATCCGAACTTCACGAGGAGCGGCCGCTCGGTACCGACGGAAACATGCAGCAGCACCGCGGGCAGCAGGCTCAGCACGGAGAAGCTGATGGCAATCGCGAGATTCAGCCAGACCGCGGGAAGGCTGGGCCGCACCAGCACCACCAGCGATCCCAGGTTCCACACCAGCGACAGCGCGGCTGCGATTCCCGAAAGGTACCGGCCTTTGAGGCCCGACCATCCGCGCTCGCTATAAAGAAGGACCAGAAAAATGGCGAAAATCAGCGCGCCCCCGGCGTGTCCCAGGATATTGATCAGGACGGGCTGATTAAAGGGCAGCATGGATGGTACTGAGCCGCCTTCTCACCACTGCAACATCCGCCTCACAGCGCTGGCCTGCCGTTTGCTCACGATGAATTCCTGACCGTTGCTGAGAGTCAGGAGCCAGCGCTGGCTGCTCAGCGGGCTCATTTTACGCACATGATTCACGTTTACCAGCGCATTGCGGTGAACCCGCTGAAAAAACGAGCCGCGCAGCCGCTCGTCGATGCTCCGCAAGGGCTGCGTAGCCATGTACCGCTGCCGCGCGGTCAGAATCCACACGATTTCGCGCTCCGCCTGAAACGCCAGCACGTCCTCGAGATCCAACAAATAATATTCTGCGCCATTGCGGCCCACCACTTTGCGCCCACGAAGCCCGCTCGCGGCATCCGTGCCGTCACTCAGGTGCGCCAGCGATTCCGCAACCTCGCGATTCTGGCCACGCAGCGCGCGGACCCGGTCGAGCGTCTTTTCCAGCCGTTCCCGGCTCACGGGTTTGAGCAGATAATCGAGAGCGCCGGCTTCGAAGGCGCGTATGGCGTGCTGGTCGTAAGCCGTGACAATGACCACTACCGGCAGCGCGCCCTCGGGCAAATGGCGGATCACATCGAAACCGCCGATTCCCGGCATTTGCAGGTCGAGGAGTACCAGATCGGGCTTGAGGCGTGCGATCTCTTGCAAGGCCTCCTGGCCGTTGGCGGCTTCTCCAGCGATCTCGATATCGGCGAAGGCGCCCAACTCGTCGCGCAGCACCCGGCGCGCGACGGGCTCGTCGTCCACAATCAACGTGCGAATTGGCGCTGCGTCCACCCTCAAGGTAGTAGCGCAAAGGTCCGCCGATCCGAATGGAAAACTCATCAGTGAACTCAATTCTAATCCCAGCGGGCGGAATGTTTAAGCCAGCGGGATCGTGGGGATTTTCAGCGACAAAATTCGCATCGCAACCCGCTGGCGGAATCTTCAAACCGTTGGTCGCCGTTTCGATTCCGCCTGTCAGGAATTCCTGGCCGCTATCTTCAATCTTAAGCAAACTCACAGGTGCCCGTACGGCAGCCGTTGCCGCCTGGGGCGAGCCGGCCGATGCGAATTCGAAACCTCGCCGGAACAAGAAGCCTCTCTCAGCCGAAGGGCCCAAAACAACGATCGCCCTCGCACGCGGCGCTGAAGGCCGGATTGCGCAGACGCCAGGATAGCTGAAATCAGCATGCCCGCGGTACAAAAAGCCAGTAGCCTCCTCATAGGACTCAGTATCGGCAGGTACCACGTGCGGACCCTACGTAATTTGCACCAACGAATATTTCCGCCGATGGGCGGCCTGAGGTGTTCCATGGGCGGACTTGGTCTTACCAGTGGAGAATACGGCGGATATGATGAGCCTGGCGCTTGCTGACGATCAGTTGAAGAGAGTTGCTGAGCGTGATCAGCCACCGCTGGCTGGTGAGAGTACTCATCTTGCGGATATGATTCACGTTCACCAGGGCATTGCGATGGACTCGCTGAAACTGCGCGGCCGGCAGACGCTGTTCGATGCCGGCCAGGGACTGCATAGCCAGATATCGCTGCTTCGGTGTGATGATCCAGACTAACTCGCGTTCCGCCTGAAGGGCCAGAACCTCGTCGATTTCAAGAAGCAGATAGTCGGACCCGTTCCGCGCCACGATTTTTCGGGCCGATGGAACGGAGAGCGGATGGGCAGCCGCGGCGATTGCCGCGGCGCGGTTGGCGATTTCGATCGGCTGCCGGCGAAGATTGCGCACGCGCTCCAGGGTCTTCCGCAAACGTGTGGCTTCGACCGGTTTCAGCAGGTAGTCGACAGCGCCCACTTCGAAAGCACGAATCGCGTAGTGGTCGTAAGCCGTGACGATTACGATGATGGGCGTCGTCTTCCCGGCCAGATTCGCCGCCACTTCAAATCCACTCATCACCGGCATTTGCAAATCGAGAAAGACCAGTTCCGGACTCAATCTTTCTATCTCTGCCAGCGCCGATCTGCCGTCGGCCGCTTCGCCTATGACCTCTATGTCGGGGAATGACTCCAGTTCTTCGCGGAGCACGCCGCGGGCGACGGGCTCGTCGTCGACGATGAGGGTGGTCATGACGGCAGTGTCCATTTCTGTCAGGTGTAAGCGTGTTTTCCGCAATCGAGAAGAACAATTTAACGAACGGACGGGAACATGGCGGTGAGTGGGCGGAATGGGCGCTCGCGCGGCCAGATCCCCGCCTGGTCGATGACAGTCGCTCTCGGCCCGGGAAATCCATCGGGGGCAAACTCGGTCCGCCCTGGAATCAGCGCGCTGAACAGCCGGCAAGCGGCCCAAAAACCGCGGCCAACGGAAGCGTGTCTTTTCCGCCGAGGTCTGAAAGTATGTCCGCCCATTGCAAAATACAGCCCGTTCGTAGCCATTTCAAACCCACCTGCCAGGAATTTCTAGGCATCCATCGGCAAACCTGAGCAAACTTGTGTGTATGCGTACACTCGCGCTTGCGCTGTTGTGTGCCTGTACGGCAACAGCGCAATCCATCGGTGCCGGAACGGTCGGCGGAAAAGTGGTCGATCCCTCGGGTGCCGTAATCGTTGGAGCAGTCGCCAGCCTGCAGAATTCGGTTACCAACTATCGGCAGTCCGCCCGCACCGATGAAAACGGCGTATATCGCTTCAACAATGTGCCGCTGAATTCGTACCGCCTGTCGATCGCCGCGCCGGGATTTTCCCACTTCGATCAGGACGTGACGATACGCTCCACCGTGCCCATGACGCTGGACGTCACCCTACAGATCGAAGGCCCGCAGACTACCACGGTCGACGTGTCGGCGACTTCCAACACGCAGCTCGATCTCAATCCCGCATCGCACAGCGACGTGGATCAGAGCCTCATCAACAATCTTCCGACCACCGGCACGGGCCTTTCCGACCTGATTTCGCTCAGCACGCCCGGCGTGGTCGCCGATTCCAACGGCTTCTTCCATCCGCAGGGAGACCACGCGCAAACCAGCTACGTGGTGGATGGACAACCCATCAGCGACCAGCAGAGCCGGGCGTTCTCCACGCAGATGCCCGAAAACGCATTCCAGAACATGGAGATGATCACCGGGTCGGCGGCGGCGCAATATGGAGATAAGACCAGCCTGGTGGTGGAAGGCGTAACGCGGTCGGGCCTCGCCAAACAACCGTTCGGCGAGTTCGACGCCGATTACGGATCGTTCGGGACCGTCGGCGAAAAGGCGTCGTTCGGCTTCGGCAGCGCGAAATTGGGCAATTTTCTGGTGCTCAATTCCGATCGCACCGGACGATTTCTCGATAGCCCCGAATTCGACCCCATGCACGACGTGGGCAACGACGAGACCTTCTTCGACCGCATCGACTTTCAGCCCACCAGCCACGACGCTTTGCACCTCAACCTTTTCGGCGCCCGCAACTGGTTCCAGATTCCCGATTCCTACGACGAACCCGACCAGGATCAGCGCCAGCGGGTGGTGAGTTTCAACATCGCTCCGGGCTATCAGCACACCTTCGGCACTACCACGCTTCTCACCATCAACCCTTGGGTACGGCGCGACTTCGTCAATTACTACCCCAGCCGCGATCCCTTCGACGATACCCCGGCCACGCTTTCCCAGGATCGTCACCTGCTGAATTACGGCGTGCGCGCGGACATTTCCACCGTAATCGGCACCCACAGTTTGAAATTCGGCACCGAGATCAAGCAGACGCGGCTGTTCGAGGACTTCTTCCTGGGAATTACCGACCCTTCGTTCAATCCGGTTTGCGTCGACGCCAACGGCGATTCCGCCGGGCCGCCGACCCTGACCAATCCCGGCGCTTGCGCGGGATTGGGGCTGTCGGTCAATCCCAATCTCGCGCCCGGACTCGTCCCCTACGACCTTACGCGCGGCGGCTCGCTGTTTCATTTTCGCGACAGCGGCAAGATCAACGAGTACGCTTTTTACACCCAGGATTCGTTTACCGCCGGCAACTTCACGTTCAATTACGGGCTGCGCGTCGATCAGTACAACGGCCTGAGCGAAAAGACCGGCATCGAACCGCGGGGCGGCATTTCTTACCTGCTCAAGCACACCGGCACGGTGCTGCGTTTGGGTTACTCGCACACGATGGAGACTCCCTATAACGAGAACCTGCTGCTTTCGAGCGCGTCCGGCGTGGGTGGTCTCGCAACCAATGTCTTCGGCGCTTACGCTTCCGCGCCGCTGCGTCCCGGCCAACGCAATCAATACAACACCGGGTTGCAGCAGCGCCTGGGCAAGTATTTCCTGGTGGACGGGGAATATTTCTGGAAGTTCACCGATACCGCTTACGATTTCGACGTGCTTTTCGACACCCCGGTGACGTTCCCGATTTCCTGGCGAAAATCCAAGCTCGATGGCGTGGCCGCGCGTCTTTCCACTACCAGCATTCACGGTTTTCAGGCGTTCCTGAATGCCGGCCACACGCGGGCTCGATTCTTCGGACCGGAAGACGGCGGCCTGATCTTCAATTCGCCCGTGGACGTGGGCGTATTCCGCATCGATCACGACGAAGCCTACGAGCAGACCGCGAATCTGCGCTATCAGCTGCCGAAGAACGGTCCGTGGATCGACTTCACCTGGCGCTTCGACAGCGGACTGGTAGCCGGCAGCGTTCCCGATCTGGCCACGGCCTTGGCGTTGACCGCCGATGAGCAGGCTGCCATCGGATTTTATTGCGGCACCACTTATGCGAGCCTGCTCAATCGCATCACCTCCTGCACCGGCACGTACGGCGCCACGCGCCTGGTGATTCCGCCGGCCGGCACGGAAAACGACGATCACAACCCGCCGCGCGTCGCTCCGCACAGCATTCTCGATCTCGGCATCGGCGACGACAACCTCCTCCACACCGAAAAGGTGAAGCTGACGGCGAAGTTATCGATTTTGAATTTGACGAACGAGGTGGCGCTGTACAATTTCCTGTCGACCTTCAGTGGAACGCACTTCGTCACGCCCCGGTCCCTCACCCTGACGACGGGGGTGGTGTTCTAAGTTCAGCCGCAATTCCCGCGCTGCCTGCGGGCTCTACTGCTTCGGCGAGTCGAACTGAATCTGCTTGAGGGCGCCGGCATCGTCCGGCAGGCCCGTCTTGCCGGCGGGGAATTTGTTGGCCTTCAGAATGTACGCCACGATTTCGGCCGTTGCGGTGCGCGAGAGGGAGCCCGGACGGTCGGCGGGCATCGACGATTGAATTTTCTCAAACAGCTCGTCGAGCGGCTGGCCGCTCCAATTGGTCAGGAAGTCCGGCCCCGTGAGCGCCGGATTCTGCGCGCCCGATCCCTCGAGCGCGGCGCCGTGGCAGGAAGCGCAGGACGTCTTATAGGCATCTGCGCCCCGCTCGGCCTGGTTATCCGTATACACACCGTCGCGAGTAGACGAATGGTTCTGCGCGCGCACGAAAAACGACGCCAGACCGAGCCCCAGAAGGGCCGTGAACATCGCGCTTTGCTTCACGTCCCTATCCTAACGTATAAACTATTTAGGACTCTTTTCCACGCGGGCACCATCATGATCGACACCAAGAAGCTCACACTTTGCCTGGCTGCCGCCGCGGCCGCACTCCTTGTTCTGCCTCACTCCGCCATTCACGCCGCCGGGGCGCCCATCGCCTGCGACCCGGATAACGGCGGCCTCACACTGCCCCCGGGATTTTGCGCGCTCGTGGTGGCGAACGATCTCGGCGAGGCGCGTCATGCCGTAGTGGCTCCCAACGGCGACCTGTATGTGGCGCTGATGAACGGTGGAGCAGTCGCGCTGCACGATTCCAAGGGAAATGGCCGCTTCGACGTCATCGAGAAGTTCGGCGAAGGCAGCACTACCGGCATCGCGCTCCACGATGGCTATCTGTGGCTGGCGCACCGCAACTCAATCGAACGCTATAAGATGACGGCGGGCCAACTCAAGCCCGCGGGTCCGCCGGAGGTAGTGGCGTCGGGTCTCCAAGGCCAGCCCGAGCACGGCGACAAGGGAATCGTCTTCGACGGGAAGGGATCGTTCTATATCAACATCGGCGCGCCGTCCAACGCCTGCCAGGTGCGCAACCGGCAGAAAGGATCCCCGGGCCAGGACCCCTGCCCGCTGCTCGAACAGCACGGCGGCATCTGGAAATTCAGCGACCACAAACTCGGGCAGACGCAGGCGGACGGCGTCCGGTACGCCACCGGGATGCGGCAGATGCCCGCCATCGCATGGCACGACGGGTATCTGTACATCGTGATGAATAGCCGCGATCAGCTCGACTACCTGTATCCCGATAAATTCACGGCGGAGGAAAATGCCACCCGGCCGGCCGAACCGATGTATCGCGTCGACGAGCCAGGCGATAACTTCGGCTGGCCCTATTGCTTCTTCGATTACCCTTCGCAGAAGTTGCTGCTCCAGCCGGAATACGGCGGCGATGGCAAAATCGTGGGCCGGTGCTCGCAATACAAGCTGCCCATCGCCAGTTTTCCGGCGCACTGGGCGCCGGTGGACGCCATGTTTTATACCGGCGCGCAGTTTCCGGCGCACTATCGAAACGGCATGTTCATCGCGTTTCACGGGTCGTGGAACCGCGCGCCGCTGGCGCAGGAAGTCTCGAACGTGACGTTCCAGCCGTTCGCGGGAAAGAATCCCTCGGGGAAATTCGAGATCTTCGCCAGCGGGTTTGCCGGCAAGGAGAGGATCATGAATCCCAACGACGCGCTTGCCCGCGCCGATGGCGTTGCGCAAGCGCCCGATGGTTCGCTCTACATCACCGAGAGCCAGAAAGGCAAGGTCTGGCGCGTGTTCTATCGCGGCGGCAAGTAGAAATTACCTCTTCTTGCCTGGCTTGTAGTCCTCAAACAGGTCGGGAAACTGTTCTTTGAGCGCGGCAATTTTGGGGCGGTCGCAAACCTCGATGTAGGGATTCTCGGGATGATGGTAAGCGTAGTCCTGATGATAATCTTCCGCGCGATAAAAGCCCTTGAGAGGAGTAATCTGGGTCACGATCTT
Source organism: Bryobacteraceae bacterium (assembly GCA_035509055.1). Classification (GTDB taxonomy): domain Bacteria; phylum Acidobacteriota; class Terriglobia; order Bryobacterales; family Bryobacteraceae; genus PALSA-129. The sequence goes on along the minus strand of DATJMA010000023.1, from coordinate 3,168 downwards.
TTTAGGGAACACCTTGGCGGCGTCTAACTGGGCGACATAGGCATCGGCCAGCCGCTTCTGCTCCTCGTTGGTGTAGAAGATGACCGAGCGGTACGAAGGTCCGACATCCGGCCCCTGGCGGTTCAACTGCGTGGGATCGTGCGCGACCGAGAAAAAGATGCGCAGGAGTTGTCCGTAAGTGATGCGCGAGGGATCGAAGACCACCTCGACGGACTCGGCGTGTCCGGTGGTCTCGGTGCCCACCTGTTCGTACGTGGCGGTATCGGCGGACCCGCCGGCATAGCCCGCCGTGGTCGCGATCACGCCTTTCACCCGTTGAAACACCGATTGCACGCCCCAGAAGCAGCCGCCCGCGAAGACGGCTTTCTCTTTGCCGGGCTTGGCCGCGAGGGTCGCGTCGGCAGTTGGCGCTGGAATCGGAGGTTTGGCGCAGGCCGTGAAGACGGCCAGCAGAAAAGCGGCGGACAGATGGCGGGGGAGCGATGAGTGCATGTGGACCTCTGTATTCAAGATACTCCAGAGCCGTGCGCCGGGTACATTAAGGAGTGAACAGTCTGAAATTTGCGCTACACTCGTGCTGATATGGCGTGCAAGACCAAATGCAAGACCCCGGTCAAAAAAGGTCCGGCCAAAAACAGCGGCAAGTGACCGCTTCAGGCTGGGGGGCGTTGCCTCCCCAGCCGGATTTCTGCACGCTTGAAAACCGCGGTCCGGCAGCGAGTTTGTCCCTCGCGGCGTGCGAAGGCGCACACATGCGGCAAACCCGGCCGGAACAATCTCCAGGATGACAGACGTTCCGGTATCCCATTTGCTTGTGAGTCGACCGTGCCCCGCCGACGAATCGAGTGTCTGCCGAAAATGCTTGGAATCGTTCTATTGACCGCGCCTGCCTTGCAAGCGTATTCGGTGCTGACTCACGAGGCGATCGTCGATAGCGCCTGGGATAACAGCATCAAGCCTCTCTTGCTCGCGCGGTTTCCAACAAGCGATCCGAACGCCGTGCGGGAGGCGCATTCCTATGCTTATGCCGGCTGCATCATCCAGGACATGGGCTATTATCCGTTCGGCAACCGGTTCTTTACCGATCTCGTACACTACGTGCGCAGCGGCGAGTTTGTCGAGAACCTGATACGTGAGTCGCAGAACCTGGACGAGTATGCGTTCGCGCTGGGATCGCTTGCCCATTACGCGGCGGACACACAAGGCCATTCCGTCGCGGTCAACATTTCCGTTCCCATCGAGTATCCCAAGCTCGCGCGGAAGTACGGTTCGGTGGTGACCTACGAAGAAAACCCCGTCGATCACATGCGCGTGGAGTTCGCGTTTGATGTGGTGCAGATGTCGCGCCGCCGGTATGCTCCCGAAGATTTTCGCGAGTTCATCGGCTTCAACGTTGCCAGAGATCTTCTGAATCGCGCCTTTCGCGACACTTATTCGCTGGACCTCGACGACTTGTTTCCCAATCTCGACCTGGCGCTTGGAACGTACCGCTACGCAGTCGGCCGCCTCATACCGGAAATGACCCGAGTGGCCTGGAAGCTAAAGAAAAGCGAGTTGAAGAAATCGAGTCTGGGCATCAGGAGGGCGGATTTTGTCTTCGATCTCTCCGAAGCCAGCTATCGGAAACGCTGGTCGCAAAAATATCAGAAGAGCGGACCGGGAACCCGCATCCTGGCCTTGCTGATTTCGATCCTGCCCAAAATCGGCCCTCTCAAAGTGCTATCGTTCCAAGCTCCAACTCCCCGGACCGAGAGCCTGTTCGAGACCAGTTTCGTGCGCACGCTCGACGAATATCGCCATCTTCTTCAGCAAGCCGGCCGGCAGGACCTTCGTCTGGCCAACCTCGATTTCGATACCGGCGCGCCCACCCGGCCTGGAGAATACGCCATGGCGGACGAGGCGTACGCGAACCTGGCAATCAAGCTTTCCGCCAAACAGCCGGCCGCCGTGGGCGCCGACGTGCGCCAAGACGTCCTAAAATTCTTCGGCGACCCGAATCTGCCGTACACCATCAAAACTCGCAATCCGAAACAATGGAAACAAACGTTGGAGGCAGTCGATAAGCTGAAGGCCGAAAAGGACTGACCCGGTGGTGCGGAATGCGCGGGCGGCTTTCTTCAGGAACTCGAAAGGCTGCGCGACGCGCCAGTTGGGCGGGTTCCGTTGGCCGGAACTGGAACGGCCCGCAGGAACGCGATCTGCGCCCCGGATGATCTGAAACCGGCGCGGGCCTATCGCTCGCCGCCTTTATTGAACCGTCTGAATCTCCGTCTTCGCCCGCGGCGGATAGACGTAAGGCGCCACCAGACTCTCGCCGCCATCCACGCCGATCGCCTTCACGCCGAATTTCATGTCGTCGATCGAGACGTCCTTCATCAAGTATTCCGTCACTTTGCCGACGTAAATTTCCTGCTCCCAATAGGGCGATGTCGTCGGCCGGATGACAATCGCGTATCCCTTGATCGCGGTGTCCGGGCCGGCAGGTTTCCATTGCAATAGCGCGTCGTAGCCCGATTTGCCGCGTGAGATCATCGGCGTCGGACGGCGCGGCAGAGGCGGAGTCGGGCCATCGGTTTTCTCCCAGGCGCGCGGCGGCGGCGGTTGGCGCATCACGTTCGGCGCTTTTGGTGAGAGCGCCAGGCTCGCGGCCACCACGCCGTTCACGCGCGCCACTTTCGCGGTATAGGGCACGGACATGTTCTCCAGCAGATCGGTGGCGTGATGCTGGTTGGCGTAAATCTCGTTGGGCGTGGAGAGGCGCACGGCGGCGTAGCCTTCCCATTGGAACGGCGTATGGTCGCCGCCGCGCCCCAGACGGTCGCCCATGAAAATCGTGTCCACTTTCATGGCCGGAATGTAGCGCTCGGCAATCTCGCGCACGTAGCGCGAAAGCTGCTGCGAGGGCGAATCCATGGTCTCATCGCTGTAAACGTTCACCGAGGTGTTGCCGAAGCGCCCGTTGCCGCTCTGGTCGGTGCCGATGATGTCGTTATTGAGTACGGCTTCGATGGTCTCGTTTTCCTTGTGGGCCTTGGCCGCTTCCAGACTGCTGCCGATGAGTCCCTGCTCCTCGCCTGCGAACGCCGCGAACACCAGTGTTTTATCGAACTGGTAGCGGCTCATGACGCGCGCCAGTTCCATCACTGCTGCCGTGCCGCTGCCATCGTC
>DATJMA010000022.1:0-5455 GCA_035509055.1 Bryobacteraceae bacterium | reverse complement strand
CAGGACCACAACGCCGTGGGCCGCTTGACGGCCCTTTCTCCAGTCACGTGGGTGGACGGATGGCCGTATTTCGGCCTGCCTGGCAATCTCAAGCGGACGCCCTCGACCTGGGTGAAACCGAACACCGGCTACACTGACCCGGTGTCTTCGCCCTACGACCGCAGCGACGAGTTTTCGGGACCGAAGCTCAAACCGGTATGGCAGTGGAATCATGTGCCCGACGATTCGAAATGGTCGCTTGGAGAGAGGCCTGGTTTCCTTCGCCTGCATTCGCTTCCCGCGGCGGATTTCTGGTGGGCGCGAAACTCGCTGACCGAGCGCGCCATCGGGCCGGAGTCCGTGGCCACGACCGAACTGGATGGTAGTGGTCTTCGGCCCGGGGACGTCGCAGGGCTTGCGCTTCTGAATCTCCCCTTTGCGTGGATCGGAATCCATTGTGAAGCCGCCGGATGCAGCCTTGAGCAATATGACCAGACCAGCGGAAAGTCGGTTCGGGAAGATTTGGGAAAGCCCCACGTTTGGCTGCGCGCTCATTGTAACTTTGACAACGACACCGCGATTTTGAGCTACAGCCTGGATGGTACCCACTTCAAGACGGCCGGCGACGAACTGAAATTGCCATTTCAACTCAAGACTTTTCAGGGCGTTCGTTTTGCATTGTTCAACTACAACACCGGTGTAAGGCCGGGGGGGCACGCGGATTTCAATAATTTCCTCGTGTTCGAGCCGCGGCCCCGGGGGCTTACCAAGCCAATTCCGCTAGCGAAACTCATAACGCTCCAGGACGTCGCAAACGGAAACGTGCTGACGGTGGTGGACGGCAAACTTCAGTCGGCGGCCGGGGCGATAGCCGCACCGTTCCGGGTGGTGGATCGCGGACGCGGAAGGATCGCACTCCAGACGACTGGCGGCGATTACATATCCGTGCGCGCGAACGGGCAGGCAGGCGAGGTCACGCTCAAGCCAGGCGCGCCCGGTGAAGCCGAGACATTTCAATGGGTGGATCTACAGCGCGGGGAAACGCTGTTCCTTTCGCTGGCGACGCATCGCTACCTGGTTGCCCCTCGCGCCTCCGGACCCGTGGCGGCAGACCACGCGGGGCCTGCGCCCGATAGAAAGGATGGTTCCTGCTTTAGCTGGCAAGCCGTCCGACGGTAAGCGAAGCGCTCAACGGGGCGCCGGCCGGGTCGAGCCGCGCGCAACTAGTTCCGGATCGATCACGATGTGCTGCGCAACCAGAGTCGCGTCTTGGCCTGAGATCAATACGTCGCAAATGGTCTTGCCAATCAGGTCGAGGTCGATATTGTCGAAGCCGTTTACCGAAAGACCCTGCGGCACTCGCATCCCGTTTCCCGCCGCTCCGCATGCGCCGACCGCCATCGCATCGTTGAGGCTCAGAATGACGGTCAACGGGTGTCGGAGTCCGTGGCGGTTTCCACCCCGAGCCCCAAGTATCGTTGTTTCGAACCGAGGCGTGACGATTCGTTCGTTAATGGGAGGGATCATCGCGTGATGGCCTATGAATCCCAGCCGGCGATGTCCCAAAGCCCAAAGTGTAGAGATGTTCCGCCGTTTCTCCATTCCGCGGCGGTAATTTACCCGAATGTTGGTGATGTTCTTCCGCGCCGCGCCCACATCGTAGAAACTGCGGGAACCCGGCTGCCGCTCAGTTCCTCAATCAAGTCCGGAGCCATCTCCGATATGATTGCGGCCAGTCCCGCCACCCGGCGTCCGATCATCAGCCGAATGCTCGAGACCAAATGCTCGCTGCGGTAGTCGGTGTTCGCCATGACGATCTCATATCCGCCGAGCGCGCCCCAGCCTCAAGAGTCTTTTGGTGCGAAAGACCGCCGTGAACGTTTTAGGCGGAGTCCAGAGTATGAATGGCAGAGCGAAGAGAACTTCCAGCTCTGGGACGATTGCTTCTCGTTTCCGGATTTGCTGGTTCGGCTGGAGCGCTCGGCCGGTGTGTGGGTTCGTTATCGGAACGAGGCGGGCGAACTCGGCATGATCGAAGCGCACGGGGCCTTTTCTGAGTTGCTGCAGCACGAGATCGACTACCTGGACGGGATTCTGGCCGTCGACCGGGCGCTCGATCGCGAGAGCTTTTCGACGCGCGAGGAGTACTTGCGGCGGTATGGAAAAACGCTACCGCACCAGCGCTTTCAACTCCTGAATCTCTTTGATCTTCCGGCGCACGATGGGGGCCTGGTCCATTTGCGGATTGATCCGCAAGGCCGACGAGAAACTGTTTTCCGCTTCCCGCAGGTAGGCCGACCGGTTGTCGTTGTTGAAAAGGCGGGCATAACATTCGCCCTGAAGCACGTATGTTTCCGGGTCGTCCGGCTCCGTGGAAAGCGATTTCTGGCAATATTTGACCGCGCGCAGGACGTTCTCCTTGCCGACTTCGGAGGCGCAAAGGCCGTAATATGCGGCGGCTTTGTGTGCGCGGTACAGAAACTGAATTCCGCTGCGGTGTTTCCGCATACCGGTGCCGATGGCGAAAAATGCGAGGGTGCGCAGTTTGCCGGAGCTGAATTCCTCCAACTCGAGCACTCGCTGATAGTCCTCGATCGCGCCGTCAAAGTTCTTTTGAGCGCGGCGCGCCTCTCCGCGGATCAGAAAGGCCTGCCCGGAGGCAGGATTCAAGGCGATCGCCCGATTAGCGGACTCTTCAGCGTCCTGGGGGCGATCGGCAAGGTACAGGGCCTCGGCCAGCGTGCTCGCGGCCATCGCGTCCTGAGGGTCCTCAATGGCTGCCTGTTGCAAGTTGCGGACGGCTTCCTGGTAATCGCCGTTTTCGATCAAAAGGGCGCCGGTCATCACCTTGGCTTCGACTGAATCGGGGTCTATGGCGACTGCCCGCAAACACATCTTCAACGCCCCGGCGGTATCGTCCTGCTCCTGCTCGATCCGGCAAAGTTCCAGGGCCGCCTTGCCGAAATCGGGCTGTGCCTTCAGTGCGTCCAGGAGCAGGCCGGAAGCGCGCCGCATTTCCGGCGGCGAGTCGCGGGAACGCTCCCAGATTGCGGCGGCCTGATCGTAGAACTGCTTGGCCGATTCTTTGATCATGCGCTGGTACAACAGGCGGAGGGAAACGGTCTGGCTGGCTCCCGGAACCACGTTCACATCCATGGCGGCAGGCTCGTAACCCATGCGAATGCCGCGTACTTTATGCAGGCCGGCGGACAACCCCGGCACCGGGAAAGGCTTGCCAGCGCTGGCCGTGCCGTAGCTCTTGTCGTCCACGAAGATCTCGACCTGATCCAGGTTCACGTCTACAATCACAACTCCATTACTTAGTTGCGGGAGGTTGGCGGTAATTTCCCCACGCCGCGCCGGACTGAATCCCAAAATCATGTTATCCGGGAAGTCTCCCATGTCCACGGGAGATTGAACTCTGCCGCGGGCCCTGGTGTAATTGCGCACTTCCCGCTCGACGTAACTGATCAGTTCGTCGGCGGTGACCACGCCGTCGGCGGGGCTGTCGTCCGCCTCGCCGAGCCAGCCCTTGACCAGAAAGTAAGTAAACACGCCGTTCCCGCCGGCCAGGTTCGGATCTTCAAAGCTCGGCTCGGATGCGCGGCTGGAGGCCAGCGTCAGGAACCCCTGGGGAAGACCGCGCAGGCTCTCGTTCAATCGTTCGACGCTGGTATCCACGGAGACTTTCCCGGAGTGACAGGCGTCCAGAAGCATGATCTTCCAACGCGCTTTGACACTCCTCGAGACTACGTCGCCCAGACGCTGCATGGGATAGGCTGTCGCGGTAATATGCGCCGGGTCGAGATCGTACGGCACCAGGTAGCCGCGTCCTTCCGGGTCCGTCACGCCGTGGCCAACGAAGTAAATCACGGCGCGGTCGGCCTCCTGGGCATGCGCGGGAAGCCAGACCTCGAGCGCGTTGCGAATGTTCTGCAGGGTAGCTTGCGGCCCGATCAGTTTTTTGACATTTTCGAACTCCATGTTGCCGGCTTCCTTGCTGATGAGGGCCGAATAGAGATTTTCGGCGTCTTTCTCCGCGAACATCAAATTATCGCCCGGACGCAGGTTCTGATAGCTCGAAATACCAATCACCACAGCGTAGCCGCGCGGGACGGCAGGTGGAGTCCTTAGGGTCTCGGGATTCGCCAGCTTGACGAAGGTGACATCCCGGTCCTTCGGCGGCGCGGCCGGTGGCTGCGCGAAGGCGAACGGCACAACACATAAGACGATCGGCAGGCCGCGGAGCAATGGCTTATTCATGGCGGATTTGGATCTCCAGTACCAGGCGGGTCGATTCGACTACTGAAGCCGCAACCACATAGACCGCCTGCGGCGGCTCGGCATCCGAGCGCGGCTGAGCGATCTTTTCCAGCCGAAGATCGCGCGCGGAGAGCCGCCGCCATGACTCCACCAGGTCCGGTACGGAGTTCGCCACCATCGCCGGGCCGCCTTCGCCGGCGAACTTGACGCCGTCCGGCGATGCGAGAAGGGAGCGCAAGCGCCGGATATCATCCGGCCGCTCGGTAATCGCCAACACGAAAGTTTCGGTGCCGGGATGGTCATCGAGACGGAAGCAATAGTCCGTAGGAATGCGCCTCAATTGGCCGGCCTTCACGATGTCCGCTTCTTCCGGCATCTGCGGAGACGGAAGCAGGAGTTGCCACGCGCCGCTCGATCCGTGATTGAACGCCCACAGGCTGCCATCGCGATTCGGCATGAACTCGACGGCCAGGCAATCGCCGGCATGAAACACGGTTTTCGGATCCATCTCCCGCGAGCGCCTGGTTTCGGGGTCCACGAGCAGCACCGTGTACCGCAGGCCCACGTGATGGACGGCCGGATCCGAAGATTTTGTTTCCAGAAAGAGGTCTCGCGCGCCGGCGCTGGAGTCCTGGGCAAACGCGCAAGATAGCGCCGATCCCACCAGGAGCGCGGCTTTCCACATTTTCATGTTGAACCCTGTCGGTTATTGCACACCAGTCACCGCCGTGGATGTCTGCCCTTTCGCATTCGTCAGGGTTACCGCCACCGAGGCAAGTGCCGCCGGGTTCCCGGAGTATGTGAACGGAACCGACAGGCTGAAGACTCCGCCGGCGCCGCGGCCAGCGCTGGTGTTGAACCACTCACTTTGATCGGCCCCGTTGGAGGCCACCACCACCGGAGTGCCGGCGCCGGTCAACTGGTCGCCGCTCGCGGCGGTAAACACGAAACTGGAACTTGCCACGTCCCGGCTGGTCGCAAACCCGGAAAGCCCGACCGTAAAACCGGTGTTGGTAGAGTTAAACGTGATGGTGACGGTTCCCGACATAATCACCGGCGCGGCCAATGCGACCTGGATCGTGCTCGTGGGCGCCGGACTGGGAACTCCGCCGTCCAATGCCGTAAGCTTGATTGTCCACGTGCCCGCCACGGTTCCCAGCGCAAACGGCATGGCCGTGGTCTGCGTCTGATTCTGACCCATCGTGAAGTTTTG
>DATJMA010000021.1:0-18023 GCA_035509055.1 Bryobacteraceae bacterium | reverse complement strand
CCCTATTATTCCTGGGTGCCGAAGGATGTCCGCCTGGGTTATGCGGCGGACGCCTACGAGCCGATCCAGATGAAGCTGGAAGGATACGATCCCGACTGCTACGTGGAGTTGCCCTTCACGCTGCCGGGATACGACGTCAGCGATAAGAGAGCTTGCCGGTCGCACGCCGCGCTGTTTATTTCGAAGGATGTGAACAAGCTGATCAACCTTCCGGTGTTGAAGAGCCACAATGCCGCGGGCGTGACACTGGCGCTGAAGAATCTCTCGCACGGCCTGGTGAATAACGTTTCCCGCTCGCATGACGGGCCCGACTTACGGTATACCGAATTCGTTCCGGCGGTGGTCGCGATGCCGGTTATCCGGCAAAAGACCGTGCTCCACATTCTCGATGGCACGAAAGGGCTGTGTCACGGGGGGCCGGGTTATATGACTAAGATGGAACCTTACCTCTGGGAACACAAGACCATCTATGTGGCGACCGATCCGGTGGCGCTCGATATCATCGGCCGCGCGGCCATCGAGGAGCAGCGGAAGAAGTTAGGGCTTTGGCCTCTCCAGGAGCCACGCACCGACGAAATCTGGACCTCGCCCGACCGGCAGCCACAGCACATCGAAAGCGCCGGGAAGGCCGGGCTGGGCGAGTGGGACGCGGCCAAGATCGATTTCAAGCCGGTGAAACTGGGGTAGGCCGGGCTACTCCCGGACCGCCAGGATAGCCTTCACCGCCGGCACACCGTTCACGCTCGCCATGAGGGGAGTCGGTGTGAGTCGGCGCCACATGGCGGTCCGGCCAGAGGAAAAACGCCGGGCTGTAGATCTGCAATTTGCTGGCTGGAAGAAATCGTATCAGATGAGAGGAGCCGGGATAGCTTCGCGCGCACGATGCGCGGAGGGAGGCGCCTTTCCCTAAGGATCAGCGCCTCGTCCGCGCGGTGTCATGGTTCAATCTTATGCTTCCACCAGTGCCTTTCGCTCGATCGCCTGCATCACGTGCACTCGGTACGAGATGTAGACGAGCCCCATCAACGGGAGCAACAACAGGGAAGGCGGCCAGCCCGCCGTCTGGTTGATGGCGGTCATCGCTCCGGCAACCGCGGCGCCAACCAGGTAGTAGGGCAGCGACCAGAAATAAGAAAGCTGCCAGATCGTGCGCAAAGGTCTGCGGTGTATGAAGGCAATTACCGTGGCTGTCAAGAACGTGTTGGACAGGTACAACGCGACGGTAGAGACCGCCGAAACGCCGGCAACCGAGCCATCCAGCCACGGCGCCAGGACGCCGCGAGTCAAGGCGTAAGCCGCGGCCGCGCTTACGGCCAGGCTCGATGGATTGAAGACAATCTGAGCGAGTATCGGCCGCCGCGCCGGCCGCCAGAGTACTTGAACGGCGCCGGATACGATGGCCATTACCACGGTTTCCGCAAAGCTCAACTGGGCAATGGTGACCAGCACCAGCACAAAGGCCGGCGAGATGGTCCCTTGCACTCGCGGCAGCCGGATCTTGAGCGTGGAGGCAGCCATCGCCAGCACCAGAAAGCACGCGAACTCGCTCAGGTTCTCAGGTCTCCAGCGGAGCAGGGCTGTCGTCAGCAGAACCACGCCGGCCGCCACTACGGCCACGATATACACCACCGCGCCGAGCGGCATACCCGCGTTTTCCTGATCGCCGAGCTGCCGGGCGGACACGTGCCGCTGCACCAGTCCGAGAAAGAAGTGAATCAGGTACACCAGGGGAAATACGATCAGCCACGCTTCTCCGGGGAGTGTGTGGCCGCCGGAAGGCATCAGGCCGACCAGCGCTACGCCGATCAGATAGTAAGGAAAAGCCCACACGTACCACTGGCTGCAAATCTGCGCCAGGCGTTTGCCCTCGAGCAGAGACAAGACTCCCGATACCAGAACCGTGTTGACTACGAAATAGGCACATGCCGCTGCGGCAACGACCGCGGGCCGGTAGCGGTCGATTCCCGGCGCCAGCCAGACGCGGCCCACCAGGAAACAGACTCCCGCGCTGACAGCGACGCCGGCAATGTTGAACAATACCTGGATGGAGCTGGGACGCTTCCGGTTGTTGAACAGGCTGCTGGCCATTGCGCCCGCGCATGCCGCCACGAGAACCTCAGCCAGGTCGAAGTGAACCACTCCATAAAGGACGAAAAGGGACCCCATGGAATAAGTCCCGTCGACACCCGGCAGCCGCAGCTTCACGACCGATGCCATCACCGCCAGGATCGCGTAGACCTCCCACGCCGAACGATTCGGCCAGGAGCAGATCATCAGAGAGGCGGCCAGAACCGAGGCGCCGGTTCCGATCACGCCGCCGATGTACACTCTCGCCATCTTGCTCATGCGAGTTACCTCTCTAGGCTCCGGCCTACTGATCTCCAGGGATTGAGTCTCCCCAGACGACGTTGCTGCCCCAGACGACGTTCGCCGGGTCGATGGTGCCATTGGTGCCATCTCCCCAGACGACGTTGAAACCTTGCAATGTGGTCGACCCCCAAACTACGTTCGATCCCCATACTACGTTCGAACCCCAAACTACATTTGAACCCCAGACTACGTTTGATCCCCAGACTACATTTGATCCCCACACGACATTGGCCGCATTCAGCAAGCTCACGGTATTCGTCGCCGAATTAAATCTCACCGCGGGGGATACCGCGGGAAGGTTTGCCAGACTGACATCATTCAAAGCCGCCTGGATATCGAGGTATCCCGCCCCTACCGTAAAGATATCGTAATAAGTTGTATAGACAATCCCTGTCACCGGGTCCGTCGCGGTAGTGACCGTGGGGAACTGCTTATAGGCTGTCTTCATCAGGCGCGCTTTCACTTGATCGGGTGTGAGGGAAGGATACTGTTGAGTCAGGAGGGCCGCGGCGCCGCTTACAACCGGCGTGGCCATACTGGTACCGCTCAGCCTGAAATATGTTGCGGAAATCCCCGTGCCGCCATTCACGTAATATGACTTAGGCAGTTGCGTGGTGGGATATGACGTAAAGAGTGTGGCAGTGGTGGAACTCAGGAGCGAGGCGACCTGATTTCCGGGGGCAACCAGATCCGGCTTCACAATGTGGTCGTAGAGCGTGGGCCCCTTAGAACTGTAGCTGGTCATCTTGTCGTCGGTGCGGGTCGGCGTTCCGACGGTATTCATGGCACCGACGGTAATTATGTAGGGGTCATTCCCGGGCGCCTCGATGGTGCCATACCCTTCGATACCGCCGTTGTCGTTCCGCCCTTGATTGCCGGCCGCCGCCACCACCACAATACCCGCCCGCCAGGCGAGTTCCACGGCCTGGCACAGCGGGTCCAGCCTGTAACTCTCGAACACCGGCCGCCCAAGCGACAAGTTGATGACCCGAATGTTGTAGGTCGACTTTAGCGCGATGGCGCGAAAGATAGCCGCAATCACGCTGCTATCGTTTCCCTGTCCATTACTGTCCAGGACTCGCAAATTGATAATGTTAGCGTTGGGAGCGATGCCCTGGAAGGTACGCGTGTCTCCGGCCTTCTTGCTGGATGTACCATTGCCCGCGGCGATGCCGGCAACATGGGTGCCATGGCCGTACCCGTCGTCGGTGGACCCTGAGCCGGTGAAATCTTCGTTATCGACGATTCGCGGAGCCCCACTTGTTTTCTTAAGATCGTCTTTCACGGTTACGCCGCTGTCGATGATCGCGATACCGATGCCGGTTCCGTCCAGTCCGTAACTGGCTGCCGCCGCTGCATTGACTGCCGCCGCGCTAAGATCCAGCTTGCCCTTCAAGGCGCGATCCGGCGTGATGAACTTTACGTCCGGATTGGCGGCGATAGTGGCGATCTTATTGACCGCAACCGACGCCAGGACCGCGTTGATTCCGGAAAAGACCTGCTCGACCTGGCCGTATAATGCCAGTTGGCCCAAATCGGCGGTTGTTGGCGCCGTGTTGTATTGAACGATCACGTTCACGCTGTAGATGAGGGATAAAGTCCCACCCAGCGAAGAGGCGGTGCCCGAAGATGCCGCGCCGGAAGCACCCATCGGTGACGACGTGCCGGAACTCGCGCTAATGATGCTGTTGAGATCGCTCGATACATTAGTCGGGCTTGTGGACTGTGCGAGAGCCAATGCCGGTACCACGGCCAGGATGATCGGTGTGCACAATAATTTCATATCACGAAGTCCTTCACTTGCACTTACCCGTTATAAGTTCCGGTAAGCTCAGTACCGATCATGCGTTCGATGGCCCCTGGAATCAAGCTTGTTTTGAAGGCTGTAGCGGAAAAGCGTACTTGGGGGTCTATTTGCTGGTACTTGAATTACGCCCAAAGCGCCGGATGTTAGTAGCTGGATATAAACCTTCGATAGGGTCTGAGCCATCCGGAAAGATATTATTAACCCGCTCACCGGAGCGATGAATCCGGATCGCCGTCAGTTAGCGGCGCCTTTCGATGCCGGCCCGGGCCTATTTCGCGAAGTAGCTATGCACCGGAGGCGGGGGAGCGTCCTTGCGGACGGCGCGCCAGATCTCTGCGTTCAACGCGTCGTCGTCGTTTTCATCTTCGCGGTCGAACTTCATGTTGTCGGCCACCTCGCCGGCGGCGCGCGGCGGATTGCGTTCATCGAGCGGCGTGCGGGGTTTTTCCAGCGTGTATGGCGTGAGGTCCGGGGTGGGCTGGAACACCGCGGTCATCGGCGGAGCGGCGGCATCGAATTGGGTCATCGGCCGGAGACCCAGGATCATTTCGATCGTGCGCAGCATCGAGGTGGTGTTGTACATGCGGCTGTCCACCTGGCGCCGCTTCACGTACGGCGAGATTACGAAAGCCGGAGAACGGTGCGAATCCACATGATCGGGACCATCTTGCGCGTCGTCTTCCAGAACGAAAATCGCCGTGCTGCCCCAGAATTTCGATTTCGAAATGGCTTCCACGATCATGCCCACCGCCTGGTCGTTATCGGCATTGTAAGCGAGCGGCGAGAGCTTGCCGGCGCGCGCGCCCTGGGTGTGGTCATTAGGCAGGCGCATCACCATCAGACGCGGCATATTGCCCGACTTCTCGTATCCGGCGAGTTCCGCCAGGAAGGTGCGGGCGCGGTCGTAATCGCTGTAATCGAGGTCGAAGCCGCGGTAGGCGCGATTGGTGACTTTCGCCATGACGGGATCGTTGACCCTGTCAATCTGATCGCTGCCCCACGGCGCGATCTGCTTCGAATTTTCCACCACGAAGCCGAAATTGCGCAGCGAAAGTCCTTTCATGTCGGCATTGGTCCAAAGGTAGCCGGCGGGTGGGAGCGCGGTAATGTCCTGTTCTTCGAAATCGTAGAGTTTATGGCGGCCGGCGTATTGCGATGGCCAAAGCTTCTCCACCCAATCGGGCGAGATGGCCGCGGTAGACCAGTTCTGGCCGTCGGCGCTGACGTCGGCATTCACGTAGAAGTTGTCGAGCAGCACGAAATCGCGGGCGATCTTGTGGAGATTCGGCGTCACGTTCTCGCCGAACAGCACGAGCGATGAATCGCCGTTGCCTTCCTTCATATCGCCCAGCACCTGATCGTAGGTGCGGTTCTCTTTCTCGATGTAGAGAACGTGCTGGATCTGCGGCGGAAAGGTGCTGGCGATGTCGAGCTTTTCGTCCCGGTAGGGCGAGAACTCCATCGCCTTCCTGGTCCACGCGGCAAGTTGATCGTCGGTGAAGGGGTCGATCCACGATGCGGTGCCGGTTTCCAGGTAAGCCACATACCCCGGCTCTCGCGGGGCGCCTTGAGCGCGTTTGCTGGGAACAGGTCCATTGGGGTTCGGGTAGGACCTTGTGCCGCGTCCATTGAGAACCACCACGGTCCCCGAAGGCAGAACACGAACCGCGGTCGGGTACCAACCGGTCGGAATGAATCCCTCCACTTGGCTGTCCGCGCTCGAAACGTTGACGACCGCGGCCACATTGCCATCGGAGCAGGCGACGAAAAGGCGTTTGCCGTCGGGCGAGAGTGCCAGAGCCGACGGCGTCATGCCCAGCGGCTGGCGCGGCGTCATGGAAATATTGATGCGCTCCACCACGCTAAGCTCTTTCGCGGCGTTGATGCCCACGGAATAAACGCTGTTGGTATTCGCGGCGGCAACGAAAATCCTCGCGGTGTACTTCACTTCGTCGCCGTCGGAGTCGGTGACGGCTCCATTCCGCCAGACCATGTCCGTGGGATGCATGCCGAGAGGAACGCGCGCCAATTCGGCGCCGCTCGCGGTGTCATACTGGCCAAGCGTGCCATCGGCCCAACTGGTGGCGAAGAACGACTTGCCGTCGGGATGGAACAGAATGCGATACGGCCGGCGGCCGGTCTTGACGCGCCCGATGATCATCCCCGATTGCGGATTGATCACCACCACGGAATCGTGATAAAGGTCCGCCGCGTAAATGGTCCGGCCATCGGGCGTGATGGCGACATCGCCGATCATGTCGTGCCCGCTGACGTGATCGAGCGACGGCACCGGGAAGGTGCGGGCGGGCGTCAGCGCGCCATCTGAAAACGTAAATTCCAGAACCGATGCCTTCGATCCGCCGCCCACGTAGACGCGATCGCCGCGAGGGGTGAAAGCGAGACCGAGCCACGCATCCGGCACGGGCACGGTCGATTTCACCGTCCCTGAAGCGGCGTCGATCACGGTGATGGATGGCGGGCGATATCCGCCGTTCAGAACGAGCAGATATTTGCCGTCGGGCGAAAGCGCCGAGGACATGGGAAGCGTGTCGAGCGGGACCTGCTTGCCCACCGGATCGAGCACCCACCCGCTATTGAGCAGAAATCCGCCACCGGTCAGCGGACCTACATGCTCGCGCGGAACCGGCTGCGAACCCAGGATGGCGATGAAGGAAATGAGGGCAACTGCAACCACTATGCGAGCGCTCAAGAGTTTCGATGCGCGTGTCATAGGGTCTATTGTACAAACCGGCGCGGGCACGGATTCGATTTCCGAATCAGCGCGCGGAGGCGGCATAACTTTGATATGTTCCGTACCATTGGCGGGCGCGCACGGGATCGCCAACCTGGGTAAAAACCTGCGCCATGGCGCGGGCGCAGAGCGGCATTTTCGGATCGTGCTGCAAGTGCAGGCGGCACTCGGCTTCCATGTGGGTCAGGATGCCGAGGGAATCGAGCGTCGTGACATCCGGCGGCGGGTGGCGCATCAGCACGATGGCGGCAGCATCGTCGTAGACCAGTTTCCATTCGGTTTGCTGCGGATCGGCCAGCGCGGGCGCGAGGCGATAGACCAGGCCCTGGCTGTACTCGAAAGTATTCATCACGATGGTCTGAATACCATAGCGATCAAGCAGTTGCTGGGCATTCCCGCCGGGCTCTTCAACGTTATATAAGATTCGTCCGTAATCCTGAAACACCGATTCGCTGAGCGAGCGGCCGTCGATGAAGACCTGCTGTTCGGGCCAGAGGCGCCAGATCAGGTAGCCTCCGTATTCATAGGTGTTGAAGATGTGGCCGTGGATGTGGTGGGTCAACAGGAACCCGGCCGCGCCGCTGGGATAGCGCCATTCCGCCGCGCGCAATTCGAAGGCGTTCCCCCACGATGTTGCCATGGCGCCGGCGATCAGGACGAGGGAAGCGGCAAAGGGCACGAGCGGCTGAATTTTCCGCTTCCAGGGGAAATAGGTAACGATCACGATGGGGGCGAAGAGGCCTATTAGGATGGTATTTCGCTGGGCGCTGCACGCGGCAGCCAAAAAGGCTGCAAACAGAAGCCAATCCACCCAACGCACGCGCCTCCGTGCCCGCAGCATCAGCAGCGCCGCGGCGAGCCAAAGGAATGTGAATTCGTTGAGCGCGAACCATGCGGGGCGCGCCCATTCGAGTAGATTCCGGGTGAGCGCACTCGATCGGTAGTAAAACAGCACTTGAACGATGCGAAATCCGTTGGGATTCGCGCCGGAAAGCAGAAAGGCGATGGCGCCGGCGATCGCCAGGCGCCGCGCATCCGCCGAACGCCGCCAAAAGGCTTCCGCGGCATAGGCCGCAAGCACCAGCCATCCCAGGAAAAATCCCCCGTGACAATTAGCCCAAACCAGAAAGAGCGGCGGCAGAAGCCAGACGGAGGGGCGATATTCCAGGATTGCAATGGTGGCCGCAAGCAGAAGAAACGTGATCAGGTACGGACGGTCGAGTGCGAACGGAATTGCCATCCCGGCAGTGGCGCAAGCTGCTGCCAGCGACCGGTAAAAGCCTCCGCAGCGCCGCCATGCGATGAGGCCCACGAACCCGCACATCGCCGCCAGCAGCAAGGCGCGAAATACCACCACGCCGCCGAAACCGGCAGCGCGCCACACCAGATAGAAGAACACTTGGGCCAGCCATTCGTGGGTGAGATTGAAATGCCGGGTGATGGCTTCGCCGCGGTACGCGTCCACAGCCGAGGCGGTAGTGAACGCGAAAAAATCGGGCGACGGGAGGGCGCGATGTTCGACGATGAATTGGCCGGTTTTGAGATGCCACCAGAAATCGGAGTCGTAAATCTCGGGCGAGAACCATCCCAGCCAGAGAATGACTGCCAAAAGCGCCGCTACCACCGGAAACCAGCGGGAGAAGCCCGGACGCGGCACAGCGGGGAGGGTGGGTTGCCGCTGGGCTGAGCGGGATTTAGGCTGCATCCTCAAAACCGAAAAGCACCGCTCCCTCGCGGTCACGGCCCAGTAACACGATTTTCATCGAATTCGGCAATTAATCCATTGGCACGGCGCGATCGAATACCACGTCCACAGTCGATCCACGATGCAAGTCCACTTCTTTCCCGCGCGTCAGCAGGACGGTAGCCAACCCGACGCCCCCGCCGATGCCGCCGCCGATGCCGGCGCCACGCCACGTTTCGGTGGCCAACCCGCCGATGGCCGCTCCGCTGCCGCCCAGTTCCGCGACGCGAGCGGCGTCGGCGCCCTTGCTGCCCGCCTGCTGCACGCCGTTCTCAGAATCGACCTTTTGCCCGGTGCCTCCGGAATCGACGGAACTCAATCGCGGCGTAAGCTTGACCACCTTGCCGCTGGGCAGTGTCAGGTTATCGATGCGAATCTGCAATTCGGCTCTGCCTTTGACGCGACCGCTGCGCACGGACCGAGTGACCACGCCTTGCACATAGCTGCCCACCGGCACCACGATCTGGTTATTGGCGACGATGGGCGTGGCCGTTCGCATGTACACGTAGTCGCCCTCGCGGGCGGTGCGGGTGCTGATGGAATTCTCCAGGTTCAGCAGCACGTGACTTCCCTGCGGAATATCGGCCGCCGCGGAAATCGCGGCAGCGGCAACCATCAGCATCGCGAGACGCATAAAGTCTCCTGCACCTATTATGAGCCGTTTGGATGGCGGTTGGCTGCGAAGCGCGGACGGCGGATCACCGCCCGCCGGTGGCCAGCGTGAACCATTTTGATTCGAATCCGGCGGGAATCACGATTTCAGGCTTGTTCGTGGGAAACAGGAACGTGCCGACTCCCCAATACCAGATTCCCGTATCTCGCAGGGCGAGGTTGGCGTTCAGTTTTTCGGCGAGTTGCGCATCCGGCTCGCTGCGGATGACGAAGGGCGATATGGCTCCGTTCATCTCCACGCGGTTAAACGCCAGCACGATGCGAAAATACGGCGAGGGCAGCAGGTGATGTTCCACACGCCGGATGCGGCCCCGGACAATAGCCCCGGCAGGCACCAGGTCCTCGTTCGAGCCGGGGCGGCGAACCGGCTTCACCACCCTGGCGTCCAACGGGTCGCCCGCCGCCGCGGTTGCCGTATCGATAGGAGCAGTCAATGCCAGAGTGACGGGCAAGCCGAGCGGCACGGAAAGGCGCCCGCGAAACGCATTTTGCGGAGCGGCGCCTTCCGCGGCCGTAGTTTCATCGAAAACGATCTGCGACTCCGCCTGATATTCGCGGCAACTGGAGAAACTCGTGACATTGCGGGTTTCCGTTCCGCTCCTGAGCTCGATCTGCAACTCCGCTTCCCGCGGCAGCAAAAGGTCGCTGTCGCCGATGTGGACCGGCCGATAATCGAGCGCGCTGTCGGCCTGGCAGAACGCGGAGCCGGCAGGCGGATTCACGGTGCGCACGGTCAACCGCTGCAATTCGTACGATTGGGGGTCGATGCGGAACTCGCCCTCGTAGGCCGTGGGGCGCCATCCCGCTTCGGTTCTGACCTCGAAATGGCTTGCGGCGAGCGGAACCTGATAGGCGTACTCGAACAGCGTTTTTCCATCGACCAGTTGCATCCCCTTGAACTGATATGCCACTCCGGGCTGGCCGAAAATGCTGTTCAGATACGCGCCGAACGAACCGGTGGAAACCGGCCCGTTGCGGATGAGGTCGTCCACGTTACGCTCGTCGAAACGGGTGGCTCCCGGCCAGGAGTGCAGTTCCGAACCGTCGGAGACCGTCACCTCGAGCCGGACGCGATCGGTGCTGGCGAGCCGGTAAGGATCGGCGCCGGGGGCGGGAGCGCAGGCAGGCGGCGGGACAACGCTGGCAGAAGCTTTTCGCCGCGCGTCGCGTTCGTAGTAGCTGCGGTTGATGGTTTCGACGCACACGTACTTCTCGAGACTCTGCGCCGTCGCCTGGAGACTTTTCCTCGCCTGGGCAAGTACCGCCGCGGGATCGGGTCCCGCCTGTGCATGCGCGAGGGCGGCGGCCAAACAAATGCAGAGCGATCCTGACCGCGAAGATCTCACTGCTTGAGTTTGGCGGAAGCCAGCCTGGGTTTCCAGTTTTGCGCGGCGTGCTCCTGTTGCGCGATGTCCGCGGGTTGTAATTTGGCGGCTTCGGCGGCGCGCAACTTCTCCTCGCTCTTATCGCCATGGAGGAACGCAAGGGTCAGCCAGAAATAGGCCCGCTTATCGTTCTTCACGGCGCCATTGCCAATGGCGAAGCGCTTCCCGAGTTCAGCCATCGCGGGAGCGTAGCCTTGGCTGGCCGAAGAACTGATCCAACGCTCCGCCTGCTCCTCGTCCTTTTTCACGCCATGACCGCTCGCATACAAAAGCGCCAGGAAATACTGCGCTTCCGGGTGCCCGCTGTTCGCGGCCAACTGATACCAATAGGCCGCCTGTTGCGGATCTTTCTCGATGCCGTACCCCTCGACGCTCATCCAATCGGTAGGCGGGCCGTCGGAATCCACCGAGTTCGCCATCTGAAACCAGCGCATGGCGTCCGCGGTGTCGCGCGGAACACCCCAGCCATGAGCATACATTTGTCCCAGTGCAAACTGCGCCTCGGCATTTCCCTGGTCCGCTGCTTTGCGGTACCAAGTCGCCGCAAGATTCAGATCGCGAAGCACTCCAAGTCCCTGGGCATACATCACCCCCAAATCGAACTCCGCTTCGGCTTGGCCGGCGTCCGCACCGGCCTTGAATTCCTGGAACGCCCTTTGATAATCCTTGTTCTTGAATGCCACCAACCCGGCGGCGGTATCCGCCCAAACCGGCACTACAGCCAACATCACCACCCCGACGATGTATCGCATGCCGCTCTCCTTTCGCAAACCGGAATTCTAATTCCGATTTACAGGTTCGCTATAAGTTTAACCTTGTATCGTGAGGCAGGCAATCGGGCATGCGGCCGGAATTCTTGGCCGGCTGGCCTTGCGGGAGCAAGTTCGTGTCCGGCTGCCGCCAGGACCGGAAATGGCGTGGCGACGGATGCCCCGCCCGGCTGGCCGGAGCGGGATAGCCCTTTCGGAGTTGACGAGGGCAAACGGTGCGGCGTTATAGTCAACCTTATGCGCGTAAATCTCACCAGGGAACGGCTCGCGAAGGGCGACACGGTATTCGGATGCGGATTGCAGGTCTACCGTTCGCCGGAGATCTGCCGGGCCTTTGCGGCGGCCGGCTTCGATTACGTTTTCATCGACATGGAGCACGGCGCGTACAACCTGGAAACCGTCCAGGACATGATCAAGGTGTCGCTCGATAATGGCATCACGCCGATCGTGCGGGTGGCCGAGTTGCTCTATTCGCTGGTATGCCGCCTGCTCGATGCCGGCGCCCAGGGAATCATCCTGCCGCGCGTGGAAGATGCGAAGGTGATGGAGCAGGCGCTCGCCTGGATGCGGTTTCCGCCCGTGGGCGTGCGTGGATACGGCGTTAATCCCACGATGGTCGGGTACCAGGCGCGCACTTTTCCGGAAATTATCGAACACCTCAACCGCAACACCCTCGCGGTGGTGCAGTTCGAGACGGTGAACGCCATGGAGCGCGCCGACGAACTGCTTTCGGTGCGCGGGCTCGATATTGTCATGGTTGGACCGGCAGATTTGTCGATTTCGCTCGGAGTTCCCGGGCAATTCGAACACCCGCTGCTGGTTTCCACGGTTGAGCGCCTGATCGAGAAGTGCGTGGCGCACGGAGTGGTTCCCGGCATCCAAACGCGGAGCACCGCGATGGCGAAGTTTTGGGCGGAGCGAGGGATGCGATTCGTGGGAGCCGGCGCCGAACATGGTTTATTACTCGAAAAAGCGCGCGAAACGGTAGCGGCGCTGCAAGCCTCGAAAACCGCCGGCCGGGTATAGGCCGGGCGGTGCGTAGTGGACCGGCCACACCAGTGACGAATCGGCCCATTCCCGCCTCGTCGCGTCCCATGTTTAAATAAACTGAGCATTTCCTTTCAATATGATTCGCACGTATCGCTTATTGCTGACGGGGTGTGCCGCGTCGGCGCTTTTGGCCGCGGCCAACCTCGCCGTTCCGGATGCCGCCATGGGGCGCGCGGCGCTCGCCCGGTTGCCGCTGCGTTTCGAAGCCAACCAGGGCCAGTTCGATTCCTCATTTCGCTACGCTGCCCGTACCACCGCCTATAGCGTTGCCTTGACGGCAAACGGGGCTTCGTTTCTGTTCCCCGGTTCCCCCAGGATTTCGTTGTCTCTGCCCGGCTCCAATGCCAGTCCATCCATCACTCCCGAAGCGCCCTTGGCCGTGCGCACCGATTACATGATCGGCCCGCGCCGCAATTGGCGCCAGGGAATCGCCAGTTATTCGCGCGTTCGCTACAGCGCGGTCTACCCAGGAATCGACATGGTGTTCTATGGAAATGACGCTGTCCTGGAGTACGATTTCGTACTTCAGGCCGGCGCCGACCCCCATGCCATCCGTCTGCAGTTCAGCGGTGCGGACAACGTCGCGGTCACGCCCGAAGGCGACCTCGTGCTCCATACCTCCGGCGGTCAAATGGTCCAACACAAACCGGCGGTCTACCAGCAGGACGCGAACGGGGCCCGGCAGCGAATCTCCTGCCGGTACAGGTTGCTCGCCAGCGATCTGGTGAGTATCGAACTGGACAGGTACGACCGCTCGCGATCGCTGACCATCGATCCGACCATCACCTACGCCACCCTCATGGGCGGCGGTGCTACCGAGACCATGGCGGGAATGAAGATCCACAACGGGCTGATGTATATTGTTGGCTCGACGGCGGCCGGCGACTGGACACAGAAAACCACCGATATGGCTTATAACTCCGGCGTGGATTGCTTCATCGAGATCATCGATATCTCCACGCCCGGCAATTTCACATTGAAATACTTCAGTTATCTCGGCGGTTCCAAGGACGATTACCCGTTGGGCATGGACGTGGACGTTCCCGGTTTCATTTATCTGGCCGGGTACACCACTTCCACGGACTTCCCCATGCAAGGTAACGTCCTGACCGGCATGGTGCAGGGTAATCTCAACTTACAGGCCGGCGACGCCACCTTCAATGCAGGCTTTTTGGCCAAAGTGGACCCCAACGCGGCTGGCACGGGAAGTTCGCTGGTGTTTTCGACTTACCTGAACGGCACTCTGGGGAACGATCAGGCCGAAGACGTGGCCGCGGGACCGAACGGTATCGCGTATGTGATCGGCACGACCAAGTCCGCGGATTTCCCGATTACCGCGAACGCGTATGCCGCGTCGCTATATGGCCCTTCCGACTGCTTCATGGCGCAGATCGACACGGTCAACGACATCCTGATGTATTCGAGTTACTTCGGCAGCGAACTCGATGACGACGGCAAGGCCATTGCGCTTGGGGCCAACGGGCTGGTCTATTATGCGGGCAGCACCGACGGCACGGAGTTTCCGGTGGCCGGCCTGGCCTACCATCAGTTCACCCGCGGAAATTATGATGTAGTCCTTGGCGCTTTTGACCTGACGCAATCGGGCGTGAACACGCAGGTGTACGGCACTTATTTCGGCGGTTCGGACATCGACCAGGTGAATGCCATGACGCTCGACGCGCAGGGGCGAATGCTCCTCACGGGTTACACACTGTCCAACGATTTTCCGATCACCACGCTCACTGCCGTCCAATCCACGAATCACGGAAATGGCGATGTTTTCCTTTCCCTGGTGGACCTCACCAAGCCGCCGGGCGACTTCCTGGTGTACTCGACCTACCTGGGGGGCGAGGGCGGCGATGTGGGTTACGGTGTGACTTCCGACAGCCTTGGCCACTTATACGTCACCGGCTATACCATGTCGGGTGATTTTCCGGTTACGGGAAATGCGCCACAGCCAAACTGGGGCGGCGGCGTGGATATGTTCATCGCCCGCATCAACCCATCGATTGCCGGTCTGCCGGCGCTCGATTACTCTACTTATATCGGCCTCGATAACACCATCGTGGGCTGCTGCCTGGCGGTAGGACCGGACGGATCGCTGTATATAGGAGGGTATACGGAAGCCTACCTGCCGTTGCTGCCGACTTACACGCCTCTGCAATCGATCTACGGCGGCGGCTCGTCTGATGACTTCCTGCTGGTACTCTCGTCGCCCGGCGGCAATGTCACGGGCGTGACTACCCTGCAGAAGGAATCGAAGTCTCCACGCCGGGAACGCTCGGGCGGCGGCATTATTGCTGTGAAGCAGTAGGCGGGTGGAAGAGGCGCGCTTCCTGGCGCTCCGGCTAACTTAAGCCGGATGCAGGCAAGATGGCGGCAGGATTGTCTGCCTTACAAATTTTGGCGTCGTTCACAGACACGCGGAGTGTTTTTTGGACGCGTCAGCATTCCCATTCCACCGGCTTCAGTGGTCCGATACCATAAACGAAAATCGCCGCGCCGGCAAACGCCACCGCCGCCGCGACGGCGAAAGACGGCGAATACAGACCCGTCAAATCGAGCAGCTTCCCGGTAACGGCCGGCCCCACCACGCCAGCAAAGTTGCCGATGCCGTTCTGGAGCGCGGTCCATTTTCCGGCGGCGTGCGGGCCTGCCAGCGTCTGGGTAATGGCCCATACGTTGGAGGCAAACATTCCATAGAACAGGCACGCCAGCATCAACAACCCCATGGCAACGCTTTCGTCACGGACCAGGGCTACCGGCAAAATGATGCTGGAGAGCGCCAACCCGAGCCCGGCGAACGTCTTGCGCACCCGCGTCGGCGTGCCGCCTCGAGTGATCCAGCGGTCCGATATCCAACCCGAAACCACGCTCGAAAGGGCCACGGTCAGATAAGCCGCGGACGCGAAAATGCCCATCTTCGTCTTCGAGAAATGCCGCTCCGTCTCCAGGTAGGGAGGCAGCCAGATCACCAGGAAATACCAGATGTAGTTCGAACAGAAGAGCCCCAGGCCGCTGAAGAGGGCAGAACGATTGCGCGCGATCCGCAGCAGTCCGGGCACCTGGCTCTGGTCGACCGGTATGGAAAACGCCTGGCCGCGCGGCATCCAGATCAGCCAGGGAACCAGCCACAGGAGACTGCCGAACCCCAGCGCGACGAACAGCGCGCGCCATCCAAAATGCGCGATGGCGATGGCTCCCACCAGCGAACCGAGCGCGGGTCCGCTCTTGGTGCCGGCATCGATCCATGCATTGGTGATACCGCGATGATTCTCCGGAAAATCGGTGACCACAATGCGCGAATAGGACGGGTACGCCACCGATTCTCCCAGCCCGAGTATCAGCCGCGCCGCGAACAGCATGCCGAATGTAGCTGCCAGACCCGTGATGCCCATGGCGGCCGACCAGAGAAAGAAGCCTCCCGCCAGGATCCACGAGACGTGAAAGCGGTCCACCAGCCAACCGGCGAACCCGAAGAGCTGCGAGAGCGCGTAGGTCCAAGAAAACGCGCCCAGCAGGAGCCCGAGCTGCATGCCATCCAGGTGAAATTCGTTTTGAATATTGGTGGCGCCCACCGAGAGATTGGAGCGATCGATGTAATTGATGAATCCCGAGGCAACCAGCAGCGCCAGAACCCGCCATTCGCGGCTAGAGAGCACCAACGCATTCTATCAGGCAGCAAAAACAGGCCGCGGCGATAGTACAATCGGAGCGTCGCATGTCTCGTACCGGTCTCTGGCTGCTATTGGCAATGCCGTTGCTTGCGGGCGATACGCTATACGAGCTCTCCGGCCGTCTAGCGCCGCCGGAACACGCTCTCGTCTCCCTGTTCGGCGCGACGCAGCCATTCGAGGCGAATACCGAAATCGACGGAGGCGGACGCTACCGGTTTCGCCATCTGCGGGCCGGCACGTACACTATCGCGGTGTTCGTGCCGGGCCGCGGCGAAGCCCGCGAGACCGTCGAAGTGGGGCGCGGTACCGCGGACTCGCACCGCCGCGTGCAGTGCGATCTTGCCTTCCACGATTCCGACTTCGTGCGCAATGACGCCATCCGCCGCCGCAATACGGTTTCCACGCGCCAGCTTGCCATTCCCGGCTCCGCCCTGCGCGATTACCAGGACGCCGCCAAAGACCTCGAAAAACACCGCGTGGAATCGGCCACCCGCCGCTTGGAGCATGCCGTCGCTCTCGCGCCACAATTCGCCGATGCCTGGAACACACTCGGGACTATCGCCTACCAGACGCAGCAATACGACCGTGCCGAGAAATGTTTTCGTACCGCGCTGGAGCAGGATCCCAAGGCGTACGAGCCGCTGGTGAATCTCGGGGGTGTGCTCATCAACACTCATAAGCTGGGCGACGCCCTCATCTACAACCAGGACGCAGTGCTGGTTCGCCCCAACGATGCGCTGGCGAATTCACAGCTCGGCCTGACGTACTTTTACGTGGGGAATTTCGATCTTGCGGTGAAATATCTGGAGATCGCGCGGCGCATCGACCCTTCCCATTTTTCGCACCCCCAATTGGTGCTGGCCGAGATCTATCTGCGGCGCGGCGAAAGGCGCGCCGCGGCGGATGTGTTGGAGGATTTCATCCAGCACCATCCCGATTACTCCACCGCCGCGAAGATCCGCGAGAATATCGTGAAGCTGAGGCAATAGGGATGTTCGAGGGGCAATCCCGGAGGAATTCCAGCGGCGCGCTCACCGATTGGGTCCTGCGCGGCGGCGTGGCGGCAGCTTTTGCGATGTTCGGTGCGGAGAAGTTCAGCGATCCGCAGTGGGTGAAAATCTTTCAGCAGATCGGCTACGGACAATGGTTCCGCGGTTTCAGCGGCGTGGTGGAAATCCTGGGCGGGCTGTTGGTATTGCTCCCGTGGACGGTGACTCCGGGGTTGGCGCTCCTCGGCGGCACCATGTTTTCGGCCGCGCTGATATGGATTTTCATGCTGGGTCAGGGAGCGAACGCCATCATTCCGGGCGCGTTCGGAATTGCACTGGTGCTGTTTTGGGTGAATCGGAGAGGCCTATCAGCGAGCTCTCTACATTGCGGGAGCCGCTCGCGGAACAGGGAAGCTGCGTGCTTTCCGGAGCACGAGTTTGGGTTGCCGACGTTGACCACATCCCGGCAGAACGGTTTCCCGACGCCGATACATGAAATCAACGAAAAGAACAGCTTGGCCTGAAGAACGGATCCAGGAAGTTTTGGCTGATCGATCCCAAGCGCATACTTAAGAGTGACTGCGTCTGACGATGTCGAGCCGGCGTGGAAATTCCGGTTCCCCCCGAAAAGCTTTCCGAATTGAAAATGGCTGATAGCCTGCGCGATTAGTTCCCGTTATAGGCGCCCCAACGCGAATTTTGTTCTCGTTGGGGCCAGATTCATGCGGCGACTTTGAGGCCGACGGCCTTCAGGAGTGCGTCCAGGTCGTCGCAAATGCGCTGGTAGAGGCGATCGAGTGCGCAGCG
>DATJMA010000020.1:0-5532 GCA_035509055.1 Bryobacteraceae bacterium | reverse complement strand
CAATTCCCGCCCCATAACGTTTCAGCCGCCAATCCCTATAACAGCTTCGACTGGGCGGCCGTCACGCCGATTGCGGCGGATCCCTTCTTCTACTACCGCAACAGCGTTCCTTACACCGAGAACTATATGCTGTCGTTCCAGCGGCAAATTACGAATAACGCCTTGCTAACGGTGAGTTACGCCGGCAATCAAGGACATCATCTTCTGGTGCTTCTGCCGGCGAACGTCGGGAACCCGGCGTTGTGTTTGAGCCTGAGCCAGCCCAACCAGGTGGGCGCCGGCAGCGCCACCTGCGGACCCTTCGGTGAAGATGCGGCTTATACCACCGCGTCCGGCCAAACGATTCAAGGCACTCGGGTAGGTCTGGGCCCGAATTACGGGTCGATGACCGCGCAGAAGACGATCGGCAATTCCAATTACAATGCCCTTGAAGCGAACTTCCGATACAACATGGGAGCCCGCGGGACAGTTCTCGCCGGATATACATTTTCGAAATCGATTGACGATGCGTCGAATCTGGGCGAAACAACCAATCCATTCGATCTGCGTCTGTCCCGGGCGATTTCGTCGTGGGATATGAGGCACAACTTCGTGATCACCTACAACTACGAACTTCCGTTCGCTCGTATTGTACGGAATCGATTCACGGAGGGCTGGAGCGTCTCCGGCACCACGCGCTTCAGCACCGGATTTCCGGTCACGCTGTTCGATGACTCTGACAATTCGTTGCTGGGGACCCTCGGCAACGGCGTCAACAATCAGTTGCTCGACACCCCGGAGGTGCTGCCCGGACCGCTCCACCTCAATACCAACCCGCGAAATGGGAAGCCTGTCTTCAACACCAACGTGCTCGTTCCGGAAGTACTCGGCCAATTGGGAGATGCCGGGCGGCGTATTTTTCACGGACCGGGAATCGACAACTTCGATCTGCAGATTAGCAAGAACATTGCGTTCAAGGAATCGAAGTCCCTCGATCTGCGAGTCGAAGCATTCAATATTTTCAACCACGCGCAGTTCTACGGCCCCGCCTCGGTGGACGGGGAGGTCAACGACCCCAACTTCGGCCAGGCAGTGAGCGCCGCCGCCCCGCGTCTGATTCAGGTCGCGGCAAAGTTTCGATTCTAGCGATGAGCCTCTATCGTCAGCGTGTCACTCGGGCGGATGGGCGCGCGATCAACGTCGTGCAGCGGCGCGGTCACCTCTCTTACTGCTACGGCGCATGCTGCTGCGGACGCACGGACCGAGGGTACGCTCCGGTCCCCGTCGAAATCTACAAGGGAGAATGGCTAAAGCGCAAGCTCCGCAACGTCGTGCATCTCACTAAGGGTGGATGTCTCGGGCCCTGTTCTCTGGCGAACGTTGCCAGTCTGGAATTTGACGGCCAGTCGGTATTCTTCCAGTCCGTTTCCTATCGCTGGCAAGTTTGCTTGATATTCGACTACATCGAGTCGATGATTCGTGCGGACCGTTTCCTGCCGCCACCGGCGGAACTCGCGGTATTTACTTTCGACTTCTACGATTGGAAGTCGCGGCCTCAGCATCCGGAAGCCGCCGCGCCGCTTGCCCCCGTAAATCCGAACCTGATCGCCTTCCTGACCCATGCGGGAACGGATTTGATGACGCTCGATCGCGCCCGCGCCGATCTTCCGGCGGGGCTTCGTGTCGTCGGCTTGTCGCTTCTCGCGATCTCGAGCGAGGAGCAGATGCTCGCCACCCTGAACGGAGAAGTCGCCGAGGCGGCGATTGTCGTACTACGCATCCACGGGCGCGTGGAAACGGTACCCGCATCGGAACTGCTCCGGCAGCGTTGCCGCGAGCGGGGTCAGCGACTGCTCTTCGTGAGTGGAACGGGTGAACTCGATCCGCAGATGGCGCAGGCGGGCGATGTCCCGCTCGACGTACTGCAGGCTGTCACCAGCTACCTGATATGCGGCGGCCCGGGAAACTTCATCGAGTGCGTGAAGTTCCTCTCCGATCGTCTCCTGCTCACCGGACACGGTCATCGCGACCCACAGGTAATGCCCGAGCACGGAATCTACCTGCGCGACATCGAGGGCGCCGATCTCGACGACTGGCGCAAGCAGGCCGATCTGTCGAAGCCCGTTGCCGCCATACTGTTCTATCGCGCGCACCTGCTCAGTGGGAACACGGCCTTCATCGACGCTCTGGCGGAGGCGCTCGCGGCGCGTGGGCTGGAGCCACTTTGTATTTTCACTTCGAGTCTGAAAGATCAGCACAACGGCGAACCTGCGGCCTTCGGCTTCTTCTCCACGCCACCCAGTGTCGTAATCTCCACGCTCTCCTTCGCACATGGCGACGTGAACTCGGGGGGTGTCACGAGACCTGGGATGAATGTGACGGCGCTGGAGAAACTCGGCGCGCCGATTCTTCAGACGATGGCGGCCAGCGTTCCACAGGCGTCGTGGGAAATTTCCGCCCGCGGATTGAATCCGCTCGAAACCGCCATCAACGTGGCAATCCCGGAGTTCGACGGGCGCATCGTTACCGTGCCGGTTTCCTTTAAGGAGCGGCAATCGGGCCACGATGGCGCGCTCTACTCGCCGCATCCCGAACGCATGGCGCGGGTGGCGGGTATCGCGGCGCAACTCGTCGGACTGAGGCAGAAACCCAACGCACAGAAGCGCGTCGCATTTGTGCTTACCAACTCCTCGGCGAAGGCTGCTCAGGTTGGCAACGCGGTCGGGTTGGACGCGCCGGCGAGTCTGCTCAACTTGCTCCGCGCCATGCGCGGGCGAGGCTACACTATCGGGCCGCTGCCGGAAGACAGCGATTCCCTATTTCACGAGTTGCTCTCGCGCGGTAGCTATGACGACAATTACCCGCTCAATCCAGCGCTCGCCCACAAGCTCGCTGTCGCACGATATCGGGAATGGTTCGACAGTTTCCCGGAGAACGTTCGCAAACGCTTGATCCGCTCGTGGCAGGAGCCTGGGCGAGACGCCAAAGAGCCGTGGCGCGACGAGTCCAACTTTCACTTCGCGGCGTTGGAACTCGAAAACGCGCTTCTCGCGCTCCAGCCGCCGCGTGGATACGGCATGAGCCCCGACGCGATTTATCATACGCCAGACCTGCCGCCCACGCATCACTACACCGCCTTCTATCGCTGGCTGGCCGCTCCGCAAACGTTAGGCGGATGGGGCGCGGACGCAATCGTTCACGTCGGCAAACACGGTACGCTCGAATGGCTGCCCGGCAAGGGTGTCGGCTTATCCGGGGAATGCTTCCCGGACTTGCTACTCGGCGATATGCCGCTGGTGTACCCCTTCATCATTAACGATCCCGGTGAAGGTAGCCAGGCAAAGCGGCGCGCCCATGCGGTCATCGTAGACCATCTCACTCCGCCCATGACCGTGGCGGAAACATATGGTGCGCTGGCGGAACTCAATCAATTGGTAAACGAGTATTATTCGCTCGAAAAGCTCGATCCAACGAAGTTGCCCATCGTGCAGCGGCAGATCTGGGACTTGATCGAAAAGACCAATCTGCGGGCCGATCTGGATTTGAAGACCATGCTCTCGCGCGATCACGGCGACCACAAACACGATTGGGACGAGCAGGTCACCGCGGAAGGCGTCCCCACCACGCTGGCGGAAATGAGCGGCAATGAGGTGGCCCACCTGATAGAGGATATCGACGGGTATCTCTGCGAGTTGGGCCTAGCCCAGATTCGCGACGGACTTCATATACTCGGGCACATGCCGCCGCTCCCCGATATGCTGCGCTCGCTGACGCGCTTACCGAACGCCGGCGCGCCCGGTCTGCAAACGGCGCTTGCCGATCGCTTCGGCTTCTCCTTGCCGGATTTGCTCGATCAGCCAGGCACGCGGCTCGATTCCACAGCGGCGGTGGGCGGCGCTATGTGTAACTCCCGCGCCGACGTACTGCGCGAACTCGACCGCTTGGCGCTCTCCCTTTTTAACGCGCTGGAGGACTGCGGATTCCAGACGTCGCAGTTGTCTGAGATCGAGCGGCAAATTTTGGGCGAAGTCCATTCCGCAATAGACGCCGCGCTGCGCTATGCCTGCGAAACGCTGGTCCCCAATCTGGAACGCGTGGACGAAGAAATCGCCAATGTCCTGAATGCGCTGGAGGGCCGTTATGTACCCGCGGGACCGGCCGGCGCTCCTTCGCGCGGAATGGCCAGCATTCTGCCCACCGGCCGCAACTTCTATGCCGTCGATCCGCGTGCGTTGCCATCTCCCGCCGCATGGCAGGTGGGGCAACAACTGGCCCGCGAATCGCTGGCGCGATATCTGAAAGAGGAGGGAGCACACCCGGAGATGGTTGGGTTGAGCATTTGGGGGACGTCGCAGATGCGCACCCAAGGCGACGACGTGGCGGAGGCGCTCGCCTTTCTCGGCGTCAGGCCGGTGTGGAATGCGCAATCGCGCCGCGTGGAGGGAGTGGAAGCAATTCCCCTCGCCGAGTTAGGGCGGCCGCGAATCGACGTGACTCTGCGCATTAGTGGATTCTTCCGCGACGCGTTCCCCCATCTGATCGCCCTGCTGGACGACGCGGTGCGTCTGGTGGTTTCGCTCGACGAGTCGTTGGACCAGAACTTTCCGCGCAAGCACTACCTGGCCGAAATGGATAAGCCCACGGATTTGCCGATTGAGGACGTGGAAGAGAAAGCCCTGTTCCGGATCTTTGGGGCGAAGCCCGGATCTTATGGCGTCGGGTTGCAACATTTGATCGACACCGGTCACTGGAAGACCGCGGACGATCTTGCCAAAGTCTTTCTGGAATGGGGCGGCTATGCTTACGGCCGGAATTCCTACGGAAGCGATGCGCATGGCGTATTTGCGGACCGCCTGAAGACGGTGCAGGTCGCTTTGCACAATCAGGATAACCGCGAGCACGATATCTTCGATTCCGACGATTACTACCAGTTCCATGGGGGCATGGTCGCGACAATTCGCAGCCTGACGGGCGAGCGGCCCAAAGCCTACTTCGGCGATTCGGCGCGCCCCGAAGCCAGCCGTGTCCGCGACTTGAAAGAGGAAGCATTGCGCGTCTACCGCAGCCGCGTCATAAATCCGAAATGGATCGCCAGCATCCAACGCCACGGATATAAAGGCGGACTGGAACTCACCGCCACAGTGGATTACATTTTCGCCTTTGACGCAGCGGCGGACATCGCACCGGACTTCGTGTATGAGGGGCTTGCCGAGCACTATGCTTTTGACGGCACCATGCGACAGTTTTTGGAACGCTCCAACCCGTGGGCGCTTAACGCGATTTCGAAACGCCTGCTGGAGGCGGCGGAGCGCGGCTTGTGGGAACATCCCTCGGAAGAAGCGCTGGCGCGTTTGAAGAAGACGGTTTTCGACAGCGAGACCATGCTCGAAGCGCGCGAGGAAGCAGGGACTCTATGACCACCGCGGCTTATCCCTTCGCTGCCATCGTAGGCCAGCCACAGATGAAGTTGGCGCTATTACTCGCGAGCGTCGATTGGCGCCTCAGTGTGCTGTTGAAAGGCGACAAGGGTTCGGGAAAGAGTACGGCCGCGCG
>DATJMA010000019.1:0-29326 GCA_035509055.1 Bryobacteraceae bacterium | reverse complement strand
GAATGCGTGGCTGAGCTGGGGCGGCGCATCGCCGGCTCTGCCGGCACCCTGCGCGTCATTCTGCACTCGCTGGCATTCGCCGCGTTCAAACCGCTGGTGGGCGCCGAGGACGTGGCCAATCGCCACCAGTTGGAGCTGGCCATCGATGTGATGGGCAGCTCGCTGGTTTATTGGGTTCAGGAGTGCCTCTGGGCCGGCGTGCTCGACCGCGGCGCGCGCGTCTTCGCCATGACCAGCCTGGGCGGATCGCGCGCGTGGCCGCAATACGGGCCGGTCAGCGCGGCCAAGGCCGTGCTGGAATCGCATATCCGGCAGCTTGCCGTGGAGCTTGCCCCGGCGGGCATCACCGCCAACGCCATTCTGGCCGGCGTGACGGATACGCCCGCGCTGCGGCAAATTCCCGGGTTCGAGAAGATTCTGGAGACGGCCCGCAAAAAGAATCCCAGCCGCCGGCTGACGCAGCCCGAAGATGTGGCGCGCACCATCGCGGCGTTGTGCCACCCCGCCACCTACTGGTTGACGGGGAATGTCCTCCATGTGGACGGCGGCGAGAATATCGTAGGATGAATCGCATGACGGAAGACGACGGACTCGACGGTCTCGACCTGCTGGAAGAAACGCCCGCGATCCTGCGCGGGCTGATGCGCGAACTTTCGCACGAGGATGCCCATTGGAAGCCCGCGCCCGAACGCTTTTCGGTTGGCGAAGTGCTGGCGCATCTCTCGCATTCCGAAGGCCACTGTTACCGCATGCGCGTGGACCGGTTTCTGAACGAAGATTTGCCGGAGTTCGAACCGGACGATGCGCAGATGTTCCTCGATCTCTACAAACAGGCCGATGCCGAGGATTCCTTCGATCACTTCGAGGAACAGCGCGAGACGAACATCGAGTTTCTGCGCGGTCTGCCGCGCAGTGCCGGGGAGCGCAAGGCAAGGCACAAAGAGGCCGGGGAAATCACGCTTCAGCAGATGCTGCACGAATGGGCCATGCACGATCTGGGGCATATCCGCCAAGTCGCCGAGTTAGTGCGAGCGCGGAAGCACTGGCAGGCGGCGGGACGGCTCGGGGAGTCTTACCGGTTGAGGCCGTGAAGCGCCACGATCGTGCTGACCGGCAGGCTGAAACGGAGCTTATCTCCATCCCGGCGAATGCCGATTCCAAGCGCGTCGCCGGGCACGGAACCGGCGTAAACCTGGCGGAGGCGATCGGCGTCTCCGGGTTCGGGGAACGACCGGCTCAGCAAATCTTCCAGTTCGTTATCGAGGCGGTAGGATTCCGCGCGCGCAACCCGCAGGCCGGCTCCGGAGAATAGATCGAGCAACTCTTCCAGCGGCAGCGCGCGCACGTGCGACGGATCGCGCAGCTTCTCGGCGGCGTTGAAAGCACGGTCATTGACGGCACCGGGCGTCATATCGGCCACTACCACGCGTCCCGCGGGCGCGCAAACCCGCCCCATCTCTTTCAGCACGGCCAACGGATCGAGCATGTGATGAAAGCTGAAACGGCAGGTGACGATTGAGAACGCCCCATCGGCGTATGGGAGCGGCGGCACTTCCCCCAGATCCCATGTGAGGTTGGCGATGCCTCTCGATTTCTGCAAAGCCCGCGCCTGCTCGATCATGGCCGGCGTGGCGTCGATCCCGGTGACGTGGCGGACGGCGGGCGCAAAGGCACAGCCCAGAAGCCCGGGGCCGCAAGCTACGTCGAGAACGGTATCGTCCGGACCGGCACCGGCCATCTGAACCAGGCGTGCGAGCGCCTCTTCATTGCGGATGGGCGCGGCCTGGCTGAACGGTACGGCCTGGCGGGTGAATTGATCGCGAATTCGGTCGGAATGCGAGGGCATACGCCCAGTTTAGCTGCGTACGTATCCGTGCCTGGCGGTGCGCCGTCCTCCTTCTTCGTGCGCCGCATCGGAGAGCCGGTGCACCCCGCTCGCATCGATCCAGCGATTGTAGAAGTTGAAGAGCGCACAAACCGTGATGGCGAAGTAAATCGCTTCGTCCGTCCACCCGGCATCGCGCACCAGAGCTGTGTCGGCCGCGGTGATGCGCGGCGAATCGTGATTCACCTGATCGACAAAACGGAAAAGCGCCTTGTGCTTTTCGTCGAGTGGGGAGCTTTCCGGATCGCGCAGCACGGCCCGGACCAGCTCTTTATCGCCCAACAATTCCGCCGCAACTGCGGCGTGGGATTCCAGTCAAAACGGACAATCGTTGCGATAAGACGTGCGGGCGGCGATCAACTCGCGCATTCCGGGACTGAGCGGCGCCGGCCCGCGAAGGATCTCCTGGGTAAAGCGCGCGAGGTGCTCGGTGGCCTTCGGCAGGTAGGCAAACATGTGCCAGATTTGTGGATACTCCTGCCCGCTCTCGCGCATGGTGCGGATCATGACGCTGTACGGCGAAGAGGATTCGTTGCGTTCCACGTCGGGCAGGAACATGGGCTTCATGCCCGGGCCGCGCCGGATTTCGTCGTCTGGCATAGGGAGGATTTTACCCCGAGCGGCATGGCGGAGGGGATAGTGCGAACGTATTAGGCGGTGATCTCCGCTGCGCTTACGAACTGAGCTCCGCCGGCACGCATCTCGTCGATGGCGTCGCGGCACGCGCTGCCGGTGAGTTCGCGGATGGCGTCCCGGACGACAGTTACCGGCCTGCCGAACCGCAGGAGCCCGCGCACCGCGTACCGCACGCAGATTTCGGTGACCACGCCATAGACCACCAACCGCTCCGGTTCGAGCGCCTGCACGATACCGGCGAAAGTGTGCGTCTGAAAGGCGTCCACGGTCTGCTTTTCGACGATGATCTGCGGCGCTCCGGCAAGAGCTGCGCCGCCCTCTCGATTCGGCACCGTAGCGCATCCGGACAGAAGAGTCGGTTCGGCTTTGTGCTGGCCGATGGTCCCGGCCACGCAATGGCGGGGCCAGGTGCGGAATTCGGAATCGTTCTCGGTGTGGGCGTCTACCGTGGAAACCAGCGGAATCCGCCGCGCGGCAGCATACCGGGTGAGATTCGCCAGCGCGGGAACCAGGCGCTCGGCGCCAGGAACGTACAGCGCTCCGGCCGGGTAAAGAAAATCGAGCTGCGTATCGATATCGATGAAAACTACGTGCATCCCAGAAGGTTGCGGCGGGTGCGTTCGATCAGCTCGCGTAATTCACGGCTGTGGATCACCGGCCACGGCTCCGTCTCCTCCAATTCTCGCAAAGCCGGAGCCAGATTCGCGATGGATGCGGCGGCCCGCTGCCGGGCCTGCTCGAGCGTAGGGAGCGGTTCGATCAGCCTCCCGCCCAGGATAATCGGCCGCAACAACGCTTCTCCGCGGCCGCATTCTCCCGAACGCGCGACCACGTCGCGGTGGACATCGCGAAAAATCTGCTTCGAACCGGGATAAGACGGCTTGCCGTCGCTGAATTTCGCGGTAAAGCGCTGGATGCCGCAGATTTCCATTTCGACCAGCTTGTAAACCGTGCTCAGCGACGGCGCGTCGGCGGAAACCGAGAGCTGCGTGCCTACCCCGAAGCCGTCGATGGGAGCGCCGGCGGCCACCAGTTCGCGAATTCGGAACTCATCCAGATCGCCGCTGACCATGATCTTTGCCTCGGCATGACCGGCGCTGTCCAGAATGGCGCGAACCTCGCGGGAAAGCGCCAGGAAATCGCCGCTATCGATGCGCACGCCCCAGAACGGCCCTTCTGTGCGGGCGGCGCGCTGCGCGCCCTGGAGGGTGTCGTAAGTATCGATAATTTGTACCGCGGACGCCCCCAGCAGCCGCTGCGCCTGGCGGAAAGCTTCGGCCTCGCCGCAGAAAGACATCACCCACGAATGCGCCACCGTGCCCATCACCGGGATGCCATAGCGGAATCCGGCAAGCGTGTTGCTAGTGCCGGCGCAGCCGCCCAGGTACGCCGCGCGCGCCCCCAGAACCCCAGCTTCGGGCGTGTGGGCGCGGCGCGTGCCGAATTCGACGATCGCGCGGCCTGCGGCGGATTCCGCGCAGCGCGCAGCTTTGGTGGCCACGAGCGTTTGAAACGACAACGCCGAGAGCAGGTAAGTTTCGGGGATCTGCGCTTCCACGATGGGAGCGCGGAGGGTGAGCATGGGCTCGCCGGCAAACAGCGGCGTGCCTTCGGGGACGGCGAACAGGTCGCCCGTGAAACGGAAATCGCGCAGGTAATCGAAAAATGCCGGGCTGACGCGCTCGAACTGCGGCAGGCCGCGAAGATAGGCAATGTCTTCGGGGGTGAACGACAGATTGAGGAGGTAATCGACCACCTGCGGGAGGCCCGCGGCCAACACAAAATTCCGTTGCGGAGGCAGGCGCCGCACCGCCAGCTCAAATACCGCGCGCTCGGCGGTTTTGCCGGCTTCGAAATAGCCGGCGGCCATGGTGAGCTCGTAAAGATCGGTCAGCAGCGCGTTCATGCCGGTCTGTTCACTGTGAGGCGGCCCGCTTTCCAACAGGCCGGGCCACCCCGAAAGGCAGCTGCAACCAAGATTGCCTGCCCTACGCTATTTCTTCTTGACGGGCTCGGGAGCGGCCTCTTTGACGGCGGATGCGGCACTCTGGAGGTCGTCGACAGCCTTGCCATCTAATTGGTAGATGCTCGGCTCGCCTTCACGTTGCGCAAAATAGTCGTTTCCCGACTTGCGGATAGTCACCTTCTCGACCTTTTTGCCCTGATTGGAGGTGACGGTGGCCTCGAAAACCACGTCCCCGGCGGCTTTGTCGGCGAATTTGGTGGCGGTGAGGTCGCGCAGCTTATCGATGAGCGACTGCACCGAAGCGCTGTCCATGGTCTTCGCCCCGTTCATCCACTTATCGCCGCTCTTGGTATAGGTGACGTTCTTTAACTCGATTTTGGTCGGATCGCTGAAGCCGAAATCGAACAGTTTCTTATTGCGGAAATCGTCGAGGCTCTTGTCGAGGCCGTCGCCTACGTCGGACGTGATCTTGTAGATTCCCTCTACGGCGGAGCTCTTGGCGTAGTAGTTCTTGTCTTTGTCCTTGCGGACTTCGAGGGTCTGATCGCCGCTCGAATCGCTTACCGTGACCACGGCGACCCGCGTGCCGGAAGCGAATCCATCGGCGGCCTTTTTGGCGTCGGCATCCGAGATGGTGGTATCCATCTTGGCGTCTTTGAGCTTGTTCACCAGCGCATCCACCTGCGTGGCATCGGCGCGAAGCGGGCTCGGCTTGAGAATCTGCCACTCGTTTTGGGCGTTTTTGCCGAATTCGATCGGGCCGCCCTTGGCGGTGAGGACCACGCGCGTGATCTTATCCGGATCGAACGTCATCAGCCGCTTGTCGCGGAGATCGCTCACGGATTTGTCGAGCCCGGTCTTCACATAGCTGGCGATGGTGTAGACCTTGGGACTGCCGGGCAGCTTGGCATAGTTACCGGAATTCGTCGGCGTGGCATCGCCCACCAGTACGCTGGCTGTCTTTCCGTCCTTCTCGGTGATGGTGATATCGAGCGTCGGGTTCGTGAGCCCGTAGCCCGAGAGATCGGTGGCATTGTCGTCGATGGTTTTATCCGCGGTCAGGGCCGAAAGGCTGGTCACCATCGATGTCACGGCATCCTGATCGGCTGCCAGCGGCTTCGGTTGCAGCATCCGCCACTTGCCGTCCACGAGCTTCAGATCCTGGGTTTCCGTGGGTTTCTTGATGCGGATTTCCTGGAACTGGTCTGACGGTATCGTAAGCAGCTTGGTCGTGGTGTCCGTCGGCGATTTCTCGGCTGTTGCCTTGGCCTGTTTCTTGTTCGAAAACCAGATGCCGCCGCCGATCAGAACCAGAAGAGCGACGGCGATGAGGAGACCCGTCGGCTTCATTGGCTATCTCCTCTTCCACCATGTGGCCATTCCAAAGGCCACCACCCCGAGCGGGAAGATCACAAAACTCAGCCAGAACACCGACGTCAAACTGTGAGCGCTGATGTTGATGGGGCGGTCTTCGGGCGCTTTCGGGCGTATCGAGATCAGATCTTCGTCTGACGAAAGCCAGTTCACCATGTTCGCCAGCAGGTCCCGGTTGGCCAACTGCCGCGAGCCGACCAGGCTGTTCTGCGCCCAAAGAGAAGTTCCCACCACTACGAACCGCCCCGGCGTAGCCCCGCTGTAAGTACCGGCAGCCGCCAGGGTAAGCGGTCCCTTAGTGCCTTTCGAAGGATCGATCTTGCCATCCGCCGGAATGCTGGTAACCGCAACGCTCTCTTCGGAAGTTCCGAACAGCTTGCTGACCGTCGTCTTATCGCCCGACTTAATCGTGAGGGACCGGGCTATGGGAAATGCCGTGAGCGCTCGCGTAAGCGGCTGCGTGATGGGATGCGAATCGTACGATGCCACTACCGGAACGTCGATGTCCAGGCCGAAAATCTGCCCGATCCCGCTCAAGTCGAGAACCAGGTCCTTATTGGCGGTCACGCCCCAACCCTCCAACACCTTCACAAGTTCGGCGTTCTCCGCGGGGGGCTCCTGCTTGCCGATCTTCACCGGGCTGTCCAGCATGATCAGCGCCCGTCCGCCGCCTTCTACATAGGATTTGATCGCCGCCACGTCGGGCGCCGGGTAATCGAGCTGTGGTCCGCCGACGACGAGAACCGTGCAATCCTTGGGAATCTCCACCGATGCCGGCGCGGCTGGAGCCTGGCCGACTGTCACCGACTTGCTGGTGTCCGGCGCCGCCGTGGCAGGCTTGAGATCGGTGGTCTTGACGGTGTAGTTGTCGTTTTCGAGAACTTTCTTCAAATAGGAATAGCCGCCGTTGCCGTCGTCGTCGATGCTATGCTCGCGGGCAGCGCTAAGCACGCACACGTTGCGTACCCCGGACTTCAGGGAGCGGATGAGAGCGCCGGTGATCTCCTCCTCGGACAAACTCTTGGCGCCTTCTTTGCGGCCGCCGCTGTCGATCAGCACCGGCGCATCGGGGCGGAAGCCGATCGCCTTGGCCTTGGTAGGCTCGCGATCGGGGTCGATATATTGAACGGAGAACTTCGGGGAAAGCGCGGAGTAGCGATCCAGAAGGTCGCGCGCCTGGGGGAAGCTGTCCTTGGTCCCGAAGTAGTAAGCCGTCACTCCGTGCTTTAGGTCGTGGACTACCTTGATGGTTTGGTCGGACAGGCTGAATTGCTTGTTCGCCGTCGAGTCCCACGATTTATCGTAGCGGTTGGCCAGAAAGTTCACGCCGAACAGCACCGCCAGAATCACCACGATATACGTTCCCGCGTAGGTCCAGTACTTAGTTTGTCTTGCTTTTAGCCAGTTGGCGGCCATGTTATGCCCTCCACCGCAGCGATTCCATGGATCGCTTGGTCACAAAGAGGAAGAAGAAAATCATCGACAGGTAGAAAACCAAGTCCTTCGTATCGATCACGCCCTTACTGAAGTTGTCCATATGGGTGACGATCGAGAGATAATTGATCACCGACGCAAACGCGCCGGAATCGAAAGCCGTGAACCAGCTCAGCAGCCAGAGCAGGAGGCTGACGAAAAACGTCACGCCTCCGGCGACGATCTGATTCTTGGTCCAAGTCGAGATGAGCGTGCCCAAGGCGAGCAATGCGCCGCCCTGAAGCAGCAATCCGAGGTACGCGACCAGGAGCGGCTTCCAATCGGGCTTGCTCCACATGAACAGCATGGCAATGTTCAGCACCGACATGCCGAGCACACACAGATACAGCAAAACCGCGCCCAGCCACTTGCCCATTATGATTTCGCTGTCCTTTACGGGCGAGGTCATGAGCAATTCGATGGTGCCGGTTTTTTTCTCCTCGGCCACCAGCCGCATCGTGATCATGGGGATGAGGAACAGCGCGATGGTGCCGGCGAAGCCCAAAAGCGGCCGGATCACCATGTCGTTCACGCTCATCGGCTGCTGCTGGCCCATTGCCATGGCGCGAAAGCTCATCTGCACCATGTCGCGCGTGGCGGTGTAAAAGCCGAAGCCGAAAATCAGCGCGAACAGCGCCATGACCGCGTATGCGATCGGTGAAACGAAGTAGCCTTTGAATTCTTTGAAACAGATCAGGAGCACGTTCTTCATTTCTTGTCTCCTTCCACGGCAACCGCTTCCGCCGGCTCCGCCTTCTTCTTTTCGGTGCTGGTGAGTTCGAGGAAGATGTCTTCCAGGCTGAGACCCACGGCGCGGAGTTCGCTCAGATTCCAGCCGGAATTCACCACGGTGCGGGCGAGATCGGCGCGAATCGTGCGCCCCTGCAAGCTCTCGACTTCAAAATTCAGCTTGCCGTTTTTAGATTCCTTGAGCACCACGCGGCTGACACCGGAAACCTGTTCCAGCCGCCCCTGGACGTCGCCCGGGTTGGGAGCCCCATTCACGGCTTCCACTTCCAGCGCGACGGATTCGGACCCGCGCAGGCGATTGGTCAGGTTGGCGACGGAATCGATGGCCACCAGCTTGCCTTGGCTGATGATGATCACGCGCTCGCACGACTGCTCGACTTCGCTCAAGATGTGCGTGCTCAGGATGATGGTGTGCTCTCCGGAAAGGTGCTTGAGGAGTTCGCGGATTTCGATGATCTGCTTGGGGTCGAGCCCGGAGGTGGGCTCATCGAGAATCAGGACGTCGGGGTTGTGAATAATGGCCTGGCCCAGTCCGACGCGCTGCCGGTAGCCTTTGGAGAGTTTGCCGATGAGTTTCTTGCTGACATCGCCTAGCGAGCACTTGTCGACGACTTCGTTGACGCGACGATTGATGTCGGCGGAGGAGATGCCTTTGAGGCGTCCGGTGAAGCGGAGGTATTCGACCACCTCCATTTCGGGATAAACGGGCGGCGTTTCCGGCAGATATCCAATGCGCTTCTTCACCTCCATGGGGTGTTCCAGCACATCGAACCCGGCGACATTCGCGGTGCCCGAGGTTGGCGGGAGGAAGCAGGTGAGGACGCGCATCGTAGTGGTTTTGCCGGCGCCGTTCGGACCGAGAAAACCGACGATTTGGCCCTTTTCTACTTCGAAGGAAATATTGTCGACAGCGACAGTTCGAGCGTATCGCTTGGTGAGTCCCTCGACTTTGATCATATGTTGTGTCCCAGATAGGAGCAGATGACAGAGGTCATTTTGGACGTATGAGGGTGCCTTCGGAGAGGGCGCCCAACAGATTCATCCCGATTGAAATTTCATCATACGGAGCGGGAGGAAGGCTTGTCAAATCAGCAGAGAAGCGGGAGAGTACCCGACTTCAGCCGTTTTCGGCTTCCGGGTTGCCATAATGCTACTATAATGCTGTGGGCAATATGCAATTTGCCCTGGGACCGCCGCAAAGCCCAGTCCAACACGGCATCTCGTTCCAAGAGGCGGAAAACGTGTTCCTGGATGACGGCGCACGGTGGATCGATGACCCGGATCACTCGCTGGATGAGGAGCGATTTG
This sequence comes from Bryobacteraceae bacterium, assembly GCA_035509055.1. Classification (GTDB taxonomy): domain Bacteria; phylum Acidobacteriota; class Terriglobia; order Bryobacterales; family Bryobacteraceae; genus PALSA-129. The sequence continues at coordinate 19,934 of DATJMA010000019.1, read as the reverse complement.
TGCTTCTCGGGTACAGTTTATCGGCTCGGTGTCTGGTGGTGGTCCACTGCTGCCCGGAGGCTGGCGCGGTCATCCGCCTGATTTCGGCCAGACGCGCCACTGCCCGTGAAGAAACGGAGTACTGGAGCTTTCAATGAGGAAGGAATACGATTTTTCCCGGTCCAGAAAAAACCCGTTTGCGAAGCAACTGAGGCGGCAGATTACAATCCGGATCGATACCGGCTCGATCGATTATTTTAAGGAATTGGCGGCTGAACTCGGAATGCCGTACCAGAATCTGATCAACCTGTTTCTGCGCGACTGTGCGGTGCACCGCCGGCGCCCGGCGATCGACTGGCGGCCCGAGCCGGCCAAAACGGGGAGTTGAAGCAGCGCTTGTAGCGCGCCTCAGGGCGACCTCCGCTCGGTGGGGTCGTTTGCCGGCACCAATCTTTTCATCGCCGCTGTTGCATTTCTTTTTCTCAAAGACATCCGGGGGGGGCCACGTTCACGGCATTCATAGGCATGCTGGTCTTCATTCCCCTTAGCGCCGATCCGCTGCGAGCCCTGCCACGGGAGCGCATGGATATCCTGGCGTTGCGGGCTGGTGTCGGAGGAGTGGCAGGCGAGGTGAGAAATCACTCCGCGGGTCGAGATCGAAGTTTGAGCCGGCCATCTTGCCAATCGCTTCGCGTGCGAGGCTGGTGGCAGGAACGCCCGAGCGATCGGCTTGTGCCACTGCCAGTCTTTTGGTCCTTCACCTCGCGACGCTATCGCACCGGAAGGGTGACGGTATTGCTCTTCGCCACGTTGTCGCCGGGATAAGGACCAAAACCTGCCTCCCAGGTCAAGTAAAAATTCACGTCTCCCGGCGAGAGATCCGCAGGCAGTTGCACATTCAACTGGTACAGCCCCACCGCTCCCGGCGTGAGGCCGGCATAAAGAATCGTGCCGACCGATGTCCAGTTATCGGAGTAGATCGAGTCCGCCGCCACGTCAGCCTCCGTGGCCGGGACGCCATCGGCGACCGCGGACCGCACGGGGCCAAGCCCAGTCATGTAGACGATGATGGTTTCGCCCGCGTGGGCGGGATTGGCTGCCGTCACCAGGCTGTAATCCGCCGCGTGCTGGATGGCCGGAGTCCCGTCGTTCAGTACAAAAATCCCCGGACCGACGGTTTGCGGAATCACAAAAGTCGAAGCGCCCTGGTATCGCACCTCGACCACGTTCGCCGAGCCGCTGAGTTCGAATGGCACCTGAAAGTTGATCTGCTGCATGCCGGTATCCGGAATGCCGGCGACTGCGAGCATGGGCGCCGGTACGCCATCCACCAGGATCGAGACGCCGGCCAATTCGGCAGGCAGCGGATCACCGCTCGTGGTCTCCAGGCCCGAGACATTCACGCCCGTTACAAACAGCGTGGCGAGCCCGCCGGCTTCCGGCAGTCCGGGATGGTAGGAGGCCGCATTGCCGATGCTGTTGGCGGTAAATTGCACGGCCGGCGAATTTCCCGGTCCGAATTTTACGACACCCACCGACGTGCTCTTGCCGGGATTGAGCGGGGCGGCGGTAAGCGTGATTTCCGTGCCCGTCGCGTAGATATTGCCGGCCGCATCGAATGTAATGGCGCGGACGGCGCCGCTCCCGAGGTATGTTGACCACACGAGGCCGCTGCCGCTCGCGTTGAGTTCGGTCAGAAATCCCGCACTCGCAAAATAGACGGATCCGTCGGGCTCTTGGCTGGAGGCACTGTAGATATTTCCGATATAGTTGTAGAGGCTTTCCTGGATCGCGCCTACCAGCGGGAAATCGGGCGAAGCGGCCTGGCCGCCGACGAACGCGTTTCCAGCCGGATCGACAGCGATTGCCGAAGCGCTCCCGCCGACACCAAGATAGGTGGCGTAGATCAAGCCCCCGGCCGGATTGAATTTCGCTGCGAAGCCGCAGTTCGGCTGCGCTTCCGCCGTTGTGTCGTAGGGGCACGAGGATTGAAACGAGCCGCTCGAGGTGGGAAGGTCGGGCGACCCGGTGGTGCCGGCAATAAACGCATCGCCGGAAGAATCCAGCGCAACTCCTCCCGGCGCTTCCGCCCCGGACCCGCCAAAATAAGTAGCGTAGACAAGCTGGCTGCCCGTGGGATTCATTTTTAGAAGAATCGCGTCCGCGCAGGTCGATCCGGCGCAGTGCGGCTGCGCGGCTCCCGGCGTCGTGCTCCACGAAGAGTAGGTAGTGGAAGCAGCGACGTATGCATTGCCGGACGAATCGGCGCTCACCGCGGGCGAAGTCCCCGGACCGAGATAGGTCGAATAAGCGATGGCGAGCGTCGAAGCAGAGAACTTGGTGAGAAAAACGTTAGGCAATGCCGATACGGGCACGGTCTGATAGCCTCCTGGAGTGCTGGGGAAATCGCTCGATTGCGTAGTGCCGGCAAGATAAAGACTGCCGTCTCCTCCGAGCGCGATGGAGGTACCGGCATCGTCGCCGCTGCCGCCGATCAGCTTGGAAGCCACCAGCGCGCCGTTGGTATCGAGTTCCACTACAAAAGCGTCCATGCCTCCGGCCGTGGTAGCTTGACCGGACAGCGGAAAATTCACCCCGGAAGTCGAGCCGGTCAGAAAAACGGCGCCCGTGGCCGCATTCAGCGCCATTCCGCCGGGCAGCGTAGATTGCGGCGAGAAGGAATAACCGGGTACGTTGGGCGGCGCAGAAATGTAGGTGGAATAAAGCAGAGTCTTGCCGTCGGCGGAAATCTTGGCGGCGAACAACGAACTGTAAACGCAATAAATGGCACAGGTTTGCGTGGTGCTGGAAGCCGTCGAATTGACTTGCGGAAAATCCGTCGAAAAGGCAGTGCCCGAGACATAGATGCTGCCCGCCCGGTCGATCGCGATGTTGGTTCCGATATCGCTGTACTGATAGTGCGCTTGCGGCAGGTCCACACTGGCGCCCGAACCGCCAAAACCAGTCCAGAAAATGAGCTGCGGGTCGATGATCAGGGGCAGACGCGCGTCGTATTCGCCCACTCGGAACCGCACCTCGCCGCGTGAGAGGACGAATCCGCCATCGATCCTGCGAACTCCGCCGTCCATTTCCTGGTAGATATACGGCTTGCGATGGCGCACTTCGCCGGCGGGTGTGTCGATCACCAGATCGCCCGAACCGTCGATGCGAAGCCGCGAAGCTCCCGCAAACGAAAATTGGATCGCGCGTGGATTCGCTCCCGGCGCGACCACCCAATCGTATTCCACTTGTTGCGTTTTCCCATAGACCACCAGGTCGACTCCGGGGAACACAGCGCAATAACGCGCACGGGCGTAATTCGGCACGCCGATCCGCCACGAACGGCGGTCCGCACCAAGATAGTAGTTCGTCCGGCCCGGTAAAGGTTCGGTAGCTTCCACGCGGGCGCGCGGAAGCTTCATCGCCAGCTCGGCGCGAGGCAGTTTCATGGCGATGGATGTGTCGGAAAGAAACAATGTATACGCGGAGGTCGCGGCGACGAAGCGGATCGCAGCGGGCGCCTGCCCCTGATTCGGCTCGAAATGCAGGGGGATGGACAGAGCTACAGCAGCCGCCAGCAGCATAACAAACTTGTCAGAGCAATTACTTCACCGCTACTGCTTCACCACGTCGATCACGTTATCGTCGGCGATGCGGTCGATGAGTTTGTTATAAGGATCGATGCCGGCCAGCGTGGGCTGCTGGTCCACCACGATTTCGAAGGTCTGGTGCTCCTGGGTAATTTTCTCCCGCTTCATATACAGCGGTTTCTCCTCGTCCTTGGTGCCGCTGAAGACGCCGATATCGATATAGTCGGCAAGAGGCATGGGGGATTCCACCCCGTTGCCATCGGCCTGGACTTTCTTCGCCTGCACCGAAAGCGTGACCTTGTATTTACCGTCCGGCGTTTTCTGCGATGTTGCCGTGAGCGCCTTGTTGTCGTAGAGCACGATGCGGTTGAATCCGTCGTCCACCAGGTACTGGAGATCGGGCGGTGTCTGGGCCATGATCGCGTCCACCAGCATGCGGGTGTCGGGGTAGGGCTCGTCGGCGGAGGCATGCGAGTTATCCGCCGCGTCCACCTGGTTGGTGGCGTTGGCGTAGCGGTATTGCATCAGGAAATTGTGAAGCGCTGTGTCGATTTTGTCCTCGCCAATGTAATCGGCCAGCGTATACATGATCTGGCCGCCTTTTTCGTACCATACGTAGGGCTCATTCTGCACCAGCGCCAGCGGCGGTTCGTGGCGGACTTCGCCGGCGCGGCCGCGGAGATACCGGTCCAGAAAATGTCGCAGGACTTTGCGCATGTAGCCCTTGCCGTACTTTTGCTGCATCACCATGTAGGCGGAGTATTGTGCCAGCGTCTCCGACATCATGTTGGATCCCTGCACGTCGGCGCCGATCAGCTGGTGGCCCCACCATTGATGCCCTAGCTCGTGCGCGGTAACGAAGTAGGTGAGATCGATGTCGTCCTTGTGCACCACGCGGCCGATGAAACCGATGCTTTCCGAATAGGGCACGGTGTTCGAAAAAGACTGCGCGAAACTGCGGTATCGCGGGAACTCGATGATGCGATACTGCTTGTACTGATACGGGCTGTAGTGCGACTGGTAGTAGTCGAGACCGGCGCGCGAAGACGCGAGCATATCGTCCAGGTCGTAAGTATGCTCCGGGTTGTAGTAGACCTCCAGGTTCACCGGGCCATCGGCGCTCCGGAAGACCTCCTTGCGCACCTGATACCGCCCGGAGAGATACGCGAAGAAATCGGCGATGTGCGTGCTGCCCATGCTGTATTCGAAGTAATGGCGCCCGTTTTGGCGCCACTCGCGTTGCAGATACCCGGGAGCGATGGCGATCTGGTCATCGGACGTGCTGACCACGGTGTGGTAAGTGATCCAATCGGAGTTGGGGCTGAAGAGATTGAATCGGGTGTACACGGGCGCGCCGCGCGGCGCCATCTCCTGCAAGGGGCCAAGCTTCTGTTCGCGGCGGCGGCGCGGATCATCCAGTTCCATTTGACGGTTGTAGCCAATCGCGGGAAAGAAGTCGGAATCGAAGAAGGTGCCGTTGTATGCGAACTGGGCGGGCTCATTGCCGTCGCGAAAACCGCGCGTAATATGGCCCACCGAGAACGTGAGTGTGACGACGTCGCCCGGCGCCAGCGGTTGATCGAGCGCGTAGATGGAATAAAGATCCCGCGGGGCGCGGCTTACCAGGTGAAACGGACGGTCGAATCGGACGTTCGAAACCGTCTGGTATTGGTCGGTCAGGTGGACCTGCGAAATCGGCTGGCTGGACTTGTTTTGCAGCGTGTAGCGGCCTTCGCCATCGAACGAACGGCGGTCCGGATAGATATTGATGGCGGTATCGACGGCCGTGACTTTCGGCTGCGGCAGCAGTTCGTACTTCTTGAACTCGCGCTCGTATGACGCCTGAATGGCGCGCCGATCGTTAGCCGTAAGATATTCGTTCAGAACGTGAGCGTTGTAGAAATACCAGGTTCCCGATCCCACAGCGAGCAGGAATGTGACAGCGGCGAGCGGCGCAAGGCGCGGGGCGCGGCGCAAGGCGAGGCGGGTTCGCGCCTGAAGCGAATCGTCCGCGCCGCGGCGCGCATAGGCAATCGATACCACCGCCAGAAGGCCGAAAATCGACAGCCAGTAGACAATCGCAAAAAACAGCGCCGGAACGAAGTGGCCGTACCCGTTCATATCGGAGTACGTGTAGCTGGGTGTCTGGCCAGGCAGGTACAACGTGTTTTCCCAGCCGAAGCTGTAGAGGATCGGCTGAAGCACAAATACGCCAATGACAATTCCGTGCCCGACAAACTTATTCGAAACGATGGTCTGGACGAACAGCGCGAAAAAGGCGAATGCCAGAACCTGTGGAAACGTCACCAGGTACAGTTCTTTGAGATACTGGCCGATCTCGAAACGGAAATACCCTGCAAGGGATTGCATCAACATGCCGCAGAGCATGGTAACGGCCAGCAGGATCGCTTCCACGAACCCGATGGCGGTGAGCTTGGATAACCAGTCGTTGGTCTCGCTCATGGGCAGCGCGTCATGGATGCCGTCGAAATGCGTGTCGCGCTCGCGCCAGATGAGCTCGGCGGCATACAACGTGGCAACGATAAAGAAAAAGAGAGTCGCGGTGCCTTCCACGGCGCCAACCATGAGGTAAGTCACCGGCCAGACATCCACGCCGCCCACTCTCCCGGCGAAATGGCCGTTATTCACGGCGAAAACAACCAAGAGTCCAGCAATGGCCCAAAAAGGTATCTCGTGGGTGATGTTGCGAATTCGCAGGCGGGTAAGCGAGAGATATTGCGCGAAGGTTGTCCCGGCGCCGAACCTCTGCCGCGCACGCGGTAACTTTCCAGCCACCAGCGAGCGCACGGGCCGGGCTTCTTCCTCTTCCTGGAGGCGGGCCTTTGCGGCGCGCTTGCCTTGCGAGCGGGCGGTGAGAGCCTCCACGGACATGGGAAACAACCGCCAGAGCACGATCAGCGTGGCCGCGCCTACGGCGGTCCACAGCAGGCGATTGTAGAGGAAAACACCGGGCGAGTAGCCGCTCCAATCCCACGGGAGGAGCAGGGTGTTTTTCTCGACCACCGTCCAGTACCGCGTGATGCCGTCGAACAGAACGAAGCCGACCGGGTCGAAAATACCCGACCAGAAATGATCGAGCGAACGCGTGGCGGAGAACACCGTGATGCCGATGACGTAAAGCATGAAGAGGGCGACACCCTGCAAATAAACGATGAAGATCTTGCGGGTGAGCGCAGCCACGGCGAAGAACAGCGACCCCAGGAAAAAGATCTGAATCACGGTGAGGGAGAGGAACGGCTGCATGTACCACCAGAAGTGGTTGGCGGAGATGCGGGTGTGATCGGCCCACGGCGCAAAGGTGCCGAACCAGGCTCCGAATATGGTGCCTGAGAACGCGAATACCGTGGTGACGAACGAGCCTGCCCATCGGCCGCCGAGATAGGCGAATTTCGAGACTGGCTTGGTGAACAGAATCTGAAAAGTGTCGCGCTGGAAATCGCGCAAAATCGACGTGCCGAAGATGGCGGCAACAATGATCACGCCGAACAGCGAGGTGCCCACGTCGTTGAACGCAATGGCGTAGGGACCGTTGAGGAGCACTTTGCCGGAGTTGCTGACCGGGCCAAAGCTCTCCGAAGCGACGTTGAGAAAGGAGAATACCAACCAGATCGCGAAATAGACGTAGGTGGAGATGCTCTTGATGCGGAATCGCAGCTCGAAGGTGAAGAATTCCCAAAACATCGGCAGCCTCAATTCTTCGCGTGGCGGGAGAGATGCAGGAAATAGACATCCTCCAGGTTGGAAGCCAGAGGCGCGAAGCCATCGCCCGGCGCCGTATTCGAAAACACGCGGATTTCGTGCTGGCCGGCGGAAAGGTGCGTGCTGATCACGTGGTGCTGCGCCTCGATGGCGCGCAATTCGTCATCAGTGGCAACCACGCGCGACCAGATCTTCCCTTCGAGCTCCTTCAACGTTTCGGACGGCACGCCTTCCAGCAGCACCTCGCCGTTGGCGATGATGGCCATCCGCGAGCAAAGCTCGTGGACGTCGTCTACGATGTGAGTGGAGAGGATGACCGTCACGTCGCGGCCGATGGCCGCCAGCAGATTGAGGAAGCGATTGCGCTCGGCGGGATCGAGGCCGGCGGTGGGCTCGTCCACGATAATCAGGCGCGGATTGGCAAGGAGCGCCTGCGCGATGCCGAATCGCTGTTTCATGCCGCCGGAATAAGTAGAGAGTGCCTTTTTGCGGACGTCCCAGAGGTTGGTCTGCTGGAGGAGAGCGTCCACCATTTCCCGGCGCTCGCCGCGCGCCCTCACGCCTTTGAGCACGGCGAGATGATTGAGCATATCGATGGCGGACAGCTTCGGATACACGCCGAACTCCTGTGGGAGATATCCGAGGAGTTTGCGCACCTCGTCTTTCTGCTTGAGAACGTCAATGCCGTCGAGCGTGATCGCGCCGGAGTCGGGGTCTTGCAGCGTGGCCACGGTGCGCATGAGGGAACTCTTGCCGGCGCCGTTCGGGCCGAGGAGGCCGAACATGTTGTTGCCGATCGTGAGGGAGACGTTCTTCAAGGCTCGAACGCCGTTGGGATAAGTTTTGGAGAGGTTGGTGATGGTGAGTGCCATGGCGTAGTTCTGGAGATTATACCGCGCGCTTGGGGCCGATTCCGGTCTCGGGACCGGTTTCGAGAAGTTTTCACATTGAAAACATTGGGGTTACGAGCCGAGGCCGATCCCGGGGACCGCTTTCGGCTTGAGCAAGGCGCCGCTCCCTCGCGTCTGTTGAAATCGAACCGTGCGCGAGATGGCGTCGGGCGCCAGCGCGGAGGCCACAATCAGAATGGCCAGGGCAGGAATTGGAGTTACCTTGCGGAGACCAGTTTCCGCTTGAGTAAGGCGTCACTCTTCTGCGTCGATTGAAACCGGAACGTGCGCGAAAGGGCGTAGAGCGACAGCGCGGAAGCGACGATCAGAATGGCCAGGGCAAGCATCGGGGTTACCAGCCGAGGCCGCTTCCGGAAACCGCTTCGGCTTGAGCAAGGCGCCACTCTTTCGTGTCTATCGAAATCGGAACGTGCGCGAAAGGGCGTAGAGCGACAGCGCAGAGGCGGCGATCAGAACGGCCAGGGCAGGAATTGGAGTTACCTTGCGGAGACCAGTTTCCGCTTGAGTAAGGCGTCACTCTTCTGCGTCGATTGAAATCGGAACGTGCGCGAGAGCGCGTAGAATGCCAGCGCGGAGGCGACGATCAGAATGGCCAGGGCAGGCACTGGGGTTACCTTCCGGAGACGGTTCCGGCTTGAGTAAGGCGTCGCTCCTTTGCGTCTATTGAAATCGGAACGTGCGCGAGAGCGCGTAGAGTGCCAGCGCGGAGGCGGCGAACAGAACGGCCAGGTGCGGCACGACTGTCGAGGCCGGCGCGCCGAAATTCACGAGTTTATGGAGCGCGTTCATGGTCAGACCGGTTGGCAGGAAGAGGGCCGCCTTCTGCGCCCACGGCGGCGTAACCTCGATGGGCCACCAACACCCGCCCAGCCCGGCGAGCACGTTCGTGAGAATCACGCCCAGGCCGATCACCTGCGCCTCCGTCTGGCCGAAGTTGCCGAGCAACATGGCGAGCGCCGCCGCCAGGGCGCCATAAGCCAGCACCACCAACACCACCGCGGCGACATTCGGCCCCCAGCTCACATGGAACAGAATGCGCCCGGTCAGCATCGCAAAGGCAACCTGGATGGAGCCCACCGCCATTCGCGCGCCCCATTTTCCGGCTACCACAGCGCCACGCGACATAGGCGACGACGCCAGGCGGCGGAGAATTCCCAGGCGGCGTTCGATGGTAAGCGTGACGGCGCCACTGGTGAAGAGAACCAGCATGGTGAACATGACCATGATGCCGGGGACCGATTGTTCGAACCCGCCGGGCGCTTCCACGCGCTTGCCGGCGGAGCGGACGTCGAGCGTCAGATTCCGCGGGCGGGACGCCAATTCCGCGAAACGCTGTTCGGTAGGTTCGGCACCACTGGCGCGAATGGATGCCAGGTCCGCGAGCAAAGTGTATACGGCACGCGCCATACGCACCTGGTCGAAAGAGGTATCGAGATCGTCCCCCGCCCGCGTGAACTTCACTTTCATGGGATGGCCGGCGAGCACGGCATCGGTAAACCCGGCGGGAATTTCCAGCCGCCGGCCGTACCTGAGAAGCTCCTCGGGAGATTGCGTGCGGACCACGCGGAAATCGTCCGCCGTAAGCCGCTCGGCGAGCTCATCGGCTAGAAAACCGGCATCCGCGGGGGCGCTCATCGCCAGCGGATCGCGCGTTTCGCCCACGGAGTTGTGACTCATAATCGTGCCGATGAAATAAAAGAACACGACCGGCATCACGAACGTCCAGACGATCGTCTCCCGGCGCGACAGGAGGAAAGCCGCATCCGTTCGAGCCAGCCAGAGAGCGTCTCGCAGCATATCGTTCCTCAGACGGCGAATGTCCGCGCGCGGCGCAGAATCAACGCGAACGCCAGCGCGCCGAACGCCGCCAGCGCAACCGCCGACCGCACCAGTTCGCCCGCGCTCGCGGAGTTATCGAGAATCGCCTTGAACACCGTAATCGCCCAGCCATTCGGTGTCAGCCGGCCCACCGAGACCATCCAACCAGGCATCCATTCGAATGGAAAAAAGCAGCCGCCGAGCATGGCGAGCGGAAAGATGACGAGGTTGGTGAGTACACTGGCGGCGCGCTGCGTCGCCGGCAGCACCATGATCCAGAGAAAGAGCAGGTAGAATACTGTTCCCACGAATGTCATCCAGAGCGCCGCCGCCGCCAGATTGGGGACCGGCATGCCCGCGAGCCCCTGCGCCGCCGCCAGGCCTACCAGCGAAACCGCGACATAAGTGAGAATGACGAAGATCACGCGCGCCGAAAGGTAGGAAAACAGCGAAACCGGACTCGCCGCCGTGCGGCGCAGCGTACCTTGCGTGCGCTCTTTCCAGATATCGGCGGCGCTGCCGCTCGCCAGAAACAACAGGCTCATGAACAGCATGCTGGGCAGAAAAATGGAAGCGAAGCTGCGCGCCGGCTTGGATGGGCGCTCCGCGACATCCTCCACTTCGATCAAGGGCGTGCCGCCGCGGCTAAAGTAAGCCGCTGCGTCGACGGTGATCTGCATGGTCTCACGGATCATCTGCGGCAGAATACTCTGCGCCGGGTTCGTGTATAACTCCAGGCGGGACGGCGCGCCGGTCAGGAACGCCATTTGCAGGCCTTTGGGAATCAGCAGGAAGGCGGAAGCATCGCCGCGTTCGATGCGCGCCCGTCCGACATCGCGAGTCACGTATTCCAGGGCAATCATCTTGTCTAGCGGATCGCGGCGGAAACCGTCGAGGAAGCGCGTGCTGGCAATGGTGTGGTCTTCATCGGCCACCAGCAACAAGCCGTGCGGAGCGGCGGGCGCACGGCCGAACACGACGCTAATCAGAACGCCGAGCACCAGGGGGATTCCCAGCGAAATGGCGAACTGCGCCGGGTCCCTTACCGCCCGGGCCCAATCTTTGCGGAGACTGACCGCGAGAAAATGCATGGCTATTTCCGCTCCCTTACTGCCCGGGCCCAATCTACGCGGAGGCTGACAGCGAGTAAGCGCACGGCTATTCCCGCAGGTCCTTGCCGGTGAGCTTGATGAAAAGGCTCTCCAGGCTGGGTTGGGTGAGATTGGTGCCGCGGACTTCGGCCCCGGCGGCCGCCAGCGCGGAAAAAATCGCCGGCAGCCGTCGCGAGGCGTCCGGCAGCGACAGCAGCAGCAGGCTTTCATCGGCCTGGAGAACTTCGACGTGATCGATTCCCGCGATGGCGGCCTTCGCGGCATCGGGCTTGAAGATTCCGGACAGGCGCAGCAGGTCGTGCTCGGCCAAAAGCGCGCGGAGTTCGGCCAGAGTTCCCACCGCGATGATCTTTCCGCGATCGACGATGGCGAGCCGGTGGCACAACGTCTCCGCCTCTTCCATGTAATGCGTGGTGTAGAGGACGCAGGCCCCAGATTCCGCCTGCGCGCGGACCAAATCGAGCAGGCGCACGCGGCTTTGCGGATCGACGCCCACGGTCGGCTCGTCCAGCAGGAGAACTTTGGGCTGGTGGACGATTCCGCAGGCGAAATTCAGACGGCGGCGCATGCCTCCGCTGAATTGTTTCACCTGCTCGCGGGCGCGGTCGGCCAGCCCCGTGAGGGTGAGCACCTCGTTGACCCGCTTGTGAAGGACGGGATTGCGCATGCCTTGCGTGCCGCCCCAGTAGTTCAGGTTTTCGGTCGCCGAAAGGTCCTCATAGAGCGAGATCTCCTGGGGAACCACGCCCAGCACGCGGCGCGCGGCCGTGCCTTCGCCAACCACGTCGTGGCCCAGGATGCGGATGTGGCCGGCGGTGGGCGCCAGCAGACCCGAGATGCAGCTGATGGTGGTGGTTTTGCCCGCGCCGTTGGGGCCGAGCAGTCCGAAGATCTCGCCCGGCTGAGCGGTGAACGAGATGTCGTCCACGGCGGTCAGTTCGCCGTAGGTTTTGCGCAGGTGTTCGACTTCGATCACTGTTAAAGACGGTATCACGGACGGCGGAGCGCCGGCTGAAAGTACGGATGAAGTGGACAATTGGGCCGATGAAAAGCCCGATCAGGCCGATGGATCTTGGTGTTGACATCCGACAACAGGCGTGCCATTTTTGTTGTAGACATTCGACATCATGATCCCGGAATCGAAAATCGACCTCCTCCAGGGAACCGTGGACCTGTTGATCTTGCGCACCCTCCAAGCCGCTCCGTTACACGGATGGGCGATTTCGGAGCGCATCCAGCAGATCTCCGAAGATGTATTGCGGTTGAACCAGGGCTCGCTCTATCCGGCGCTGCACCGGCTGGAGCATCAGGGCGCGATCAAGGCCGAATGGGGCGTCTCCGAGTTGGGCCGGCGGGCGCGATTTTACAAACTAACGGCCGCCGGTCGAAAGCAACTGGAAGCGGAAACCTCGGCGTGGACGCGCATGGCGGGCGCCATCGGACGCGTCCTGGAGATGGCGTGAAATGGGCTGGACCGATTTCGTCCTACGGCTGCGCGCCCTCGTGCGCCACGGCCGCGCCGAGAGCGAACTCGACGAAGAACTCCGTTTTCACATGGAGATGGAAGCGCGCAAGGCGCAAGCAGGCGGGCTGAGCCAAGACGAGGCGCGCCGCAACGCTCGCGTTCAGTTTGGCGGCGTCGACCAGGTGCGCGAAGACTGCCGCGATGCCCGCGGGCTGACGTTTCTCGAAAACCTGGCGCGCGATCTCCGCTTTGGCGCCCGCGTTTTGCGGAAAACCCCGGGGTTTACGGCGATCGCGGTGCTCTCGCTCGCCATCGGAATCGGCGCCAATACCGCCGTTTTCACGCTGCTCGACACAGTTCTGCTGCGCATGCTCCCGGTGCGCAATCCGGAGCAGTTAGTCGTGGCGCGCTGGGGCACGCATGCCGACCTGGATATCAGCGCCACCTGGGCTACCGGCGGTCAGGCGGACGGCATCCAGACGCGCAATGTGTTCTCCTGGCCTATCTTTCTCCAGATGCGCGCGCACAGCCACGAACTCTTCGATGTGATGGGATTCTCGCCCTTGGGCCCGGTGAACGTCGCGGTAAACGGGCAAGCCTTGCAGGCAGGCGCGATGGTGGTATCCGGGAATTACTTTCAAGCGCTTGGCGTGGGGACCATTCTCGGCCGTGCGATTTCCGACGACGCCGACACGACCGACGGGTTGCCCTCGGCCGTGATCAGCTATCGCTTTTGGGAACGAACCTTCGGTCTGGACCCGGGCGCGGTCGGCAAGACGCTCTATCTGAACGGCCAGCCCTGCGTCGTGATCGGAGTAACTCCCAAATCGTTTTTCGGAGTCTCGGCGGGTGGATTCATGCGGACGCCGAACCTCGATCTGGTGCTACCCGTTCGCTGGCGGGACCGGCTGGAAGGGTTCGGAGGCCTGCCGGTTTCCTGGTTCGGCGGCGAGATGTTCTGGATCCAGACCATGGGCCGGCTGCACGCGGGGCGCGAAGCGGCGGCCCGCGCCGAGCTGGCCGCTCTGTTCGCGGCCAATCTGGAGCCAGACGACAAACGCGAACTGGGTTCCGAAGTGCCGCGCGTGTTTCTGGATTCCGGCTCGCAAGGGCTCGAAGCTTTGCGGCGGACGTACCACAAACCGCTGTGGATTCTCATGGCGGTTGTCGGATTGACGCTGCTCATGGCATGCGCGAACCTGGGCGGATTGCTGCTGGCGCGGGCCGGCGCGCGGCAGAAGGAGATTATGCTGCGGCTCGCCGTGGGCGCCAGCCGCGGCCGCCTGGTGCGGCAGCTACTCGTGGAAGGCGCGCTGCTTTCGCTTGCCGGAATGGCCGCGGGTCTGGCCATGGCATGGTGGGGCGTGCGAGCTTTGCAGGCGCTGGTGGCGTCCGGCGCTTCGCCGATTCCCATCGAGGTGGCGCCCGATACGCGGGTTCTCGGGTTCACCGCGGCGGTGTCTGCGATCGCCACGTTTCTCTTCGCTCTTGCACCGGCTTTGCGCGCGACGCGCGTGGATGTAGGTTCGGGGTTGAAGGAGGACGCCCCGGTTTCACCTGGGCCGCGCCGCATGGGTACCGGCCGCGTTCTGCTTGCGTTGCAGGTCGCGGTGGCCCTGGTATTGCTGGCCGGCGCGACCCTGTTTACCCGCAGTCTTCTGAAGCTTCGTTCGCTGCCGTTGGGCTTCGATCCGCACCAGGTAACGCTTTTCAATGTCGCGCCCGGCAAGAACGGCTATGATGCGGTTCGCGGCAACCAGCTTTACGCGCGCCTGTGGGAGCGCCTGAGACAAATTCGCGGCGTGACCTCCGTGAGTCTTTCGACGTCGCGCTTGTTGGGCGGGTATGTCTCGAACGGCGGCATCCTGGTAGACAGCCGATCCAAAACTCCCGCACCCTCCGACTTCAACTTCGTCGGCGCGGACTTCCTCAAGACCATGGGAATTCCAGTCGTGCTCGGCCGGGGCATCGAGGAGCGCGACATCGCCTCGGCGTCGCAGGTCGCGGTCATCAATGAGATGCTGGCGCGGAGCGCGTTCGGGGAAGGATCTCCCGTCGGCCGGCGGTTCCGCTGGGAATTTGGAAAAGCCGCCGATATCGAGGTGATCGGCGTGGCGAAAGACGCCAAATACGCGCGTTTGCGCGGTGACAATCCACCCACCCTCTACGTGCCCTACACCCAGAGGCCATTCGGCTGGCCGCCGGAAGTGACGTTCGAAGTTCGCAGCGCGGCGGGGAAGGCCGAGACAACCGCGGGAATTCGCCGCGCCGTTTCGGAGATCGACCGCATGCTTCCCATTACGAATCTGGAAACCCAGGAGGCGCAGATCGACGATTCGCTCGCCCAAGAGCATCTGTTCGCCACGTTGGTGAGCTTGTTCAGCGGCATCACTCTCGCACTGGCGTGCGTGGGGCTTTACGGGTCGGTGGCCTACGCGGTGACGCGCCGCACGCGGGAACTCGGAGTTCGGATGGCTCTGGGCGCCAATCGGACCGCCGTGTTCCGCATGCTGCTGGCGCAGGTGGCGATCACGGTAGCGGCGGGGTTGGCGGTTGGATTACCGGCTACCTGGATGCTCACCCGCATCGTGGAATCCCAGCTCTACGGAATTTCGGCGCACGATCCCGCCAGCATCGCGATGGCCTGCGCGGGCGTGGCCCTCGTGGCGATGTTCGCGGCTCTGCTGCCGGCGCGGCGGGCGATGCGCATCGACCCGGTGCGCGCGCTGCGCTACGAGTAAATTCACCGGCAGCGGAACACGCGTACGTGTTTGTTGGCGAAGGCCGGAGCGGCGGACCACACCCAACTCCGGCGGTCCGTCCAAACGGAGTCGGTATCGACGGCCGCGACGAATACGGCCGGGGTAGCGCGGCAGACGCTTGCGAGATCCGCCGTGGCAGGTTGGCCCGCGGGGGGAAACACGCCCCTCCACTCGTCCATTACGCCGGGACAGAGCGCCGGATCGCCCCCGAACGTGCTCATGCAGCTCTGGTTGGCGGCGAGCGACGGCCGTTCGGAATAGAGGAGCGCCGACGTGTTTTGGTCGGCAATCCGCGGATTGAATTGCACGATGCTGTCCGCCCTGGTCGCCGCCATCAGCCATTCGCCTGCCTCGCGCACCGCGAAGTTGCGCGCGCCGGCGTGGCGGTCTGGGGCCAGCCAGGAAAATATCGGGACAACGCCGCCGTCGGCCAGCGGCGCATAAAAACGGTTGATACCGACCTCGTAAGCCGAGCCGGCAACGCCCAGCACCAGCAGGACGCCAAGCAGCGTCCGCCGCACCGGCATCTGCGAAAGTACATCCACCGCAATCAGCAGAAGTCCGAACTGCGCGATTAGAAAACCGCGCCATCCGAGGTCGTTGTTGCCAATTACGGACGATCGCAGGAAGGTGCAGATCGTGACGCTGGTCGCGATCATGGTCCACGTGGCCGATTCGGCGCGCGTCAGGTGCTTGCCGCGGGTGCGGTGATTGCTCCACCAGAGCACCGCGGCGGCGAAGAAGAAGCCCAATTCGAGGAAATAGTTCAAGGGGAGCGACACCGCGTTCACGAGAGGGAGAGTAAGGCCCTTATCCAGACCTTGCCCGCGAAACAGACCGTCGATCGGCGAGAAGGGGCGGATCCAGAATTCCAGCAATTGTCCGCCTTGCGCCGGACCGCGAAGCGAAAGCGCGAATGGAAGCGCCAGCAGGAGTGCGGCGGCTCCGCTTGCCGAAAGGACCGCACCTTCGCGCCAACGGCGCCTGAGAAACACGAATGCGGTCCAGACACCCAGGAAGATTCCAAAAACCAAAGCCACGTAAATCGCGCAGCCGAACCCGGTCGCCAGCGCGATGCCGGCAAGCACGACCTGCTTCGCGCGCGCGCGCCGGCCGTCTCTGCAGGGAGCGACCCAAAGAATCAGGAATGCCATCAGGCACGCGATCAGACCGGCAATGTAATGGCTCTCCCACAACACGGAGTACACGAATCCGTCCACCTGCTCGTTCCACCACTCCATCGCCGGCCGGACCGCGTGCATGCCCGCCAGTTGCAACATCCAAAGGATGGCCTGCGGCACGATATCGAGGCCGGTCACCGAGAGCAGCAGAACACCGAGGACGGCACGGCGGCGGAACAACGTGCTGCCGCGATCGAAAAACAGGCGCAGGAACAGGACAACCGAGGCCATCAGCCCGATTCCGCACCAGACGGTCCCGGCGATCCAGGCGTGGCGCGCGGTGATCAGGGAGCCGCCCGCGAGATCCACGAGAGCGCAGAGTATCAGCCAGAAGTAGTGGTAACGCAGCGCGACGGCATGGCCGGGCCGGAAAAACGGGTTGGCCGGCGGAATTCCAGTCACGCCGATGGCGTGGATGAACTGCGTGCGGACGGCGTAATCGAAGGCGGCGGAAGGATACCAGGCATGGCGGCCGATTTGCAAATCGATGAGCGAGAAGATGGCGATCGCGGTCCAGGCGCCGGCGATCGCAGTCACCACGCGGGTGTACGGCGCGAGCGACACGCGCCGGCGCGTCAGGCTCGCCAGAGCGTAGACTGCGGCTGCCGCGTTGAACACCCACACCGCGGCGATCGAGCCGAAGCGCCAGGCGAAGTAGGTGACGGCGGGGCAAATGGCGATCGAGAGCGGGATGCTCAGCGCCAGTTGGAACGCCAACGTGCGGCGGCGGAACTCGAACAGATCGCTGAGATGCGCCATGGCATACCCGGGCAGCACGACAAGGAATGCGAACAGGCACACGGCAGCCGCGGACGCCAGGAGGTCGTTGAGCATGTAGCTGTGCGCGGGCATGGTCAGCCAATTTTATGGTGGCCGGAGCCGGGCGCAGGGACAAGACGGGCAAGAGATATCGGCGGCGGGATTACTTAGGATATGTGCTAATCGAAAAGCGCGGCGAGGGGAACCACCATGACGGGATTCTCAGTGCGCAGTTCCGACACTTCGATGGTTACGCCAGGTGTGCAGCGCCAAGCTTTTCTGGTTTGGGGTCGAGGAGCCAGACGTATGGCACACCGAAATTCAGGTAGTCGGCCATTCGTTCGTTCACTCGGGACACTCGATCTTCAGGCGAGAGGATCTCGATACAGAGGAAGGGGGGAACGCGAAAAATCTGGCCCGGCGCTTCGCCCAGAGCGACGCACACATCGGGGACTCGAAAACGCGTCTGGGATACCTGCACCCGCTGCTCGACAACCGCCGAAACGCCCTATTCCTTGCGGCGGTTGTAAAAGTAGGCAAATATCGCGCCTTGCAGACGCCCCTGGTCGTATTCTCCTAAGTTCCGCTCCTGGATTTCCCCGTCCACATAGTCGCAGTCGGGGTCGTATGAGGTCGTGAGGTATTCTTCAAGCGGAACTGCGGTGGCTGCCATAAATAAAAATTGGGGTATCCCTGAATCAAGGATACCCCATCCATTTTCTTGCGGACTTTACTCTGCCAGCGTCTCTTCGCCGGTATCTTCAGGCAGCCCGCCGGCGTACTGCAAGCGCGTCTCTTCGTCGTAACCCGGGATGGCGTCGGGCGCCTGCTCGGCGGGTGTTTCTTCCACCACGTCCTCGCCCGCGATCTTCACCTGGCGGTAATATTCCATGCCGGTGCCGGCCGGAACCAGGCGTCCCATGATCACGTTCTCCTTCAGGCCGCGGAGGTAGTCCACCTTGCCGTTGATGGCAGCTTCGGTGAGCACGCGCGTGGTCTCCTGGAACGATGCCGCGGAAATGAACGAATCGGTAGAGAGCGATGCCTTGGTAATACCGAGCAGCATCGCCTTGCCCTGCGCCGGACGTCCGCCCGCCTCCACCGTCTTGAGATTCTCCGCGCGGAACTTGAACTTATCGACCACTTCCTCCGGCAGGAATTCGGTATCGCCGATATCTTCGACCTTCACCCAGCGCATCATCTGGCGGGAGATGACTTCCAGGTGCTTGTCGTTGATGTTGACGCCCTGCAAGCGGTAGACTTCCTGAATCTCGTTGACCAGGTACTTTTGCAGTTCCTTTTCACCGAGCACATCCAGGATGTCGTGCGGATTGCGGGGGCCGTCCATGAGCGGCTCGCCGGCTTTCACCCGCTCGCCTTCCTGAACGTTGATATGCACGCCGCGAGGCAGCGAGTACTCGCGCTTTTCGCCTTCGTCGCCCTCGACGTAAATCTTGCGCTGCCCCTTGGAAACTTCGCCGTACTTCACCTGGCCGTTGATCTCCGCGATGATGGCCGTCTCGCGCGGCTTGCGCGCTTCGAACAGTTCCACCACGCGCGGCAGACCGCCGGTGATGTCCTTGGTCTTGGTGGTTTCGCGCGGGATCTTGGCCAGCACGTCGCCCGAGTGAGCTTCGTCGCCGTCCCTGACCATCAGGTGAGCGTGCGTCGGCATCAGGTACTTCTTGGCCTCCGACCTCGAACCCGCCGCGCCTTCCGGACGCACCACGATGGTCGGCTGGCGCTTTTCGTCGGGTGAATCGGTCACCACCAGCTGCGACATACCGGTGACTTCGTCCACCTGCTCCTGCAAGGTCAGCCCGTCGATGAGGTCCTTGTAGTGGACCACGCCGCTGACTTCGGTGAGGATCGAGAAGGTGTACGGGTCCCATTCGAGCAGGATCTGGTTGCTCTTCACGGGCGCGCCGTCTTCTACCAGGACACGGGCGCCGTATACCACCGGGTAGCGTTCTTTTTCACGGCCCTTGTCGTCCACCACGGCCATGATGCCGTTGCGGTTCATGGCAATGATCTCGCCCGCCTTGCTGCGCACCGTCTGGATGCCGATGTAGCGCGCGAATCCGTCGGACTTGGCGTCCTGCGTGGATTGTTCGCTCACGCGGGTCGCGGCGCCGCCGATGTGGAACGTACGCATCGTCAACTGCGTGCCCGGTTCGCCGATGGATTGCGCCGCGATCACGCCCACCGCTTCCCCGCGCTCCACCAGCCGTCCGGTGGCCAGGTTGCGGCCGTAGCAGGCCACGCACACACCGCGCTTCGATTCGCAGGTGAGCACCGAGCGGATCTTCACGCGCTCGATACCGGCAGCCTGAATCGCCGCCGCCAGGTCTTCGGTGATTTCGTTGTTTACACCGACGATGATGTTGCCTTCGTAGTCCTTCTGGTCTTCGAGAGCCACGCGGCCCACGATGCGGTCGCGTAACGGCTCGATGATTTCGCCCGATTCGATGATGGGCTCCACGTAAATGCCTTCCGTGGTGCCGCAATCGTTCTCGGTGATGATGACGTCCTGCGCCACGTCCACCAGGCGCCGCGTGAGATAGCCGGAATCGGCCGTCTTCAACGCCGTATCGGCCAATCCCTTGCGGGCGCCGTGCGTGGAGATGAAGTATTGCA
>DATJMA010000018.1:0-21865 GCA_035509055.1 Bryobacteraceae bacterium | reverse complement strand
CAACCGGCAGCAGACGCTCAGCATTTACTGGGTGTACAACCTGCCGTTCGGCAAGGGTCACACCCTGTTCAACAAAGGCGCCGCGGCCGCAATCATCGGCGGGTGGCAGATCAATGGGACCATCGCCCGCTATAGCGGCCTGCCCTTCACCGTCGGGACCGCTTCCGCTCTCAACGGCGGAGGTCAGAGCAACAGCGCCACGCAAATCGATCCCGTCGTCAAGATCCTTGGCGGGCACGATCAGTACCATCCTTATTTCGATGGTTCGGCTTTCATCAATCCCCCAACCAATGTCCTCGGTGACACTGGAAGAGACATTCTGATTGGGCCGGGCTACTTCCAGATGAACGCCACCATCATGCGCATGTTCTCGTTTAAAGAGGGCAAGCTCAAATTCCAACTGCAAGGCGAGGCATACAACCTGACCAACACGGTGGTATTTGCCAATCCCGGTACGACTTGCTGCTGGGTCACCAACGCCACGACCGGCGCGATCAACTACAACAACTTCGCCGTCATCAGCGGAACGCAATCCACTCCGCGCTATCTCGTGGTAGCCGGCTACCTGCGCTTCTGAGCCCCGACGCCGGGAGCAGTGCATTACCATAGAAATCGAAATGAAACTGCTGAAACTCGCAGTTGCCCTGATACCAGCGGCGCTCCTCGCCCAGACGAGCGCCGCTCCCGACACGAAAAGCTGGACCGCACAACAGGACCATCAGAACATGATGGACCAACTGGGCATCAAAGCTCTCCGTCCGGGACCGTCCGGCAACGAAAAGGACCCTAACCACGCCAATTACGACCCGTCGCTAGCGAATCCCTACCCCAATCTCCCCGAAGTGCTCACTCTGGAAAACGGCCAAAAGGTCACCACGCCCGAAATGTGGTGGAAGCAGCGCCGGCCTGAAATCGTCGAAGACTTCGACCGCGAAGTCTACGGCCGCGTGCCCAAGAACGTCCCTAAAGTCACTTGGAGCGTTACCAACACGGTCAATGATACCGTCGCCGGACACCCCATCGTGGGCAAGCAACTCGTTGGGCACGTCGATAATTCGGCTGACCCGGCCATCACCGTGGATATCCAGGCAACGCTTGTCACCCCGGCCGATGCTAAGGGTCCAGTGCCCGTGATGATCATGTTCGGCTTCCGCCCGCTGCCGGGTCTGCCGGTTCCTCCGGGCCGCAACGGCCGTGGCTTCCCCAACATGAACGGCAACGATCCGCCATCCACCGACCAACTCATTGCGGATGGCTGGGGCTACGCCACCGTCAATCCCGCCAGCATCCAGGCCGACAACGGCGCCGGCCTCACCAAGGGCATCATCGGACTTGTCAATCACGGCCAACCTCGCAAGCCCGACGATTGGGGCGCGCTGCGAGCGTGGGCGTGGGGAGCGTCGCGCTTCCTCGATTATCTGGAGACCGACTCCGCCGCCGATGCCCATCACGCCGGCATTGAGGGCGTCTCGCGATACGGTAAGGCGGCGCTCGTCACCATGGCTTACGACACGCGTTTCGCCGTGGTACTCATCGGATCGTCCGGTGAAGGCGGCGCCAAACTCCATCGCCGTAACTGGGGTGAAGCGGTGGAAAACCTTACGGGGACTGGCGAATACCACTGGATGGCCGGAAACTTCCTGAAGTACGGTGCGTCCGAAGCAAGCTTCGGCAGCAAAAACCCCGGCGACCTTCCGGTGGACGCGCATGAACTCATCGCGCTCTGCGCCCCGCGCCTCACGTTCGTCAGTTATGGAGTACCGGAAAAAGGCGATGCCAAGTGGCTTGACCATCAGGGCAGCTACATGGCAGCCATCGCCTCGCAACCCGTATTCCGACTCCTCGGCGCCAAGGATCTCGGCCAGTCCGACGACTATCACACTGCGGTGATGCCTCCCGTCAACGTCGGCCTGCTCTCCGGCGAACTCGCCTGGCGGCAGCATGATGGCGGCCACACGGACGGGCCCAACTGGAAGTATTTCATCCCCTGGGCCGACGAGTTCTGGCACCGCGCTCCGCACGCCGGATTCCCGGCCGATTTCCCCCTTCCGCGCACCGACCAGAATTCGCTCACGGCTCACCATCAACTGCTCGAGAAGGCAGCGAAGGGCGGCACAGACATCTATTTCGAAGGCGATTCTATCACTCGCCGTTGGGGCGCCACGGATTATCCCGACATGCTGGCCAACTGGAAGCAGAATTTCTTTGGCTGGAACGCAGCCGATTTCGGCTGGGGCGCCGACCGTGTCCAGAACATCCTGTGGCGTCTGGAAAACGGCGAAATCGATCCCGTCAATCCCAAGGTCATTGTGCTGTTGGGCGGCACTAATAACATCGGCGGCCACGTCCCTGCCGATGGCGGCGACGCCGAAGCTGCCGACATCACTCGCGGCCTGGAATCGGTGGTGCACTTGATGCAGTGGAAGGCGCCTCGGGCGACCGTCGTCCTGACGGCCATCTTCCCCCGCAACGACAATATGGGCGTGGTCCCGATTATCGACAAAATCAACGCCAACCTGGCGGCATTCGCCGATGGCAAGGCAGTCCGATTCCTGAACGTCAACGACAAGCTCGCCGACAAAGACGGCAAGCTCTACGATGGCATGATGAACGCTCGCGACAAACTCCATCCGCAGGTCGCCGGCTATCAGGTCTGGGCGGATGGCCTCAAGCCCATTTTCACCGAGCTTCTAGGTCCACCCGCGAAGACCGATCACGCACCGCCCCCGACGGGCGACCCCAGCGCCAAGAAGTAGCGATTGCATTACATTACCGGGCAGCGGCTCATTTTCCAAGCCCCAAAAGCGAGTCCATCTCGGCGAGCGGGACAGCGCCCTCCGCGAGCGCCCGATCGTGGAATTTGATCAGGCTAAACGATCCACCCTGAGCCTTTCGATCACGCTCCAGAAGGTCCCGCCATCCGCGCCATCCAACGAAATATACCGGCAACTGGCAGGACGTCAGCTTGGCGCGCTGCAGTTTCTCCTCGGCCTCCTCCTTTTCCTGGAAAGTCTGCTTTTCCATGAGGTCGAGCGCATCCTGGTCGCTCATATTCATGGTTTGCATGCGGATGTCCAGGATGGTGTTGGCGAAGACCCGCAGCAACTGCTTGTCGAAGGAGAGCTCCATTTCGGGAGAATGGTCCGGGTAACCCTGTTCGATCATCATCTGGGTGGCGTACACCGCCCATCCCTCGACGTACGGGTCGTTGCCGAAGACCGCGCGCAGCGCCCGCCGGCTTTCCGGCTGCACCGCGTTCGCAAACTCGAACTGTACATAGTGCCCCGGCATAGCTTCATGGATCGTAAGCAACTGCAGGCCGTAATAATCGTATTCGCGCAGCTTGGATTCGATGCGCTGCCGGGGCCAGTTGGCGGGGATAGGCGTGACCCAGTAGAAGGCGCCGAGTTTCGGCTCGAGCGCCGGCGCGGGGTTGAAGCCGCCCACGGAATAAACGCCGCGCATGAACTCGGGGGTCGGGATCACTTGTAGATTGGAGTTCGCCGGAAGCGTCAGGAGATGCTTCTCAGCGACGAAGGCGCGCGCTTCGTCCAGGTCTTTGCGCGCATCGTCCAGGAATGATGCCGGCGTGGAATGCCGCTCCGCAATGCGGTCCAGGACTTCGCGCACGATGGTGTTGTCGTGAGCTTCCGGGGAGAGTTCGCGGTGCTGTTTGTGGGCCGGAAACATGCGCAGGTGCAGCGGCGTTGCGACCGCAAGCATGTGCGCCCGAACCTGCTTCAGTTCCTGCTCCGCCCGGACGAGAGTGGGAGCCGGCTGCTCGCCAGTTTCCAGCACAAAGGCAAATTTGCGGGTGTAACGGTCGCTCCCGAGTCTCCAATCGGCACTATTCCGTTTGGCTAGGGTAGCGGTCAGGAAGGTCTGGAACCTGGCGAGCGCGCCCAGTGCCGGGCCAGCGGCCGCGTCGTACGATTGGCGCAGATCAGCGGGCACCGCCTTGCGGATCGTTTCATTGATGAGGCCCACAGTCCCCTGGTTCTCATCCACCGCGACCTTGGTCCAGATCTCGGGAGCGGAGGTGAGGTTCGCCGCGGCCTGATCGAGGTAACGAGGGACCTGTTTGAGGCGCTCGACGATGCTGGCGATGCGCGATGGAAGCGGCGCGTACTCCAGCGTGAACGGGCTGAAGAAGGCATTCCCGAGCGCCTCAACGTAAATCGTCGGATTGTGCTGTTCGCTATGAATCTGGTCGAGGTCGAGCAGAGCCAGCCCGATCTGGTCCTGAAGGATCCGGAGATCGGCGCGATCCTCGGGCGTCAGCCCCGCGGCTTCGAGCGCATTCAGCCGCCGGAGGAAGCCGCGGTAAAACTGGCGTTGTTTTTCAAGGCTCGCCGGACCGACGTCATCGAGCAGGTTATCGAGATTCTGGTTCTTGTATTGGTGCAGCCCCACGCCGGTCGCGGACGACGGCGAGAACGAGAGGCTGGTCTGGATGAACTCCTCCGACAAGCTTGCGACTTGCCCGGAGGCACTCTTGCCAATGCTGGCGGCGAACAGCATGAGCGGAACAACTACAGCGAATCTTTTCATCGCTGCGATTGTATATCCAAGCGCGGCCTCACATTTCGGTGCGCCCGGCCTCCCTCCTTCGGGAAGATGCCATGCGGCGATGGCAATCTCAATTTTGACGCGTGCGCTTCATTAGTAATATTTCGTAACGCAAAAAAGCGAAACTCATCGCCGAGCAGCGGGTTAATCAAAGCGAACCAGAGAGCCAGAAATGGAATGCTGCCGCTCCGGTTCCGGCCAGCCCCGGGGAAACGAGGCCGCTCGTTCCGCCGGATCCCGCCGAAATTCCATTTAATCGGAGGTAACTTCCCATGTTTCTTTCAAGCCGCTTGATGTGTGTCCTGACGCTAGGAGCGATGGCGCTCTCGGCGCAAACCATTCCCGCGGAGACCGTTCATACCACCGCGATGATCGGCATCGCCACCGGTCAAACCGCACGACTCAACCTTTTGAACCCGGGCGTTCTTCCGCCCGCAGTGGGCCTGCTTTGCACCGCCGAAGTGACGTATTACGATGGCGCCGGCAATGTCAAGAAGAGCGCTTCCGTCGCTGTCGCGCCCGGCACCAGTCAATTCGTCGACCTCCACAGCGACACCGACCTCGCCCTGGCACCCGCGACCCGCGCGGAGATCCGCGCGACCGTCGCCATGCCCGGCATTCTGCCCCCGTCGAACTCCAGCTCCACAACAAGTTCAACCTCGGGCGCCTGCAAACTGATTGCGACCCTGGAGATCTTCGATAGCATCACCGGCCGTACGCAAGCTCTTACGGGTAAAGTAGAAGCCGTGGGATCGGTGTCGGCCACTCCCGACGTGAACTGAACCTCACTCCGCTAAGTTCGTCAGCAACTCCTCATACGCGTCCGTCACCGCATCCCAGGAATAGCGCTGGCGGACGCGTTCGAGCGCGCGCCGCCGCAAGATTTCGCGCTCCTCCTCCGGCATGTCCAGCACGGCCCGAATCTTGGCTGCCAGTTCCGCGGGTTCGAACGGAATGCCGGTATCGCCAGCGGCTTCGGCATTTTCGGGCGTGTTGCGGTACAGCACGAGCGCACCGCGTCCCATGGCTTCGATGAGCGCCGGGTGCGTACCGCCCACCTCCGTGGCGTGAATATAGGCGAAGCAGTGCGAGCCCAGTTCGCGATAGCCTTCGCCGTAAATCGCGCCGGGGATCACCACGCGAGGATCTCGCGTGTCCCGGATCCGACGGATATAGTCCTGCGCGTAGGGTGCGTCGCCCACCAGCGCCAGCTTCATCGCCGTCTCGACGGTTTCGAACGCCTGCCTCACTTCGAGCGGATGATTCTCCGGCTCCATGCGGCTCACGTAGAGGAAGTAACCGCCGGATTCGAGACCCAGCGCGCGAATTTTCTCGGTTCCGGACACTTTCCCGATCTCCGCGCCGTAGGGAATAAACACGCTCGTCTTGCCGTACTCATCCCGGTAATAGTCTTGAATCGTGCGGGCGTCGGTAATCACCTTGGAGGGACAGAACGTCGCCAGCCATTCCGACATGCGATACCACGCCTTGGCCGCGCGATTCCATTTCTTGCGCTTGCGCTCGATGCCATCCACGTTCAGCGCCACCGGCATCCCGAAAATGCGCGGCCAAAACGTGAAGATGGCATTGGCGCCGTTGCAGTAAAGCGCCACGTCTACGCGATGCAGCAGCAGGTGCAAAGTGGAGACGCACGTGTGCGCCACGGTGTCGAAATATTTGTGACGGATGGTCGGCAGAAATCGCAGGCGTACTCCGCGGTATTCGGGTTGGGAAAAGCGCTCCCGGCAATACACGGTAACGCGATGGCCGCGAGCCGCGAGCCGCGTGGAAATTTCCTCGGCGAAGGTTTCGAATCCCCCGTAATTGGCGGGAATGCCACGCGTGCCGAGCAGGGCGATACGCACGGACTACGTCTTCGCGGTTTCGGAACGCGATAGCAGGCGGACCATTTTCCTGGGCGCCTGTTTGCTGACCGGCGCATACTGGAACCAGCTCGCCATGTACTGATCGTCGACCCGCTGCATGGCTTGGATTTTGCGGCGTTTCGCCACCACACGCTTCACGTTGCACGCCAAAAACCAGAACGCCTTGAGGGAGGTGTGCTCCCACATCAGGCAGCACATCACCACGATGAGATCGCGAGTGGTGATGGAAAACCAGTTGCGCCAGTACAAATTGGGCGAGATATTCTTGATGCGCATCAGGAAGCGGTTCTTCACCGAATGCATGTTGATTTCGGGCGGCAGAGCGCGCCGGTTGCCGGGCAGAACTTTGCGCACGTGATACCCGCGGGCATAGGGCACGTACAGGCATTTCCAACCCATGAGCTGGGCGCGCCAGGCCACGTCAGCATCCTCGCGATAGACGAAGAAATCGGAATCGAAGAACTCGCCGTCGAGCGAGATGTCTTCGATCATGGAGCGCCGGTAGAGCGCCGCCGCGGCCGTGGCTCCGAATACATATTCGTAGTGCAGGTAGTGGCCATTGTCCACTTCCTGGCTGCCGCGGTCCAGGTGACGGAGCATGGGGTTGAAGTAGATACCGGTGGAATCGACGACGGGCTTTTCGGGGATTTCGAAATGCGACGTCATGGTGAGAAGCTTGCCGCATACCGTGCCGATGCGCGAATCCAAATGGCCGGCATCCACGAGCGCCTGAATGAAGTTGGGCAGGAGCAGGACGTCGGGGTTCAGGGTCAGCACCCAATCGCCGTTCGAAAGACTAATGGCCTGGTTTTGCGCCGCCGCGAATCCGATATTCTCCTCGTTGTAGTAGACGCTGCATCGGTCCTCGAACTGTTCCAGGATATCGATGGTGCCATCGGTGGAGGCATTGTCGACGACAATGACCTCCTTCAACCGGTACTTCTGCTGGAGTACCGATTCTAGACAGCGCTTGATGAAGCGGCCGCTGTTATAGGTGACTACTGTAACGGAGACGAAGTCGTTTTGCGCCATGAACAAGAATCCGAGAGGCCGAGCTGTTGGTACTTCATTTCCTTACTTACCCTGAATTAATTCGCGGACGAAGTTACCGCTCCGTCCTCCCAGCCGAATAAAAGGCAACGGCTGGCATGCCGCACGACTTTCCCATATGCCGGCAGGGGCCTGAAATTCCCGCTTAGGACCGCTTCCCCCACACTCCGCAAAAGAGAGCCCGCAACGACGGCCGCGCACAGCGCCCGAAAAGCCATTGGGCGGAAGTGTTTGGCGGAATATCTCAATAGGCTACCATACCAATAAACGCGCCGATTCTCTACTGAGAGCTGTGCGATAGAGTGCCCTCCAAGGTGGTGTGCAAGAGCCTCCGGAACGTAATAGAAACGATAGCCGCGATCAGCCGCACGCCGGCAGAAGTCCACATCTTCGAACCAAAGAGGGAAAAAGCTCTCGTCGAATCCCCCCAGTTCCTGCCATACTGTGCGACGCACCATCAGGAACGCTCCCGCCGGCTGTTGCACGGGAATTCGCATATTGTAATTCAATTGCAATCCGCGATAGCACCGGTTGACCGGATTATTCGGCCAGATCCGGTTTAGCAAGAGAACTTCCAAAATCAGAGCGGGCACCGTGGGTAATTGCCGGACCATGAATCCCACCTGAAGATGGCCCCCGGCACCGATTAACCTGCCGCCAGCACCGGCGGCATCCGGCAGGCAGCAGGCCTCCCGGAGCGCAGCCAGACCCTCCGTCACCTGCGCATCCGGATTCAACAACAGCACGAAAGGCGTCTCAAGGTTGGTAAATCCTTGATTAACCGCTGCCGCAAATCCGCGGTTGGTGGAGTTGGTCAACAATCGGACACCGCGCCGGCGAACCTCATTGGCAGTGTCATCGGAGGAGGCATTGTCCACCACCAGCACTTCAGCGCCGGTTGCCAGCGCCGCATCCAGACAGGGTCCGATCTCGGCACGCGAATTGTAGGTGACGATTACGATTCCAATTTCCGGCTGTGTCACTTTGCCCCACCACCGGTGAGAAGAAAATACAGCTTCCAATACCAGTCGAAACCCGTGGAAGTCTGAATGTCACGAATCAAACGTTCGTTATCCCCGAGGAAAGTTTTCAGCGCCTGGGGATCGAATTGCGCACACTCTCGCCGGGCTATCCGGAATTGCCGCAGTCCCTGGAAAACGCCGCGAAGCCAGGGGAGTAGAGTCCCGCGCCGCAGTGCCAATCCACCCCACAGGATCTGCGCCGTGGCCACGGCCCAGAACCAGCGGCGAAGCAAGGTGGCCGGGTAGTGTCTCGCCACCAGCAGGAGTTGATTGCGGGATATCCTGCGCACGGTATCGGAATGCCAGGGCCCGAGCGCGGCGCTCCCCTGGTGCCAGGCGCGGGCCGCCGGAACGTAGACCCCGGGAAGTTCCCGGGCCGCGCAGCGAAGGCCGAAGTCTACGTCTTCGAGATACGATTCGAAGCGGGTTTCCAATCCTCCGATGCGGCGGAAAATTTCGCGGCGAAGCAGCACGGCGGTAAACGGCGGGGACCAGATCTGCCGCGCGGCCGAAAATGCCGATCCATCCGTGCGGCCGCTGCCCACCCGCCACGAAGTTCCGCCGCGGCACATGGCATCGAAAGTGGCATCGATGCGATCCTCCGATCCCGCCACCAGAATTTTGCCGGTAGCGAACCACGCACCGCCCGCTTTGGCGGCGGACAATAGCCTGGCGAGATAATCGGCCGCCAATACGACATCGGAATTGAGCACCACCAGCCAATCGCCGCGGCTTTCCTCGATTCCGCGATTGACCGCCGCGGCGAAGCCTGCGTTGCGGCCCATGGCGATCACGCGCGCGCCGCGCGCGCACGCTATGTCGGGAGCGCCATCGGTCGAGCCGTTATCCATCACCAGCAATTCACCCGCGTGCTCGGTCTGTGCGTCCAGCGAATCGAGCAGGCGCAAAAGCAGTTCGCGTCCATTCCACACCGGAACAATGGCGCTAATCATAGTGAGGTCCGCGATTGCCGGCGGCCGCTTTTGCCGGCTGGCTGAAAGCCGGCTGCAGCCAGGCTGGGCTCACCAACCACCCCAACCAACGTATGCTTTTCGGCGCGCATCACCGGAAGAACCGTTTCCGCGCGAGGAATAACAGATTCTGGACCCCGTCGCGCCAGGGATTCAGTTTCTTCTCGCCCAAGCGGGTGGAATAGAGGATCGCAATTTCGCCAAAGCGAATTTTCGGATGGCGCAAAGCTTCGATTTTGATTTCTTCCGAGAATGCCATGCCATCCGCCTCGAGCTTCATGTCCTCTAAAATCGACCGCCGCAGTACCCACATGCCCGACTGCGAATCGCGCACCCAGCGGAAAAACAAAATGGACATCGCGATCGAAAGCACCAGGTTGCCAACCTTATGTTTGAAGCTCATGGCGCTCGAATCGCGTACTGGAAACCGCGAGGCGTTCAGGAAATCCACGTGAAGGTGCAGAAACGCCTCCAGCAGATAGGAAATCCCGTCCACCGGATAGCTGTGGTCGCCATCGAGCGTGATGATGAGGTCGCTCGTGGCACTGGAAAACCCGCGCCGGTAGGCCCGTCCATAACCGCGCAGCGCCTCGCGGATCACTTTCGCGCCGAGGGAAGCGGCGACCTCCGCCGTGCGATCGGTCGAACCGTTGTCCACTACGATGATCTCGTCCACGTAGTCGGGCATGGCGCGCAGCACCTGCTCGATTCCCGCTTCTTCGTTCAGACAGGGGATGATGACAGTAATCGATTGGCCTTTATACATGCGATTCGGCGGCAGACTTTTTGGCTGCCCGGAGCGTCATAATGGAACAGGCAATGAAATCGATTAAATTGTTCCTGCTTCTTTTGGCGTGCTGGGCGGCGGTGGCGAGCGCTCCCGGGCTCGATAGTGTCCACAACGTGTATGTTCTGCCGATGGCCCACGGGCTCGAGCAGTACCTGGCCAATATTCTCACCGGCGAACACATCTTCGTGATTGTCACCGACCCGAAGATGGCCGACGCCGTGCTGACCGACCATGTCGACTCGGCGCTGCAAAACAAGCTGGATACGCTGCTGGCGCCTCCGCCGGAACCGGCGAAAGGGGGCGATAAAGCAGATAAAGACGAGGCCCCGAAGGGTTCGATTTTCGAACCGGCGAACAAAGTCGAAAATCCCGCCGAGAATTCCTCTTTGGGAAGGAGCCGGGGGATGGTGTTCCTGGTGGGAACCAAGTCGCGCCAGGTTCTCTGGTCGGTGTACGACCTCCCGAAGGACTCGACATCGAAGGAATTGGATCGCATCGCCACCGTTATTGTAAGCCGCCTCAAGAAGGATATGGGGCTGACGAAGAAGTGAGTGCACCCGGGCGGACGCGGTTCCGATCGCATGCCGGCGGGACGAGTGGTAAGGCCTGTAAGCCGTTTTACCGGCCATTTCAAAAGCTCGCCGTCTGCTAAGCTATTCGATTGTGACTGTAGACGAAATCCGAGAACTCATCAACCTGACGGCGGAAACGGGAATCGCCGAACTCGAAGTGCAGCGCGGCGAGAACCGGGTCCGCATCCGGCGGGCCTCGTTTGCCGCGCCTCCGGAGATCGTAGTGGCTGCTCCCGGATACAGCGCTCCGGTGGCGCCGGCCCCGGCTACACCCGCGGCCGCTGCCGGTTCGGCGCCCACGCATGAAGCGCCCAAGGAGAAACCTGCGGACCCGAACCTGGTTCTAGTGAAGTCCCCGATTGTGGGCACATTTTATGAATCGGCCTCTCCCGGCGCGGCGCCGTTCGTCCGGGTGGGCGAACGGGTTCAGCCAGGCAAAGTGCTGTGCATTATCGAATCCATGAAGCTCATGAACGAAATCGAATCGGAGACCTCGGGCATTGTGGAAAGCAAGCTCGTCATGAACGGGCAACCGGTGGAGTACGGGGAGGCGCTGTTTGCCATCCGTACGGTTTAAGAAGATCCTCATCGCCAACCGGGGCGAAATCGCGGTCCGCGTCATCAATGCTTGCAAAGAACTGGGGATTCAGACGGTCGCGGTTTATTCCGAACCGGACCGTTACAGCTCCCATGTCCGGTTCGCCGACCAGGCGATCTGCATCGGACCGGCGAAGAGCGCGCGCAGCTACCTGGATATTCCTTCGATCATCAGCGCCGCTGAAATCACCGACGTAGACGCCATCCACCCGGGATACGGTTTCCTCAGCGAGAACGCCTCTTTCGCGGAAGTGTGCGAGGCATCCGGCATTAAATTCATCGGTCCCAAGCCGAATGTCATCCAGATGATGGGGATCAAGGAGCGAGCCCGGGCATTCATGCGCGAACTGGGAGTACCGGTGCTGCCGGGGTCGGCGGGCGTGCTGAAATCGCCGGAGGAAGCGCTCGAACTGGCGGACGAGATCGGCTATCCCGTAATCCTGAAAGCATCGGCGGGCGGCGGCGGTCGCGGAATGCGGGTGGTGAACAAGGCGGAGGATCTGGCGCCGCTCTTCGCGCAGGCGCAGAGTGAGGCGGCGGCGGCATTCAGCTCAGGTGACGTGTATCTGGAAAAATACATCGGAGCGCCCCGCCACATCGAGTTCCAGGTGCTTGCCGACGAGCATGGGCAGGTGGAAATTCTGGGCGAGCGCGAATGCAGCATCCAGCGCCGCCATCAGAAACTGCTGGAGGAATCGCCCTCGCCGGCTATGACGGCCGAATTGCGCGCCGAGATCTCCGCGGGCCTGTGCCGGGCCCTATCGACGGCGGGTTATACCAACGCCGGCACGGTGGAATTCCTCATGGACGAAGCGGGCAAACTGTATTTCATCGAGGTAAATGCGCGCGTCCAAGTGGAACATCCGGTGACGGAGTTTGTGACCGGCATCGACATTGTGAAGAGCCAGATCCGCATCGCCGAGGGGGATCGTCTGGCGGACATTTTGCCGTCAAAGATCGAGATGCGCGGCCACGCCATCGAATGCCGTATCAACGCCGAAAATCCGGAGACGTTCGTGCCGTCGCCGGGACGCATCACGGGGTTTCATCTGCCCGGGGGAATCGGCGTGAGGGTGGATACCTGGGCGTATACCGATTGCGTAATTCCGCCTTATTACGATTCCCTGGTGGCGAAGCTGATCGCGTACGGCAGCGATCGCGGCGAGGCGATCGACCGAATGCGGCGGGCGCTCGAAACATTCATCGTAGAAGGGATCTATACCTCGATTCCGCTGCATTTGAAGATTATGGGGGACGAGGACTTTCGCGCCGGCCGGCTGGACACCAATTTCATCAAACGATTTCTGCCGCCCGCCAAGGGGTAAGCTGCGCGGCGAAAGACATAGCCTCTATCCCGCCCTCTTTTCCCGAGGGATTATCGTGTGGAAGCGTCATTCCAGCACCCACACGTAATAAGTATTCAAGGGCGCGCTGGACCACCTCCAAGGCCAGTAGCCGGCGTGGTTGCTGAAGAATCCGGCTCCCGCATCCCAATTGTAGACGCGGCCGCCCGGGGCGCCGGGCGAGATCACGCGAACCAAACGCCCCTTAAACATCCCCGTGGAAGCGATAAAGCGCGCGCTCCCATCCACCTTATCCGCGATCAGAAGGTCGCCCTTGGACGGATAGGGCGGATCGTTGGTCAGACAGTTGGCCCCGGCTTTCTCCGCGTACCACTTCAGGGCCCACTGGCCGGAATACCACGCCTGCCCGCCCGCCCGGATGTGCGGAGTTATTTCCTCGGCGACCACCTGGCGCGCCGAACCGGCAAAATCGGCGTCTGCCTTCACGATGGCCACTCCGAGTGCCGCGCTCGCAACAATCGTGAGACCGGATGCCATCACCCTCCGCGGGATTGGCAGCCTGGAGATTTTCCACCCCAGCAGGATTGCCGCGGCCGGGGCGCAAGCCGCGAAATATTTCGGGGGGAAGTGCGTGTACGGCAAAATTGGAGCCGGAATCAATAGCCACAGCGCCAGGGCGAGCCAGATCCGGTTTCCGCTTCGCCAGGCTTCAACCATGACCAACGCCAACGCCATCGCGCCCGCAAGCGCGAATGCGAAAAAGGTCGCACGGGGAACGTCCAGCGCAAAACGGGCGAATGCTCCAGCCCCGGCGACGGTCACGAGCGTCCAAATACCGAACGCCCCGTCCAGCGCCAACCAGGCAAACCCGAACGCCGTAACCAGCATCCAATCCGCGCCAAAGTTCGGCAGATTCTGCCAGATGTTGCCGGCACCTACCTGATCGGCATTGGGAGCGGCTACCAGGATGGCGGAAGACGAGGGATCGAGAGTGAGCCAGGTGAGGAAGACAAAGCAGAAAGCCGCCAGCCACAGCGGTAGCCAGCGGGACGATCCCAGCAGGCGAAGTTTGCCTCCGGCGGGAGGCCAGAAAAGGCCATCGGCCAGCAGAAACGCCGCGATCGGCAACAGGAAAATCGTGTGCATGCGGCCGAAGGGGGCCATTCCCAAAGCGGCACCCGCCACCAGCGCCTGGCGGAGTTTTCGTTGCTTTTTCCAGGCCAGCAGCCGCTCCATGCCGAGAACCGCCAGCGCGGTAGCGGGAATGTCGGGCATTACCGTTCCCGCCATTCCCAGGACTACCGGCGTGGACGCGAAAACGAGCCCGGCCAGCGTGGCCGCGCGGCTATCGGCGCCGCAGCGCAAAGCCAGAGCGGACGTGGTCATCACCGCACCCATCAGGATCGCCAGAATCAGCAGATGCCCGGTCCATTCGCGCTCGCCAGTCAAGACCACCGGCAGAAGCACATAGCCCATGAGCGGCCCGTTCGGTCCGATCGCTCGCAGCGTCCGTTTGTGAGGGACGTTTTCCCAACAGATGGCGGCCGACGTGGGCGTGCGCGGCGTCACCAGGGTCTGCCGCGCCTCGTGCAGGAAATAAGGGTCGTCGATGGTGAACGCTTTGTTCAGGAAAGGCAGCAGGCAAACCGCCGCGAGCAGCATGCCTGGCAATGCGCACCGGAAGACCGGGGACGATAGGCTTCGCATGCCGGCGTCAACGCCCCACCGGCCGCGAGGAAACGATCAGGGTGCCGCCGCGCCGCATCAAAGTCGCGAGCACGGTCAGGACGAATGGCGCGGGGAACATTGTCACGGCAAACACGATGCTCAAGAGCATGGGCCATAGCCCCGGCGCGGCAAGGCTGGCCGGTGAGGGCATCATAAAGCACGTTCGGACTCTTCAGAATAGCGTTCAGCGCGCTCTGAATCCAGCCGAAAGGGTTGTATTCGAGTTCGTGGCGCGACACCTCGGCCCCCCGAAACCCGGCGTTCGCCAGCACACGCCGCAGCCATCGCAGATCGAAATGAAACAGGTACCGCGGCACCGCCAGCCTTGCCTCTTGACAAAATTTGCTGATTGCAATATGCTGATTGCATATTGCAATGGATCGAAAGCTGACGCCGGAACCGTCCGGCTCGTACCATCGTAGATGTATCAGGAGCAAATATTTAACCTATGACAGCGACTCTCAGTCCGCATTTAAGCCAGATTCACGCGCTGCTCGCGGAGCGCGGCTATGACGTCTCGGAGACGGCGTCCGATACGCTGAAAATCCGCGAAACCACCAGTGGCGTCGTGGTGCAGGCCGTTCTCGCCGGCGATATTTTGTTTCTCTCGCTCCCGTGCACGGTCGTTCCCCGTTCCGCCGTCACCCCCGACATCATGGCGAAGATGCTCGCCGCCGACAACGGCATCTCCACCTCGCACTTTCAGTTGTACGAGGCTGCCGGTAAGGTGGGAATCAGCCTGAATAACTTTTGCAAGCTGCAGGACATGGGTGCGGAGGACGAAGACGACATCCTATCGTGCGTTCATTTTCTGCTGGTGGATGTGCTGAGCGCGCGGCGTCTGCTCGGCAGCCTCGCATAATAAAAGGAGAGACAGATATGGCATTCTTACATGACATTTTCGGCCGCATGGGCCGCGTGGCTCGCGGCGAGGCCAATGCTGGAGTGGACGCGCTCGAAGATGCGACGTTCGAAACCACGGTTCGCCAGACCATCACGGACATGCGCACGGAGCTGAACAAAGTGGTCAACGCCTCGGCCATGGCCATGAGCAATTACAATCGCCTCGACGCGGAATATCAGAAGTACGTGCGCCAGTCGCAGGAGTGGAAAGATCGCGCCAACGTCGCCCTCGACGCCGGCAACGAAGATCTCGCGCGCAAGGCTCTGGCCAAGAAAGCGGAGTGCGACCAGCAGGCCAATTCCATGCAGCAGGCGGTGACCGCGGCGCAGCAGACGAGCGAGAAGCTGAAAACCCAGGTGGCCGAACTCAAGCGCAAGATCGACGAAGGGGAGCGGACCGCTACCACGCTGGTGGCGCGCAAGAACGCCGCCATGGCGCAGCGCAAGGTTTCCGAAGCCATGGCCGGGGCCGGCAACGCCGACAACGCCTTCGCCCAGCTCAACCGTTTCGAAGAATCCGTCTCCAAGGAAGAGGCCACCGCGCAGGCCTTCGATCAACTGGCATCGGCCGGTAAAGACGACGATCTCGAGAAGCAGTTCGCACAGCTCGGCACCCATGGTGTGGATTCCGAATTGGCCGCGCTCAAAGCCGAGCGGCAGAAAACCAAGCTGGGTCCCGCCCTCCCCAAAGAACTGGGTGCGGGCGCGCCCATGGGAAAAACGAGTGCGTAGAGCATGGCCACCTTCGTCACCCTCGTGGTGCTGGGACTGCTTCTGGGGGTTGTCCTGATGCAACTTTTTAAGAAACAGCCGGCGCCGGCCGCGCCGGCCGCGGATCTCGCCAATCTCAAAGTCACCGATGCGCGCGCCGGAGATGCCATCTCCATCTCCGGCGCCGGTGACAACTACACCGACCTCGATTTCACGGCCGACCGGATGACGCAATTCGACGGCGGGACGCGCCGCTGGTTCGAAGTCAGCGGTCCTTACCTGGAGCGCCGCGCCGCGTTGCGCGTGGGGGGGGACGATGAGGTGGAAGTTCACCTTCGCTCCGACTCGCGTAAGCCCTCGCTCGAAGATCTCGGCCTTGCCGAAGAAGATCTCGCCGAGATGGACGAGCGTCAAAACACCGCCGATTCGTTCGAGTTCG
Source organism: Bryobacteraceae bacterium (assembly GCA_035509055.1). Classification (GTDB taxonomy): domain Bacteria; phylum Acidobacteriota; class Terriglobia; order Bryobacterales; family Bryobacteraceae; genus PALSA-129. Next base: position 5,323 of record DATJMA010000018.1, on the reverse strand, counting down.
ACAACAAGGTGTGGCTCTACCGTCTGAGCCGCGAAGTGCGCTCCAGCCGCAGCGACCAGGCCGCGCCTGCCAGCTTTTATTATTGGGAGTTCGCCGAACAGGCGGGCAAAGGCCTGATCGGCATTCGCAAAGCCGAGGGCGAACCCTTCGCCGTAACTCTCTACGCGGGGATCGCCCCGTCCGATGTCACGATTTATCGTCCACGCTAAGTTGGGTGGAGCAGGCAATCCAAGCTTGCCTGCCGCCGGCTATCAGCCGGCGCACCACTGAGCAGCGCTTCTATGACCAAACCTCAATTACGTCTCGCCGCCGTCGTGCTGGTAGTCGCGATCGTTATCGTCGCGGCAAATGCCCTCGATCATCTGCCCGCCGGCGTGCGCACCCAGATCGATAGCGAGCGGGCCGCCCTGACTGCGGCCCAATCGCAGTTCGGCGCAATCCGCAACGCCGTGGACGACCAGGTCCACGCCGCACCCGATCTTTTCAACGCCATCCCTTTCGGCAAACAGTACTCCGATCGCATGGGTCAGGCATCGGGCGAAGTTCGCTCCGCCGCGAACGATAACGACCAGCTCACCCGGCTGGAAAAACACAATCGCCGCTCCGACCGCGAACCGGTGGAAAAGCTGCTTTCCGACGAAAAGAAGAACCGCACGCAAGCTCTCGCCGACGCCACCGCCATCCAAAAGGAAGCGGCACATTGGACGGACGCCGCCGCGCACCTGCCGCAACAAATTCCCGTGATGGAGCGCGATTACCAGGCCATCCACAGCTTCGACTTCGGACCGCTCACCGCCGATATCCAGCGCGCCGAAGCCGATTGGCCCGACAAGAAATCGGACCTGGAATCGCGGCTCTCCGCCGATCGCGCCATCGTCTCCCGGATCGATTCCGAATGGCAGTCCACCGCAGCTCTCCGCCAGAAAGCTGCCACCGCGACTTTGACCGGCAGCGATGCCGGAACGCTCCTCGCCTTTGAAGACACTCTCGAAAACTCCGCCGCGGAACTGCCCAAAGAGACTGCCGAGCTGAAGACGCTCAGCGCACAACTTTACACTTCCTGGGACAAGCTTCTGGTGGATATGAAGGACCATCACGGCGAATACCAGCAGGAAATCCGCACCGTCCGAACCCATTTAGACAGCGCCGCGGCCAAATCCGGCGATGTTACCAGCGACGAGCAGTGGATCGACGTCCCCCAGCCCACCTACGATGCGATGCACAACGATCTGGGCATGGCCATCGAACATAAACCCGCAGGCAAGTACGATTTCGAGGCTGAGCGTGTGCCTCAGCCGGCGGGCTTCGCGTACGTCGCGCCAGTGTCGCAAGGCTCGAACCAGTACGGTTACTGGGATCACCGCGATGGCCGCGATTTCTGGGTTTTCTACGGCCAGTATGCGCTCCTCCGCGATCTGCTCTTCAACCACGATTACCGGCCTTTCGACCGCTACGAATGGGAAAACTACCGCACTTATTCGACGCGAGGCCAAACTTACTACGGCCAGGAAGGATCCAGTAACAGCCCTAAGTACGGAACGCAGGGGACGATCACTCAGAACCGCTATTCCTCCAGCAGTTATGCCAAGAGCGGCGGATTTCGAAATTCGCAGTACGCCTCTAAGAGCGGCAGTTATCGCAGTTCTCAGTACGCCTCGCCGTCGGCGAGAGAGCCCAATGCGGATCACAGTCCCAAGGCTTTCGGCCACGGCTCGCCGCGGTCCACACCAGCCCCGAGGAGCTACCACCCGTCGCCACGAAGCGCCCCCCGGAGTTTTGGCCGCCACCACTAGTACCGCAACCGCACGATCCATTTCCTCGCCTCTCGAAGCATTGCCTTGGCGAAGGGCTTGCCTCGCGACGGCTATTACGAAGATTCACGCGGTCAGGCACCCAGGCGATTTGCGTCGACGAGCGTCCTTCTAACTGTAGCCAAACTCACTCAGGTAAAGATCGTATAGTAACCATTGGCTGCTCGCGGAGCATCCTTTTTTTGAGTGTAAGTTGCGGTAGAAAACGTGTTCGGCAACGAGCCGCGACGCGAGAAGCCAGTCCATCAAAATACTGAGCCGCGACCGCGAGGGAGCGCTGCTCGAAATCAGGAAGAGTTGAAGTTACTGAGTACTATGACTCACATTCAGAGGGTGGTTTTTTCTTTTTTGGCAGTGGGGTTGCTTGGGGTGGCCTTTGGCCAACCAGGCACGGGAACGGTGAAAGGCACATTGGAGGATGAATCCGGCGCAGTCGTCCCCGCTGTAAACGTGACCTTGACCGGCAATGGCGCCACGAAGACCGCACAGTCGCAGGCGGACGGCAGCTACTCGTTCACCGGCCTTGCCCCCGGTCACTACACCGCGAAGGTGAATCTGCCTGGATTCCAGCCTTACACCAGCGCGGTCAACGTAACCGCCGGCAGCACCGCGACTCTTCCCATACAGCTCACCATCCAGGTGGAAGCCCAGCAGGTCACCGTCAACGCCGAGAACACCACCACCGTGAGCGTGCAGCCCGAGAATAACCAGACCGCGCTGGTCTTGCAAGGCCAGGACCTGGAATCCCTGCCCGACGATCCGGACGATCTCTCGAACGCCTTGCAGGCGCTCGCCGGTCCCGGCGCCGGTCCTAGTGGAGGCCAGCTTTACATCGATGGCTTCAGTGGCGGTCAATTGCCTCCGAAAGAAACCATCCGCGAAGTCCGCATTAACCAGAATCCGTTTTCCGCCGAATATGACCGCTTGGGATTCGGACGCATCGAAATTCTCACCAAGCCGGGAACCGGCGCCATCCATGGCATGGCCTTCTTCAACGAGAGCAATGCCGTTTTCGATTCGCGCAATCCCTTCGCATCCAACAAGCCGGACTACAACAACCGCCAGTATGGCGGCAATCTCAACGGACCCATCAGCAAGAAGGCTTCCTTCTTTGTCGACTACAACGAACGGGATATCACCAACAACGCCATCACCAACGCGGTCTTCTTCAATCCCGCTACGTTTCAGGAGCAGCCCGTAAACACCGCGATCGTAACTCCGCAGATGAACCGCACCATCTCGCCGCGGCTCGATTATCAGATCAACACCAACAACACGCTCACGGTGCGCATGGAAGAACGGATGTCTTACCTGAACAACGCAGGACTCGGCGGTTACCACCTGCCGGACTCAACTGATTACTCCTCCTCGCAGGCATATGACATCACCGGCGATGCGCAGAACCTTATGGTCACCGAGACCGCGGTGTTGAGTCCGCACGCCGAAAACGAGACGCGCTTCCAGTATTACCGGAACTGGACGCACTCGGTTGGCAACGAGTCCCCCGAAATCAACGTGGCGAACTCTTTCATCACGGGCGGCAACGGAATCGGCAACACATTCGACCGCTCCCATCACTTCGAGCTGCAGAATTACACCAGCCTCACGCATGGCGCCCACACCCTGCGATTCGGTGTTCGGGGACGCAGGGACAGCGATCAGAGTAATAATCCCCAGGGATTCAACGGGCAGTTTATCTTCCTCGGCGGCGAAGAGCCCGTGCTTGACAGCGCAAACAATATCGTGACCGGTTCCGGCGGCGCCCCCGAGACCGTGCTGCTCACGTCCATTCAACAATACCAGCGCAATCTCATGCTGCAGCAGGCGGGATTCGACGCCGCCGAGATTCAGACGCTCGGCGGCGGCCCCTCGCGATACACCATCCAGACCGGTATCCCCTATATCAGCCTGACTCGTTACGACGCGGCTCCGTTCCTGCAAGACGATTGGAAAGCTCGTCCCAATCTGACCATCAGCGCCGGTCTGCGGTACGAGGTCCAAAGCCTCGATCGCAACTATAGCGACTGGTGTCCGCGAATCGGGTTTGCGTGGGCGCCCGGTACCAATAAGAGCGGACCTCAGAAAACCGTGATCCGCGGCGGCTCCGGCATTTTTTACGATCGCGTCTCCCTCTCGCCGTATGAGCAGGCTGCGCTCAACAACGGCCGTACGCAGTTGGAGTACACCGTCTACAATCCCGATTTTTACCTTTCGGACATTCCGCCCGCTTCCACGCTCAGCCCCGGCCAGAACACGATTTATGAGGTCGATCCCAAGCTGCGCGCGGACTATAGCATTCAAAGTGCCATCGGCGTGGAGCGCCAGTTACCGCGCAACACGACGGCATCCTTAACTTACACCAATACCCGCGCGGAGCATTATCTGCAAACCGTGCCAATCAATGCTCCGCTTCCAGGCAGCTTTAACCCGCTGCTACCCCTCGGACCGACCAATGGCATTTTCCCTTACGGCTACGACGCGGGCAACATATTCGAATACGAATCCGGCGGAATCCTGCGCCAGCATATTGTGATGGCGACCATCAATACGCGCTTTAGCAGGCGAGTCTCTCTCTACGCGAATTATCAATTGACATACGCAAACGACTTGCCCAGCACGCCGACCGATCCGTACGACTTCATGCTGGACTATGGCCGTTCCACTCTCGACCGGCGGAATAACCTCCAGATCTTTGGCTCCATCCAGGCGCCGGCGGGTATTTGGATCTCGCCTTTCATCACCATCCGCTCCGGCATGCCGTACGATGTTCTCTCAGGCGTCGACATGTATGGCGACACCCTCGAGAACGCCCGCGCTGCATTTGCCCCGCCCGGATCGTGCCCGGCGGGATTCTACGGAACCATGGGTGACATTGTTTGTTCTCCGGCCGGGAATTTCACGACCAATTACAATCCTGCTAACCCGGCGAATTTAGTGCCGCGCGACTATCTCACAATGGCCGGCCTGGTCTCGGTCAATTTCCGCGTCTATCACGCATTCGGCATTGGCCGCGTAGTCGGCGCCAGGGCAACGCCAACCGGCGGAGGGGGCGGCCGGGGCGGTTATGGCGGACGGGGCGGCGGGGCCATGGCGATGAGCGCAGGCGGAGGGCGCGGGGGGTTTGGCGGCGGCACGGACCACCGCTTTAACCTGGTAGTCGGGCTGAATCTCATCAACGTCCTGAATCACTTCAACCCGGGCGGTTACCAGGGTGTCATTACTTCGCCGCAATTCCTGGAAGCGACCACCGTCAACACCGGATTCGGCGGTGGGGGATTCGCTGGCGGCGGGGGCGGGACGGCCAATAACCGCCGCATCGAAATCGACACCCGCTTCACGTTCTAGAGCATCGCAAACGATTTTTCGCCGCCCTCAAGCCATTTTGGCGTGCTCCACTACCACCGCGTCATCTGTGGAATTTTTGACTTCTGTTTTCCCTGGCGTCGCAGCGGTGGTTTTGGCTGCCCCGTCCCGCGCCGGATTACTTCCGGCAGACGGCGGTCAGGAAACGG
>DATJMA010000017.1:0-20388 GCA_035509055.1 Bryobacteraceae bacterium | reverse complement strand
GTGCGTCGGAACGATGCGGGAGATTCCGGTGCTGGTACCGTAAGGCGTGGTGAATCCGCGGAACCATTCGTAGTTACCGCTCAGCACCCCGGTGTTCTCAGTGCCCGCTCGTGTAAAGCCCCAACGCGTCGTGGCCACCAGATTGGCTTTGATGATTCCTGTGTAACCCGCCGCCAAACCTTTGCTGTTATTCAGGCTCACGGAATTCGGAGGCAGCCCCGGAAACTGCGGCAGGCCGTTGGAGCTGTCGTTCTGGAGATTGCCGCGCAAGAAGAGGGTATGGTTGCCGGCACTGTCGATGCGATAGTCCAGGCGCGAGATGTAGGTGTTGTAAACGTTGTGTTGCGGCGCATTGAAACGGTATCCGATGGTATCCAGGTCGTCGCCCACAGAGGGGTCGTTTCCGGCGGGATACGACTTCAGGGCGGTGAGCGCGGCCTGATCTTCGCCGATTCCTGCCGGATCGATGGCCTGCACCTGGGTGGGGTTCAGTTGGTGCTCGTTTCCAGCCTTATCGACGTACGTGACGATCCCCTGCTTGAGCGCCTCGGTGGCCACGGTCCGGTCGGCAGTACCGGAACTGGCGTCGCGCCGGCCTTCGTAGTTGAAAAAGATGAACAGCCGGTCCCTTTTGATGGGCGCCCCGAAAGAGCCGCCGAAGATGTTGATGAGCAGCGGCGCTTTGGGGACGCCGGCGGCATTGTTGAAGAAGCTGTTGGCCGCGGTCTCGTTCCCCCGGCGGTATTCGTAGAGCGAACCGTGGAAGACGTTGGTGCCCGATTTGGTGACCATGGCGACGTCGGCGCCGGACCCGCGCCCCACGTTGGCCGCTCCGTTGGTAGTTGTGGTCTTGAACTCCTCGATCGAATCGGGAGTGACGCGCAACACGCTGGTGAAAGCGGTTCTGGCGTTCTGATCGTTCACATCCACACCATCCAGCGTGACATTGGATTGATCCGGCCGGCCTCCATTAACCGCGCCATCGCGCTCTCCTCCGTCTCCGGTGGCCGTAACACCGGGCTGGTATTGCAGCAGGCTAACTACATTGCGCGCGAACATCGGCAACTGGACGATGGCGTTATTGCTGATGGCGTTACCCAAAGAAGCGTCGGTGGTATTCAACTGCGTGGCCACCGCTGACACTTCTACCGTGGTGGTGGTGGTGCCCAGCTCGAAAGCAATCGGCACCGTGGCAGGCTGGTTTACCAACAGCTCCACCTTCTCGATCACCACATCCGCGAAGCCCGCGGCTTTCGCGGTCAGACGGTACGTTCCCGGCGCCACCTCCGGCATGGTGTACCGGCCCTGTGTGTCCGCCGTGGCGCTGCGGTGGGCTCCCGTCTGCGTGTTGACTATGGAAATGCCTGCTCCGGGGATTACGGCTCCCGATGGGTCGGTCACCGTTCCCGTCAGGGAAGTGGTTTGACCAAACAGGACCATTGAGAAAACAACCAGAGCGCTGATGAGCAAAGACAATCGAACCATGACCACCTGTCTCCTTGGGTAAACCGGCGTTACGTTTAGGTCAGATATAGCATTAGCGGAGTTTCAGATCAACAGATAATTGACTCTATTTAACTTTTTTATGAGAGAGGACACGATCCCCCGCTCTCGCCCCGGAAGGAGAAGCTATTGGATCTCGCGCCCGATTGTCCGTTCGATCTCCGCGAAACGCGCGTCGCGGCGAATGGCGGCGAATTCCGGGTCCCACTTCACGGAGATCAGACCCGGATCGCGGTCCGAGAGCGCGGCGCGGAGAAAATCGAAAGTACGGTTGGCGTCGCCCGCCATGGCGTAAGCCGTCGCCAGAAGCGCCGCCGGGCATTCGGTGTGGGCGCGGCGAAAGTCCTCCACATTCCGCAGCGCATGGGCGCGGTCGTGCATCACGATCTGCGTGGGCCCGTCGCTGAAATTCGACATGCGGGCGATGAGCGACGAGGCTTCGTCGAAGCGGCCCTCTGCGAATGCCACCTGAGCGAGGAGCTTGTAGGCGTAGTCGTAATGCGGGTCCTTGGCGAGCATATCGTGGGCCACGCGAGTCTCGTCGGCGAAACGATTCCAGGAATGATAGAGCTCGGCCAGCGTGGCGGAGTGGGCCAGATTAAATGGGTCCAGGCTCTGGGCCTCCAACAGGTCGCGCTCGGCGGCGGGGAACTGGCCTTCGGCGTACTCGGCGACAGCCTTGCGATTGTAGGCCGAGGCGAGATTAGGGTTGAGCCGGAGGGCGGCGGCGTACTCTGCCATGGCGCCGTCGAAATCCCAGGCGGAATAGCGCAACAGGCCGAGGGCGGCATGGGCGTCGGCAAAATCAGGGGCGAGCGCCAGCGCTTTTTCAGCGGCGGCAATGCCGGCCGGGAGTTCGGCATCGGGCCGGGCGATATGGTTCGCCACGCGCAGGGCGTGATATTCGGCCAGCGCCTCGTACGCCTTGGCGTAATTTGGGTCGATTGCCAGCGCTTCGGCCAGGAGCGAAGGAGCGGCGCCGGCCTGGGAACCGCGCATGCGCAGCAGGAAGCGGGCCCGCAGGTATAAATCGCGGGCGCGGGGATTTTCGGGTTGGGCGGCGGCCTGTGCGAGCGGCGGCGGATTGCGCACTCCTGCGGCACGCGCGGCATCGCGCACGATGCTGCTCTCGATGGCCTCCGAATCGTCGGAGGCGCCCGCGCCGACAGCAAAGGCCCGGGACCAGACATAGACGCCGTCCTTCACCCGGACCAGGCGCGCCTCGATCTCCGCGGCGCGAATGCCCGCGGCGCGGACATCTCCTTCCAGAACGAAGTCGACGCCGAGCTTGGGGAGATCCTCGGGCGTGGCGCGGGCGATCACGCGAACGCCGGGGATACCGGCGAGCCCGGTCTTGATCTCGTCGGTGACGCCCAGGGCAACGTGCTCCATGGACGCGCCGGCGGTGAGATCGCGAAAGGGGAGAACGGCGAAAGAAGGGCTAGGTCCGCGGCTATGAGCGGACCGGGAGACCACCCAGGCTGCCGCGCAGAGAAGAACGGCCGACGCAATGGCAGCGAACCGCAAGGCGGCGTAGCGTTTAGGAGCTTCGGGGGGCGCGGGGGCAGACACCCCGGTGAACGAGGGCACGTAGCTGCCCTTGGCGTACTCAATGCGGAGGGGGTCGGATTGTCCCGCGCCGCTGTAATATTCCTGAAGCTTGCGGCGCAGGCGATTGGCCTCCACGCGGACGATGCCATCCACGCGGGGGTCGAAATCCGGTCCGCGCTCATAGACGTCGATGCCGAGAGTGGTCTCTTTCAGTTCGGCGGCGCGGCCTTCCAAGACGGCTTCGCAAGTGTATCGCAGGAGACGGATGAGGCGCTGGCTGCGGCGAAAGCCATCCGAGGCGGCGATGCGGTCAAGAGCTTCCCGAACTTCGGTTTGGTGGTTCATAACCGCGCCGATAACCGTTAAAAGCGGCCGGTAACTTGGCCGCCGCATGGCTTTCGAGTCAGACTTCCCTATAGTATCGAAAAACGCTTTGGGAGGCGGCATGCGGCTCTGGGTTGCGGGCGCTGTGATCGGCGGCATTTCGGCGGCAATAGCGGGGGCACAATCGGGTGGTCCGTGCATCCAGGACGGTCAGGAGTTCTACGCGCCGGGTAACGCGCCGGACTGCAGTTACAGCGCGCTGGTCGTGCCGGCCCCGTTCGCTGTGGGCCTGTGGCACATCATCTCTTATGACATTTGTAACGGCAAAGACACGCAAACTGGCAGCGCGAATATCACCGACACGGAACTCGCTGTATTCCTCAAGGGTTTCTGCCCGAATGGAATCCTGAGCCTGCCTCCCGCGACACCTTCGCCGCGGACAGCGGCCAGCAAATCCCTGCCGGCGACCGGACAAGCAGCGCAGGCGATCGTTCTGGGAGATTTCAATGGAGATGGAATCCCGGATGCGGCCTTTGTCGCCAATAACGCCGCCGTGATCCAGCTTGGCACGGCATCGGGACTTGGCGCCACTACGCAGCAGTTCGCGCTGCCCTTCGCCACCAGTCCCGGGTCGAACCAGATTCTCGCGGCGGACTTCAATGGCGATGGCAAACTGGACCTGGCGGTGAACGATCCAGGGGATTTCGCGTCAAACCCAGGGGGTATCGCGATTCTCCTCGGCAACGGGGACGGGACTTTCGGCGCGGCGAAAGAATATGCGGCGGGTGCCGGTCCCATAGCGATTGCGGTGGCGGATTTCAATGGCGATGCCAAGATGGACATCGCCGCGGCTGGGACATCGATCACGATTTTGCCCGGCAATGGCGACGGTACCTTCGGTACGGCGGCGACATTCCCGAACTCGCTTTTCAACGTGCAAGCCATGGTCGCGGTGGACCTCAATGGCGATGGGCTGCCCGACCTGGCGCTGGCGGGCGAAGGAGCGGCCACCCTTTTGAACACCGGCGGAGGCAAATTCGGCGCCGCGCAAGTGACGCAACTCCCCGACCAGTTCGCGCCCTACCTGGCATTCGCGGATCTCAACCACGATGGCCATCAGGACCTCGTGCTCCCATCGACTCTTTCCAACGCGCTGGTGGTGCTCGCCGGCAAGGGGGACGGGACGTTTCAACCGCCGGCAAGCTACGCCGTCGGAAACAATCCGGGTTCCATTGGGGTAGTGCCGCTGGACGATGGAAATACCATACTTCTCACCCCCGATTCCATTTCCGGCGGAACGCTGCTGACGCCGGTATCGCCAACGGGCGCCGTGGGAGCGCCGGCATTCACACCCGTAGGCGGCAAGCCGGCCGCGGTGGCGGCGGCGGACTTCAACGGCGATGGACAACCCGACGCCGCGATCGCCGCGGGCTCGAGCGACGTGACGGTGGCACTGTCGAAGAACGGGCAATTCGCCGTGACGGCAGGCTACTCACTGGGCAAGCCATCCCCGCAGCCGGAATCGATTGCGGCCGGCGATTTGAACGGCGATGGCCGGCCCGATCTGATCGTAGGCACGGGAGCGGGCACGGTGGCGACCCTCCTGGGAAATGGCGACGGCACATTTCAAACGCCGGCCAGCGCGGCGGTAAATCAGAATGCCGGGAGCCTGGCACTGGCGGATTTAAACGGCGATGGCAAGCTGGATGTGGCCGTGGCGGCATTCGGAACTCTGCCAGGATTCTTCTTTGCCGATGCGGGCGGCGTGAACGTGCTTTTGGGAAAAGGCGACGGGACGTTCCAGACGCCCCTGCTGCTGACGGTGAACGGACTGCAACCGCAATCGATTGCGGCGGGCGATTTGAATGGCGACGGCATTCCGGATTTGGCCGTGGTGATGCTCCCGGCAAAGGAGTTGATGCCTGGCGCCGCGACGCTGGCCGTGTTTCTGGGTGAGGGCGGCGGAAAGTTTCAGGCGGCGCGCACGTTTCCGCTCCAGGCGACAGGGTTAAATACCGGCGGCGGGATCGCGATCGGCGATCTGAATGGCGACGGCAAACCGGATATCGCGGCGACCAGCAGCTTTGGGCAGCAGATCGACATCCTGCTGGGAGACGGCACGGGAAATTTCAAAGAAACGCCTGCCATTCCGTCGTCTGCCACCACCTTTGCGTATGGACTGACGCTGACCGATCTCAATCGCGACGGCAAGCTCGACCTGGTGATTCCGCACTGCTGCGGCACCACGGAAGCGACGTTTTTCCCGGGCAACGGCGATGGGACATTCGGCGCCGAGCAGCCGCTGCCATCGGGCGCTTCCACCAGCGGGGTCGCGGCGACACTGTTCGGCGGTAATCCGGGGCTGGTGTTCGTGGAAACCGGAGCGGCGAATCAAGGCAAGCTGACGGCGCTCGACTTCACGCCGGCCGCGGTGACACCGCCCGCACCGGCGATTCAAGCCGATGTCTCGGCGGCAAGCACCACCATCTCGACGCTGGCGCCGTCCTCGATTGCGACGGCATACGGAGCGAATTTGGCGGCGAGTACCGCGCCGGCGGGCGCGGGGGCGTTGCCTCTGAGCCTGGGAGGCGCGTCTGTCAGCGTGACCGATTCGGCGGGCGTGGAGCGGCCGGCTGGCCTGTTTTACGCATCGCCGGTACAGGTGAATTACTATGTGCCCGACGGCACGGCGACGGGTACCGCGACGGTGACCATCTCGACCGGCAGCGTACAGGGAAGCGCGACGGTGCAGGTGGCGAATGTCAGCCCGGGCATTTTCCAGTTGAACGCCGGCGGCCTGGCGGCAGCGGACGTGATCGCCGTTGCTCCGGGCGGCGCGCAGACGTTTGAGAATGTGTATCAGTTAAACGCGGCAGGCGCGGTGACGGCCCTGCCCATCGATTTGAGCGCCGGTCAGGTCTACCTGGCAGTTTATTGCACGGGACTTCGCAACGCGAAAACGGTCACCGCCACAATAGGCAACGCCGGCGTGCCCGTGTTATCCGCGGGAGCGCAAGGCCAGTATGCCGGTCTGGACCAGGTGAATATCGGCCCTCTGCCGGCCTCGCTCACCGGGCAAGTGAACATCGTGCTCACGGCCGACGGGAAGGCATCGAACACCGTGAACGTGGTAGTGCAGTGAGCGCAGCGCTGTTACCTCTGCCCTTTCCCCGCCGCTACCCGCGCGACTGCGTTCACCAGCTTTCTATATGGAATATCCGCGTAGCTCTCGAACGCCAGCCATTCGCCTTCGCGCCAGCTCGAGTAATACCAGCGCGCCAGGATTGCCAGATATTCCTGCCGTTCTCGAATCGATAGCTTCCTCGGCGTCACTTCCGTAAACGTCTCCCGCAGTTTCTTGTCGAGCGACACCGGCGCGCCGTCGCGGACTTCGAAACTGAACCGCCGCGGCTCCTGCCACCAGCCGTCGCGCACGAACCACATCTCCACCGCATCCGCCTCCAGCGACCGCGTGATGACCACGCCGTTCAACCGGTCGATATCGCGCGCCAGTTCGTCGGCCTGCCGGAGCACCTCCTCCACCTTCTCGTACCGCTTGTGCTGCCGCGCCGCCTCTTCGAACATCATTTCCTCGCTGAGGCGATCGCGCGAACGCGCAATCGCGGCAAGCAGCGATTGGCCATCGGTCCGCAGAAATTCCACCACGCGCGCCACTTCGTGCCCGTATTCCGAAGGTCCCACTACCTGCTGGCACGGCCGCAGGCACATCCCCATCTCGCCGTAAATGCAGCCGGGATGCTCCGGCGATGGCGCCAAGTCCTCCTGGCACCGGCGCAGCTGGAACAAATCGAGAAACTGGCTCTCGAACCGCTCGGCCGACGCACGCGAGCGAAACGGCCCGAAATAAACTCCCGCCGATCGCGTGATGTGCGTGGTGATGTGGCTGCGCGGAAACGCGTTCGAGAGCACGACCTTCACGTATGGCGGCATGCGCAACTTGATCTGCTCGAGATACGCATCGGGAAAATGCCGCCGCGCCAGCTCGTAAAGCACCGTGGCCGATTCGAACCCCGACCCCGTCAACCGGTACTCGATCCGCCGCACCGTGTGGCGCAGGTTGAGTAGGCGCGACGGCCGCTCGCGCTCTTTCAAAAGACGCAGCAGGCGCCGCCGCAGAAGGTTGGTCTTCGAAAGGTACGGCGCACCCTCGGCCGGCCAAAGCAGAAACACCGCCGGATGGTTGGGCAGCGCTTCGATCTCCCGGTCGAGCTCCGCCAGGTCCTCGCCGATTTCAATCGCCGTCATTGCCGGTACAGCCGCTCGTAACTTTCGCGGCCGAGCGGCGGCGCCTTGGCCACCCCGAGGTTCTCCATCACGTGTTCCGGCCGTCCCATCCCCACCAGCGCCACCGAGATGCCCGGCGTGGAGCGCGTGAACTGAATGGCCCGCTGCGCGTTGGTGGTGAGCCCCGGCATTTGCTTCGCCACGCCCGCCGGCATCTCGCTCAGCACGCGACTCTGAGACAGGGTCGCGCTGGCTACTACCGCGATCCCCAAACCGGCCGCCGCGGTCAGAACATTGTCCGGCCGCGTCGTGTAGGCCTCCACCATCCCCATGTTGAACGGCAGTTGAATGAAGCGGAAGTGGTGCTCCGGCCCGCCTACTTCAATCGCCATCGCCGCTAGCCGCGGCAAACTGAGGGCACCCTTCATGCGAAAGCCATTCCACGTGGCGGCTCCGTACCAGCGGATCCTGCCCTGCTCCACCTGCCGTTCCAGTTCCGCGAAGGCGCAGCGAATCGCCGCTTCGAACTCCTCAATCGGCCGCCCGCCGAGCTGCGTCTCCGGGTTGTGGAGATAGAAAATGTCGATGGTGTCCACTCCCAGATTGCCGCGGCTGCGTTCGATCTGGTCCGCCAGGAAATGCGGCGCCATGGAGTGCATGTTTTGGAATACATCCTCGGGCCGAAGCGATGCCGGCACGGCGCCCGGCGTTAGAAATCCCGCCTTCGTGCAGACCACAAATTCGTCGCGCGACAGCTCGCGTAGCGCCGCTCCAATCGCCCGCTCCGAGCGCTGATGGCGATAGTTGATGGCGGTATCGAAGAAATTGATGCCGTTCTCCGCGCCCGCGAGGAGAGCGGCAACGTATGCGTGGTCCGCGGCGTCGTCCGGCGAACCCAGGTAGGTGCCGATTCCCAGGCTGGAGACTTCGAGATCGAACACCGCCCGGTAGAAGCCTGTCCTTCGCAGCGCGGGAAAGCGCCCGACATAGCGCTCCGCGCCTTCGGCCGTTGCGTGCATGCCTTAAGGCTACACTGAAATGGCGGACTTATGCCCGAAAACCCTCCTGAATTTTATTGCCCCACCTGCCGGAAAGCCGTCTCCGACCCACTGGTCTGCGGCGATTGCAGCGCCGTCATCTGCCGCATTTGCGGAACGCCGCTCGAGCGCGCGGACGACCTGGGGATCGGGTAACGATACGCCGCGGCATCGCCTGCCTCGCCGCGAACGTGCGTCACCCGCTATACCCTTGCCGTTCGTGACACCGCCGCGCGCTGCCGGTGTTGCCGCGCGATGCCTTCTTGACAGAACCCTGCCCTACTATGTCATACTTTGATCTACTATGGCAAAGGTCGATGAATTCCTCCCTATGCCGCTTCCCAGCTTCCACATGCTCCTCGCCCTCAGCGAAGGCGAGCGCCACGGGTATGCTCTCAAGCGCGAGATCCTCCGCCGCACCAACGGCAAACTGAATCTCGCCGCCGGCGCGCTCTACGGGTCCATCAGCCGCATGCTCGACCAGGGCCTGATCGAGGAATCCGCAGAGCGCCCAGATTCCCACCTCGATGACGAACGCCGCCGCTACTATCGCATCACCCCGCTCGGCCGCCGCGTGGTCCATGCCGAGGCCGTGCGCTTGCAGCAACTGGTCCGTCTCGCCGAAGACAGTCTCGGCCTTCCCGAACTCGCGTGAGGTACCCATGCGCCGCCTGTATCGCCTTCTGCTGAAACTCTATCCGGTCCGCTTCCGCGAGGAGTTCTCGGCGCCGCTCGAACGCCAATTCGCCGACGACCGCCGCGACGCTCGCCACGCCGGCGAGCGCGCGCGGTTCTACCTCCGTACGTTGGCCGATCTGGTCATCACCATCCCGCGCGAAATCCTGCGCGAAGCCGGACAAGACCTCCGCTATGCCGCCCGCGTCTACCGCAAGCGTGCCGTGGCCACGGCGCTGGCATTCGGCGCGCTGGCCCTCGCCATCGGCGCCACCACCGGCGTTTTCGGCGTGGTGAACGCGCTGCTGATCCGTTCCCTGCCCTTTCGGCAGCCCGATCGCCTCGTCGAAGTCGCCAATCCCCCCGTCTCTCCCCTTGGCGGCCGCGCCGATTACGACGCCTGGTTGGCCAACTCCGGCTTTCTCGCCGGCGCCGCCGCCTATTTCCCCACCCAGATGAACCTCGCCATCGGGCCGCAAACCTCCCACGTTCAGATCGCCGAGGTCTCCGCGAACCTTTTCGACGTTCTCGGAACTCCGGCTGTGTTCGGCCGCACCTTTGCTCCCGGCGAAGATCGCCAGGGCCGCGACAATGTCGCCGTCATCTCCTATGCTCTCTGGCAGCAGTACTTCGGCGGCGATCCGCGGGTGCTTGGCACGGCCATCCGCCTCAATGGCACTCCCCTCGCGGTCATCGGAGTTGCGCCGCCCGCGTTCGATTTCCCGCGGAGGACCGCCGTCTGGACCCCCACCGTTATGGACTACGGCCTGTTACCGCAGGATGGCGTTTTCTACGCCAGTATGGTCGGGCGGCTCAAGACCGGACTCCCGCTCGCGACTGCCAACGCCAGCTACTCCGCCGATCGGGCTACCCGTGAATCCCTCGCCCGCAATCGCCAGTTCGCCCGCAACGGCCTCCTGCCCGACGCCATGATTCCCCGCCTCGTCCCCTTGCGCGATCAACTCGCCGGACCCGTTCGCCAGTCTTCGCTCGTGCTCCTCGCCCTGGTGGCCTTCGCCCTCCTCATCGCCTGCGCCAACGTGGCGCAACTCCTGCTCGCCCGTGTGGGCGAACGGCGCCAGGAACTCGCGATTCGCGGCGCGCTCGGCGCCAGCCGCGCCCGCCTGGTGCAGCAGTTGATTGTCGAGAGCACTCTGCTGACCACGCTTGCCGCCGTCGCCGGCCTCGCCGTCGCTCGGTGGACGGCGCGCGTCGCCGCCGCCGCGCAACCCGTCCGGATGGCCGCCCAGGATTACTCCGCGCTCGATTGGCGCGTGTTCGCCTTCGCCATTTTGCTCGCCGCGCTCACCGGACTGCTGTTCGGGGTTCTGCCCGCGATGCTGATCGGCCGCACCCAAACCGCCGGCGATCCGCTGCGCAGCCGCGCCGGCCATGGATGCTCCGGCGCCGGCCGCATGCGCACAGGGCTACTCGCCATCCAAGGCGCTGTTGCGTTAGTGCTGGTCTCCGGGTCGTTGGTCCTGGGCCGCGGTTTCCTGCACCTCGTCCGCGCCGATCTTGGCTTCCGTGCCGCCGATGTCGTCACTCTCAACGTGTCTCTCGCCGGCACTCGCTGGGACTCCGAAAATCGCCTCGCGCAATATTACCAGTCCGCACTCGCCCGTCTTCGCGCCATCCCCGGCGTGCAATCGGCCGCCGCCGTCCAATACCTTCCCCTCATCGACCACATGTACGGCGCCACCGGCTTGCAACTGGACTCCGGCCATAAGGTCAGTCCGGTGATATTTAACTCGGCGACTCCCGACTATTTCCGAGTCATGGGAACTCCCATTCTGGACGGCCGCGATTTCGAGGCCTCCGATCGCGCCGGCGCGGAACGCGTGGCCATCGTCAACCAGGAGTTCGTCTCCCAACTCGGCGCCGGGCCGCATATCGTGGGCCAACGCCTCACCGCGCTCTTTCCCAAGGGCCGCACGTACTTGATCGTGGGCGTCTGCGGGTCGGCTCGTCTGCATGGGCCGTCGGACTCGTTCGTTCCGCAAATCTTTCTGCCGGTCGACCAGTCGCCGCCGGGGTTCGCCACGTTCGTGGCGCGCGTCCAGGGCGCGGCCGGCGCCTCGCTCGCCGCGGCCCGTGACGCGGTGCGGCAAGCCGCTCCTGAAGTGCCCATCTATGACGTCAAAAGCCTCGACCGGAGACTGGCCGAGGCCCTCGCCCGGCCGCGCTTCTATACCACGGCAGTCATCTTCTTCGGCGTTTTCGCGCTGCTGCTTGCCGTAGTTGGAACCTATGGCGCTGCCGCGTACGCCGTGACGCAGCGCACGCACGAAATGGGAATCCGGCTCGCCGTCGGCGCTTCGCCGGCCGGCCTCCGTGCGCTCCTGCTTCGCCAAAATCTGGCCCCGCTCGCGGTCGGTGTGGCATTCGGCGTCGTCGCCGCGGCGCTGTTCGGCCGCTATCTGCAAAGCCTCGTCGCCGGCGCTGAACCGGCGGGAGCGGCCGCGTGCACCGCCGCCGCGGCAACGCTTGGTGCCACGGCGGCCCTTGCCGTTTGGATCGCCACCAGCCGGATCGCCGCCATCGACCCAACCGCGGCCCTGCGCGCCGAATAGTACAATCGCTTCATGGGCACCCGGGGCGTGGGATTTCTTTTCGCCATGATCGCCCTGTTTCTGCTGGTAGTTTGTCTGCAGACGGCCGGCCACGCCACCCTGGCAAGGGAGTGCGGACTTGCCGGGGGCCATACTGCTGGCGCTATCTTCGGGTGCGCTTTTGTGGGGCCGCTGGCGCACCGCCGAAAATGACGCCGCTTTCCATGAGGATGGCGACGTTGCCTTCGCCCTGGCGGTCTTCCTGCTGATGGTCCTCGTCCCCATCGTTTTGGCGGCGGCACAGAGGCCCTCGCTTCTCCTGCTGGTTCCCCTCGCCGTTATCCCGGCACGTACGTTCGTAAGAACGTTGCGCCCTCGCCGGTAATCGCCGGCAGTTCTCCGTCTTCGGGCAGCAGCCAAACTTCGCCCGCCCGCACCGCTTCGCCGCCAATCGCGCCGGCGCCGGCGATGCAAATCCAGAGCTGGCAATTCTCCGGCGAAGGCGAAAATTCCTCCCCAGCCTCCAGCCGCACCCGTTCCGTAACGAAATGCTTCGACCAGACCAGCGTCTCGTGGCCCGCGCCGATCCTTGCCGGCTGCACCGCGCCCGGGTGGACCGTGAGATCGGATATCGGCACCGCCTGCTCGATGTGAATCGGCCGCGGCCGCCCGTAATCCCACAACCGGTACGTCACGTCGGAGTTCTGCTGGATCTCGCACAGCACGATTCCCGCGCCGATCGCGTGTACCGTGTGTGCGGGCGTGAAATAGGTGTCGTCCGCCTGCACCGGAATCCAGTTCACCAGGTGCTCGATCTCACCCGACAACGTCGCTTCGCGCAGGCGCTCGCGCGTGAGCGGCTCGCGGAAGCCAAGCGCGATCTTCGCTCCCGCGTCGGCGGCCAGAATGTGCCACATCTCTGTCTTTCCCCGCGGTCCGTCTTCCCCATCGTCGGGATGCACCTGCACCGACAGCCGCTCCGAAGTGAAAATCAGCTTCACCAGCAGGGGCAGTTCGCGATCGGTGAGGTACCAGGCCTCCCCGATTTTCTCGGCGGAATCCGGAAACCACGGAGCCAGGCGAGTCCTGCCCCACACCTTCTCGCGCAGAGAAGGATCGAGGCGAATTGGCCGGCTCATCGCTACGAATTCTTTACCACGAAGCGATGCAGCCGCTCCAACCCGCGCTCCAGTTCCCGCATCGATGTGGCATACGAAATCCGTAGGTGGGCGTTAGTTCCGAAAGCCTCGCCCGGCACGGCCGCCACGCGCTCGTCGGCCAGCAGGCGCTCGGCGAGTTGCGTCGTGTTCTGAATTCCGTTCTTGCCGATCGCCACGCCCAGGTTCGGATAGACATAGAACGCGCCGCGCGGCTCCGCGCACGTGACGCCGGGGATGGCGCGCAGCCGTCCCAACACGAAATCGCGCCGCTTCCGGTACTCCGCCAGCATCGCCGCCACCGAATCCTGCGGTCCACGCAGCGCTTCCACCGCAGCCTTCTGCGAAATCGATGTCGGGTTCGACGTGGAGTGGCTTTGCAGCTTCGTCATGGCCGTCACGATCGGCGCGGGCACCAGCCCGAATCCGATACGCCAGCCCGTCATGGCATAAGTTTTCGAAAGCGAACCGGCCACCAGCACCGTCTCTTTCGCGCCCGGCAGTGACGCGATCGAATACGGCTCGCTGTCGTACAGGAACTTGCTGTAGCATTCGTCCGTCATCAGGTAAATGCCGCGGTCGGAGGTGAGCCGGTAGATCTTTTCGAATTCCTCGCGATCCACCACCGCGCCGCTCGGGTTCGACGGCGTGTTGACGATCACCATGCGCGTGCGGGCGTTCAGGTGCGGCTCGATCATCGCCGCCGTTACCGCGAAGCCCAGTTGTTCGTCGCTATCCACGAAAACGCACTTGCCGCCGGCGTAATTCACCACGTCCTTGTAAGTCACCCAATACGGAACCGGTATCACCACTTCGTCGCCCGGATTGATCAGCGCCTGAGTCAGATTAAAAATCGCGTGCTTGCCGCCTACCGTCACGATGCATTCCGCGGGCGTGTAAGACGTGCCGAAATCCTGCGCGTGCCGCTGGCAGATCGCCGTCTTCAGTTCCACCGTTCCGGCCGCGGCGGTGTACTTGGTGAAATTCTGTTCGAGCGCGCGGACCGCGGCCTGTTTGATGTTGTCGGGAGTCGGAAAATCGGGCTCTCCCGCGCCGAAATCCACCACGTCTTCACCTTGCGCGCGGAGCTTTTCGGCGTCGGCCGAGACCTTCAGGGTGGAAGAAACGCTGATCGTCGAGATGCGTTCAGCGATTGGATTGGTGAGTGCTTGCATCGGATCAGTAAACCTCTTTCTATGCTTTTTCAGATTCTGGCTGCATCCGGCCGCGCATCCGGGCTTCCACCGAAGCCGGAACAAGGCCGGAGATATTGCCTCCCAGCCGGTAAACCTCCTTCACCAGCCGGGAACTGATAAACGAATAAGCTTCGTTTGACATCATGAATACCGTCTCGATCTCCGGACGAAGGCGGCGATTCATCAGCGCCATCTGCAACTCGTATTCGTAATCCGAAATCGCCCGGATGCCCCGCAACAACACGGTGGCCGCCCGCGCCGCGGCGTAATCCACCAACAGCCCGTCGAAACAGTCCACCCGAACGTTGGGGTACGGGCGCACTACTTCGCGCAGCATATCCATGCGCTCTTCGACGGAGAAGAGCGGCAGCTTGGAATCGTTGCGCAAAATCGCAACGATTAGGGTATCGAACATCCGTGAACCGCGCTGGACCAGGTCCAGATGCCCGTTGGTAATGGGATCGAACGACCCCGGGTAAATGGCAGTGACACTTGGGGGCTTCGGCGGCAACGGAGCGCTCCACTTTCTGGTAATGCAACTATTCTAGCGGATGCGGCCCCTGGAATGGGGACGCTATTGCCGGATGCCGATGGCCTCGGTGCGTCCGGCGAGCGCTTTCACGGCGCCCCCGCCGCACAGCGCCACGCCGGTCTGCGTCAGCGCGTTCAGAAAATTAAATAGCAGATGATAGAAAACCTGTTCGTTGAGCGGCTGTTTTCCCGGCAGGCGGAAGCTCGCGGGCAATTCCTTGGCGATGGAAATCCGCACGCTGTGGCGCTGCACGCGCCCTCCGCGATCGTGCTTGTTAGCCAGCGAAATGGGGGTCTGCATCACCGCTCCGGTGCGCCCTTCCACGTAAAACTGGCAGCGCGAGAACCATCCCAGGTTCGCCGGGTCGGCGGCATCGAACAGCAGCAGCGGCGATTGCCGCTCGCGCGCGGTGAGATCCAGTTGCAGCACCCGCTGGCCATCCTTCGCCCGTGTGTCGAACCCAGCCTGACGCGCGATGCTCGACACCATGTCCGGCTGGAGTTCCAGATAGATCAGTTTGTGGGGTCCCGCCTGGAGTACCTGCATGCGACATCGCCATTGTAGCGCACGCCAACGAGGCATACCTCATGCAAGCTGCCTTCTCCCGCCGGCTCACCACAATCTGCCGGCATGCGTCACCACGCCAGGGTCCGCGCTCCTTGCAGCGCCAGCCCCCCTCGCCGAGGCGCGGTTCGGGCATGCCTGCTCGAACCTCGCAAACCCGCGTGATCGCTACCTGGGCAGCGACAACGGCGGGCCCGGCGCAAAAAATATGCAATCGGGCAGGTCGCTGGTGGGCGGGCCTCCTTTTTGCGGAGCCAGCGCCGTCCAGGCATGCGGCAGCTTCTCTCCCGAAGAGAGGCGGGATAGCAACTTGCCCAGGAAGAATGCGAATTGATCGCCCTTGCGGTCAAGAGTCATGATCAGGTTCAGCGTACTGCCCTTTGCGCGAAAGCCGTTGATGTAGGAGGCGCTGGGGTTGGCAGCCGCGATCCATAGCAACTTGGTCCGGCTTCCACTGCACAGGCGGATCAACTCCGTGCCCGCGAGGGTGCCATCCGCCAGATCGCTCAGAACTCCCTCCTGGGAACACCGCGAAAACATATGGACGATCTCGTAACCGGACTGGAGCGCCGGGAATAACTCGCTCTTCAGCCGGACTGCCAGAATATCTACCTTGTCGTAATACTTCCGGTAGACGGCAGCGTCGCCGTCGAAGCCCTCGTGAGCTGCGGCGCCTATATTACACACCAAAACTCGCATTCACCTATACTCTTTTAAGACCGGCGCGGCACTCCGCAGGTGCGCCGCAATCATTAGTGCACTTCCAGAAATTCGTTCCGAAAAGCCAGTGCTTCCCGGATGTGATGGATGATGGTTTCCTTCTCTTCCTCGCTGACTTGCTGGCGGCCCGGCTCCCAAAACCGAATCGACTTGCTGGCAATCGAGATTCCCTTGCGCGCCAGAACCTCTGAGTCGATCAGGACCGATCGATCGCCTTCGCGGTACCTCATGCCAACCCGTCCCAGCACCTCGATCGAGAAACCCGCATCGCTTTCCACTACGTTTACCCGGGGAATGGAGAACATATGTTTAAAAGAATATTATAGTGAGGCTGGTCACCGCCTCGTTCTCCAGCAGAATGCCCAGTTCGGTTTCGAAAAAGATACTGCTGAGGCTGGCGCTGGATGAAATGAAGGCCGTAACGTCGCCGGACGCGGCAGCCGCAAAATCCGCCGAAAGGGCATTCCAGAGGGGCCGCGCGTCCGCCCAGTCCATCCCTTGGGTAAGGGCCTCCAGTTCCTGTCCGGCTTCCGTCATGCCAAGGGTCGTCCCGTCGATCTCCGCCGCGAAGGCTTCGGCCGCGGCCTGCGCCTCCGCGCCTCCCGACCAGAATACAAATGGGGTTGCCGCCTCTTCCGCCGCGAACAGGCCGAGAACTTCCGGGGCGAACGCCACCGCGGCCACAGCGGCGGCGACCACCCCCACGGCGGCCAACCCTGCCAGGATCGGGTGATTCTCCGCCCAGTTGACCAGCGAGTTCCACCATCCGCCCGTCCCCAGCCCGTCGGTTAGATTCAGCGGGTCGTTGTTGACATATGCGTACAAATTCCGCCCGCCGCCGTAGCCGATGGGATCCGGTTGCAGGAATCTTCCCAGCCGCGGCGAATAATACCGCGCATGTACAAAATAGAGACCGGTCTCTGCGTCGTAGCGGTAACCGGCATAGCGGTAAGTCGCAAAACTTCCCCCCGCGGAGTTGCCGAAATCGTCGTAGGTATATACTTCCGCCGGACCCGTCGTGCCTGCCTGCGACATAGCCACAGTGCTGCCGAGCGCGTCGTGATGGTAATATGCCACCGCGCCGGTCGACGGCGTGATGGCTGCGACCGGCAAGCCGCCGGCACCTCTCACGGTCAGCATCTGCGGCGTGCCCACTCCCGTGCCGGAGTAGTCGGCGATCTCCTCGTTGCCTACCAGCACGAACTGCGTGGTCACTCCATTCGCTCCGCCCACCTGCTTCTGCTTGCGGTGGCCGAGCGAATCGTAGAGGTACTGGCTCGTGCCCGACATGGCGTTTTGCGCCTGGATCAGCCGGTTCTCCACGTCGTAAGTCAGGGTGTTGAAGCCGTCGAAGGTGACATTGTGGTTGCCGTCATAGGTAAGGTTCTCGCCGCCCACGCTGGTGTAACCGTTGTCCGCGTCGGCGGCGGCGTAATCGGTCGTGCCCGCGGAAGGCACGTACTGGAACACCGTGTTGCTCACCGCCGTAGACTGGCGCTTATGATCTTTTTGCCACGAATAACTGAAAGTAACGCTGCTGCCGCCCGTGAAGCTCTCGTTGAGCGTCTGCAAATTATCGCCGGCATCGTATTGCGCATAGGAATCCGACGTGCCGTCTCCATACGTGGTTGAGGCCTGCCGGGAGAGCGCATCCCACTGATACTTGGCCAGCGGCGCGGATGGGGAGCCGTTGGCGTCGATCTCCGTCATGCGGTTCAGCGCGTCGAACTTATACGTGACGTAGTACGCACTCGCACCGTTGGTATTGCCGGGCCACTGGACCCGGATGCGGTTGCCCACGCTGTCGTATTGCGCCTGCGTGTTGCGCCCCTGCTGATCGGTGAAGCTGTCGGCTCTACCGGCGGTATCGTAGCCTACCTGGTATGGCGTGGCGCTCGATCCGTCCGAAGCTTGCAGCAGACGGCCCGAGAGATCGTATCCGTAAGTCACCACTCCCGCCACTTCGCCTTGAGGAGTCTTAGTTGCAATCCGGTTCAACGCATCATAGGTATAACCGATGGTCTGCCCCGAGCGCGCGGTCTTTTGCAGTACGTTCCCGTTGGCATCGTATTGGAATTTCTCCGTGCTTTTATCGGGATAAGTAGTCTGGCTCGGCCGGTCAAGACCGTCATAGACATATGTCGTGGTGTTGCCGTTAGCGTCTGTGAAACTCAGTTTCCTGCCGTTCGGCGTATAAGCGTTGGTTTCGAGGACTGTCCCCGGAGTCCCCGACGTGGTGTCGCTTACCTGATACGGACGCCCCAGCGCGTCGTAGCTGTAAGTGCGCTGCCGGTTCTGGGTTGCACTCACCTGCTCGGTAACGGTTTGCTTGCGGTCTTCGCTATCGTACGTCGTGGTCACGGTGTTGCCGAGCGGATCGGTCACCACGTGGATCCGGTCCGAGAGGGTGTAGGTGTATTGGGTAGTCTCAAACGTCCCCGCGCTGACCTGCCGCGCCATCGTCTGAATCTGTCCGTCGGGGTAATAAGTGTATTTCGTCACCACTCCCGCAATGGCTCCATCTTTCTCCGTCAACCGTCTCAACTTGTCGAAAATACTGGTGGTCGTGTTCCCGTTGGCATCGGTCACGGAACTCGTGTCGCCATAGGCGTCGTAACCGAACTTCGTGACCAGATTCAGGCGCCCCGTATCCACCGTCAGGCTCGTGACTTCGTCGGCATGAGTAGCATCGTACTGGAAGCTGGTAACGCGGCCTTCCGCGTCCTGCGATGTCAGGGGCAGACCGATTGCCGTGTAGGTGAAAACCTGCTCCGGTGCGCTGGCTCCGGCACCGGGCTTCGTCACAGAGGGTTGATCGATCTTTTGCAACGTGCCGGTGGTGGAACTGAACGTGTAAGTGGTCACGTTGTTGTTGGCATCGGTAGTCGTCCTGACTTCTTCGAAATTCGGCAGCGACGGCACCGGGACGGTGTAAGTCAAACTCCGCACACTGGGCGAAAGCGGAGAGCCAGGCTTGGGCGTATGAGTGTTCGTCAGCGGATTGAACAAAGCGTCATAGGTGTAACCGATGGAATTGCCTTCCGGCATCGTGGAGGTGAGCAGATTGTTCTGCGCGTCGTAAGTGTTTGTGGTCGTAATATTGAGGTGCGGCGACGCACCGTAGTCCTGAATGTCGGTCAGGATATTGCCGACCGGATCGACGTACCAGACGCTGCGGTTGCCGATCGGATCGTCGATTTCGCTGCGGGCTCCTCCAAAATACGTGTGCGAAAGGTTCCCGTTGGCATCGGCCTGCTGCGCTACTTTGCCGAGGCTGTCGTAATAAGTCGTAAGGAACGCGTTCGATGGGTTTGACGGATCAAACACCTGCGTCAGATGGCCCGCGGTATCCTCCTTGCCGCTGGTGTCGTAGGCGAACGTCGTGGTCTGACTCAGCGGATCGCTGTAACTTGTAAGGTTGCCGTCTGTGTAATTGTAGGAGACGGTCCGCGATCCATCCGACACGGAGGAGATCAGCTTTCCGTTATACGTCAAAGTGAGTTCCCGGCCGGTGGCCGCATTCGCCACCGAGGCCAGCACACCATTCGAATATGTGAATGCTACCGACGCTCCCGCGGCATTCGCCCACGTGGCAATCTGTCCCGACGAGTTGAAGCTCATGGTCATCCCCGTCTTGGTGCGATAACGGAAACTCCCGCTGGGTTCGTCCAGCAGAGTGGCGGATCCCGGCGGCGCCGAGTAAGTTCCGTCCGCCATCTTCACGAACTCTTCGGTCTGCCATCCCTGGCTGACGTTCACCACGTTCTGGGTCAACTGATCGGTGAACCAGTGGTTCACCACGGTTTCGTAGACGAAGTTCGGCAGGTTCGCCTGGCCCGTGAGCGGCTGCCCGTTCACGAGATCGGAGGAGACATACAGGGCGACGATGGAACTGACCGCGTTCAGCAATGTTCCCTGGCCCATTCCCGTGAATCCGTCGCTTCCCATCGAAGCGGTGATTGCAAAATTATGGGTCCAGCCGTTGCCCAATGGACCGGCAATAGCCTGGGCATTCGAATCGTAGCTGCGCTGGAAATTGAGCCCATACGGAAACGCCTTGGGCCCGGCTGCGAGGTCGGTGTTCTGGTACTGGAGCGAGCCCTTCCGGCGCTCGACCGGATCGCCCGCGTTTCCGTTCCCGCCGGGACCGTTGGAGCCAGGCGAATTCGACCCTGGCTGCCCCGATCCATCGGTATTTCCGGGCGAGTTCGGGTCGTTGCTGCCGCCGAAGCCGCCTGCCTGCCGGCGAGAGGCGCCGGAAAGCCCCCCGGAAATAATTTCGCCGTAGGAAAAGCCGCTGTCCTGCGATCCTTCCATGGTCTTGAATCCGAC
>DATJMA010000016.1:0-13675 GCA_035509055.1 Bryobacteraceae bacterium | reverse complement strand
CACCGGCTGGTCGATCAGTACGAGCTGCAGCGGCTGGGACATCCTTACTACAACTCGCGTGCGGGCGGCGGCGAAGGACATTTGGAAGTCGCCAAGAATATTTACTATTCGAACAAAGACCTGGCGCACATGGTTCTCTCGTTGAAGCCATTCGGGTGCATGCCTTCCACGCAATCGGACGGCGCGCAATCGGCGGTGGTGTCGAATTACAAGGACATGATCTACCTGCCGGTGGAGACCTCGGGCGAGGGTGAAATCAACGCCCACAGCCGCGTGCAGATGGCGTTGGGCGAGGCCAAGAGCAAAGCCAAGAAGGAATTCGCCGAAGCGCTGGAAAAGAACGCCCTGACGCTCGACCAGTGCCGCGCCTGGGTGGACGCGCATCCGGAATCGAAGCGTCCGCTGTACAAGGTGCCGCATACCAAGGGCGTGGTCGGCCTGGCGGCGAACTTCGTGTATCACATCGCGGAACAGATGAAGACGGCGCAGGCCAGCTAACAGACGGGACGCAGGCACTACCGCCTGCCACGCCGGGAATGGCAAGTTAGGGGATCAAATGGAAAAGCACTTCCTGATCGGCATGGATGTAGGTTCGACCACCGTGAAGGCCGTGGTGATCGACGCCGCTTCGGACGAAATCGTCTGGCGCGACTATCAGCGGCACGATACCAAACAGCCGGAGAAGGTTCTCGAATTCTGCAAGCGCTTCGAAACCGAAGTCGATGGCTTCGCGGCCAACCGCTCCCGCATGTTCATTACCGGCTCGGGCGGCAACGGGCTGAGCAAATTTCTCGGCTCGAAATTTGTGCAGGAAGTGAATGCCGTATCGCTGGCGGTGGAGCGGCTGTATCCGGAATGCGGTTCGGTGATCGAATTGGGCGGCCAGGACGCCAAGATCATCATCTTCAAGGCCGACCCGGAAACCGGCCGCAAAAAGAAGATTCCGTCGATGAACGATAAGTGCGCCGGCGGAACCGGCGCGGTGATCGACAAAATCAATGCCAAGCTGCGCATTCCAGCCGAACAGCTCTGCGAGATGGGCTACAAAGGGGTGAAACTGCACCCGGTGGCCGGCAAGTGCGGCGTGTTCGCCGAAACCGATATCAATGGCCTCCAAAAGATGGGCGTGCCGCCGGACGAACTGATGGCGTCGCTGTTCGAAGCCATCGTGATGCAGAATCTCTCGGTGCTGACGCGCGGCAACACGCTGCTGCCGGTGGTGTTGCTGCTTGGCGGCCCGAACTGCTACATCAAGGGCATGCGCGATTGCTGGAAGGCCAACATCCCGAAGATCTGGCAAGAGCGCAACACGCCGCTTCCGGAAGGTGTCGCGCCGGAAGACCTGATCAAAACTCCGGATAACGCGCAATATTTCGCCGCCATTGGTTCGGTGGAATTCGGCAAGACGGAAGACGACGGCGTGGGCCAGTATCTCGGGTACGAAAAGCTGGAATGGTACGTCACCGTCGGGCGCGACCAGGAAAAGGCCAAAAAGGGTGGCACCGGCGGGCTCGCCAAGGACGAAGCGGATCTTGCCGCGTTCAAGCAGAAGTATCGCCACAAGAAGTTCACGCCGGCTACATTCCACCCCGGTGATGTCGTGGAGGGATTCGTCGGAATCGACGGCGGATCAACGTCAACCAAGGCGGTGCTTCTCTCCAAGGACCACAAACGGCGCATTCTGGCGAAAACCTACCAGCTCTCCAAGGGCAACCCGATCGAGGATACCATCGAGGTGCTGCAAAAGCTCGACCGGCAGATTCGCGATCAAGGCGCGGAACTGAAAATTCTGGGCGTGGGCACAACGGGATACGCCAAGGACATTTTGAAAGACGTGGTCGGCGCGGACGCCGCGTTGGTTGAGACAGTGGCGCACACCGAGGCCGGCCTGCACTTCTACGACGACGTGGACGTGATTTGCGATGTCGGCGGGCAGGACATCAAGATCATCATTCTCAAGAACGGCCGCGTGAAAGATTTCAAGCTGAACACGCAGTGTTCCGCGGGCAACGGCTACTTTTTGCAGTCCACCGCGCAGGGTTTCAATGTCCCGGTAGAACAATACGCCGATACCGCGTTCGGCGCCACGGGATTCCCGTCGTTCGGCTATGGCTGCGCCGTTTTCATGCAGAGCGACATCGTGGATTTCCAGCGGCAAGGCTGGAAGCCCGAGGAAATCATGGCCGGGCTGTGCAACGTGCTGCCGAAGAACATCTGGCTGTACGTCTCTCAGATTCCGAATCTCTCGGCGATCGGCAAACGCTTCCTCCTGCAGGGCGGCACGCAGTACAATCTGGCCGCCGTGAAATCGCAGGTGGATTTCATCGAGTCGCGATTCAAGGGCAAGGATGTCGAACCCGATGTGATCGTTCACGAGCACTGCGGCGAAGCCGGAGCGATCGGCGCGGGCCTGGAAGCGGGCCGCCTCTGGGACAACGGCCGGCAGACCACCTTCATCGGCCTCGACGCTTGCGCGCACATCGAATACAAGACCACTCGCAACGAAAACACGCGCTGCTATTTCTGCAAGAACAAGTGCCTGCGCACGTTCATCGACGTCAAGACTAACATCGTCAACATCGAGCACCAGCCGCCCAAGAAGACCAAAGTTCCGCTGGAAGCCGGCGCGCAGCGGTTGATCATCGCCACCTGCGAGAAGGGAACCGTCGAGAACATCGAGGAAATGCGCGGTATCAAGGGCAACCTCGATAAGATCAAGCAGGCCAACCCGAATTTCGTGGAAGTGGCCGCCAAGGGCGTATTCCGCGTGCCCGACGTGCCGCTGGTGTCCGACCCGGCGCCCAAATTCCAGATCACCGCGGCGCAGAAAAAGCGCGCGGCGCTCCTGAAGAAGCGCTCCGAAATGCGCATCGGCATGCCGCGCGTGCTGAACATGTACTCGCAGACGCCGGTTTTCACGGGCTATTTCGCGTCGCTGGGCATCCAGGCGCAGAACATCGTTTACTCCGACTACACCAGCGAAGAGCTATACAAGGAAGGCGCGAAGCGCGGCGCTATCGACCCGTGCTTTCCCTCAAAACTCGGCATTCCGCACGTGCACAACCTGCTCTATAAAGTGCACGCCAAGAAGCCGCTCGACATCATCTTCTTCCCGATGATCGATTGCCTCACCACCACGCTGTACAAGCCGCAAGCCAGCCGCAGCTGCCCCACGGTCGCCACGACCCCGGAAGCGGTGAAGGCGGCATTCACCAAGGAAGGCGATCTGTTCGCGGAGAAAGGCGTCCAATTCCTGGACACCTTCGTGAACCTTTCCAAGCCCGACCTGTTCGAGCGGCAGATGTACGAACAGTTCAAAGACATACTCGGGCTGACGCCGGAAGAGAACAAGCGCGCGGTTGAGCAGGGCTATCGTTCGCTGGCATATTTCGACAATGTGACCATGCGCGGGGCCGCGCGTGAAGTGCTGGAGCAGCTCGAGCGCGAAGACCGGCTCGGCGTGGTGCTCCTCGGGCGGCCGTATCACAACGATCCCGGCGTGAATCACGAAATCCTCGAGGAATTCCAAAAACTGGGCTATCCGGTTTTCTCGCAGGACTCGCTGCCCATCGACGACGACTACGTTTGGCGGCTGTTCGGCGACGACGTGGAAGCCGGCGAGATCCCCCATCCCATGTCCATCAGCGACGTGTGGAAGAACTCGTACAGCGAAAACACCAGCCGCAAAGTCTGGACGGCGAAGTATATCGCGCGGCATCCGAACCTCGTGGCTCTGGAGCTTTCGAGCTTCAAGTGCGGCCACGACGCGCCGATTTACACGGTGGTGGAAGAAATCGTGGAGCACTCCGGCACGCCCTACTTCTGCTTCAAGGATATCGACGAGAACAAGCCCACCGGCTCGATCAAGATCCGCGTGGAGACCATCGGCTACTTCCTGAAGCGCTACCGCGAAGACATAGTGCGCAACAAGAACAAGGCCAAGACCATCGAAGACCAGCTAAAGGAGTTCGAAGCCCGTCTGCGCCGGGAAATGATGCGCGAGCGGCTCGATACTTTGGGCGGCGCGTTCGAATCGGGCGCCATGCCGCAGATTCATGTGAGCCTGGGCCAGTTGGCGGCGTCGAATCCGGCCGCGCGCGAGTACGAACCGGTCTCCGGCGATTAGCGCACGGCACATCCATAGCGGTCGCGTCCTTCACGGATGGCCCATTGCACGCCTTCGGGGAGGCGCGCGTCGCGGTATGCCCGTGCCAGTTCGGAGTAGGCGGTGCAGAGGTCGCCTTTCACCTGCCGGCACCCCTGCACATTCAGTTGAAAAACTCCCGCGCTCCCGGTAAAGGCGCACTCGCGGTCGGGCGCTTGTTTGTACAACTCGCGGATGGAGCGCACGGTCGTGGCCTGAAAATTGTCGGTTAGCCCTTTTTCCAAAAGGCTCGTTGCGGCCATGGCTGGATTCCCCAGCTTGGCGTAAGCCACGCCTAGGCCATCGTACAGTTCAAGCGTGCGCGGATTGAGTCCCTGCGCGTAGCGCAGCGCCTCCACGGCGCCGGCATAATTTCCCAACTTGATGTCGGTTTCCGCGAGGTAGAGGTACAATCCCTGCTCCCCGGCGCGCGCCTTGAGCCCTCCGTGCGCGCGCTGCACGCCGTCATATTCGGCTTCCAGCGCCTGCGAAATTTCGCGCGCCTTCAGGAGGGCTGCGCGCGATTTTTCCAGCCATTCGGATTGATGTTCGGGAGCCACGAGACTGGCCTTCACGCCGTAATAGCGGCCCAGGTCGGTCGCGGGGAACGAGATGGACCGGGCAGGCGGCAGCGGGGCTAGAATCAGGCAAGCTGCTTCCTGCTCCGCGATAGCCCGGTCGAGGTTGCCGAGGGCGTCCTGTTCGAAGAGGGCGCGGCCCAACATGTAATGGAGGCGGAAGCTGCGCGGCGAGTTCGGCAGGTCGGCCGATGCCAGCGCGAGGTCGTCGTCCCACGCCGGGTTGCGGGCAATGGTGCGGACAGAATACACCACCAGCAGGGCAATCAGCAAACCTTTGGCGAGCCGCTGGTTTTTCAGCCGGTAGATCAGCGATGCGGTCATGACGGCGAACGCCACTGTCGGCAGATAGAGGAATCGTTCCGCGAACGCCGCGCCGATCAGCAGGATCAGATTCGAAGTGGGCAGGAGTGCGATCGCGAAAAATCCTGCCGCCCAGAACGCCACCGGATCCGCGCGGCGGCGCGCGATGGCGTATGCCGGAAGCGCGACGACGGCCAGCAGCGAAATCCAGAGCGGCGCATCTTGCCAGGAGGCCAGCGGAATGGCGGCGAACGAATGGTCGCACACCAGGGTCCGCGGGAACAGAAGCACCAGGAGATCCGCGCCGATGAGGCGGATTGCGGTCCAGCGCGCCGTCCAAAATCCGGCCAGCCGCAGCGGATTATCGACGTAAATCGGGCTGTACGGTGCCAGATTGCCCAGCACCACGCTGCGCACGATCGCGAGCAGCGCCAGCGACGCCGCTACCGCCGCATACTCGCGCCAGCGCGGCTTCGAGCGGAAACTCCAATCCCAAAGCAGCATCAGCCCGATCAATATGGCGGCGTTTTCTTTGGCGAACACTCCCAGGGCGGCGACCGCGAACAGCACCAGCGGCGTCCAGCGTCCCCGGCCTCGCACATAAACCAACAAGCCGCCGAGTACTGACATCGCTGCCAGCAGATCGGCGCGGCCGGCGACGCTGGTCACGGCCTCCGTGCCGATCGGGTGGACGGCCCAGATCGCCGCGGCAAAAAATGCCGGCCCGGCGCGGCGAAAGATCAGAAAAGCGACTTCATAGAGCAGCCACACGTTGATGGCGTGGAGCAGGAAATTCACTACGTGATAACCCGCGGCGTCGCGGCCGTTTCCCAGCACCGCGTAGTTGAAAAGCAGGGAGAGCGTCGTGACCGGGCGATAGAGGCCGTCGCCGCCGAGCGGCCACCAGTAATTCCTGGTGAAGATGAGCGCCAGATTGTCCGCCGTCGCCGCCGTAAGCCGCGTGTCCTGCGAGAGAATGACTTTGGAGTCCTGCGCCAAGCCGAGCCAGAACGAATTGACGTATGCCACGAGCGTCACTCCGAAGAGTGCGGCTCTTACGGCGCGGGACACGCATACCTCTGGATGGCAGCCGCCTGCAGTTGTTCCGCTTCCTGAGGCGAGCGCGAGTCGCGATAGGCCTGCGCCAGATCGGCGAAAGCCGCGCATACGTCGCCCCTGACCCGCGGGCATCCGGACAAATTGAATGCCCACCCGTTGGCCTGCTGGACGAAAGCGCATTGGCCGTCCGGCATCTTGAGATACAGGTCGCGAAGGGCGGACATCGTCGCGGGCTGGAAGTTATCCACCAGGGCTTTCTCTTCCGTGGTTACGGCGGCTTTTGGATAATCGCCCATCGCGGTATAGGCCAGGACGAGGCCGTCGTAAAACACCGGCGTTCGCGGGGCCACATGAATGCCGTAGCGAAATGCTTCCGCGGCGCCGCTGTAATCGCCGAGATGCATATCGGTGTTGCCCAGCGCCAGGTACAGTTCCTGACTGGCCGCGCGCGATGCCGGCGGTCCGCCGCGCGCGCGCTGTACTTCGTCGTAATCCTCTTCTTTGGCTCGCGAAATCTCGCGCGCCTTCCGCAAGACCGCGAGCGACTTGCGGTACCACGCGTTCGGTTCGGGTTCGCCGGCCTGGTCGGCTTTTGCGGCGTAGTAGATTCCCAACATCGTCGGCGTCAACGGAGTGGACTCCCTCGCCGGCAGCGGCGCAAGCAGACGCCACGCCGTTTCCTCTTCGCGGATGGCCTGATCGATGTTGGCGCGCGTGCCGCTATCGTAAAGCTCCTTCGCCAGCATGTCGTGCAGGCGGAAACTGCGCGGCGAATTCGGGAGATCGGCCAATGCCAGCGAGCTGTTGTTGTCCCAGGCGGGATTGCGCGCGAACGTGCGCACGGCGAACAGCGCGACGAGAGCGACGAGCACGATCCGGGCGATCTTCTCGTTCCTGATCCGATAGAGCAGCGCCGCGACCATTACCGCGAACGCGATCGCCGGCAGGTAGAGGAAGCGCTCCGCCATGGCCGTGCCGATCAGAATTACCAGGTTCGACGTGGGCAGGATGGCGATGGCGAAGAAACCGGCCGCCCAGAAAATGAGCGGATCTTTGCGATAGCGCGCGAAGGCGATCGCCAGGATCGAGACAATCGCGGCGAGCGAAAGCCAGGCCCATGGGTCGGACCAGGCGGCGGGCACCACCTGCGAGCGATCGGAGGAAAGAAATGCCGGAAAGACCAGCAGCCAGAGGTCCAGTCCTACGACCTTGAGGGCGGTCCAGCGCGCTGTCCAAAAGCCCGCGCGGAACAGAGGGTTATCGACGTACGGCGTCTCGGCGGGCGGAAGCGCTCCGAGCACGGCGTGGCGCACCACTGTGAGCAAGACCAGCGATGCCGCCACAGCGGCGTAGCACTGCCAGCGCGGCTTGTCGTGGAACGTCACGTCCCATAGCAGCATCACGCCGATGAGAATGGCGGCATTCTCCTTGGCGAAGGCTCCCGCGGTCGCAATGGCGAACAGCGCGACGGGAGTCCAGGCGCCGCGATTGCGGATGTAGAGCAGCAGGCCGCCCAGGACGGCCATGGCGGCGAGCAGGTCGGCGCGGCCCACGATGCTGGTGACGGCCTCCGTTCCGATGGGGTGGACGGCCCAGAGCGCCGCGGCAAAAAAAGCGGGTCCCGCACGGCGCAAGAGCAGGAGAGCCAACTCATATACCAGCCACACGTTGATTGCGTGCAGCAGGAAATTCACCACGTGGTAACCCGCCGGATTGGGACCGTTTCCCAGCACGGCGTAATTGAACAGGTTCGAAAGCGTGGTGACGGGGCGGTACAGGCCATCGCCGGTCTTCGGCCACCAGTAGTTTTTAGTCAGGATGGCTTTAAGGTTGCCGGCAGTCACGGTTTGGATGCGCGGGTCGGCGGTGACGATGGTCTTCGAATCCTGTGCCAGTCCCAGGCCGAACGAATTGAGATACGCCGCCAGCGCGACAAGCAACAGGATCGCGCGGATGCGCCATTTCGAGACTGGATGTAACGCTTTCGAACTGCCGCGGGAGCGTGCCAAAACCGTAGTATGGCATACGATAATGGAACAACGATGAAATACTTCCTGGCGAAAACCGACCCCGAGACTTATTCCCTGGACGATCTGGAGCGCGAAGAACGTACCGTGTGGGATGGTGTGACGAACGCGCAAGCCGTGCGCGCGATTCGCGAAATGCGGCCTGGAGATCGCGTCTTCGTCTACCACAGCGGGGGCGTTTCGGGCGTGGTCGGACTGGCGGCGGTGCGTTCGGAACCGCGGGACGATCCGAAGAATCCGAAATCGGCGGTGGTGGACCTGGAATTTGCCGGACGCCTCGATCCGCCCACAACACTCGCGGAAATCAAGCAATCCAAGCTGTTCAACGATTGGGCGCTGGTGCGGCAGGGGCGTTTGTCGACCATGGCGGCGCCCGAAGCGTTCGTGGAGTGGATGAAGAAACGGTATCCGGCCGCACGCATCTAAACTGCACGTCGCCGCCGGCGCGCGCGTCAATTGAATAGAGCAGCGTACAGATGAGACGCGGCCGGCCGGTCGCACGGTTGGCCGCGTCTCGGGGCTTATTGGAAGTTCAGGCCCGCGAGCGTGCGGGCGGAATGCAGCACCCGGTCTGGCATGCGTCGGTTGGAGTGCGGCCCTCCAACCGTTCTACGACCATCTTGCGGAGCATGGCGATGAATCCGGGATGCACGCCCACGGTCGACGCACGCGTGAGATGCACACCGATTTCGCGGCAAAGCTCGGCTGCCTCGGTGTCGAGATCGTAAACCACTTCCATGTGATCGGAGAGGAACCCGATAGGCGCCAGCACGATCTCCCTGGTGCCGGCGGCGTGCAGTTGGCGTATATGTTGGAGCACGTCAGGCTCGAGCCACGGTTGCGAGGGCGGTCCGCTGCGGCTCTGATAGACGAGCGTTCCGTCTCGACCGACCGTCTGCGAGACGAGCCGGCAGGATTCCTGCAGCTGTTCCACGTAGGGACTGGTCCCCGCCATTGCCAGGGGAACGCTGTGCGCGGTATAAACCAGGACCGCCGCGGCTCGCCGTTCCTCGGGTAGGGAATCGAGGGCGGTGCGAACGCGATCGGCCATGGCACGAATAAACTCAGGCCGGTTGTGAAAAGTCGGCAATTTGTGAATCTCGGGAGCGGCGGGGCCCACCGCCGCGCGCGCGCGTTCGATGTCCTCGAGATACTGGCGGCAGCCGGAGTACGAGCCGAATGCCGACGTCGCGAACGCCAGCGCTTTGTGCACGCCGTCCGATACCATTTGCCGAACGGTGTCGGCGAGCATGGGATGCCAGTTGCGGTTTCCCCAATAGACCGGGAGTTGCACACCATGTGCCGCGAAGTCGTTTTCGAGCGCGGCGATGAGCGCGCGCACCTGCGGATTGATGGGGCTCTTGCCGCCGAAGTGGCGATAATGCTCGGCAACTTCGAGCATGCGCTCGCGCGGTACATTTTTCCCGCGCAGAACATTTTCAAGGAACGGAATGATGTCATCCCGCTGTTCGGGTCCGCCGAAAGAAACCACCAGCAGGGCATCATAAGGCTGCGCAGGCATCATAGGCTGATGGTCGCATATCGCCGCGGAATCGGTCATTGGTGTCAAGGCGTTCTCACCTACATGGTCACTGGCCCCAGCCAGTTTGGCGCCATCGACCTCAATTCCGGCGTGTTCCCGCTTATTGACTTAAATCAAGGCGTTCCATTCGCCGGCTCGGGGGAAATCGGCGGCCCGATTTGCCTCGGTGGGAAGCGCCCAGGTGGCGGAGCAGCAGCAGGCTCAGGGCGGGATTCCTGGCTCTCGGGTCCGCCCAGGAGCACGATACGGCGGTTTGGCCTACGGTCAAGCCTTTTATCGGGTGAACGAGGCAACCGGCCGCGGCCGCCTCACGAGTTCTGGGGCGCTCTTGGGACGCTGTGGCGATGCCCGGAATCGAGGTCCGTCCGGTTCGCTGAGAAGGCCTACTGAATCAGCCGCAGTCCGTTGGCGCCGGGGATGGTGCGCACCCAGGAGTTCATTTCCTCTTCGTTCTGGAGAAGGTCGCGGAGGGTGGCCTTGCTCAGCACCTGGTCTACGGCCACCTGAACCGCGCGCCAGAGGGAGCGTACGGAACAATCCACCGAGCGCGTGCAGATGGCTGCCTGGCCGGAATGGCTGTCGCAGAAATCGCTTTCGAACAGGCGTCCGCCGAGGGCGTCGATCACATCTCCAATGATGACTTTCTCCGCGGGGCGCGCGAGGGTATAACCGCCCTCTTTACCGCGCGTGGCTTTGACGAATCCGCCCTTGCGGAGTACCCGCAGGATCTTGGCTGCATACGCGGGAGACACGCCTTCGGCCTGGCTGATTTCCGGAATGGTAAGGCCCTGGTTGGAATAGCCGGCGTAGGCGATTCGCACGAGGCAGCGGATGCCATATTCTTCGTTGGCGGTGAGTTTCATCTTCTTTGTAGCCTCGTGATGGGAATAATATCCTCGATGCCGAGCGCCAGCTTGGCGGCTTCCGACATGCACGCTTTACTCCAGGGCGGATCGAAGACCAGATCGAGCTTGACACCCGCCACGCCGGGCACCGCACGCACCGCCCGTTCGACCTCGCCCGGCAGCGTTCCCGCCACGGGGCAATTGGGCGCGGTGAGGGTCATCCGGAGAGCGACGTTGCCGGCGTCATCGACCGCGCACTCGTAGATCAGACCGAGTTCGTAGATGTTGACGGGCATCTCAGGGTCGTAGACCTTGCGGAGCGCGGCGATTACCTGGTCTTTCAGGGTCATTCTTCCGTCGTTACCGTCTCTCCGGCGCCATTCAGGGCCGATTTCAGAGTGTGCCACGCGAGCGTGGCGCACTTCACCCGGGCGGGATAATCGCGCACGCCGCAAAACACGATCAGCTTTCCGAGGTCTTTCGTCACCGGAGTGTCGGTGGTCAGGAGGTCGTGGAATTTTTCGAGGAGCTTGAGAGCTTCCTCCCGGGTTTTGCCCTTCAGGCTTTCGGTCATGAGCGAGGCGGACGCGGTGGAAATCGCGCAGCCGGAACCCACGAAACTGGCGTCTTTCACCACGTCTCCATCCATTTTCACGTAGAGCCTGAGCTTATCGCCGCAGAGAGGGTTGTAACCCTCGGCGTTGCGGGTGGCATCCTCCATCGCGTGACAATTGCGAGGGTGCTTGCTGTGGTCCAGAATCAGATCCTGGTAAAGATCGTCAACCATTAGGAGAAAATCTCCTTTACTTTTCCGAGACCGGCCGCCAGCGCGTCGATCTCCGCCGCCGTGTTGTAGAACGCCAGCGACGCTCGTGTAGTAGCCGTTACTTTGAACCAGTCCATCACCGGTTGCGCGCAATGATGGCCCGTGCGGACCGCGATTCCCTGCCGGTCGAGCACCGTTCCGATATCGTGCGGATGGATTCCCTCCATTACGAAGGAAAGCACCGCCGCCTTTTCGCGCGCCGTACCGATGATGCGCAGGCCGGGAATGCGCGAGAGCGCTTCCGTGCCGTAGAGCAGGAGTTCGTGCTCGTAGGCCGCTATTTTGTCGAGCCCGATGGCGTTGATGTAGTCGAACGCGGCGCCGAGTCCGATTCCGCCGGCGATATTGGGAGTGCCGGCTTCGAACTTGTACGGAAGATCGGCATAGGTGGTTTTGGCGAAGGTGACCACCTTAATCATGTCCCCGCCACCCTGGTAGGGAGGCATCGCGTTCAGCAGGTCGGCCTTGCCGTAAAGGATGCCAATGCCGGTGGGGCCGACGACTTTGTGGCCGGACATGGTGTAAAAGTCGGCGTCGAGATCCTGGACGTCCACGCCGATGTGCGGGGCGGCCTGGGCGCCATCGATGAGAGTGACAGCGCCGGCTTTGTGCGCCATGGCGATGATCTGTTTGACCGGATTGATGGTGCCGAGCGCGTTGGAGACGTGCGTCACGGCCACCATGCGGGTGCGCGGATTGAGCAGCTTTTCGTATTCATCGAGGATCAGCTCGCCGCGGTCGTTCATGGGGATGACGCGGAGGGTCGCGCCGCTGCGCTCGCACAGAAGTTGCCAGGGGACGATGTTGGAGTGGTGCTCCATGGCCGAGATGATGATTTCGTCGCCCGGCTTGACGAATTTGGCGCCCCAGGAGGTCGCCACCAGGTTGATTCCCTCGGTGGTGCCGCGCACGAAAATCAGCTCGTTGATAGATTTGGAATTCAGGAACTGCTTGGCCTTGGCGCGAGTTTCCTCGTAAGCAGCGGTGGATCGCTGGCTCAGTTCGTGCACGCCGCGGTGGATGTTGGCGCAATCCACTTCGTGGAAATGACGGATGGCTTCGACCACCGAAATGGGCTTTTGCGCGGTGGCGGCGCTGTCCAGGTATACCAGGGGTTTGCCGTGGATGCGCTGCTTGAGAACGGGGAAATCCTCGCGGATTTTCTCGACGTCGAAAGCGGGGGCAATTACGCTAGAGGGCATGGTTCACTCGAGATGCACCGCTCCCTTGCGGTCGCGGCTCAGTATGAATGCTCATGGAATTTCTCGAAGAGGAATTTTTCCAGTTGCTCGCGGAGGGCAGGGACTTGAATGCGGTCGATGATGTCCTGCGCGAAGGCGTAGGTCAGGAGGCTGCGTGCCTGCTGTTTGCCGATGCCGCGCGATTGCAGGTAGAACATGGATTCGGCATCGAGTTGGCCGATGGTAGCGCCATGGGTGCAGCGCACGTCGTCGGCGAGAATCTGGAGTTCGGGCTTGGTGTCGATGACAGCGTCGTCGGAGAGCACGAGGTTCTTGTTGGTCTGTTTGGAATCGGTTTTCTGCGCGTCTTTACGGACGATGATGCGGCCGTTGAAGACGGCGCTCGACTTGTCGTCGAGAATGCCTTTGTAGAGCTCGTGGCTGGTGCCGTGGGGCTTGGCATGGTCGATGGACGTGTGATTATCCACGTGCTGGGTGCCGTTCACGATGTAGAGGCCGTTGACAATTGCCTCGGTGCCTTCCGCCAGCACCACATTAATGTCGTTGCGAACCAGCGCGCCGCCAAGCGAAATATTGTGGGTGGAAAAACTGGTGCTGCGGCCGAGCTGCGCGGCCAGAGTGGCGACATGGAAAGCAGACGTGTCTTCGCGCTGAACCTTGTAGTGGTCTACGACGGCGCCTTCGCCGGCGACAATCTCAGTGACCGCATTGGTGAAGTAGCGGCCTTTGCCCGAATAGCTCTCCACGATCCGGCATTGCGCATTCGCGCCGACGACGATCAGAGTGCGCGGATGGACCACGGGCGGTCCGGCCTGTTCGTCGACATGATAGTTGATTTCGATAGGCTGATCGAGCACAGCGCCGGCGGGCACCTGATGAACCGTCACGCCATTCAGGAATGCCGTGTTCAGGGCGACGAACGGATGATCGGCTGGCGCGAGCTTCGCCAGGTATTTGCGGACAGCCAGCGGGATATCGGTTGCCGGCGAGAGTATGTTGCGGAAGTTGGTGCGGGCGATGGGCGCGACGTTGGTGAAGCGCCATTCTTCGTTGTGGGTGGTGGGGAAACCCTGCTCGCTAAAACGGAAGAAGGCCTCCGTGCGGATCTCCTGCAGCCATGGCTCGGCATCCTCCTGCGCGCTGAAATC
>DATJMA010000015.1:0-9434 GCA_035509055.1 Bryobacteraceae bacterium | reverse complement strand
TTGATTCCGAGTATGCCGTTGACTCCCATTTCGCTCTTTCCTTCTCGTCTTTACTTCGCTGCGTGCTCCCGGCCGAACGCCTTGATCTCGACGTCCACGCCCGGCGGCAGGTCGAGCTTCATCAGCGCGTCGACCGTCTGCTGGGTAGGCTCCAGAATGTCCAGGAGCCGTTTGTGCGTGCGGATTTCGAACTGCTCGCGCGACTTCTTATCCACGTGCGGCGAGCGCAGAACTGTCGTAATACTGCGTGAAGTGGGCAGCGGAATGGGACCGGCGACCGTCGCGCCGGTCCGTTTCGCGGTGTCCACGATCTCCGTCGTCGATTGGTCGAGCACACGGTGATCGTATGCCTTGAGACGGATGCGGATTCTTTCTCGAAGGGCCATGGTTTATACCAAAAAACGCTGCCTACTTGATAATCTCGGTAACCGTGCCGGCGCCTACCGTGCGGCCGCCTTCGCGAATCGCGAAGCGCAACCCCTGGTCCATGGCGATCGGGGTGATCAGTTCCACCGTGATAACCACGTTGTCGCCCGGCATCACCATCTCGGTGCCTTCCGGCAATTGCGCCACTCCCGTCACGTCCGTCGTCCGGAAGTAGAACTGCGGCCGGTATCCTTTGAAGAACGGCGTATGACGGCCGCCTTCTTCTTTGCTCAACACGTACACCTGTCCCTTGAAATTGGTGTGCGGCGTAATCGACCCCGGCTTGGCGATCACCTGCCCGCGCTCCACTTCGTCCTTTTCCACACCGCGCAGCAGCAGCCCGACGTTGTCTCCGGCGCGCCCTTCGTCCAATAACTTCTTGAACATTTCCACGCCCGTCACCACCGTCTTGCGCGTCGGCCGGAATCCGACGATCTCCATTTCCTCGCCGACCTTGCAGATCCCGCGCTCGATGCGTCCCGTCACCACCGTGCCGCGGCCCTGGATCGAGAAGATATCTTCGATCGGCATCAGGAACGGCTTGTCGGTGACACGCTGCGGCAGCGGTACGTAGCTGTCCACCGCCTCCATCAACTGGTCGACCGTCTTTTCCCACTTCTCTTCGCCGTTCAACGCGCCCAGCGCCGATACCCGCACCACCGGCAGATCGTCGCCCGGAAACTGATAGCTCTTCAGCAGCTCGCGGACTTCCAACTCCACCAAGTCGAGCAGTTCCGGATCGTCCACCATATCGACCTTGTTCATGGCCACCACGATGAACGGCACACCCACCTGCCGCGCCAGCAGCACGTGCTCGCGAGTCTGAGGCATCGGCCCGTCTGTTGCCGCCACCACCAGAATGGCGCCATCCATCTGCGCCGCGCCGGTGATCATGTTCTTGATGTAATCGGCGTGACCCGGGCAATCCACGTGGGCATAATGGCGATTGGCCGTTTCGTACTCGATGTGGGCCACCGCGATCGTGATCCCGCGGGCCTTTTCTTCCGGCGCGTTATCGATGGAATCGAAGCTCCGGAACTTCACCTTCGGATTATGCTTGGCCAGCACCTTGGTGATCGCGGCCGTCAGCGTCGTCTTGCCGTGATCGATGTGCCCGATCGTTCCAATGTTTACGTGCGGCTTGCTGCGATCGAATTTTTCCTTCGCCATAAGAGAAGTAATCTCCTTATTTCGTTGTCTTACCCTGAACCTTGCTCACGATCTCCTCGGCGAGCGCGCCGGGGACCTCTTCGTACTTGCCGAAATGCATGGTGAAACTGCCGCGCCCCTGCGTTCGGCTGCGCAGGTCCGTGGCATAACCGAACATGGTCGAAAGCGGCACCATCGCCTTGATGATCTGCGTGGTTCCCCGCAACTGCATGCCTTCAATCCGGCCGCGGCGCGAATTGAGATCGCCGATGGCGTCGCCCATATACTGCTCCGGCACTACCACTTCCACCGCCATGATGGGTTCGAGCAGCACCGGTTTGGCTTTCCGCACGGCTTCCTTGATGGCCAGCGAGCCGGCCACCTTGAATGCCATTTCCGACGAATCGACATCGTGGTAGCTGCCGTCGTAGAGCGTCACTTTCACGTCCGACATCGGGTACCCGGCCAGAATTCCGGCTTCCAGCGCTTCCTTGATACCGGTCTCCGTCGGCTTGATGTATTCCTTGGGAACGCGCCCGCCGGTGATGTCGTCGACGAACTCGAACCCGCCGCCCGGCAGCGGTTCGATGCGGATCTTTACGTGCCCGTACTGCCCGTGGCCGCCGGTCTGCTTCACGTGCCGGCCTTCGGCTTCCGCATTCTTGCGGATGGTCTCGCGGTACGCCACCTGCGGCTTGCCGACGTTGGCGCCGACGCCGAATTCCCGCATCATGCGGTCCACGATAATTTCGAGGTGCAGCTCGCCCATTCCCGAAAGAATGGTCTGGCCGGTATCGGGATCGGTGTTCACCCGGAAAGTGGGATCTTCCTGGGCCAGTTTGGCGATGGCCATGCCCATCTTTTCCTGATCGGCTTTGGTCTTGGGTTCCACCGCGAGCTGAATCACCGGCGTGGGGAAATCGATCGATTCCAGCACGATGGGGTGCTCGTCGTCGCAGATGGTATCGCCGGTCGAAACGGTCTTCAGGCCCACCGCCGCACAGATGTCGCCGGCCAGAATCTCCTGGATCTCTTCGCGCTTGTTGGCATGCATGCGCAGCAGGCGCCCGATGCGCTCCCTGCGCCGCTTGGCCACGTTGTAGACCGAATCGCCGGACTTCAGCGTTCCGGAATACACGCGGAAAAACGCCAGTTGACCGACGTGCTGATCGGTCATGATCTTGAACACCAGCGCCGAGAACGGCTCGGAATCGGACGCGTGGCGGTGCAGGACCTTTTCCGGATTGTCGATGTCGTTGCCTTCCACCGGCGGAACATCGAGCGGCGAGGGCAGATAGTCCACCACCGCATCGAGCATGGTCTGCACGCCCTTGTTCTTGAATGCCGACCCGCAAATCACCGGGAAAATCTTCATCGCGATGGTGGCCTTGCGAATGCCGGCGTGAATCTCTTCCGTCGTGACCGCCTGGCCCTCGATGAATTTCTCGAACAGTTGATCGTCGAATTCCGAGATGGTCTCGATCATCTTCTCGCGGTATTCCTTGGCCTTCTCGACCAGGTCTTCCGGGATCTCGACCGTATCGTACTCCGCCCCCAGCGTCTCGTTGCGCCAGATCAGGGCCTTCATCCCCACCAGGTCCACCACACCGGCGAACTTGTCTTCCGCGCCGACGGGCAACTGGATCACCACCGGCCGGCACTTCAGCCGATCGACGATGGTATCGACGGAGTGATAGAAGTCCGCGCCGATACGGTCCATCTTGTTGATGAAGCAGATGCGCGGAACGTTGTATTTATCGGCCTGCCGCCACACGGTTTCGGATTGCGGCTGCACGCCGGCGACGGCATCGAACACCGCTACCGCGCCATCGAGAACGCGCAGAGAGCGCTCCACTTCGGCCGTGAAATCCACGTGGCCGGGCGTGTCGATGATGTTGATCTGGATGTCGCGCCATTCGCAGGTGGTAGCGGC
This sequence comes from Bryobacteraceae bacterium, assembly GCA_035509055.1. Taxonomy (GTDB): domain Bacteria; phylum Acidobacteriota; class Terriglobia; order Bryobacterales; family Bryobacteraceae; genus PALSA-129. Next base: position 5,926 of record DATJMA010000015.1, on the reverse strand, counting down.
GGAGGTAATGGTGATGCCGCGCTCCTGCTCCTGCTCCATCCAGTCCATGGTGGCCGTACCCTCGTGGACTTCACCGAGCTTATGGGTCCGGCCCGTATAATATAGGATGCGCTCGGTCGTGGTGGTCTTACCGGCATCGATATGCGCTGCGATGCCGATATTTCTCATCCGCTCGAGTGGGACCGTTCTTGCCATAAGCTCGTTAAAACCTGAGATCCTTTCCTACCACCGGTAGTGTGCGAAGGCCTTGTTAGCCTCCGCCATGCGGTGGACGTCGTCCTTTTTCTTAATCGCTCCGCCGCGCATGTTGCTCGCGTCGTTCAGTTCGTTGGCCAGCTTCTCCGCCATGCCCTTTTCCGGGCGCGTCCGCGCGTTGGTGATGATCCAGCGCATGGCCAGCGAAGTCCGCCGGTTCTGGGGCACTTCGATGGGCACCTGGTAGTTGGCGCCGCCCACGCGCCGCGTCTTCACTTCGAGCAGCGGCTTGGCGTTCTCCACAGCCTTCTTGAAGGCCTTCAACGGATCGTCGCTGGTGCGTTCGCGGAGCTTGTCCATGGCTTCGTAGAAGATCCCCTGCGCGGTGTTCTTCTTGCCCTGCCACATCATCGAGTTCACGAACTTTTCCACCAGCGTGGAGTTATAGATCGGATCCGGCAAAACTTCTCTGACTACGGCTCTTCGTCTACGTGGCATACGATACCTACGATTTCGGGCGCTTGGCCCCGTACTTCGATCTGCCCTGCTTCCGGTTCGCCACCCCGGCGGTATCCAGAGCGCCGCGGATGACGTGGTAGCGCACGCCGGGAAGATCCTTCACGCGGCCGCCGCGAATGAGCACGATGGAGTGCTCCTGCAGGTTGTGGCCGACGCCCGGGATATACGTGGTCACTTCGATCCCGTTGGTCAGCCGGACGCGCGCCACTTTGCGCAGCGCCGAATTCGGCTTCTTGGGCGTCGATGTATAAACGCGCGTGCAAACTCCGCGCTTCTGCGGGCAGCTATTGAGCGCGGGACTCGAAGTCTTCCAGCGTGGCGGTTTCCGCCCGTTACGCACTAATTGGTTGAACGTCGGCACGAATCTTCCTTTTGCTTCCAGGCACAACGACGCGCCGCTCAAAGGGCCCGCCGTCAAAAAATCAAAAAGTGGAGTTCAGTTCCACCAGGACTTGGGGTTCACAAAGCAACCCCGGAAAATCTAGGGCTCACAACTGCGAGGATGACTGCTTCGGACAGGCCCATGTTCGATGCGGAGTTGACCGGTCGAACCTCGGGGCCTCACCCCCGGCCGGACTCGCCACACGACGAGCGGTAGCACAGGGACAGAAAGCTTTTCTCGCGAAACCACTCAATCATACCGAATTGCGCAGCTCGAATGCAACAACAGGGTGAATTCACACCGGAAATTGAATTCACGCCACTTTGATTTGTTATGGAAAACACCACGTGGTAGAATCCTGCCCGATTGAAACGGACCATCGCAAGCAGCTGCCTTGCCCTGATATTCCAGACAGTTCCGCTCGGCGCCAGGCTAACTCCGCCCCGTCAGGTTCCGCTCCGGATGCGATCGAAGTAAGTAGATGGCCGCGCGAAAATCCTCGTAACGGCCATCCCGAGGCAAGGCCTTGCAATGGCAATGCTTCGAGATGAGAGGAAATTCACCGTGCGGTCGCGGCACTAGCCGTGGATGTTTGCTCCACACGAACCTGTACCTCCCGTTTGCCTCCCGCACGGACCGCGTCCGGCGCCCCTGGCGCGCTCGCTAGCGGCTGGAATTCGTAACCTCTCGGCTGGAAATCCGTCTCAAACATCGATTCCGTCACTCACTGCACTCCGCCCCCCATTCAGCCAACGCCGCGATGAACTTAGGCTGCCACTGACGGGAAGCTCGTCCCCGCCGGGAAGTGCAGCCCGAAGCGGGTAGCCAAAACATCCAGCACCGCTGCATCGTCGGCCAGCATCGATTCCGTCACGCCTTCCGGCCGCCGCTCGATCAGCTTCCGCCCGAACAGGGTCACCCGCACTTCCGGACCCGGCATGTGCACCATCAGTTGCTTGCGGAAGAACGAATCGGGATGGCAGGCCGTGTAGAAGTTGGCCACCTCGTAATCCACCGCGTGCTGTTCTTCCAGGTTGAACGCGTACAAATCGACCCAACCCTCCGGTCGCCACATCTCCAATGCGAAACCCGCCGCTTCCTCCAGCAGCTGGTACTTCCACGCGAACTGCTGCGCCGTCTTGCCGGGCAGCCACGCGATGGGAACCAGCAGCGCCTCGCCGCCGAACCCCACGTCGCACAGCCACGGCCGCCCGTCCGCCTCCACCTGAAGCAGCATGTGGCTCCTTGGCCGGACGCCCACCGCGCCCATGCGCACCCGCGCCGCCAGACGCCGCACCTTGAACCCGATCTCCTCCAGCACCGCCGCGAACAGCGAATTCTGCTCGAAGCAGTACCCGCCGCGCCGGTCTACCACCAGCTTCTTCCAAAGGCTCGGGAGATCGAGCGGCATCGGCCGCCCCATCAGCACTTCGATATTTTCGAAGGGCACATGCGTGGCGTGCGCCAGGTGCAGTTCGCGCAGGCATTCGGCCGATGGCCGAGGCTCGCCCGCGAACCCGACGCGCGCCAAATAAGCCGGCAGCTCGATGGTCTCAGTCATCGCATCATCCCCGCTTCGAGACAGGCTGTCTCGAAAACCCGCGCCCCCTCCAATCGAATCAGTAACTTACGAGAAAGCTCCGAGACAGCCTGTCTCGAAGCCCGCTATTTCGCCGCCCCCGCCGGCCCATCCAGCACACAAATATCGTCGAGATTCCGGTACTTCTCCGCATAATCCAGCCCGTATCCCACCACGAATTCGTCCGGAATCGTGAACCCCACATAGTGCGCGTGAATCGGACGGAGCCGGCGCTCCGGCTTGTCGAGCAGAGCCGCAATCCGCAGCGACCGCGGCTTGCGCTGTTCGAGCACGTGTATCAGGTAATTCAGCGTCACGCCGCTATCCACGATATCTTCCACGATCAGCACATCCGCGCCCTCGAGCGAAATGTCGAGATCCTTCGTAACCTTCACTTCGCCCGACGATGTTTTGCCCTTGCCATACGTCGAGATGCCCATGAAGTCCACGAACACGTCGCGCTTCATGGCGCGCGAAAGATCGGTGAGGAAATAACAGGCGCCTTTCAGAATGCAGATCATGTGCAGCTGGCCGTCGGGAAAGTCGCGCGAAATCTGTTCGCCAAGTTCGCGAATCCGGGCCTGGATCTTCGCGGACGGGATCAGGACCCGCAGTTTTTCATCCACCATGGATCTTTTATTATCCGCCGGAAGCCAGGCGCGTGCTCATGGGACCGATGTGAATGTGCGCGCCGGTGGCCTTGCCCGGCACCGGCCCGCGAAAGGCGATAAACGGGATGTGGTTCTGCTTCAGGTACTCGATGAGCCACGCGCCTTCGGGCTGATCGGGATTGAGCGCGACATCCACGCGTCCGCGATGGTCGAACCCCATGGCGCGATGCACCGCCGTTTCGCCCATGGCGCTCACCGGCATCGGCTTGCCGAAACGCTCGTGGAACGCCACTTCCACCTTGGCATAATTGGCGTAAATCAAGGTGCCGTCGGGCGTATACCCGGCAGTCAATTCGCGGGCCTCGGCGGGCGAGCGAGCCAGCTTCTCGAGATGATTTCCTTCGGCCTCCGCCGATTCGGCCAATTCGTGAACCAGTTCGGCGCGCGATTTCACCAGGCTCACTTCGCGCCGCTCATCCTCCACCTCGCTGTCGAGCGCGTCGAGGGAAGCCTTCGGCGCGGCCCCGGCATCCACCAATTTCGCCGCCTCGTCGCGCGCCTTTTGGCGCCGGTCCAAACGGCGGCGCGCGGCGGCCAGCATATCGTCGGCCTGGTCCACCGTGAGCTCGCCGTAAGCCGTGTGCCGAAGGATGGTAGCGTCTTCGGCGTCGGCGACGGCGTCCTGGGCCTTCTCGATGCTCGCCCGCGGCAGCGCGCCGGCCGCCACCAGCCCTTGCACTCTGGCCAGCTCGGACTTGGCGGCGATAACCGTGCCGTCGTCACCCAATTGCGCCCCGCATGCCGCGCCGCACACCACCAGTACCAGGGCCGAAAACCGAAGCATGAACTTCTATTGTAAGCCCGCCCGCCGCCGCTCCTGCTCCACCACATGAATCACGATGAACGCCGCGCCAATTCCCGCGCACAGCACGGACACGCCCATAATCGGCAGACGAACCCCCGCCGGAACATCCTGGAGCGCGATTATGCTGAACGCCACCATGCCCGCACCGGGACACAGCCAGAACAAACCCGTCTTCAAATAGTCGCGCGACTTTCGGACTTGCGCTTGCTCTTCCCATTTCCGCGCGCGCTCTTCCTGTTCCGGATCGGGCAGTTCGCCGGCAGGAGGCAAGCCCTTTTCGATTGCCGCCAGGCGCTCGCGATGGATCATCTCCAGGCGCTGGTGGCGGAAATAACTGGTCACCGCGACGATCCCGATTGGCACCAGGAATGCTCCCAGCACGATGATGTTATTGGCAATCGCTTCGAATATTCGGTCCATTTGGGTCTCCGGCAATTGAGACTCCGCGCACCGTGCGAAATGTTTCAATCGCGCGTTGAAACATTTTGCGCTATCCGGCGAGTCTAAATTTTGAGTAGTTGGAGATAATGAATCCGTGAGCGGCCATCCGCCATTCGAGCGATTGCTCGACGAATATCGCGACCGCGTTTTCCGCCTCGCCTGTTCCCTGCTCACCGACCCGGCAGCCGCCGAAGATGCCACGCAGGAAATCTTCCTCAAAATCTGGAAAGCCCTGCCCGATTTTCGCGGCGAATCGGCCATCTCTACTTGGATCTACGCCATCGCCCGCAACACCTGCCTTACCCGCCGCCGGATCGCCGCCGGCGAGCGCACCTGCCCGCTCGAGGAAGCCAACGCCACTCAAATCGCGCAAAATCCCGCACCCGCTCCGGATTCCGATCTTCGCGCCGCCATCGAACGCCTGCCCGGGAAGTACCGCCGCGTGCTGGTGCTGTTCTATCTCGAAGACCGGTCGTACCAGCAGGTCGCGCTGGCGATGGGGCTGCCCATGGGAACCGTAAAAACTTATCTGCACCGCGCCAAGAAGGAGCTGGCAACGCTCCTGGCCGAACCGGTTTTGCGAAAGGAGAGCGCGCCCGCATGGCATGCCCTGAATTTGAAGATCTGATTTCGGATTATTGCGAAGGCGCCGCTTCGCCGGCCGACAGCGGCCTGCTCGAATCGCACATCGCGGCGTGTGCCGCCTGCCGTGAATGGCTCGCCGGCCAGCGGGAACTCGACCTGCGACTGGCGAAATCCATCGTCGCGCCGCCCCTTTCGCTGGATTTCGCCGGGCGTCTCGCAGCCCGCATCGCGGCCCAACCGCGGGCGCCTCGCTTCCGCCGCCTTTCCGCGGTCCTCGAAGTCGTCGGCTGCCTGGGTATTGCAGCCACCGCCGGATTCCTCCTCCAGCAACTGCCTCACGCCAGCGATTGGGTCGGCTTGGTGACGCTGGCCGCGTCGGCTGGCTATGCCTTGTGGGAAACCGGCAAGGCGCTCCGCACGACGCACACCAAACCTTACTGAGCTGGTAAAGCGGCCGCCAGGAATGGCAGCCTTACCCTGGTGACGCCGGCCGCGTCGGCCGGCTATGCCTTGTGGGAAACCGGCAAGGCGCTCCGCACGACGCACACCAAACCTTACTGAGCTGGTAAGGCGGCAGCCAGGAATGGCAGCCTTACCCTGGTGACGCCGGCCGCATCGGCTGGCTATGCCTTGTGGAGAAACCGGCAAGGCGCTCCGCACGACGCACACCAAACCTTACTGAGATGGTAAGGCGGCAGCCAGGAATGGCAGCCTTACCCTGGTGACGCCGGCCGCATCGGCTGGCTATG
>DATJMA010000014.1:0-2583 GCA_035509055.1 Bryobacteraceae bacterium | reverse complement strand
ACTTCGTGTATTTCGCGACGCCAGCTTGCGCACCGGAGACGATCACTGCGGAGTTCGTTAATTCTGCAAAGGCGATCATCGCGCACGCCTACAACCGACTTGGGCAACGAATGCCGCTTGTTCAGGCACTGCGACCTGGTGACCATATACTGCTGGTGTACGGCACTGCCGGTCAATACGGTCCCGTGTTCAGGTGCCGAGTTCGCGCACCCGAAGAACCGGTACGACTGGGAATGCACAAATTCGACGGCTTTTGCTACATCCCCGAACGACTACACGATCAATTGAAGTCGGCCGGTTACGAGCCAGATCCGGTGATTCAGCGGTTTGTTGGAATCGCGATCGAGTTGGTTGAAGATCTGCGCCAGATCGATCGCACGATTGTCAAACCAAAAGGCCACAACACCCTTCGTCGTTGGAACGAAGTATTCAGGCCGGCGATTGGTGACACCTAATCGGCGCCACCGCATCGCCCGGTCGACGGCGGTCGGCGTTCCAGCAAAGCAGGTTTGAACCATTCCGCAACTCGGTACCGAGATCCGCTGCCCTCGCAGATTCTGGTAGATTTGCTCTATGCGAGAGCAGGACCGAATTCCGAAAATGTTGCAGCTCTTGGGCGCGCTGTGGGAGAAATATCCGGACTGTCGGCTCGCCCAGTTGGTGCTGAACGCCCATTCGGCAACCCAAGATTCAGGGGAACCGTATTTCGCCGAGGACGAGGTCCTGGAACGCGGCATACGGAAACTACTCGACGGGCCGCCGGAAGGCGGGGGTGGCGAGCAGGTTCCGCGCGCAGCATAGCTCAGCGTCCCATACCCGATTAATCGGATTTCCACTCAAATACGGGCGAGGCGCGACCGCATTGCCGGGCCCTTGCCGACCTATCGGGCGTAATCCGGGATGCCTAACCGAACGCCATCTGGGCGAATGTCAGTATAGGCGGCAACCGGTGGATGCGGTGCGTGGAGTTTTGTGCGTCAAACGAGCGCGCAACTCGCGGGGGAAGTGGTAACATTCTTGAATCGCGCCGATGATCCCGCAGCTCTCTATCGCCCACTACAAGATCCTCTCGAAGCTTGGCGAAGGCGGCATGGGTGCGGTGTATCGCGCCGTCGATAGCAGGCTGAATCGCGAAGTGGCCATCAAGATTCTGCCGGACCCTCTGGCGAACGATCCCGATTATTTAGCGCGCTTCAAGCGCGAAGCCCGGGTGCTGGCTTCGCTCAATCACCCGAATATCGCGGTGATTTACGGCGTGGAAGAGAAGGCGCTGGTGATGGAGCTGGTTCCAGGCCAGACGCTCGAGGAGCGGCTGGCGGCGGGTGCGATCCCATTGGATGAAACCCTCGATATCGCCCGGCAAATCGCCGAGGCACTGGAGGCGGCGCACGAGAAAGGTGTCGTGCACCGCGATCTCAAGCCGGCCAACGTGAAAGTGACCCCGGAAGGCGTAGCGAAGGTGCTGGATTTCGGCCTCGCGGAATCTCCGGAGCCGCCGGTTACGGCAGCCTCCGGCGCCGATTCGCCCACCGTCACCATTCGCGCGACGCAGGCGGGCGTCATCATGGGGACAGCCGGCTACATGGCCCCCGAGCAGGCTGCCGGCAAGCCGGTCGACAAGCGCGCCGACATCTGGAGCTTCGGCGTACTGCTTTACGAGGCGCTGAGCGGAAAGCGCCTCTTTGCTGGGGAAACCATCGCACACACGCTGGCGGACGTCCTGCGCGCGGAGATCGATTTGACTGGGCTGCCCGCGACAATCCCGGCGCCGGTCCGTACCCTGGTGGGCCGCTGTCTGGATCGCAACGTTAAGACCCGTCTGCGCGACATCGGCGAAGCACGTATCGCTCTGGTGAACGCGCTTTCGGAGCCGGTGGTGGAAGCGCCAACTCCCGCGGCGGCTCGGCCAAACCGTGGCGGAGCGCCAAATTGGGTGGCCGCCGTCTTCGCGCTGACCGCGCTGGTCGCGGGCGTCATCGCGTGGCGGGCCAGCAGGCCAGCCGGGTTGCACACGCTCATCCAGGTGTCGGCGGACATGTCTCCTGACGGTCAAACGGCGAGCGGGGTTTCAGGCGCTAACAACAGTCCGGGCGTGCTGGCGCTTTCGCCGGACGGCACGCGCATTGTGGTCGCCTTGCGAGGCTCCGACGGCACGGCGCGCCTATATACGCGCCTGCTCTCGCAGAAGCAACTCCTGCCCATCCCCGGAACGGAAAACGGCGATGCGCCCTTCTTCTCCCCCGACGGGCGATGGATCGGATTTCGCGTCGATACCAAAGTGAAGAAGGTCCCGATAGAGGGCGGCGCACCGTTTACGATCTGCGATGCTCCCATTTTTCGCGGGGCCAGTTGGGGCGATGACGGCAACATCGTGCTGGCGCTGGGCGCTACTACCCCGCTCAGCCGGGTGTCTTCCTCGGGCGGTGTTCCGCAAACGATCACGCATTTGAAGCCTGGGGAGGTCACCCATCGTTGGCCGCAGGTACTTCCGGGAAGCCATGAAATTCTGTTCACCGCGCACACGCGCAACGCGGACTACGACAACGCCACCATCGAGGCGGTCTCGACCGTCACAGGCGAGCG
>DATJMA010000013.1:0-17956 GCA_035509055.1 Bryobacteraceae bacterium | reverse complement strand
GGCGTCATGCGATACGGCCGTTTCAGACGCCGCGGCGCAGGAGGCCGCGAGCCGGGCACTGGCATTCGTGAAAATCCAGGAACACGAGGATGCGGCCGCGGCGGAGGTCGGCCTCAAAGCACGCCACGTGCTCTGTCAGATAGCGGCACGCCGTCTGTCCGTGCAGCCGGAAAGCAAAACGGTCCTCCCAGATGTTCACGACGCGACGGATCTTGCCGACGAGGGACTGGAACTCGTGCGTGAATGGGAGCGCCGGGGGGTTGACCGCTTTCGAGAACTGGCGACCGATCTGTATCGCTTCGGGGCGCGCGTCTATGCGTGCTATCAACCGCACTTTTTGGACGAATTCCTCCGCGAGCAGCCGCATCTCGATCTGTCAGGCCGCGAATAGAGGACGCGCAGAGATCGCTCATTCGCGTGGGGCATCTCGGCGGTCCAGTACACCATCTGCGGCCCAAGGTTTATCGCGCGTTGGCGCTAAGAAAACGGATGGATTGCGTGATCTTCAAAAGCTACTTTTCAGACCGAAACGCAGCTGAAACGGTTCCACCGGGTGGAAAACGTCGGTGAATGCCGGGTCGGCCGTAGGTGTTATCCGGGAAGTGTAGGCGTAGTCAATGTCATGATCCTTGCGGTTCAGCAGATTCAAGGCCTCAACCACGAAGCTCCAGTTCCTGGTAAGCCTATAACGGACCTCCGCATTGAGCAAAATGGTGGCTTTCGACTGATAAATTCCGTCGGACGTCAAATCGCGCGGGCCGAATGCCCGCAGGCGCAAACTAGCGGAGAAGCGTTTGTAATCGTGCATCGTTGCGCCCGCCGAGGCTACCACTCCGACCGCCTCCGGTACGCGTTTGCCGCCGGGGCTGTTCGGGGCCGCGTCGTCCGGGTCGATTTCAGTAAAAAATGCTCTGGAATCCGCAAGGTCGAAATCGAAAGCCCAATGATCCAATGGCGTGTAGTAGTTCGCCCACTCGATGCCGTAGCGGTTGCTCGGCGATAAGGAAGCAACCGTGCCTCCAGTGTCCCCATCCTGCAGCAATTCCGACTGACTGTGGAGATACCAGAGGGAAAGCGTACTTTGCAGATGTGGGGCCGCCGTAGTGCGCACGCCGACTTCCGACCCCTTGGTTGGGATGAGGGCCTGGATCCTGGGGGTCGCCGTAGGAAACGGATTGTCTGGCGAAATTGGTTCCTGCGTTTGAGTCGCGCCGCGGGCGTCATTGCTGTGAAAACTGAATCCGCCCTGAACATAGAATTCAGTCTTGGACCATGGCCCGAAAATCAAACTGGCTTTCGGTTCGGGCATGAACTGGGTAACCCTGCCGGAATTGGCGGCGCCTAAGTTGATCACCGGAGCGCCGGGTAATTCCGTGGCGGTATAGCTGGGAGTTAAGTTGGTGACGTTATAAAATGCCTCGTCGCCGCGGAAGGCCAGGACGGTGCGGAATTTCTCAGCCCAGTCGATTTTATTCTCGACGTAGAAACCGACCATAGTGTCGGTAAATCTGTTCACATCTGTGTCCGCGGGCAAGACCGCCGTCAGACTCGGGTTGGCGGTGCATGCGTCGATGGGTTCGTCATCGCAGGCAGTGATGTCGTTCTTGTCCGTCCGCTTACGATTTTCAGTCCGGTAAAGGCCGTTACGGACCCAATCGTTGCGCACATCCAGTCCGAAGCTGTTTTCCATCTTATGGCCTAAGAAATCGCCAAAAACAGTGTGGCGGACCTTTACCCCGGCCACAAAACGGCTGTCCTGCTGTTCGAACTGATCGCCCTTGACGGGGTCATTCAGGTAGTAAGTGAAGTCGGAGAATAGATTGAGGTAATAATAAAACCCGTATCCCACGATTTGCGTTCTGGAACTGTCATTCTGACGATGCCATTCCGCCTGCAAGCTATAACGGTCGGAATCACCACCGTCAGTTGGGTTCAGCGCGCCGAAAAAACCCACGAGGGGCACGGCAGTGACAGGGATCTGGTCGCTCGAGTTCCATGTTCCCCGGTAGGCACGGGCGGTGATGCTAAAACCGTTCGCGTCGTCGCCCTGGCTATAGGTCAGAAGGCCGTTGTATTTATAGAAATTGTCGGAGTGATTCCAGGGGCCGTCATCGTGATAGAACTCTCCGCCGAAGAGCAGGTTGCCTGAACCAATCTTCTCCGATACGCCGAAGACGGCCCGCTCATATCCGTACATGCCGCCTTCCGCCTGGAAGAAATTCTCGGGCAGCGTCTTATAGAATTCCAGGTGGGCCGATCCGGCGGAGCCATAATTGCCGACGTCGGCATAATAAGGACCTTTTTCATAGTTCACGCGCTGCACCAATTCCGGGATCACGATGTTCATGTCGGCGTAACCCTCGCCGTGCGCGTGAGACGGAAGATTCAGCGGCATATCGTCGAGGAAAACGGCGAAATCCGTGCCGTGGTCCAGATTGAAACCGCGCAGGAAGTATTGGTTCGCTTTCCCTCCGCCGGCGTGTTGCGTGATAATGACGCCGGGAACAGTCTCTAGAACCTCCCCCGAACGAAGAATCGGACGATCCTCAAGCTCCTTTTGGCCGACCGTCCCTTGGGTAGCGGATTCGGCGATTCCTGTAAGATCGTCTTCGCGGCCCTGCACGTTTACGGTAGTGCTCACAGATCTCAATGCCAGAGGGATGCGGAGCGGGCTAGTTGGTTCTGCTCCGACGACCACCGGAATTTCTTTGGTTTCGAAGTCGGCATGCGATATCACGAGGCGATAATTACCGGGCGGGAGTCCGGCAATCGTGAAAGAGCCGTTCGTATCCGTTTGGCCCGTCGCTAATATGCCGCCATTCGCGCTTCGCACCTGCAAGGTTGCCCCGGCGACTGCAGCGCCGGATGGGTCTACCACAGTTCCCGATAGCGGCTGCGTTTGATCCTGTCGAGCTTGGAGCGCCGGCGACCAACAGAGCATGAACAAAAGGGCGCACTGCAAGAGGGCGAAGCGGAATGCCTGCCAGTTTCCGAAGCGCCACCTTTCGCGGAAACCAAATACGGCCGGAGATCTGAAATATTTCTGAAAATGAGTCGCGTGAACGTCCCGGCGAACGTCCTCCGCCGTTACGGGACCTGGTAGAGATCCTTTTTGAGCACGGCTTGCCCCCGATACGAGCTTCGACAACACGTTTGCCACAGACGTTTTCCTCCTTGTAGCACGAATGGTAGAAACGTACTACGTAATACTAACATTATTTTTGTGCTACTGTTCCGAAGAAGACTACGTAGGCGCCAAACGGTTTGGATGTCTCAGTCGGCCGATTTTACACTGCGGCGTTGGTGGGACCTACCCGAGCCTGTGGAGCTAAGCATCTCCAGTGCATCAGATCAGGCTGGTTGGACCGAGTTGCCGGACAGGTCAGGCGAGCCGCGAGCTTTCCCACCCGGTGGGCAGGATCAAAATTGACCTCTCGCGTTGCTCTCACAGTGACGTGAGGACCGCCCCGCGTTTAAGCCCACGCGTCCAAGGAGACTCAAGCGCGAACTCACGCTCGCGGTCGCCGGACCACGTTCACCTAATGACTGTGCTCGTGAGGTTCGTTTTCGTGATCCGGACGGTCGTGCTCCGCGTGGTCGTGATCCGCCTCGTGATCGTGATCATGGCTGTGTCCATGCTCATGAGGATGACTGTGCTCGATATCCCCATGACGGTGTTTGTGATCGTGGGTGTGAGTGTGTTCGCCGTCGTGTGCCATTGGCTTCTGCCCCTCCCACCTGAAAAGGATACACCGCTTCAGAATTCGAGGCTCACGGCCGCTGGAGGCTGCGGGCAAATGTCACAGTGCGTCGCTGGCGGCAGTGATCGCCAACTGAGCATGCTTGACTCCTTTGATGGCTGTCAACGCTTCAGAGAATCGGCGGACCTCGACCGAGGCGCCCCGCAATGCGATTAGTTCCAGGCAGTTGTCGTGATCCAAATGGACATGCATTACTGACACGATCAGGCGGGAATGAACATGTTGCAGTTCGGTGAGTTTCTCCTCCAGTAGCCGCACATGGTGGTCGTAAACCACCGTGAGAGAGCCAACCACCCGCCCACTCGGCTTGTTGGATTTCTCGCGCACCAGCTCTGCTCGAATCAAGTCGCGGAAAGCTTCGGAGCGGTTGGTATATCCCCGTTTTTCGATTAAGGAATCAAATTCTGACAGAAGATCAGTGGCTATGGCCACGCCGATTCGGCTGAGTTCGGAGCTGGGCATGTTCGACAGGCGACTACGCGCGCCTCTAGGCTATCATGCAGCCCGCTCGCACTCAAAACCGATGGTCGTGATGGCGGTGCGGGTGGGAATGGACCTCGCCAGATTTGTGAATGTGCCTGTGGGAATGTAAGAGGCCAGTCTGCCGCAGCAATTCCTCGTTATCCAGAATTTCGGCAGGCGTTCCTTCAGCAGCAACCCGGCCTGCTCGAAATACGAAGCAATGGTCCGCGATCTCTTCCAAAATGTTCAAATCGTGGGTCGCCGTTACTACCGTCCGTCCGCTGTCCTTCCATCCGGAAATGGTCTCGATCATCTGGCTCTGGCTCTGCGGGTCCAGCGCTGCGGTCGGCTCATCGAGCAGCAGCACCTGCGGGTCGAGAATCAGCACGGAGGCGATAGCGACGCGCTTTTTCTCGCCTCCGGAGAGCCGGTGCGGTGCGCGGTCCTTGAGGTGTGTGATCTGCAACCCTTCCAGAGTGGCCTCCACGCGCTTCCGGATCTCCGCCGCTGGCCAGCGTAATTGCAACGGCCCGAACGCTACTTCATCGAACACTGATGGATTGAACAATTGCACATCGGGATTCTGAAACACCATTCCGACCCGGCGGCGAAAATCGAATTCGAAGGATTCATCGTCAAAGCGCTCCTCTGTCAGTGTTTCACCCTCGAATCGAACGGCGCCCGATTCTGCGAAGTAGAGCGCGTCCAGAAGCCTCAAGAGAGTGGATTTTCCGGAACCATTAGCGCCCAGCAGCGCTAATCGCAGCCCCGCCGGCAGCGTCAGCGTGGCGCCGTCCAGCGCCACCACACGCTCGTAGCAATAACGCACGTTTTGCACCTCGAAGAGAGGTCCCGCCAATCGATCCTCCACCCCTAGTGTCTGCCTGCCCACATCGCTCCTGCGCTGGCCGCCACCAGAAGCGATAACCAACTCCAATTCCGCCGGTCCATCCGGAATTCGTCGAGCACATACGCGTCACCACGAAATCCCCGAGACTGCATCGCCAGATAAACTTCTCCCGAAAAATACATCGTTTTGCTCAGCAAGACGCCCGCCGCCGAAATTGCTATCCGCCGCTGTTGCCCAGTATCGAGACCACCGACTCGCCGGCTTCGCCGCGATTCGAAAATCTCCCGCGCCGTTCCGATCAGCAGCAGGATGTAACGGTAGGTCATCCCGAGGACCACCACCAGAACAACCGGCGCCCGCAGCACCCGTAACGCCTTCAGCAGGTGGGTCCAGGGCGTCGAAAGCACCAGAAGCATGGAAAGGGTCGCGGCGGTTTCCACTCGCGAAATCAAGTAGGCCGCGGTCCGAATTCCCGCCGCCGTCACGGGCCATTCCAGCAGCGGAACATGCCAGAGCACCAGGCCGGGAGTAAGGAATATCGCCGGCGCCGCGATTAGGCCGGTGAACGCCAAAGCTCCCAGCCACGTCCGCACCATTAGCGTCCGGAGCGGAATATGCGACGCAAGCGCCAGGCCGATGGCAAGCAGAACCTCCGCGCCGATCACCGTCAGACGCTGAGATGTCGTCGCGGCCACTATCAGCGCGAGAATCCCCAGCAGCTTCACCCGCGGATCGAGGCCTTGCAGCAGCCCACGCCGCTTCGCAAGCTCCTCCGATTCCAGGGCATGCTCCAGGGCTTCCAGGAACCCGTGAATCGAACCCTCCAGGAAGCCTATCCGCGCCACTTTAGCTGCTCCCGGTTCGCCGCGCGAAGATCCGGTCCGCCGCGACTGCCAGCAGTACGATTAGCCCCGAACCGAACGCAGCCGAAAGAAAATAACCGAACGATGCGCTACGCAGAAACCGCGGCGCATAAGCCGGAAACGGCGCGGTCCAAATCGAAGAAAGGCGTTCAAGGCCCTGCGGAACCTGTTCTGGCGGCGCCTGCTGCCCGGAAACCGAAGCGATCTGCCGGCGGCCTGCCGCATCTGCAAAGTCTCGCGGCGACCACTCCCCCCACGCAGACCCAACGGCCAGTATCCCGAGCGGCGTGCCCAGCAGCAGGATGGCGAGCCCGACCAACATCGGCCGCATCGCCGGCCAGCCGAAAGCACCAGCGCCGCTCGTTTCGACGTCCTCCACAGCATCCGGCGCTGTCGTCCGCAAAAGCGAGGGATGGCTTCGTTGTAACCAAGCCACCAGCCCGGCCGACAAAACGAATTCCGCCAATCCTGCGATTGTCAGATGGCCGGCCATCATTGCCGGAATCGCGATTTTTAGCGGATACGGTGCATACAGCGGCGCTCCCGACGCATCCCTGAACAACGTCGGCTGTATCCCAAATTCCACCGCAGCGAACAACGCCGATACATTGATTGCGACATATCCGGCAATCCCCGCGGCGGCCACGCGCCGGCGCGACGCAATCGGGCGGTTCCGCGAAATCGCGCGATAAATCGCATATGCCACTAGCGACCCCGTAATGGCCATGTTGAAGCAGTTGGCGCCCAGGGCTGTGATACCGCCGTCCCCGAAGAATACGGCCTGAATCACCAGAGCCACCGAGATGGCCAGAATCGATGCCCAAGGCCCGAGCACAATACTGGCAATCGCAACCCCCACGGCGTGTCCCGTGGTCCCACCCGGCAGGGGCAGGTTAAACATCATCACCACGAATGAGAAGGCCGCGAACATCGAAATCAGCGGGATCACCCGGCTGCGCAGCAACCGGCGCAAACGGCGGAGCGATCCGTACCAGAAAGGCGCAGCCGCCGCGTACATCACCGCGCAGGTCGAGGGACTGAGATAACCATCGGGAATATGCATGGACTCGCGAACGGCCGTTCTAGCGTATTACCAACAGTAAAATCGTAACACGGCGAAAAGCGCCCTACGTGCCTTCGCGACGCACCCGATCACTTGCCTTTCGCCGGCGCCACGACGTAAACATATTCAAGCGGTTCCCGTCCGGTGTTTTGTACATTGTGTCGTGTGGCCGGCGGGATGTAGACGAGTTGCGGCGCCGTGAAGGGGCGACCGAGCTGTCCTTCGATCAACGCCGTTCCCACACCGTGCAATATCACCAGCGATTCCTCGTTGCCGCCGGTGGTATGCCACCCCACCGTCTCCCCCGGCTTCAAGCGGACGAAACCGCTTCGCATCCCGGCCGTCTGCGGCGATCCGCGCAACAGGGGACAGTCTCCGCCCGGACATTCCAGCGGTATTGTCAAGGGCAGCGGCTTCGCTGCCTGCGGGCAAAGTGGCATTGCCGTGAAAACGCATCCAAAAAGGACCAGTCGCCCGGACCATCGACCTCGTTTCATTACGACGCTCCTCGGAGAGACGGTTCGTGCAATGCCGCGGCAGCACGCTACGTCTTCATGGCTTCCTCGACTGCTCTACGACCGTAAAAATCGAATTATCGGAGAGCTTCAACACCTCGTGTGCCGCGGCCGGTTGACGATCCTCGGGGATATCCAGATATTTCGCCAGAAAACCGGGTTGTATACGAAAGAGAAGAACTTTGCCGGTCTTCCTGTCCCACACCACGGTCTGCAGTTGGTCCTTGGTAACCTCCACGATATGAAGATTCAACTTTCCGGCACTGACGCCAGTCGCCGCCTGCACACCGTCGGCGATGCAGCTCCACTGCACTTCCAGGGGAGTCTTGTGCGTTACATCGAGGCTGAAGCTACCCCGTTTCTCCGCCAGTTCCTTCAGTGCACGAGAGCCGATTCGATATCCGGCGACTGCCCAAACTCCGGCGGCGCCATGAAACTCGGCTACGCGCGCGAGAACCTCCGAATCGGAAACAGCAGTTTCCGCCGGATGCTGCGCGAAAGCCACGAGCGAAAGCATGGAAAATGTAACGACTGCTGTCTTAGCGAGCATCTCGGGCCGTTTCCTCTCCTTTGGCATAAGGCTCTCCAATGATGACGCGAAACACATTGGCATGTTCCGGAAAGTCGTGATCGCCGGCTCCGATTCCGTTGGCTTCGACGCGCATGGCTGGCAGGGAGCCAAATCGCGATGAAAGCGACGATGCCAGTGCCGCTCCAGTGGGTGTAGTCAATTCGAGGTTTGGACCGCGCGTGTAGATCGGTCTTCCTTCAAGAAGACGCGCTGTTGCGGGAGCAGGGATTGGCAGTATGCCGTGTTCCGTTTCCACAGTGCCCGAACCAACATTCATCGGCGAACAGACCACCTCATCGATCCCCAGGAGTTCAAGCGCCACGCACGCGCCGACAATGTCAGCGATGGAATCCGCGGCCCCGACTTCGTGGAAATGAACCTGTTCGATCGGAACTCGATGCACGTACGCTTCTGCGTTCCCCAGGTGCTCGAAGGCGGCAATAGCGCGTTTTTTCGCCCTATCCGCCGCCCGGCAATCTTCGATCTTTCTTACGATTCCCGGAAGATGTCGGTGCCGCTTGCTTTCGGTCACCGTGACCCGGAACTTCGTCGCCCCGATGCCGCGCCGCCTGACCTTCGAAAATTCGAATGTGGCGCCCGTTCCGAGTCCTCCCAGCACGTGCACAATGGCTGCCTGGTCCGCGCCCGCGTCGGCGAGGGCGCCAACAGTCATGTCTCCGCTGATACCGGAAAATGCATCGAAATAGCAAATTCTCACGATTCTGATAGTCCTCTCATATGGCTTGCGTTTCTCGGAACCGACACTCCGCCAGTCCTGCAGTGTGTGGTGCGCCTGAACCATGATTCGCTTTGTGATTTTGGTCCGGCCAAGTACTGAACGTCGGCAATTCAGTCGAGGTTGGCACATCGATGATGGCCAATAGAGTAGCACGGTTGGTAGGATCGTATGCTTTGACCCACCATCCAGGGCGAGGCTGGCCCTACGGCTCAGCTTTCTGGTGTCGGGTTATTGTGGAAGCCGGCTTGGATTCAGAGCGGATAGGGCGACCATGGCAAAGATCTTGCGATCGCAGCTGGATCACGACCATGATTAAGTCCGTGCGAGTGCCGCAACGCGGCTCTGACAGCCGCCGTTTTTCCGGTTTCGGCGTTGGCGGAATGCGCCTCGATCACCGGTGCGCACCGCTCCAAGTCGAGTACCAGGTATACACATCCGCTAAAAGTAAATTCGACAAACAGCGCCAGTCCTTCGAAATGGGCTATACGCAAGCCCCAACCGAGCTGCCAACCGCCTTCTACCTGGTGAGTGCCGGACGAAGCAAGTCGCATTACATTACCTTCAGCCGTGTATCTACGCTTGACTCGGTGGCCCTCCCTCCAGCAAAGGGTGTGTTGATGTAGAGCGCTTTTTCTCCATTAGGCATCGTCATATCGATCCAAGGCTTCGCGCAGGTGAAACGCAGACGACGTGGGCTCACCTCATTCCGCATCGATCTGTCCGCCATCCACCATAGCATACAGATGTAAATTTCGTGCTACCGAATCCCGTTTGACGGGGCCGTATCAGCGCTCCTTGTAAACTTCGGCGGCTCGTAGCATTTTTTTTGAAATTCGTGACATCCGTTCCAACCGCGATCTCGTAGGCATAAGGGAGCAACGTGTAAATCCGGGGCCGCAAGGCCGCTTCTTTTGGAAAGGCCAAAGACACCTTTATGTGGATGTATCGCCGAAGAAAGCTAATCGCCGTCCTATCCGCGGTATTTGCCGGGGTCGGACTGAACAAACTCCTGCTCTCCCAGCAAAGCGGAAATTCAGGACCTGGCCCCAACATCCTGCCGCCCGCGTTTCAGCACGCGGTCGGCGACCCCGTGGCGGGCAAGAACGTCTTCCGCTATGAAACATTTGGGAACCAGGGCTTTTGGACAACCGCCATGCAGTTACCGCAAGGAATCGCCGCGGCCAATTTGACTGCTTTGCAAGCCCTGCAGGTAGGTTTGAACGTAAACGTGGATGCTCTGAACTCCGCGACGCTGAGTGCCTTGGGCACGGCCCTACAACAAGTGCAGTCCGGCATGGACCCAATAAGACCGCATTTGGCGATCCGAATGTTACCCTGTCGCTGATCGAACAGCAGGCCGTGATCGGCGTGGTGGCCTTCGATTCCAGCGGCAACATGAAGACGCCCGGAAACACTGGAACGCTGAATATCGCAGGGGGAGACAGTGTCGGCCTCTCTTGCGCGGTCTGTCATGCCATTACCGACAATTCGGTTCTCGCTCCGAATGCGGCCCTGAAAACTACAGGTTCCGTCGGTCACGAAGTGGACGGGCCCACGAATCATGGCATCGACGTCGGCGCAATTTTTGCGACGGCGGAGCGGCCCCTCGCCTATTATCCGATGCTGCAGTTGCAGTTCAAAGCCCTGAACAACGCGACAGTCGGCCGCAGCACTTTTCCCGGGCTCCTCACCACCGCATCCGCGATTCCCACAGAAGCGCAAGCCATGCAGTATTTGACCGGCACGGATGCCACGAGCGGTCAGCGCTACTATCCCGTCGGCCAGTTCGACGCGCTGCCTGATGGCATCGGAAATCCGACTCACATCCAAAGCTTTTTCCGCACAGACCTCGCCGCTCCCTGGGGCTGGGACGGCGCCGTCAACAATCTGAGGGACTTCAATAATTTCGTATATACGGTCTCGCTCGACCCCACCACACTGCTGACGCCGCCGGGCCAAGCTCTGCTTCAAGCCGTGGCAGGCTCCGCCGGAACTGAGATCGCCAACGACTATCGACAGGTGCTGCAAGGGATCGGCGTCATACCGGCCGGCGCGACCACGGTCGGACCTTTTGTAAAGGCGAGTTCCGTGACGCCCAGCACAGATGGCGCGCCGGTTGGCCTGCGGGTCAACGAAACGGAATTGAGCAACCTGAATGCCTGTACGAACTCGCTGCAATCTCCGGCGCCAGGGCCGTTTAATGTATCGATGGCTGCGCTGGGGCAGTCGCTCTTCGCCGGCTCGGCAGGTTGCACCGGATGCCACCAGCTCGACCCCAATCAATTCGTTCCGCCGGCAGTCGTGCCTATCACGTCTCTCTACCCCGGATACAATCCCACAGTCCTGGTGACGCGCGCGGCGCCGCTCGATCCCATCCAAAAATCGTTCGGCGGCCCGAGTCCCTATTTTGACGATCGGGATCTCGTGCTGGATGCCTCCCGAGAAGGGGGAGTGAGAGGATCCGGTCTGCCTTTGAAATTGGATCTGGCCCGCCGTACATCGTTGCTGCACGATGACGAAATCACCAGCACGGCGGGCACATTCGACGCGGTCGCCGACGCCTTGATGAATCCTGCCACGCGGCCTTCCAACGCCGCCCATCCGTTCTTCGTTTCTAATGCGACGGAGCGCGCCGCAATCATCGAATTTATGAAGAGCCTCGGCACTTCTCCGGTAACCTTCACCCCGCAGGCGTGGGCAGCGCCGCCAGTTATCTCGCCGGGCCGGTGGCGCCGGGCGAACTTGTCGCCATTGCTATCAACCGGCTAAGCATTTCGACAGCCGCGGCCACTTCCGCCAACACCACGGTGATGGTCGACTCATACCCGGCGCAGTTGATTAGCGTGACCTCGACACAAATTACCGCCATGGTGCCGTTTGAAATCGCGGGCGAGGCATCCACCATATTGAAGATTTCGATTGCAGGACAAGCCGCCGCTCCCATCACTTTGAACACTGCTTTGACGGCTCCAGGTATCTTCATCACTGGCAACGGGCCCACCAACGGCCGCAACGACCAGGCGGCGGTGATCAACCAGGACGGAACCGTGAATTCGCAGTCCAACCCGGCGGTCCGCGGAAGCACGGTCACGATCTATGGCACCGGCGCGGGCGAACTGTTTCCCGTGGCGACGGACGGCTCGGCCGCCAGCTCCACGCCGGCTACTCCGATCGCGGCCGTCTCGGCTACCATCGACGGGCTGGCCGCTAGCGTAGGCTACGCCGGCGGTTCGCCGGGATTGAGCGTCGCGGTGCTGCAAGTGAACGCCGTTGTGCCCGCCACGTCCGACACCGGTAAGGTCAAGGTCGCGATTACGGTCGGAGGGGTATCCAGCCAATCCGGCGCGAACATGTGGGTGAAGTAATTCTCCTCGGTGATGGTTGCACGGGCTCATCGGAACGTCGGTGAGTCCGTGCGTTTTATTTGCGCCAAATATCTTTCGCGATCGCAAACCGATGTACCCGCAGTACAGCGTCGACAACCATCTCACCTTCCGGATCCAATTCCGAATTGACTGCCACAAACAGCGTCGTCCCCTCGCGGCGCGCTAGGACATTGCTAACGACCAGCGCCCTCATCATCCAGATGGCAGCGGAGATACCGGGGCACGAAAATCCCGTCCAACCGGAATAGGTATGGGTGGAGGCCCCGAGGCCGGTCGCTTTGAGAATGGATTTTGCCGCCTTGTCAGGCAAAGTTAGGCTCGAATCCCCCGACAACGGCGGTTGAATCAGAGGATGCTGTTTCGCCATCGCAGCGAAAAGTTCGCCGATCTCGCGTTGCTGCGAGGGCCAGGTGTGATCGACCCAGTAATGAGACGTCTTGGCTATCGCCGTGATGACGTTCTTGATTTCCTTTTCGACCCGATAATTTGGGGAGGCCGGGAGCAAGATGGTGTTTTCTTTCCAATGCGCCGATACGTTCTCCATCACCACCGCCCGGACTAGCCATTCCGCTGCCTCGCGGCTGCCGCAGGCCACACGAACCCAACCTGCGTGCCGGGAGCGTGTGGCTGCGAATTCCGTGACCATACGGACGCCGCGGCAAATCTCCTCAACCACTCCCGCATAATGCTCAGGCGCCGCCTCGATATCTTCCGGGGACGCCGCTTCCAGAAGTGCGCCCTTATGCGGAGGCCCGCCCGCCATTGCCAGATCGCAGAAACTGCCCCAAATTTCGTCCCATGCAACTTTGCCGTCCCTCTGATATCGCAACCCGGCGGAACCCATCGAGACCGGCTGAATGTCTTCGTAGCAATCCTGGTAAGTCGCCGGGAGAATTGTCCGCAGGCGGGCTTCCAGCGCTCGAAGGGATTCTTGGTCGTTGCTGTTCACGGGCGGTACGCTCTTACGCCCGATTCTGGGGGGTACAGATTTAGTAATAGCATACGAAAGCGAGATTCGTAATACGGTCGGCAGGCCAGCGCGGGCATCGTCCCGCCGCTAAACCTTCCCGTCGTCTCCGGCGGCGGACGTTTGCTGTTTGCGGTTTTGTTGCTCCTGCTGCGGGAGCGACTGCCCGCCACCGGGCAGCACCGGCGCCGGCAGATTGGCGGAGGTGTACCGCGCGAGCACCAGCGGGCCCGCCGTATCGGGCAGAACGGGTGGCGAGATCCGAGTCTGGCTCATGCGGAAGGCCGAAGTCAGATCGCCGAAAGTCTTCCGCCGCCAATCGCTGATATTGGGCTCGCGCACGCCCGTCAGCGCTTCGAGGAATCGAAGGACAGATGTGTGGTCGAACAGTTCGCTCGAGACCCAACCGCCCGCGGTCCAAGGGGAAACGAGAATGCACGGAACGCGGAACCCGCCGCCGACTGGCAGTCCGCTCACGAATTCATGCGGCGTTCCCTCCGGCGGTACGGGCGGCGGCACATGGTCGAACAGTCCGTCATTTTCGTCGTAGTTCAAGATGAATACGGTTTTTGCCCAAACATCTGGATTGGCCGCGATGGCGTCGATCTTGCTCGCCACGAACGCAGCGCCGTCGGCCGGCATGTAGTCCGGATGCTCGGACTGAAAGCTGGTTGGAATGATCCAGGAAACGGTGGGCAGCCTGTCGTGGCGGGCGTCGTACTCGAATTGCCCTTCGGGGTCCACTTGCATACCGCGCGTGTAGAGCGGCGAGCCGGGTGTCGCCTGCTGGAACACCTTGAAGTTCTTCACCATGTTGC
This sequence comes from Bryobacteraceae bacterium, assembly GCA_035509055.1. Taxonomy (GTDB): domain Bacteria; phylum Acidobacteriota; class Terriglobia; order Bryobacterales; family Bryobacteraceae; genus PALSA-129. Next base: position 3,961 of record DATJMA010000013.1, on the reverse strand, counting down.
AGCCATAGCTATCCTGCTGTTGGTAAACCTTCCAACTCACGCCGGCGGCTTGCAATCGCTCCGGATAGGTGGTCCAGATGTAGCCTCCGGGAGGTGCATGGTTATTGAGGATAGGCCCGCCCCCCACGGCGTCCGGATCGAGCGTGCCCGTCATCAGGTACATGCGGTTCGGCCAGGTCGGGCCGAAGACGGAGCAGTGGTAAGCATCGCAGAGCGTGAACGACTCTGCCAGCGCGAACTGGAACGGGATATCCGCCCGCTTGTAGTAGCCCATGACATAGGGGCCTTTCTCGCCGTCCGCTTTGCGGTGCGCCGGCAGCCAGCGGTCCATCTTTCCCCCGTTCCAGGCTTCATGCTGCACGGCCCAGGCGTGGCTCGTGGAGGGTATCTTCTGGGCGCTGCTGGCGTGTGTGTCCAGATGGAAAGGTAGTGTGTGGCCATCGGGATTTTCCTGGTCCGGCTGGTAGAACACCGGTTTGCCAGTGGAAAGCGTGATGCCGTTCGGATCGTTAAAGCCGCGCACGCCGGCCATGGTTCCGAAGTAGTGGTCGAAGGAGCGGTTCTCCTGCATCAGGATGACAACGTGCTTGATGTCTTTTAATGACGGAACTTGTGGCCTTGGTTGTGGTTCCGCCAGCATGCGGCGGACGTTGGGAGGCATGAGGGCCGCGGCGGCGGCCGCGATTCCCGATGCCCCCTGCAACATTCTGCGCCGCGTCAACCCAGCGCCAGAAGAGGAATTCGTTGCCTTCGGGTAACCTTCCATAAGAGCACTCCTCAATGTTTAGGAAACGACCATTATATGGGACGAGTCATCAACGTTTGATGAACCTCGCATCGGATGTCTCTCCATGAAATCCTTGAAAACTGTCCAGCGCTCGCCGTCGTTGAGGCCACGGCATATCCTCAGGGGCGCCGATATCGTGCCCAGCCGGCCGATGCGCACAGGGCCTACAATTGCAACGCGATTGCGCAGCCTTCAGCCTCGACAATTCTCACCAAGAGGAATGTTCATTCCTCACCTGTCCACACGCTGCCGCCGGCAAAATTTCCTAGGTCTCCGCAATCCAAGACGCCGTGCGCTCGGATGAGTCATTGAATCCTTCTGTTGGGACTGCACCTTCGCCCGGCTTCGGGCTATTTGCAACAGAGCCGAGGAGTCCAGAAATATCGGCAGAGGGCCAAAATACTGCGAGCTAGGAGCCTCTCCTTTCATCGAAGGTACTCGGTCCGTGACAGTAGAGGGCTCCGGCCCGTACAAATCCGAGCGGCGAGGCTTCTCCGCTGCTAGTTCTGCTATACGATGGCGGCGAGCGCGCGCATCCGGTGCGGACTTCGCTTTTGCGGCGTCTTTGTCAGAATTTCGCCCATGGCCTTGAGGTCGGATCCAGCAGGAGCACCGTTCCGCGGCAGCGGCGCCGCAACCACTACAGGCCGGCTTTCGCTCAGGACTTGTCGCGCCCCAGCGTCATCGACAAGCCCGGGTTCGGTAATTTCGATACTGCGCCAGGCACACTGCCGAACGCCGTGATCGTTCCCCGAAACTACCTCGAACGGCCGGGCATCTTGTCGTTGAATGTGCGCGTGAGCCGAAACTGGTCTTTCGGGGAATCGGGTCGAGGCGGAGGCAACACGGGAGACGACCAGATCCGGGGAGGAGAGGCGATCCGCAATGGGGGCCTGAGCGGAGGCTCGAATCAATCCGGGATGGCGGGCGTATTTGGGGGCGCCAAGACTGCCAAGCGTTACAACTTGACGCTTACCGCCTCATTCCGAAATGCGCTGAATAACGTCAATCCGGCAACGCCTATCCGAAATCTGAGTTCTCCACTCTTCGGAAAATCGGTCACCTTGAATACGTTTGGGCCTTTGCCCGGGGCTGGACCTAACGCAGGAGCGAAAAATCGGCACATTGAGCTGCAAGTTCGATTGACTTTCTGAGAGTGCAGTCCCGCAACGAGTGTCAACACGCCCGCTGTTTGCGGTTTTCAGCCCGTTCGCAAGATTCCTATTGATAATAAATTCTCGCTTCGATTAGACTACGCTCTTGGCCAACCTCGGGACATTCAACATGGAAGGGAGCGGCGCGCGCCGCTACACAACGGTTGCATGTGCCATTGTTACGATCCTGGTAATTGGGCTGCTGGGAGGGTTGCTCCACCACCATGAGTCCCAATCTGACGAATCCGCTTGTTGCTACTGCCACGCTGGTCTTCACACGCCCGTATTCAACCTGGCCGGATCCTTGGCGATCACCACTTTCGTGCCCGCCGGGTTTGTAACTCGAACCCGGCCGCCTCGTGTTCCCCGCGTCGTCCGCTTCTCCACGCTAGCCCCGCGTGCCCCACCCGTCGCAACCCATCCCGCAATAGTGTGACGAGTTGGCCTGAGCAACACTTCACATCATCCATACAGAGGCAATTTTGTCGATCGGAGCAAAGTGGAGGAGATTCTCTTGAATACGTGTATACTTTTGGCGCGCTTTCGTGGCGCGTGCCCAGTTGAAACCGGAACTTTGCCACGGCTTCGACTTGCCTCTAAGCTGACCGCTATCTGCCTGGTGATAGCGATGTCAGCCTCCGCAAGCAGCCTGAGCGGAAGAATCACGGACCCACTCGGAGCTGTGGTACCGAATGCGACTGTGGATTTAGTTCAGGCGGGCGCGACTATCCAGTCCGTGGCGGCCAACGAGAACGGGGAATATCAATTCAGCCCGGCAGCGAAGGGAGAGTACCAAGTCCGTGCCCGGGCAGCGTCATTTGAGCCGGCTCTGAGTCCGGTCGTTCGAATCGGGGATAACAGCCACGAGACGGTTAATTTGACTCTCACTATCAGTGGACTGTCGGAATCGGTGGTCGTCACTGCCACTGGTACGCCGATGCCGCAAGCGCAAGCGGGCGCTTCGGTCGACGTCCTCGATATGGATCCGTATAGCGCGAAGGCCGACGCACAGGACGCTCTGCGTCTGGTCCCCGGCTTCCAAATGGCGCAAATCGGGCAACGCGGAGGAACCACCCAGTTGCAGGTGCGCGGCGGCCCGTCCGATGCGAACAAGGTGGTGGTCGATGGCATCCCTGTCAACGATATCGGCGGTAACTTCGACTTCGCCAACCTAGGCACAAATGCGTTTCAACAAGCCGAGATCTATCGCGGGCCAAACAGCATTCTTTACGGGTCCGACGCCCTATCCAGCGTGATCGAATTCACCAGCAAGCAGGGTTCGACCCCGGCTCCGGAACTTCAATACTCGATCGATGGAGGCAACTTCGGACAGCGCCGGGAGGAGGTGTCGCTCGGCGGCGTATTCCACCAGTTCGACTACTTCGGAAACTATGTTCGGTTCGACACTAACAACAGCATTCCGCGGAACCGGTTTCACAACAGCGCGGGAGCGGTCAACCTGGGATGGACTCCGTCTGCAACGACCACGATTCGGGCCACGGCGAGACGTATCGTGACCGCCTCGGAGCAGCCGAATGGCTTGGATTTATTCGCGATCCCGGACGACGCGGAACAGCGCGAACAGGACACCTTCTTCGGAATCACGTTGCAAAATCAAACCACTCCGAAGTGGCACAACCTGCTGCGTTACAGCGGCGTTCGGCTGCGGGGGCAATGGACTGACGTACAACCTACGGGGATTCCGTACGATCCCTTCAACACTGGGACGCCGCTCGATTATACCGGGGAGTCTGTTACGCTTCGCGGGGGAAATGGCTACACCGTTACGGGACAGGCGCTCTTCCAATACCCTGGAGTATATCCCAGTCAGTATATTACCCAGACGAACCGAGACTTTCTCTATTTTCAATCGCATTACGAAGTGTCGCCGTGGCTGAACGCCTTATTCGGATTTCGATTCGAGGACGAGCGCGGCAACACGATTTCGCTGCCGTACGATTCCGTATCCTCGACGGCGCGTAAGAACTTCAGTTATACCGTACAGTTCTCGGGCGGCATC
>DATJMA010000012.1:0-69271 GCA_035509055.1 Bryobacteraceae bacterium | reverse complement strand
CGACAGACGGCCCGACGAATCGTGGGTCAAGGTCAGGGCATTCTGATTCCGGTCGGTGATGCTTTGCAGTACACCTCCGGTATCGAAGCTCCACACGGCGCCATATGCGCCGCGCATCGCATACCCTTGCGGGTTCTTGGTGGCCCCCGCTCAGCCATGATTTCTTCGGGGTCGCGGTAACTGAGTGAATACCGCAAATTCCATCGGACATACCATAGAATGATCACATCCTCGAAGTGCCGCCCTCGGAACAACGCCGGCCGCTTTTTCGTCACCGAACTACCCTACCAAATCCCGATGCAGCGGTTTGCAACAGAACGCGGTTGTGTACTGTCCGCATGGCGGGCCCTTGGCGCTTCGGTATTCGCGGAGCCGGATCGGCAGGAGCCGCCGCCTACCGCTTGAGCGGATCTTCAATCCAGGGGGGTGTCGCCTCGATCAGACGGCCGAGTTCCGGTTCCAGTTGCTCCATTTTGCACTTCATTTCCCAGGCGATTTCGCGGTAGCTGAAGTGGCCCTTGACGCCGCTACGCAATCGCGAGATATATTCGGCTTCGGCGAAGTCCATCTTGAAGAGGAAGCGCGAGCGGGCGCCGAACGGCAGCAGATACTCGGCTCCGGGCCGAGGCAGGCGGCGCAGGGTTTCGAACGCCTGCCGCATGGCCGAGTCATAGATCCCCGAAGCACCCGACTCCACCACCAGTTTAGGGGTCTCGAACCCTAACTCGCCGGAGTACGCCTGACGGAATTTCTGGCAGCGGCGGTGACGATGCAGGTCGCGATAGGCGCCCACGTCGATCGCCATATCGTATGCATAAAGACCGCCGCGGAAGCCCGCGAGAATCTCATCGCGGCGCGTGCGCCCGGCGAGGGCGACATCGATCACCTCGGCGCGCCGGCGATCGCTCCATTCCGATGCCATCCCGTACAATTCGCGGAAAGAGCGGCCGGTGACAGGATAAAGCAGGGTGGCCACGATATCGGCGGGGACATCGGTTGGCCGCACGAGGTCGACGCGTTCCGGCGGAGCACCCGATGCGGGCGGCAGGTTCTGCTCCGCCCACTGCCGCAATTGCCGGCGCGAATCCTCGACGAACGCGTCGGGATCGGCGTGGCGCGCGAGCGTCGGCGCGATTGGCTCGGCGGGAGTGTTGAGATCCCAGCGGCAATCCGGTTCGGCGGCGCAGGCTTGCGCGAGTTCCTCTCCCAGCGCCCGCAGTTCACCATATTCCGACGCCTTCAGGCGGCGAATCTGTTTTTCGAGCGTGCGGATGCTCGACACCTGGCCGACGTTGGTCGGGACGGCCCAGAAGAGCAAGTATCGCGCCACATCGAACGCCCGCGCGGCGATATTGCGCCGGTAGGCATCGGGTTTCATATCGGCGGGGCACGGCAGGCGCCCGGCGAGGCAGTCGAACGCCAACTTCTGCACCTCGGCGTAAGCCGCGAGCAAGGCCTGGCCGGCCTGCTGGAAGCTGGCGGCACTTGCGGGCGCCAGTTCGGGAGGAGTGACAAATCCGGACCGCGAGAAATCCTGGTAGCGCGACGATTTCGCCTGTCCGTCCCACAGCGGCTCTTCTTCAATCTCGGTAGCGGCCAATTCGGAGATTCCTTCGAAACACACCACCGTATGGCCCAGGTCGGCGATCGAGGCGTGGCCGTACTGGAAATAGAAGCTCTCCAGGAATTTCTGCGAATCGTGCGTGCGCACCCACTCGATGGAGTCGCGGATGGAATCGGGCGAGCGGCTGTAGCGGGCCAGCGCGTAGGCGCTTTTTTCGGGTGGCATGGGCGCCACGGTAATGACGCGTTTGGTGGGGGTCAAGAGGTTATGATAACGGGGTGCAAATGCGAATTCAAAAGCTCCGGCCCGATGCAACTCTGCCGGCATACGCCCATGGCCCGGGGGAAGACGCCGGAATGGATCTTTGCGCGGTGGAAGAGACGACGCTGGAACCCGGCGTACCCTGCCTGGTGCGCACCGGCCTGACCGTCGAAATCCCGCCAGGCTACGAAGGCCAGGTGCGCCCGCGCAGCGGTCTGGCACTGAAACATGCCATCACGATGCCCAATGCGCCCGGGACCATCGACCCGGGATATCGCGGCGAACTGCGTGTCATCCTGATGAATTTGGGCCGTGAGCCGTATATCGTGCATGCCGGCGACCGCATCGCGCAAATGATCGTGGCGCGTTATGAGGCGGTGGAATGGGTGGAGGGGGAGTTGGCCGATTCGGCGCGCGGAACGGGTGGATTCGGCTCCTCGGGCCGGTAGGCGCGAAGCTTTTCACGAGTTGGAACCAGGTTCCATAACTAAGGCTAATATGGCCCTCGCGACCGATTCCGCCGATACTTTCTCCAGGTACGGCATGCGGTTGGAGGTTTTTAGCGATTACCTGCGGTCCCTTCCCGACGACCTGCTGGAGAGCGTCGCGGAAGATTACGTCTGGCTGGCAGGTTTGGATCTCGAGAGCGAAGGCCATCCCACCGATTTCGTTGAACGTCGCGAGGCGTGCCGCGCGGAATGCGCCCGCCGCGGCACACCGCAGCTTTACGAAATCGCCGAAGACACGGTATCGCCATTCGCGGCATAGACCCTCATCTGAGAATACTCAGGAGATTCGAGAAATCATCGGTCCAGGTGCGGAATTTCGGTGACGCGCGGAGGGATTTGGCTCGGTCGTGGAGCGCGGGGTGAGCGTCCCACGCGGCGCGATCCATCACCAGCGCCCAGGAGGAAGTAAAACAGACGGGGTCTTCCGGGTCGCCCTGGAAAAAGTACCCGTAGGCCACTTTATTCACAGCCGCCGCGGCGCTTCCCATCACCGGCTCGAGATCGAGGTAGTTGTTAGTGGTGTTCACCGCCAGGATGCCGCCGGGCTTCAGGTGACGGAAGTAGGTCTTGAATGCTTCCCGCGTGATCAGATGGACCGGCACGGAATCGCCGGAGAACGCGTCCATGACGAGGATGTCGAACTGCTGGCTCGGCTCGGCTTCCAGGTTCAGGCGGGCGTCTCCGAGGACGATCTCGACCTTTGCCGGCGTGTCGCGAAGATACGTGAACTCGCGGTTCGCGATATCGACCACCAGCGGATTGATTTCATAGATGCGCAGCGTATCGCCCGGTTGTCCGTAGGCCGCCAGCGTGCCACATCCCAAGCCCATCATTCCGATGCGGCGCGGGCGGCCCTCAATGGCCCGCATGGCGCGGCCGATACCGGAATCGGGGCAAAAATACGTTACCGGCTGGCGGCGGCGCGGCTCGCGAACGAACTGCTCGCCGTGATTGATGGTGCCGTGAATGAGTTGCAAGCAGGCGAATTCGTCGATCTGCGGATCGCCATCTTCGCGCACTTTGAGCTGGCCATAAAAATTGCGCTCCGCCAGGCGGTATCCGGCGGTCATTTCCTGCATGACCGCGATCAGCCCAGCCACATAACTGCACGCGGCCGCCGCCAGCGCGCCCGTAACGAGCCATTTCCAGACACCCGGGAGCCGCGACGTGCCGGGATAAAGCACGCGGAAGATCAGCAGGCCGCAGAGCGCGAGCCCGATGGGGAATTCGTCATAAGAGTGGAATATGCCCGGCGCGAGCAATCCGACGAACAGGCCGCCGCACACGCCGCCCAGCGAGACGGCTACATAGAAACGCGTCAGATACCGCGGATGCGGCCTGGTGCGCACCAGTTCGCCATGGCAGACCATGCAGCAGACGAAGAGCGCCAGCGCAAACAGAATAATGGAAGCGCGCATGGGCAGATTCTGAAAGTAGACGAGCGCCGGTTGCAGGAATCCCCGGGCATACATGTCTTGACGAAACGGCCACAGCTCGTACCCCATAAAAACCAGCGCGAGAGCCGCCAGCGGCAGAAAGACGATCCGCTGGTAGAATTTGGGCGCTTCGAAACACACGATGAAGCTCAAGAGGTAAAGGCTCAACGGGAGAATCCACAGGAACGGGATGGCGGCGATGTCCTGCGTGAGGTGATTGGTGACCGCCAGCAGCAATATGGACGCGCAGGCGGAGAGCATGAGCCATAGGAACCGGTCTTCGGCCGGCGGCGGACCGGCCGGCCCGTCGCCGGACTCGCCAGCGGGCACATCAGGCTCCCGGGAAGAACGCCAGGCAACCGCTCCACACAGTCCCGCGAACGCCAAGTACGCGGCGGACCAGGCCAGCGCCTGCATGCGGGTGGGGAGGTGCGGTTCCACCAAGAGCGGATAACTCAGCAGGGCCAGCATGGATGCGCCGTTGGAGAGCGCGAACAGGCGGTAAGGCATGCCGCCGCGATGGTGGCGCGCATACCACGCTTGGAGCAGCGGGCTGGTGGAGGAAAGCAGAAAATACGGCGCTCCCACGGTGGCGGCGAGCAGTGCCAGAATCCGCAGTGCCGGACTTCCCCCAGCCACCGTTTTCCACGCCGCGGCGGGAATGATGGGCAGCGCCGCCGCGCTCGCAGCCAACAGGGCGATATGGACCCACGCCTGTCTTCGGGAGGGCAATTTTTCGTGCAGCCAGTGGGCGTAAAGATAGCCTCCGAGCAGCACCGCCTGAAAGAAGAGCAAACAAGTGGTCCAAACTGCCGATGTGCCCCCGAACCAGGGCAGGATCATCTTGGCGATGACCGGCTGGACTTCGAAAAGCAGGAAGGCCGACAACGAAATGGTTAGCGCGTAAAGCAGCACGGACTATCTAAGCTACTCCAATTGCAGGCAGAGGTGGGGGTGCGGTGCGGCTGAGATTTTTCCGGCCCTCGTGGAAACCCAACGCCATCCTTTGACCGCGGATATGCGCGGTGCCGGAAGGCGCCTTCTACTGGTGCGAACGGGAACCCGAAAAGCAAACCGCGCGACTTGCGCGGCGGAGGGCTTGACTAACGGCGATGAATTTCGGTCGCGTGGATGATATGGCCTTTGATGGCCTCCGGAGCTCTCCCCACCGGGCATCGGTGGCAATCCAAGCCCCCCTTTAGCAGCTTGCGCCCTGTACTATAGAATTGAATGGCAACCGCTACTCTTTCCCAATTCCATAATGAGCCTGTAACCGATTTCTCCCAGCCAGCCAACCGGCAAGCCATGGAGAAAGCTCTCCAGAAAGTGCGCTCCGAATTCGGGCACGAATACCCGCTGCATATCTCTGGCGCTGAGATCCGTACCGGCGACAAACTGATCTCCGTGAACCCGTCGAACACCAGCGAGACGGTGGGCATTCACCACAAAGCCACGGCGGAGCTGGCCAATCGCGTGGTGGAAGAATCCTACGCGGCCTTCCCGAAATGGTCCGCGACGCCCGACAAGGACCGCGTGCGCATGGCCGCGGATGCCGCCCGCCTGATCCGCGAACGCAAACTCGAATTCGACGCCTGGCTGGTGTATGAAGCCGGCAAAACCTGGCCCGAAGCCGATGCGGACGTCTCGGAGGCCATCGATTTTTGCGAATATTACGCCCGCGAGATGGAGCGGCTCTCGGGTCCGCAACCCGTGGTGCAACTTCCCGGCGAGCACGACGAAATGATCTACATCCCTCTCGGTGTGGGCGTGGTGATTCCACCGTGGAATTTCCCGCTGGCCATTCTGGTAGGGATGACGGTCGCATCGCTGGTGACCGGGAATGTCGCCATCATCAAGCCATCCAGCGAAACTCCCACCATCGCGGCGAAATTCGCCGAAGTGCTGCTCGAAGCGGGCTTCCCTGCATACAGTTTTACGCTCCTGACGGGCAGCGGCGCGGCCGTCGGCGATGTGCTGGTGCAGCATTCCAAGACGCGCTACGTCTCGTTCACGGGTTCCCGCGACGTCGGTCTGCGCATCAACGAGCTCGCTGCCAAAACGCAGCCCGGCCAGGTCTGGATCAAGCGCGTGATCGCGGAAATGGGGGGCAAAGACGCCATCGTAGTCGACGCCGATTCCGATCTCGATAAAGCCGTGGATGGCGTTCTCGTGTCGGCCTTCGGTTATCAGGGGCAGAAATGCTCGGCGTGCTCGCGCGCCATTGTCGATGCGAAGATCTACGACCAGTTCCTGGAGAAACTGGTGCCGAAGGCCAAGGCAATCAAGGTCGGGAAATCGGACGATCCCGGCAACTACATGGGGCCGGTGATCAGCGCCAGCGCCCGCAAGAGCATTCTCGAATATATCGAGGTCGGGAAAAAGGAGGGCCGGCTGGTGGCGGGGGATTCAGCGGTTCCCGAAAACGGCTACTACATCGCTCCCACGATCATTGCCGACATCGAAGCTAAGGATCGCATCTTCCAGGAAGAGATTTTTGGCCCCGTGCTGGCGGTCGCGAAGGCCGACAACTTCGAACATGCGCTCGAATTGGCCAACGATTCGCAATACGGCCTTACCGGCGCGGTATTCTCCAATAACCCCGAACACCTAAAGGAAGCCAGGCGCCGTTTCCATGTCGGCAACCTGTATTTCAACCGCAAATGCACCGGTGCGATGGTGGGAGCGCACCCGTTTGGCGGCTTTAATATGTCCGGAACGGACTCCAAGGCGGGCGGCCCCGATTACCTGCTTTTATTCCTACAGGCCAAGTCGGTCGCCGCGAAAGTGTAATGAAATCAATGCAGTAATCGACAGTAAGGCTTGACGGCCGATTCGCCGATCTAAGATAATGAGTCGTCACGAATGCAACGCCTCGTATTGCCATTGGTGGCCGGCGGGCTGATTATCGGCATTCAGTTCGCCGGGGCGCAAACTCAGGGGAGTTCAGCCGCCAAGAGAGCCGCGTCGAGAAGAGCAGTGGCGCGACGTCCCCCTCAGCCAGTCGATCCCACCGACGGTGACAACGTGGATGGCGAGGACCTCACGGTTCGCCGCGCGGCGGTAGCGGCGTTGGGGACTACGCGCGGCAGCGTGGTGGTGGCCGATCCCAACACCGGCCGCATCCTGACCATGGTGAATCAGAAGTTGGGATTGCAGGCGGGGTTCACGCCTTGTTCCACCATCAAGCTGGTCACCAGCCTGGCGGCGCTCAACGAACACGTGGTGGAGCGCGACAGCCTCATCCGGCTCGGGCGCTATACCAGCCTCAACCTGACGACGGCGATTGCTCATTCGAATAACGAGTACTTCGCTACCCTGGGCACCAGACTGGGTTTCGACCGCGTGACGAAATACGCGGAGATGCTCGGTTTGGGCGAGAAGGCCGGCTGGGATATTCCCGGCGAGCAGGCGGGCACTGTCGCTTCGGCTCCTCCCAAGGCGGGGGGCATGGGGCTGATGACGGCTTATGGAGAGGGTTTCCTGGTGACGCCGCTGGAACTTACCGCGCTGGTCTCCTCCATCGCGAATAACGGCACGCTCTATTACCTGCAATATCCGCGCAGCGATGACGACGTCTTTCATTTCACTCCCAAAGTGAAACGGACGCTGGAACTGGACCCGCAGAGCTTCGCCGATCTCAAGGTAGGAATGCGCGGGGCAGTCGATTTCGGCACCGCTACGCGTGCGGCCTATGCCGTGGACGAGCCGGTTCTCGGCAAGACCGGCACCTGCACCGATTTCAACTCTTCGAGTCACATGGGATGGTTCGCATCGTTCAACGATGTCGGCACCCATCAACTGGTGGTGGTGGTGATGCTGGCGGCGATCAACAAAACGGTCAATGGCGCGGTAGCATCGGGGGTCGCCGGATCGATTTACCGGAGTCTCTCGGAACAACGATATTTCACCGCGAATGGCGGAGACAGGCGGCCGACGGCGTTTCCGATTCTGGTGAGCACGCCGTCCGCGGTGATCAAGCAATAATTCGGCGCCGGGAGATTCCTACCGCTTGCGCTGGCCCTGCGCCTGGTGGCGGACCTTTTTCTTCATGGAACCGCGGGCCACTCCGGCCGCGCGCTTGGCTTTCGGCGCCACCTTCTTGCGCGCCGCGCGCTTAACCTTCTTGCGTTCGATCTTGTCGGTAAGTTTCTTCGTGTTCATCAGTTTCTTTTCAGTCCTGCGTATTTTTCCACTAATTTCTTGAGTCCGTAGCGAGGGAAATTAACAGTGATCTTAGCATCATCGCCTTCCCCTTCGCGCCTCACGACCGTTCCCGTACCGTACTTGGGGTGCTCGACCGTCATGCCGGCGCGGGCACCGCGCCGGATGGGCGGCGCGGCCGGGGGTATGGGCTTGGCGGCCAGCGGCGGCCGGGGCAACTGCGGCGGCATCGGCGGCGGAGGCTGCTGCGGCGCCGTCACGGGCTTATTGGCGGCATTGAAAGGGATGCCGCGCTCCCCGAAAAATTGCGAAATATTCTCTACCGAGTTGTACGTCTTTCCGGTGAAAGTATTGCGCCTGGCAGCCTGGCGAACGTCGTGCCGGTCGGCGAAAAGATCGACTTCACCCGGCTCATCGCGCTGCCCTAAATCGACGATGTACTCGGCCGGCACCTCGCGCAAGAACCACGACGGCGTCGACCGTTCCTGCTCGCCGCCGCCGAACCGGCGCCGGTAGCGCGCCCAGGTGAGAATCAGCCTTTTGCGCGCGCGCGTCATGCCCACGTAGCACAGGCGCCGCTCCTCTTCGAGCGCGGCTTCCGAATTCATCGAGCGGCTGTGCGGGAACAGCCCCAATTCCATCCCGGCCAGAATCACGATCGGGAATTCCAATCCTTTGGCGTTGTGCAGCGTCATCAGCGTGACCGGCGCGCGCTCATCCACCGCGTCGGCATCCGCCACCAGCGCCGCGTGATCCAGAAAATCCTCGATGGATTCTCCGCGCTCGCCGGCTTCGGTGGCTGCATTGATCAGTTCTTCCAGGTTCTCGATCCGCGTCTCCGCTTCCGGCGTTTTTTCCGATTCCAGCATCTTGCGATATCCGGTGCGCTCGAGAATGAATTTCAGCAGTTCCGGCAGCGGGCGCGAACTGGCCACCAGCGAGAGTTCCTGAATCAAATTGCGGAAAATCACCAGCGACGATTGCGACCGGGTGGACAGTTTCTCGTCGTCGATGATGCGCTCGATGGCGTTCCACAAGCTTAAATTGTGCTCGCGCGCGTATTTTTCAATCTGATCGACCGTCGTGCGGCCAATGCCGCGCGCCGGCGTGTTGATGATGCGCAAGAGGCTTACGGAATCGTAATTGGATGCCGCGAGTTTCAGATACGCCACCGAATCCTTGATCTCCGCCCGCTGGTAAAAGCTGAAGCCGCCCACCACGCTGTAAGTGCGTCCGTACCGCCGCAGCGCTTCTTCGATCTGCCGCGATTGGAAGTTGGTCCGGTATAGAACAGCCACGTGATCGGCCGGATTTCCTGCCAGGTGCTTCTCGATCGTGTCGGCAATGAATAGCGCTTCGTTCTCCGCATCGAAGCCGGCGTACAGTCCCAGTTTGTCGCCGGCGGTGGATTCCGTCCAAAGCTTCTTGCCTTTGCGCTCCTTGTTGTTCTCCACCACCGCGCCCGCCGCCGCCAGAATATTCTTGGTCGACCGGTAATTCTGCTCCAGCCGGATGGTTTTGGCGTTCGAAAAATCGCGCTCGAAATCGAGTATGTTGCGGATGTCCGCCCCGCGCCAGCTATAAATGGATTGGTCTTCGTCGCCCACCACGCACACGTTGTTGTGACGCTCGCTGAGCAGGCGGATCAACTCGTACTGGCTGCGATTGGTGTCCTGGTATTCATCCACCATCACGTAACTCAGCCGCCGGTTCCAAGCCTCCCGGGTGGCATCGTCGTGCCGCAGCAGGCGGACGGCCTCCAGCAGCAGATCGTCGAAATCGAGCGCGTTGGCCGTCCTCAGTGTTTTTTCGTACTCTTCGAAAACCGCGGCTACGGCTTCGCTTTCCTTGTTGACGGCGGCCTTATAAAGATCGGCTGGCTGCTGCCTGGTATTCTTGGCGGCGCTGATGCGGGAGAGCACCGCGCGGTATTGGAGGAAATCCTTCTCGTCCAGCCCGAGCGCGCGAAATGCCGATTTCATCACGCCCAACTGGTCTTCCTCGTCGTAAATCGTGAAGCGGCGTGTAAACCCGGGGCGGATCCTCGACAGGGGCTCCCCATCGCGGCGCAGAAGCTGGACGCAAAACGAATGAAACGTCGAGATTCTGGGAGAGGACTCCAACTGCACATCGGCCAGCAGGTTCATGACGCGGTCGCGCATCTCACCGGCGGCTTTGTTGGTGAACGTCACTGCCATGATGGCGGACGGCGGCACATGCCGCGCCGTGATAATGTAGGCGATGCGGTGCGTGATCACCCGGGTTTTGCCGCTACCGGCGCCCGCCAGAATCAGAAGCGGTCCTTCTGTATTAGTAACCGCTTCCCGCTGTGGCTGGTTCAGCCCTTTGAGGAAATCCATGATCGAGGGGACTCTTCTGAGTTTAGCAGGATGGCTGCTCTGCCGTCCTCACTAAACCATCGCCGCCGGCTACTCCTCTTTGGGAGAATCACCGACTATCGTCACACTCGCAGCCGTTTTTTCGCAGATCGCGTCCGTAACACGATTTTGGCGCCGGCACTGCCTTCGCGAGCGCCTTCAGGCTACCGGAAGGGCTTTTCGGGCTTCGCGGTCGGGATCGTTTTCCGCTTTGCAGGTATCGTCGAAAATCATGGTCTCGCCTTTGGCCGAAGAATATTTGGGCCAGTTGGGGAGGCCGGGCCCGTTGGGATTACCGCTCTTCATGAATTGGAGGAGGGCTCCGGCCATTTTGGTGGAGAGGGCTCTGGGCCTGGGTCCGCCGCCGGTGTGTGTGTACATCACGTCGGTGTTGTAGAACCAGAAGCTGATGTCGACGCAGTGGAACGCGCGCATGCGGTTGTCGAATAGAGGCGGCTGCCAAGTGAACCAATTGACATACACGGGAGCGGGCTGCCGGGATTTCACGTCGGCGAGTTCCACCACGGATTGACGGTTGCTGCTGGCGAGAGACCAGATTTCCACGGGTTTTTTACCTGGGAACGCTTTGGCATAAGCATCCACAACCGCTTGGGTCTTATCGCCGAAGCCGGCGCCGAAACCGGCCCGCTGCTTGAGCTTTTCGACGACCTGGTCCATGGTGACGGATTCGAGGGAAGAATCGGTCCAACTAGGCGACTGCTCGTTTTGGACAGAGCTGATGATCATGGGCACATTGGCCGCACTGGGCGCACCTTCGGGGTCGTAGGGATGCTGCGGGAGAACGGTGCCGTCCACAACGGGGCTGAATCCGCGGGTGAGGCCGCCACCGGGACCGGCATCGCGGGCCGCCGCCATCTGTGCGCGGGTCGCGGTGGCGTAGAAATCTTTCCAGGGCATGGATTGAAGTTTGTCGAGGTCGTTGGCGGTGAGACCGGCCTCTTTGACGACTGCGGCGCCTAAATGCTCGGAAGGGGTTTTTTCGGCGGCCCTGCGGGAGGCTCCGCTCAGCACGACGGCTTTGTGGAACAATCCCTTGGCCGAGGGCATGGCCGTGAGGAGGCAGACCTTGGCGCCGCCGCCGGACTGCCCCATGATGGTGACGTTGCCGGGATCGCCGCCGAAGTTGCCAATGTTATCTCTGACCCATTCGAGGGCCGCGACGATGTCGAGCATGCCGACGTTGCCGGATGCGGCGAATTTCTCTCCGCCGACGCCGGCGAGGTTGCAGTATCCGAGAGGACCGAGGCGGTGGTTGATGGAGCAGAAGACCACGTTGCCGAAGCGGGCGAAGTTTTCGCCATTGTAACCGTCCTGCTCGATGGCATTGCCGTTGGTGAAGCCGCCGCCGTGGATCCAGAAGAGCACGGGCCGCTTCTTGTTATCGTTGGCGGGCGTCAGGACGTTGATGCGAAGACAATCCTCGGTGACGTCACCATAGTTCCAGTGGTCGCGGAAGGACGCGAAGTTATTGGCGTAGCGGTGGTCCATGTTCTGCGGCGCGGAGTCGCCCCACCAGAGCGCGGGAAAGACGTCGGTCCAGGGTTTGGGTTTTTGGGGAGGCAGGAAACGGTTGGCGCCGGAGGTGTCCGCGCCATATCGCATGCCGAGATAATACTGAATGCCGCGGAGGACATAGCCCCTTACCTTGCCATATTGCGTATCGGTCAAGGCAATGTTGTCTCCGACGAGCAGGAGCTGCCCCTCGCTTTTGGTGGTACCGCTGGTGGGACCCGCCGCGGCGGCGGCCGCAGTCATGGCGACTCCGGCCGAACCGGTCCCGAGCGCCTGCATGAATTTACGTCGATTAGCCTTCATACCTTCAGACCTCCCATATTAAGTTCGGGGGCCGATGATTGACGCCCCGGAAGCAACTAGTGTATATCCGGGCAGAGATCGCGGGGGACGCTGTGCTTCGCGCATTTTCGCCGGACGGACGATTGCGCACAGGGCAATTTGACGATTACGGCAAATCAGCCTCTCACGGGGCCTTTGCTGCAGCCCGCCAAGCCTACTCGCCTGGCGAAGAACTTAAAATGATAGTTGGGATGAGCCCGAACGAATTCGACCGGCTGGTGACGGAGGCTTATGCCCGCATACCAGCGCGTTTCCGGAAGCGTTTGAAGAACATCGCGTTGATGGTGGAAGCCGAGCCGAGCGCGGGGCAGTTGGCGCGGGGACGGGTGCCGCACGGCGGAACTTTGCTGGGATTGTATGAAGGGCGTCCGCTGACCCAGAGGAGCGTATTCGAGCCGTTCGCGATGCCCGACAGGATCACGATCTTTCAGGGACCGCACGAGCGCCTGGCGCGCACGCCCGAAGATCTGCCGCGCCTGGTTGGCGATACCGTGTGGCACGAAGTGGCGCATTATTTCGGTATGGATGAGTCACAAGTGCGGGCCGCGGAAAGGCGACGGAGAGTGAGGCGTTAATCGGTGCGGCTGGCAACCTCTCATCGGTAGGATACCCGCCCGACAGGTTGCGCACCCGGAAGCCATTTTGGGCCAGAAAACGGCAAGCGTAATAGGGCCGGCGGCCAGCCCGGCAATCCTCCAATCTGAATTGCCATGGCGATCACGTCGATCCGGCGCTCCACGCCTTCTTCGCCGGCCGGTGCGTTGACACCGCGCTGTAAGCATGAGAACCTGCTCGTGGGGAAAGGCTTCCATGCCAATCTCTCCTTCGATCGACTCGCTAGATCCTACGGAGGTCGAGGCGGCCCGCCCGTACCTCGCTGGACAAAGCGCGGCTCGCCTTCGCCGCACGATGTTTCTGGCAACGGCCATTATCTCCCTGGTACCGCTGGTCATCGTTTCGTTCCTTTACTACGACCAATACGAGCGTTCCATCCGCGCTGAAGCTGTCGAAGGCGTCTCACGCCAGGTGACCAACGTCAAGCGATCCCTGGAATTTTTTCTAACCGAGCGGCGCTCAGCGCTGGCCTTCATCGTCCGCGACCGTTCCTTTTCGGAGCTATGCAATGTGGAGACGCTCTCGAGCACGATGCAGCACATGAACGACACCTTGGCATTGGGATCGTTTGCCGACCTCGGCTTGATCAACGCGGCAGGAAAGCAGCTCTGCTATACCGGCCCGTACGACCTCCAGGGACGCGATTACCACGACCAGGACTGGTTCTACCGCGTGGGCCAGCGGGGCGCCTTTGTCAGCGAGGTTTTCCTTGGCTACCGCCACTCCCCGCATTTCGCAATCGCCACCAGGCAGGAACGCGGAAGCGGCTACTACATCCTGCGCGCTACGATCAATGCCGAGGTACTGGCGGAACAACTTGTCACCGCCGGTCTCACCCCTGACGACGATGTCTTCTTGGTGAACCTGGAGGGCACGCTACAATCGCCGTCGCGGCGCTACGGCACCGTGCTTCAAAGAGTTGCCATCCCCATCCCGCACGCTACCGGCGAAGTCCAGGTGCTGAAACGGGACGACGAGCACCACCGGCCGGCCGTCATCGGTTGTTCCCGGATAGCCGATTCCCCGTTTGTCCTCGTCTATATACGGCCTGTCGTCCCGCCGCAGAGCGCCGACGTTTCGCTCCCGCGGTTACTTGTTTTCCTGCTGGTGAGCGCCGCTCTCGTCCTCGGCGTGATCCTCTGGGGCAGCCGCCAGTTCGTGGCTACTTTGCGCGCGCAGAACCTGAAGCGCGCCGAATTGATGCACAAGGTGGAGTATGCCAACAAGCTTGCCACCATTGGACGCCTCGCCGCCGGCGTGGCCCACGAAATCAACAACCCGCTCACTATCATCAACGAAAAGGCCGGGCTCTTGAAGGACATTGTGAACCTGGAGGCGCAGTTTCCCCGCCGTGAAAAGGTCCTAGGCATCGTCGATTCGATCGCGGGATCGGTAGCGCGGTGCCGGAAGGTCACGCATCGCCTGCTGGGCTTCGCGAAGCACATGGATGTCGGCAGCGAGACCATCGCGGTAGAGGAACTGCTAAACGAGGTCGTCGGTTTCCTCGGCAAGGAAGCCGCGTACCGTAACATCACGATTGCGATTGCGGCGGAGCCGGGTGTGCCGAATATCGAGAGCGACCGAGGCCAACTCCAGCAGGTGTTTCTCAACATTCTCAACAATGCGGAGGCAGCCGTAAGCGACGGCGGCCGCATCGACATCGGGGTGCGCCCCGCGGGCGAACGGCGGGTAGCGGTGTCTATTACGGATAATGGTATCGGCATCCCCAAAGAGAACCTCGATCGCATCTTTGAGCCTTTCTTCACCACCAAGGAAGGCTCTGGGACGGGACTGGGGCTGTCGATCACCTATGGTATCGTCCAAAAGCTCGGCGGTGAGATTACCGTAAAAAGCGAGGCCGGGAAGGGCACGTGCTTCACAGTGCTACTCCCCGTACGAAGAGGTTAAGTTATGCCCCTGCGCGTGCTGTTTGTCGACGACGAAGAGGATTTAGTCTCGACTGTAGTCGAGCGGCTCGAACTGCGAGGCATCGAAGCGACCGGTGCGGTAAGCGGCGAACAGGCCCTGACCCTGGTCGAGCGGCAGCCTTTCGACGTGGTCCTGCTCGACGTCCGCATGCCGGGTTTAGGCGGCCTCGAAGTCATCCAGCGGATTAAACGTACGCATCCCGATCTCGAGGTGATCCTGCTATCCGGCCACGGCGCGAGGGAGGACGTCGAAACGGGCCGCCGCTTCGGCGCCTTCGAATACCTGCAAAAGCCCGTCGATCTGGAGGATGTCATCGCGACCCTGCATCGCGCCGCTGCCCGGAGGGAGCATGTCCACCGTTAACCGCGAACTGCGCTACTTCGGCCGTGTCCTGGCGGGACAGTGCCACGAACTCGCTAACGCTCTCAATATCGCCCATGAACTGTGCGGCCTGCATGAAGACACACTCCCGCGCGCCCGAGAAGGGGACGCGCGCGCGGTGGAGAAGCTTGGCAGCCTGGCCCAGCGCTTCGCGGCACAAATCGCCCGCTCGAATGCGATTGTCCGAAGTCTCGGCCACTTCGCTCACTCGGTGGATGAGGGGCCTTTAGAGTGCGATCCCCGCGAAATCGTGGAGAGGAGCGTTTTCTTCGCCGCGTGCCAGGCCCGCCGTCGACAAACCGAGTTGCGAACCATTCTGCCCGAAGGTGTTATCGGCTTCGTACAAGGCAGCCAGTTCCAACTCCAACAAGCGGCCCATGCGGGCATCGAGTTGCTCCTGGAAGGGGTCACAGAGGGCCGCCGGATCACCATAAGGCTCGCGCCCGATCCCGCGGGCGCCGTTATTACGTTGGAGAGCGCGGATCCTCTCCCGGGCAACGACGTGGCCGCCGGGCGGCTCGCCGAAATTGACGCGCTACTGCACGCTAGCGGGTGCGAGGTGCGGCTGACGGCCTCAAACCCAGGCCGCATAGTATTCTTTCTCCCTTATAGCCATCGCGATTCCACGGTGCTTGAGCCGCACACGCTGGCCGCTCTGGCGGAGGTTCCCGATGTCGACTGACCGAGTGCTGCTGATTGACGACGAAGAAGAGTTTGTTGGCGTTCTGGCGGAGCGCTTGCGTGCCCGCGGCCTGGAGGTCGAGGTCGCCTACTCCGGCATGGATGGCATTCAGAAGTCGCAGCTGACCAAATTCGATGCCGTGGTGCTCGATTTCGCAATGCCGGGCATGGACGGCCTTGCCACGCTCAAGGCGCTGATGGCCGGCACTCCCGACCTACAGGTGATGCTCCTCACCGGACAGGCGACAATCAAGACGGCAGTCGAGGCCACCCGGCTGGGCGCCGTCGACATACTGGAGAAACCGCTTGACATTGCCACGCTTATGGAGAAGATTCGCGAGGCGCGTGCGCGCTATGTCTCGCGCGCCGCGGAGCGCGTCCGCAAACAGATGCTAAATTAGGCAGCTACGCCAGCACCACGGTGCGGAGCGGGCAAGTTTCGCCGGTGAAATCGCTGTGCGCGTCCCCGTGCAGCACCTCGAGCGCCCGCGCCTGCGTTGGGAAAAACCATGCCTTGGCCCGGCCGCGGCCGGTAGCCCGGCGCAGCATTTCCGCTACGTCGTCGCGAAGACCGCTCACCGCGACCCGCACCTGGGACTCGCAGAGACGTTCGAGCAGTTTTACCATCTCTTCCGCGGCTTCGGTATCCAGCCGGTCGATGGTGTGTCCGGCAAGCAGCACGTGGTGCGCGTCCGGCCGGCGCTTCAGACAGTCAGCGAGCTGGTCCTCGAACAACCTTATAGTGGCGAAGTTGAGCGGCCCATCGAAGCGGACCGCCACAATCCGCGGGCAGAGCGCCAGTTTGTGCAACCTGGCATCCCGCAGCGAGCCATCGGGGTGAAGCGCCAACTCCACAACCCGGGGAATCAGGTTGCGCAAGGGGCAGTCGGGTTCTCCCAGCCCTTCGTGGGCCGCGACATACAGCTCGTCGATGCACAAGTACTCGGAGGCCATGATCGACTGCAAACCGATAGCATCAGCCAGACCGGCTCGTCCGAGAGTCTCGAAAGCCTCGTCGGCGACATTGGCGAGGAGTACGCGGTAACCAGCTTCGCGCACGGCCTCGATGAGCGCCGCCAGGTTATCCGCTTCCGCGCGCTCCAGCCGGTCGAGGGTGTTGGCCACGAATATCACGCTGCGAACGCTTGGGCGGCGCTTCGCCCAGCGGATGAACTCCGACTGAATTCCGCGGCGGCTACCGAGAGGCAGGGGTCCGTCGAAGCGCAGCACGCCGATCGCGCGGCAGACCCGGAGATGCTGCTGGCGGGCGTCGTGCATGGTCCCGTCGGGGTGCAGGGACAACTCGGTGAGCCGCGGCGCCAACGGCTCAAGCGGGCAGCCCTCCTCGGAAGAGCCCGTGTGCGCCCGGGCGTAGATGCCGGCGATGGCGGTGGCCTGAGTCGGATACATGCTCTCCTCGCCAATCATATTGGCGATATTGGCGCGCTGCAGCACCGTGCGCACCTCGTCCTTGGCGCCGCTGAACGAAACAGCGAAACCGCCGGCCCTCAGCTTTTGCACCAAAACCGCCAGCTTGCGGACGGCAGCCTCATCGACGCCGCTAACCCCGTGGATGACCAGGAGCACGTGACGCAGTGTGGGACGGTCTGCGACGCGGGTCAGAATCTGCTGTTCCAGGAACGCGGTGTTGGCAAAACTCAAGGGAGCATCGAAACGGAACGCGGCGATATGGCGGCAGCACCGCAGCTTATGACAATCGGCGGCGCGGAGCGAACCGTCCGGGTGCAGGGATAGCTCCACCACCGGCGGCATGGCCTGCTGGAAGGGGCATTCAGTCTCATTGGTATCCCTGTGGGCCTCGGGGTAGATTTCGCTCAGAGCCAGCGCACGGGTGGCGAAGAAGCGGGACGCCCCAACGTGCTCGTAGAGGCGCGAACTGCGCAGCACATCGCTTACGGCGTCCGCCAGCTCCGAAAACGATATTTCGCACCCGCTGCCGCGGAGGTTGTCGACGATGCGGCGCAGAGTTTCCTCGCCGGAGGCGTCGATCTCGCTGATGCCGCTACCGGAGATCAGCACGTGCCGCAGCCCCGGTTTATCGGCAATGCGGGATAGTATCTCGTCCTCAAGGTACGCTACGCTGGCGAAGTTCAGGGGGCCTTCGAAGCTGATCACGGCGAGGTGCCGGCAGGTGCGGAGTCCGTAGCGCCGGGCGTTGCGCAGTGCGCCGTCGGCATGAGGCGCCAGTTCCGCCACTGCCGGCCGCATGGTCCGGTAAAGGTAGGCACCGAGCGATAGGGCTACGCCGATGGCGATGCCCCACTCGAGTTCGGGCGCCAATATCAAGGTGCCTGCGAAGGTCAACACCGCCACCAATCCATCGAGGCGGTTGGCATGCCAGGCGTGCACGAACCTCCGGAAGTCCAAAAGCCTGACTACCGCCAGGATGATGATGGCCGCCAGCACCGATTGCGGCAGGTAATAGAGCCAGCGCGAAAGAAACAGGAGCACGAGCAACACCGCCAGCCCCGACACCACATTGGCAACGCCGGTTCTGGCGCCCGCCCGGAGGGCCACCGCGGAGCGCGAGAATGAGCCCGAAGCGGGGTAGCTCATGGCCATCGATCCGACGATGTTCGCCAGCCCCTGTCCCACCAACTCCTGGTTGGTGTCGAGTTTTTGCTTCGTCCGGGTGGCCATCGCTTTGGCGATGGAGATCGCCTCCATGAAGCCAAGCAGCGCGATCATCAGCGCAGCCGGCAACAATTTAAAGATCGTCGCGCTATCGAACTGAGGCGCTCGCAGGGCAGGCACGCCCCGCGGCACCTTGCCCACGACCGCGCCGCCCCCCTGAAGACGGATGGCCGACGGCACGAACGGACCGCTAGCTATCTGGATTCGCCACATCCCCGGCATGATGGTGACACCGGAAGGGACCTCGCCGCGCGGGTAAAACTTCCCATTGCTGCCGCGTTGCAGACGAAACGATTGCAGATCCGTCCTTTCACCGTCGATTGCCGCGCGCGCTTCGGCGAGGCATTCTGCCAACACCCCGGCCCTCTCGTGCAGCGTGAGCACGGAGTGTGGGCCGGCCGGCGGCTGGCCATCGCCCCGGGCCGTCGTCAAGCGCCCCACCGCCCGGGGCTCATGACATCGCTGGCACACGGCGCTACTGCGCGCCGTGACTTCACTGCGCGTGATCTGGCTGGCAGATATGGTGTGCTCCAGCGAGGCGCGCAGGACGACGGCGTCGTTGTAAGCCCCGATGGCTGCCGTCACGCGCGGCGATTCGATCGCCTCCTGTGGCACCGTCGTGGCGCGCTCAAACCCGGTAGCCCAGGCGAGCAGAGTGGTTAGCACGGCGGCGAGAAGCACATTCGGGACTCGCGGGACGAACCGCTCCATCGCGAGCATGACCGCGATGGCGAGCAACGCCATCCCAAGTGTCGGTAAGTGGGTTTCGACCAGCGCGGAACGCACCACGCGGTAGACGGTCTCATACTGATGATCAGTCGCCGGTTCGGCGACTCCGAAAAGCTTGGAGAGCTGCGACGTCGCGATGATCAGGGCGCCCGCATTGGTGAATCCGTTGACCACCGGATGAGACAGAAAGTTCACAACCATTCCGAGCCGCAGGAGGCCTAGAAGGAGCTGTATGCATCCCACGATCAAGGAGAGCAGCACCGCGTATGCCGCGAATTGTTCGCTGCCGGCGCTGGCCAACTTGCCAAGGGACGTAGCGGTAACTAGCGACACCACCGCTACCGGACCAGTGGCAAGCTGGCGGCTGGAGCCGAAAAGTGCCGCCACGATCGGCGGCAGGAAAGAAGCGTAGAGGCCGTAGTAGGCGGGCAGACCGGCAAGTTGCGCGTAGGCCATCGACTGCGGCACGAGCACCAATGTCAACGTGAGACCGGCGATCAAGTCGGCACGTAATGTGGCCCCATCGTAGCCATCGAGCCAGGCTAAAAAAGGGAATATGCGACGCAGTATCGTCATACGGGGTACCTTCCTGATGGGTCGCGAAGCGGGCCGGCATCGGGAGGCATGCATGCTGTTCGCGCCGGTCGACAGGGTTGCCGACCTCCAAAGCTGCCGGAAGCGGCGGCTCTCACAGCGTGGCGAAATAAGATAATCACACCTGTTAATCCGCATTCTAGCGCGGCGCCACGTTTTTTGAACCTGGAAATCAGTTGGCCCGCGAGCCGGGGGGACAATTGCGCGACAACCCGGAAAACCCAGATTCCTTAAAGGATCGAATCGACCCACGGACGGTCTTTCAATCTCCCTCCCGCCGGATTTTCCAGATTTAGGCTCCCCGCACCGAGGCGGTTGTCGCAAAAAACCGCAGAGACAAGTTGGCCTCTGGGCTACAAACGCCGCTTAGACGCTTCCCGCCCGCGGACGATAGCACAAAGGCCGTTTTCGTGAACTTGACCGGCGGCGAGAACGCTTCGAAATCCAACACTCATGCCGGCTTGGAATGGCGCGGGCGGCTGATGGAGGCAGCCACTTGATTTAGACGGCCAATTACTTTAGAAGTCCAGATATAAGTAACTCTGTCGTTACACAGCGACCGTGAATAGAGGAGTATTCTCGATGCCCTCGGTCATTAAGGCGAAGAGTAAGAACCACGCCCCTTCAGTCGTGGACCGCCGAACCTTCCTGCGAACGATTACCCAGGCAGCCGCTGCCGTAGGACTGTCCGCCACGACCGCCAGGCGAATGGCGGGTGCCCTTGCCAAAGGGCAACGGCCATCGGTGATCTGGCTGCATTACCAGGAGTGTACGGGTTGTACGGAATCCCTGCTGCGAACTTCCCATCCCGGGTTGGCGGAGTTGGTCCTCGATTTGATTTCGTTGGACTACCACGAGACTTTGATGGCCGCCGCCGGGCATCAGGCTGAAGCCGCCCTGCACAGCGCGATGGAAAAGAATGCCGGCAAGTACATCTGCATCGTGGAGGGCGCCATACCGCTGGCGCAGCACGGAACCTATATGCGCATCGGCGGCCGGACAGGCGCCGATATCGTCAAAGAGGTCGCCAAGCCGGCGGCATTGGTAATCGGGCTCGGTTCCTGCGCTTCCTGGGGCGGACTTCCGTCCGCGGATCCCAATCCCACCGGTGCGGTCGGCGTCCAGGATCTCCTGCCGGACAAAAAGGTGATCAAACTGCCTGGTTGCCCGGCTAATCCCTACATATTGCTGGGTGTGGCACTGCAATTCGCCACCATGGGCCAACTGCCTCAATTGGATAACGAAGGGCGCCCATTGTTCGCCTACGGGCGGACCATCCACGAGCACTGCCCGCGGCGAGCGCACTTCGATGCCGGACGATTTGCCGTGCAGTTCGGGGACGCCGGGCATCGTCAGGGTTATTGCCTGTACAAGCTGGGATGCAAGGGTCCGGCCACACACGCAAGTTGCTCCACCAACCACTTCTGTGAAGTCGTGGATGCGTGGCCCATCGGCGCCGGCGCGCCGTGCTTTGGCTGCACCGAGAAATCCCTGGCGTTCCGCGCACCGATGTACCAGACCATCGAGATTACCCGGCCACAGCCGCCGGCCACCTATCCCGGCATCACGGCAGAGCATGGATCGGTGAGCGCGGTGGCTACGGGCGTGGCGGGGCTGGCCGCCGGCGTGGTGCTGGGCGCGGGCGTCAAGATCGCGCGCGTCCTACAGGACAAGACGCTCACGGACGGCGCCAAGGGAGGCAAGGCATGAACGTGACGAGGCGAACTCTCTTCAAAATCGCGGCTGCGGGATGCGCCGGCGTTACGTGTCTGCCGCACGCGGGGGCCGTGATGCTGAACGAGCCCACCGAAAAGCTCGGTCTGCTGTACGACGCCACGCGATGCATCGGCTGCAAAGCGTGCGTGACGGCGTGCAGCGAGGCGAATGGCCTGGTTCCCGATGCGGGGTCATCCGATGGCATGTATCAGGCGCCGGAATCGCTGAATGCCCACACCAAGAACATCATTAAGCTTTACCGGGCGTCCGATGGCCACGAATGGTCGTATATGAAGCAGCAGTGCATGCACTGCCTGGATCCGGCCTGCGTGATTGCCTGTCCGCTGTCGGCGCTTACCAAGAGCGATTTCGGTATCGTCCAGTGGAACGGCACCACCTGCCTCGGGTGCCGCTGCTGCCAGATCGCCTGCCCGTTCAACATACCCAAGTTCGAATGGAGCCAGATCAACCCGCGAGTGGTGAAGTGCGAATTGTGCCGCGACCGCCTGGCGCTCGGAAAAGAACCGGCATGCACCGCCGTTTGTCCGCGCCAGGCCGTCATTTTCGGCAAACGTTCGGACCTGCTCGACGCCGCGCACCGGCGCATCGCGAGCAATCCGGGGAAATATTATCAGGACCGGGTGTATGGAGAGAAAGACGGCGGCGGTACACAGTCGCTTTACCTGTCGCACGTGCCTTTCTCGAAGCTCGGTCTGCCGGACCTGGGTGACCGGTCGGTGGCGTCCGGCGTGCGCGACGTCCAGGAAAGTATTTACCAGAATGGTCTCACACCGGCGCTGGTGTACACGACATTGGTCGCCGTTACCACGCATTTCTGGCGCGAACACACCCGGCACGCGGCCGAAGAGGCCGAAGACCTCGGCCTGGAGGAGCAATTATGAGAGTCTGTTGGCGACGCATGCTGCAGGTTGCGAGCCCGCTGCTGACCAAGCCATTCTGGTTCATGACCGCGCTGGCGGTATTGGGCCTCCTGCTCTGCGTCTACCGGGAATTCGCCGGTCTGTACTCCGTCACCGCCCTGAATGACGGCTACTCCTGGGGACTGTTCAAGAACTTCAACGTCACGACCCTCACTGCGCTGGGCTCGGGCGGATACGCGATGGCGCTCATCACCTATGTGTTTAACCGGACCAGATATCATCCCCTGATGCGCACCGCGCTCCTGACCAGTATTCTGTCCTACACGGTGGGCATGATGGCCCTGGCGGTGGACATCGGGCGGCCGTGGAATCTGTTCTTCATGGCCGACCCCTGGGCGTGGAACCCGCATTCCATCCTTTGGGAAGTGGCTTTCTGCATGACGGCCTACGTCATGATCGCGCTGGATTTCGAAAATCTGGCGCCGCTGCTCGAGCGCCTGGAGCACGACCCGTTTCCGGCACTGGTGCGCGATGTCGCGCGCTACGCCAAGCGGTTTGTGAAGCACGCCTACCCCTACGGCGTCGCTCTGGCGCTGGCGTTACCGACGATGCACCAATCCTCCCTAGGCTCGCTCATGCTGTTGGGCGCACGCCGCGTACATCCTCTCTGGCAGACGCCCCTGCTGCCGCTGCTGTACGTATTGATGGCCTTTATTTTGGGAATCGCCTTCGTGGAACTTGTGCTTATGGCATCGTGCGCGGTGTGGCGCCGGCCCATCGATCGCTTTATGCTGGCGTCGCTAAGCAACATTGTGTCCTGGGCGGCCCTGGCCTGGCTGGCGATCCGATTTGCCGATCTCGTGAAGCGGGGACAGCTTGACGCGGTGCTCCGTTTCGATTTCTACAGCTTCCTATTTCTCGCCGAGACCCTGATGATCGGCGTGCCGGCACTGGCGCTGCGCTCGAAGCCGCTGCGTCACACACCGCCGAAAGGGTTCGCCATGCTCGGCATTCTGACCCTTGGTGGAATGCTGTACCGGTACACACCTACCACCATCGCGTTCCGGCCGGGAGAAGGCTACCACTATTTTCCATCGGTAGCGGAACTGCTGATCAGCATCGGATTTATCGCGCTGGCGATGGTGGGATACCTTTTCACGGTAAAGCGGTTCGCCATTCTCCCGGCAACACTGGACATGGCGGTTCTGGCGACCAACAGGTCAGCCACGAAGGGACAAGCAGCATGAGCAAAAGAATCGTAATCGACCCGGTGACCCGTATCGAAGGGCACTTGCGGATTGACGTGGAAGTGGATGGCGGACACGTGACGCAGGCTTGGGCGTCCGGAACGATGTGGCGCGGCATCGAGACGATTCTGGTGGGCCGCGATCCGCGCGAGGCGTGGGCATTTGCGCAGCGTTTCTGCGGGGTGTGCACCACGGTTCATGCCATGGCCTCGGTGCGGGCGGTGGAGAACGCGCTGGGGATGGAAATCCCCATGAACGCGCAGTACATTCGCAATCTGATCCTGATTGCGCATGCTCTCCACGACCACATCGTACACTTCTACCATCTGTGCGCGCTCGATTGGGTGGATGTGGTGAGCGCCTTGAAGGCCGATCCCGCCAAGGCTTCGTCGCTGGCCGAATCGCTCTCACCTTGGGAACGGAATTCCCGCAACGACCTGAAAGCCGTGCAGGACCGTTTGAAAGGCTTCGTGGAATCGGGACAGTTGGGCATTTTCGCGAACGGGTATTGGGGACATCCCGCTATGAAATTGCCGCCGGAGGTGAATCTGCTGGCGGTCTCGCATTATTTACAGGCTCTGGAGTATCAGCGGAAGGCCGTGCAGGCGGTAGCGGTGCTCGGCAGTAAGACGCCGAATATCCAGAATCTGGCGGTGGGCGGGGTGGCCAATGCCATCAACCTGGATAACCAGGCGACTCTGAACATGGACCGGCTCTACATGGTCAAGAGCCTGCTCGATGAAGTCCGGACGTTTGTCCAGCAAGTCTACGTTCCCGATACCTGCGCGGTGGCGGCTTTCTATCCCGAATGGCTGAAGTACGGTGCAGGGGTGACGAACTATATGTCCGTGCCGGACTTGCCGACCGACCGCCATGCCACCGCCTTTGACCTGCCCGGCGGTATTATCCTCGATGGCGCGCTGTCAAATGTGAAGCCGGTGAGGGACCACCACGATGTGTCCTTGACCCGCGACATTACGGAAAACGTCACCCGCGCATGGTATAAAGGCTCCGACAGCAAGCACCCGTGGGAGGGCGAAACCATCCCCGATTTCACCGACTATTCGCCACAGGCCAAATACACGTGGGTGAAAGCGCCGCGTCTTGGCGGCAAACCGATGCAGGTGGGGCCGCTGGCTCAGGTGCTCGCGGGTTACGCACAGGGGCACGGGCCGACCAAAAAGTGGGCGGATACCGTGCTGACGACCGTCTCTTCCATCGCGAAGCAGCAAATTACTCCGGCCATGCTGCACTCCACCCTCGGACGCGACGCCGCGCGCGCCATTCGAGCTGCCATGCTTTCCGATCTCGCGACGGATCACTGGCAGCGACTGGTGGACAATATCGGCCGCGGCGACACGGAGACTTTCGTAAAGCCCGAGTTTCCCAAGGGCGAAATCATGGGAGTAGGATTCCACGAGGCACCGCGGGGAATGCTTTCTCACTGGGTGGTGATCGACAACGGCGTGATCAAGAACTACCAGGCGGTCGTGCCAACCACTTGGAATGCCAGCCCGCGCGACGAAAAGGGCGTGCCTGGCCCATACGAAGCCTCCTTGAACGGGAACCCGGTGGCCGATCCCGACTTGCCGCTTGAAATGCTGCGCACGGTTCATTCTTTCGATCCCTGCCTGGCGTGCGCGATCCATACTCTCGATCCGGACGGGCGCGAGGTGAGCCGGATTCGAGCGTTGTGACTTTATGAGCATCGCGGTTCTGGGACTGGGCAACGTGCTGATGGGCGATGACGGCGCCGGTCCTTACGCACTGGCTGTCTTCCAGGCCGAATATCAGGTTCCGCCGGAGGTGACGGTTGTCGACCTCGGAACACCAGGGCTCGATTTGGCGCCCTATCTGGCGGGCGCCGGCTCCGTGCTGTTGGTCGATACGGTTCGCGCGGAGGGGACGCCAGGATCGATTCACACCTACAACAAGGCGGCTTTGATGCGAGGCAAAGCATCGCCGCGAGTGAGCCCGCACGATCCTGCCGTGGGGGAGTGCCTCGCCATGCTCGAACTGGCCGGCTCCGGTCCGCGCCAGTGTGTGCTGGTTGGCATTGCGCCCGAAAGCACCGCCTTTGGGGCCTGCCTCACACGCGCCATTCGGGCCGCGATTCCGGCCGTCGTTGCGAGAATGGTAGCAGAACTACGTGCGTGGGGCGCGGTGGTGACACCGCGGCACCCGCAGTTTTCTCCCGACATCTGGTGGGAAATGCCGGCTGCCGGACCAGTATGAGAATACTCATCGTTTCCGATCTGCACGGTAACTTGGAGGCCGTGGAAGCCCTGCCGCGGGATTTCGACCGCCTCTGGGTGCTGGGGGACCTGGTGAATTACGGGCCGAATCCCGCGGAGGTGATTGCCTTCGTACGCGAAAAGGCCTCGCTGGTAGTGCGCGGAAATCACGATCACGCCGTCGGATTCGATGAAGACCCCCGCTGCTCGGCGCGGTTTCGGGCGATGGCAGAGGAGACGAGCCGCTATACGCGGTCGGTCCTCGGCGAGGAGCCGCGGAAATATCTGCGAAGTTTGCCGCTGACGGAGAGCACCGCCGCCGACGGCAGGCTGATTCTCATGTGCCACGCGGCGCCCAGCGACCCTTTGTTCGAATATCGCCGGCAGGAATCGGATTTGTGGGGCGATGACGTGGTGGATGAGGATATCGACGTGGAACTAGTGGGCCACACTCACATACCATTCATCCGTCAGCTGCCCGGCCGCATCGTCGTCAACCCCGGCAGTGCCGGGCAGCCCAAGCACGGCCGCGCCGAGGTGCGCTATGCGATGTGGCAGGACGGCGCCATCACACTGGGTTCGGCGCCCTTCGATTTTGAGAACACGATCGGGAGACTGCGCCGGCTCGATCTTTCGGAGCAGGTATTCGAAGACCTCGCCGCGGTGTTGCGGACGGGCAGCGCGCAACCGCTCAACCGAACCGCTCCAATTGCGTCCTGATCAATTGGTCAAAGCGCTGCTCACCGCACGAGTGGAAGGCCCGCGAAGCTTCGTGCAGGCATTTCAGGGCGGGCTGGAAATCGCCGGCACCCGATAGCCGCGCCAGGCGAATGTGAGCTTGGGCGCAGTTGTACTGGGTGATTCCATAGGCGCGGCTGAATGCATCCTGAGCCTGCAGGTTCAGGGCGCGGTCGAAGTGGCGGAGAGCCCGAAGGGCATTGCGAGCAGTCATTGCGGGCAGGGACAGGAAGGCATTGCCGAGGTTGTTATGCAGGTCCGCGCATTTCGGAGTGCTACCTAACAGGACACTGATGCGCAACGCCCGGTGAAGGCACTGGATGCTTTTCCGTGCGTCCCCGGCCTGCCGCCAGGCGGTGCCCAGGTTTTCGAGAGCGGCGGCGCAACGCTCGGGATCGCGGCTCCGGGTGCGCACCAGCAGGGTTTTCTCGTAAGCTTCGACGGCGCGCCGCCAATGGTTTTCGCCGGTTGTTTCGGACAGGTTGCAGTAGGAGTTGCCGATATTGAACTGGACCCTGGCCCAGTCGTCGATCTGCCCCAACGAGCGGAAAGCCTCGGCGGCGGCAAGGTGGGTTTCGATGGCATCGCGCAGGGACTCAGCGCCTTCGGTGCGCGCCCGCTGGAGCAGAGCGTTGCCCAACTGATCGAGGACGGCGGCGCGGGCATGACCGGCATCCGAACCAACCAGCCGCAGCGCCTGGCGAAGATATGGCACCGACAATTCCGGATGCACCAGCGCGTGCGGGCGGCAGCAGCCGCTGTAACAGACGCCCAGACGAAAAAAGAGCCGGAAATCGCCAGGCTGGAAAGCAACGGCCTGCTCGATGGCTTCGATGGCCTCCACACAACGTTCCGCGGCGCAGGCGCGCCCGGCGAGGTCCACGGCCGGGGCGGCCATTTTAATGCCACTCCCAATCGATAAAGCCGGGCTTTACGGCGCGCATCGCGTTGACGATCAACTCCACCAGGCCGCCGTAGAGGATGCGGTTCTTCTCCCAGAGGTCGTAGTAGTTGAGCATGTCGCGAAACTGGCCTTTGCAGTTGCTGCAGGGCGCGCACAAGTACTTCGGGATTGAGCGGTCCATGCAATCGGCGAAGGCGTTGAGGATCTGCTGGAGCTTTTTACGGCCCGATACGTGAAAGCGCCAGTCCTGGAAGTTGTGGCCGCTCATGATGGCGAATCCGCTGCCGCCGCCGCAGCAATAGTTTTCGGTTCCGTGCGGCTGCATTTCGCGGAATTGCGGGCAAATCGCGCGCATGATTTCGCGCTGCGGTTCGACCACGCCCATGAGGCGGACTTCGTTGCAAGGATCGTGGAGGGTGACCGGAAAGGCGTTGCGGGAAGGGTCGAGATCGATTTTGCCGCTCATCACGATGTCGCGAAGCAGGGGCAAGGAGCTTTGGCGCGGTATGTTCAGTTCGCGCGGGAGCAGGCGGTCCGCGATCACTGCCAGAGCTTTGTGGGCGTGGCCGCACTCGCCCAGGACGATGCGCTTCACTTTGAGTTTCTTGGCCGCCTGGGCGTGCAACAACGCGACGCGCGCGAACTGTGCATCGTCGTACCACAAGCCGTAGTTGATGGAATCGTACGCCGCCAGTTCGGAGGACATGGTCCACGAGATTCCGGCGGCCTTGAGAATCAGGGCGAATGCGCCGGGATTTTCGGGCCATGCCATGATCTCGCCGGCATTGTGGATGAGCAGCACATCGGCGCCTTCCACGTCCCAAGGAGTTTCTACGTGGATGCCGGTTTTTTCGCTGATATCTTCGTCGATGAAGGATATGTTGTCCTTCACGGCGGCGGCGTTCATGCCGGTGGAAGAACCCACCTTCAACTGGAGCATCGAGCCGTTGTCGTGAATTTCCTTGGGCGCAATGCCCATTTCCATGCTGAAGAGCTTGCGCAGTTCGTGGGCCACCAGGCCGTTGTCGGCGCCGATGGGGCAGGTCTGGGCGCAGCGGCGGCAAAGGTTGCAGCGATAGGCCAATTCCGCCAGGCGCGCCACCAGCGGCCAGTTCAGTTCGATATCGCCATGCTGCCAGGCGGAAAGCAGGCCGCCATGCTTGACGCACTTGAAGTACAGCCGGCGCACGATTTCGGAACGGAAGGTGGGCCGGTAGAGTTCATTGCCGCCGCTGGCTTCGAAAATATGGCAGGAGTCGGCACAGGTTTGACATTTCGCGCAGTGCTCCATGGAGAGGACCAAGGGCTGGAGAAACGTCCAGTTGTTGGCGCGGGAGAACAGTTTTTCGAGGCCGCTCACAAACTTCCGGACGAGTTCGGTTTCCTCTTCCGGCGTCTTGGGCCGCGGGAGATTGAGTGCGCAGGTATCGTCGAGGCCGCATTCATAATTCGCGCGCGCCTGTTCGGAAAGCGTTTTCCAGGCACGATCCGCCGCTGGATCGTCCAGCGGTGCGGGCAGGGGCATCAAATCCTCGTTCCCGATATGGGTGAGCGGCTCGCGGTCCGGCCGAGACATGTCCCGCAATTCGGCGTTTTTCATTTGGCACCTGCCTGGGTCGGATTGGTGGTAGCGACTTCCGCCCAATTGCGCTTGCCATCGGCCCCCACGTGCGGCGCCGCCCAAGTGGGACGGTATGTCAGGTACTCGGCCATTTTTCGTTGAATACTTCCGTCCGCGAGCGGTCCCCGTTCATCCCAGCGGATGGCGTGATAGGTGAAATATTTGGCGATGAAGTGCGCCATGTGGGTCATGGGTATGTAAGCCAGAAGCGCGCAACCCAGCATAAAACCGGCGGCAAGGAGCGGCGAGGGTTGCAAATTGACATCGAATCGGGCGGCGCCTTGCAGAATCGCGCCCGGCCCCGGACTTCCCACCGGCCGGAACCAGACTCCGGCGAGAATCAGACTCGTCGTACCAATGAACAGCGCCAGGTTGAAAAAGTCGCCCGGCGCGTTATAAGGCTTCAACTCAGGCGCGCTGAGGCGCCGGACCATGAGACCCGACGCCCCCAGGAGGCCTAGCGCGGGCCCCGCCGTTCCACAAACCACGCTGGCGTCATGCAAGACGGGGTAGAGAACGCCGGGAGCCAAACTCGCGCCGCCCAACAAAACCACGGCGGCGGCGATTAGATACAAGCCCAGATGGAAGGGATAGGAGACCCACCACATCGGGCGATTGAATTCCCAGAGTCCCTTCAAGAACAGGATCTCGGGGACCATGATCTTCAGTTCGCCCGATCTGCCGTGCGGCACGGGGTAGATTTCCCAGCGAAGATGAATCGGCTTGCTGGCGTACGATATGGCGCGCACGATGCAGCCGGCCAGAAAGACGAGCACGCCGGCGTAGAGTATGCAGTAGAGTGCGATGGTCATAATTTCCCCGGCCTCCCGAATGGCAGGCGCGCCCCGGCGGCCCGGCGCGCGCCCGTTCTGGTTATTTCTTCACGTCGCCGGTGGCGGCGCCGTGGAGTTTCACTTCCACTTTCTCTTCGAGCGAATCGTAATACTGCTTCAGAATGGCGATGACTTCCGGCTTCGAGAATTCCGGCGGCACCGGTTTGCCCTCGCTCATCAACTTACGCAGCAGCGTGCCCGACAGCAGCAGGCGAGCGCCGCCCTTGTAATTGCCATGTTCGTCGATGATTGCCTTGCTCGAATGGGGGCAGGTCTTCATGGATGCCATAGTGCCGCATTCATAGCAGTAGAAAGTCCAGTCCATGGCAAGCGGCTGCAGCAGCAGGGAACCAGCGGGGATCTCGTTGAAGATCTTCTGCGCGTCGAACGGGCCGTAGTAGTCTCCCACACCCGCGTGGTCGCGGCCCACGATGAGGTGCGTGCACCCGTAATTCTGGCGAAACACCGCGTGCAACAGGGCTTCGCGCGGACCGGCATAGCGCATCTCCATGGGGTACCCGCCCTGGATGACGCGGTCCTTGCGGAAATACTTGTTGACCAGGGCGTCGATGGCTTTCACGCGGACTTCGGCGGGAATATCGCCCGGCTTCAATTTGCCGACCAGTTGGTGAATGTACACGCCGTCGCACACTTCAATCGCGATCCAGGCGAGATAAGCATGCGAATTGTGCATGGGGTTGCGCAACTGCAGCGCCGCCACGGTATTCCATCCGCGCTCCGCGAACGACTGCCGCGCTTCGGAAGGCCGCTGGTAAATGCCCTGGAACATTTCCGGGTAGTACGATTCGGACAGCACTTTTACCGGCCCGGCAATGTTTACCGCGCCCTGCTCCATTACTTTCTGCACGCCCGGATGCGCGGGGTCCTTCGTCTTGAACACCTGCTGGCACTCGTAGTCTTTGTCGATGTGATACTTCTCGGTAACCTTCATGGTTCCCATGATGGCTTCTGTCTCGGTGTCCCAAAGGGCGACTTCCTCACCGATGGCGAACGACTTTGCGTGCTCCTCTTCGGCGGACAGCGTAATGGGGAGGGGCCAGAACAGGTTCTTGCGGCTTGGCATGGTGAAGGTCTCGCAGCAGCCACGCCAATCTTCGTAGCCCATGAAACCTTCCAGGGGCGTGAACGCGCCGATACCCATCATTATCAGATCGCCAGTTTCCCGGCTGGTCATCGGCAACAGTTTGAGACCTTTGGCTCTTTGCAGTTCCTCGCGCCGGGCCGCTTCATCGAGAAGCAGTGGACGCAGCTCACCGCCGCCATGCGGCGGAATCAGGTTACTCATCGATTAATGCCTCCTGCGACGGATATGATCCTCCGTCGACTGTTTTCATAGTTAAAGATCCTGGACACTTTAAATATAGGCCCAAAAGTGCGATTTTGGGCAATTTTCTTTGTCGTTCGGTGTAGTGCATCTCCGCAAAAACATTGAAGTTAGCTCCGCTTCGCGAGGTGAATGCAGAAATCCCGTTATTTCTTTTGCAAATTCGGGCAAATCCAGAAAATAAGGCCCTGTACTCCTTGACTCTGGGCGTGAAAGTGTAGACAATATTGGCAGTATCGCCCAACGAGGTTTTCATGTCCTCCTGCTCGCTGACGACGGGTAAAGCGGCCCAGCTCTGCTCGGTAAAGCC
Organism: Bryobacteraceae bacterium; assembly: GCA_035509055.1. GTDB lineage: Bacteria > Acidobacteriota > Terriglobia > Bryobacterales > Bryobacteraceae > PALSA-129. The sequence goes on along the minus strand of DATJMA010000012.1, from coordinate 37,674 downwards.
GGATACCGTGCTGAAATGGATCAAAAAAGGCCGGCTTCCTGCCATCCGTACCGCCGGCGGTCACTATCGCGTGGAGGAGCGGGATGTTCTGAAAGCCCTAACGCAGGGTCACGTGAACGACGAACCACGCGAGGAAAGACCAGCCCTCTGCGGCCGTCCCGTCCGCTGCTGGGAGTACATGAACCAAAGCCCCGGAACAGAGTGCCAGGACTGCATAGTCTACAAAGTTCACGCCACATGGTGCTTCCGGCTGGTGCAACAGATGCGCGGCACAGGACACGCAGCCCGTTTTTGCGGCACGTCGTGCCAGGAATGCCCGTATTACCGGCGCGTGCACCAACTGCCCACCAATGTGCTGGTGATTACGCGCGATGAGGGGCTGATTCGCGATCTGGCGGCAAAGGAAAGCCATCAGGTGGCGTTCCGGTTTGCACGCCGCGGCTATGACGCGTCGGCCATTGTGGAAGTGTTCCGCCCCGCCTACGTGATCTTCGATCAGGTGGTGCTGGACAGCCTGGGAATCAATCTGCTCGAAGCCCTGGCCTCGGACCCGCGCACGAAAGGTGTGCGGATTCTGGTCGCCGTCCGCAAGGGAGGTATTGGATTCCGGGTGCGCAGTTGCTCGGTTTACGCCACCGTGCAGGAACCTTTTCAGGCGGATGAGATCGTGGCCCTGATCAATCGGACACCGATTGAAGCGCTGGTTTCGGAGTCTGCCGAGAAGTAGCCGCCCGCACCAGGGCAGACGCCCATTCGGGAGTAGCGAGCGCGTGCAGGTGGGTATACGCCGCCCAGACGTTGTCTACGACCACGGCGTCGCGAGCGGAAGAGCACCCCACACCACGGGAGACCGCGCAAGCAGTGGCAGGCAACTCACCCTGCGATGCGATGCGGGAATAGTGGAACTCGTGACCTCGGAGGCGTGTACCGGTGGCGAAGAACGGATTCGGGCGGTCGGTTATAAGCTCGACATAGCCATGCCCTTGAGGCTTCGGCAAGACTTCCACGTCGAAGGGAAGCACGCCGGCCATTGGAAATCTGGAGCCTTGCCAGTGGATCGCGCGAGAGAGAACCATCAGACCTCCGCATTCGGCGTAGACTGGCAGGCCCTGGCGCGCGCGCTCCCGTAAAGAGGCGAGAAAGCCGGAGTTCCGCGAAAGCCGGGCGGCATGGGTCTCCGGGAAGCCGCCCCCGATATAGATCGCGTCCACTGCGGCGGGAATTTCGGCGGCCGTGAGAGGAGAAACAGGCGTTAGAGTCGCGCCCGCCGCTCGCAAGGCGTCGAGGTTCTCAGGGTAGTAAAAGCAGAATGCCGAGTCGTGGAAGTATCCGATCGCGGCCGGCGGACCGGAGGCAACCGAGTGGACCGGAGGCGCGGGAGCCAGAGGCGGCGCGCTATTTGCAAGCGCGCTCAGGCGGTCGAGATCCAGATGGCTGTCGATGAACGCGAGCAGGTCCCGCTCGAGGTCCGAGGTGGAAGGATGCTCGTAGGGTGTCACCAGTCCCAAATGCCTCGCCGGCAACAGACTGTGCGTTGAGCAGCGGGGAATTGTACCCAAAACAGGCAATCCGCAGTCTGCTTCCACGGCCTGGCAAATAATGGATTCGTGGCGGCGGCCCGCCACCTGATTCAGAATCACTCCCCCGATATGTAGTTTCGGATCGAGCTTTTGGCAGCCCAACACCAGTGCAGAAACCGTGCGTGTGACTTTGGTGGCATCCACGACGAGAATTACGGGCGCGGCCAAGGCTTTGGCCAACTCTGACGTACTGTGGGTGCCGTGCGCGTCCGACCCATCGAAAAGCCCGCGGTTGCCCTCGATCACGTTTAAGCCGTCGCTCACCGCGTGACGCGCAAACGACTCGCGCGCGGCAGGAAATCCCATCAGGAAAGTATCCAGATTGTGAGCTGGAGATTGCGCGGCCCATCCCAGCCACGCGGCATCGATGTAATCGGGGCCCTTTTTGAAGGCCCGCACGGGAGTGCGCCGATTTCGCGCTTCCAGCAGTAACGAAAGCGATACGAGAGTCTTACCCGACTCTCCCGAAAGTCCGGCAACCACAAGCCGCGGAAAGGCGGCCGCGGCTGCCGTTCCCCCCGTCATTGTCAGTCACCAGTTTTCGGTGGCAATACGATATAGGAACCGCCAATATAGCTGTAAACACAGCGGCCGGATTCTATGAGTGCGCGAATAGCCAGCTTGCAATCGTCCTTGCTGCAGGCCGCATCGCCATGACGGGCAATCATCTCCTTGGTCAGATCGCCGGCTTTCAGATTTCTCTTTCCGGCATATTCCGAAACCATGGCATACATCTCGTCGGCGAGCGATTCAACGGTAGTAGGCATGTCGCCTCCTAATTTAAGAGTATAGGCTCTAATTAGATACTATGGCGCATGCGCCGCCGGGGTCAAGTCTCCGGCTGGCGAAAAGCGTAATTGCCGGAGAGGAACTGATCGACGTACCAGTTCATCACTTCGCGGCTCGTCATGTACATATCGAGCTGGCTGGTGCAGCCGAGCAGACGGCCGAGGATATCGAGACGCTCTTCGGTCTGGCCTGCCGGGGCCTTACGGTACCACGCATTTACCAGATCGCTGCGCCGGTCGACCTGAAATCCGTAGCGGAGCAGGCAGCGCTCCAGAAAGCACGCACGGAGTCCACGCCGCTCTTCGGTGGCGCCGCCGCCCTCGAAGCGGAACGAGATATAGTTATTGCCCGCGGCGTCGCTCAAGCACGCGTCCACCAGGCTGTAGTGGTAGGCGAGACGCGTATTGAAGTTCATGTATTCGTCGGCGACGAGCAGATAACTCTTGTCACCGAGAGCCCGCATCGAACTGTCTTGCGGGGTGATGGAATGGGCCAGCACGGAAGCCAGGTCGCTGATGCGGGCGGGCATCTCGCGCAAAAACGTCACGCCCGGATGGCTGATGCCTTTCCAGAGCGCGCGGAATGGACGGGAGAGAATCTGTTCGGGAGATACCTGGCGGGGATTGGAACCCGCGGGCGCCATGCCGCCGCCGAGATCCATTACCTGGACATTCAGGGGCAGGGACGTCACGAGTTGGCGTGCTCCCTGCGCGCCGTCCTCCATAGCGCTGTCGTTGACGGCGAACATTGCTCCGATGGCCTTCTCATGGCAATAGCGCAGAACGTCGTGGGCCGATTCGCAGCCCGCGGGACAGAAATTGGCCGCCGCGGGGTCGAGCAGATGCAATCGCAACAAGCGCCGCGTAACGGGGTCTTTCTTTGCGGCGGGGCCGGCCGCGGCGACGGCCTGCATTCGGCTGGGCGGCCAAAGAATCCCGGGGTAGATACGCGACTGCACAGCATCGAGGCTGACCAGTTCGCCATTGGCCACCCGGCCGAAAGCGCCGGCCATCTGGAATACCGAGGGCACCTTGAACTCGCGCAGGAGCGCCGCGGCGTGGCCGGCGGGATTACCCCATTCCGCCACCAGTCCAGCGATCCGCGGAAATACTTCCACGATCTCGGGCGAGGGTTTGCGGATGAAGACCACCGAGCCTTTCGGCGCCTGCCTGATATGCTGCAACTCTTCCGCCAGAAAGGCCGGGCCGGAGGTTTGTCCGGGGCAGATGGTGCGGCCGCCCGTCAGTTTCGGTTCCACTTTGGGCTTGACGCGAGAAGACGAGCGCGATGGTCCCGTGTTCACCAGGGCGCGGGACTGCACGATCCAAATCCGGCCGTCGTGGTCCATCACCCATTCGATGTCCTGCGGCGTCTGAAAGCGCTGTTCGAGGCGGGCGCCCCATTCGGCGAGGGTGTGAAGGTCGCCATCCTGAAGGCTGGCTTCGTCCTGCGCTCCAGGCGGCAACGGGCGGTGCACGACCCCTCCACCGTCCTGCACGACCAGTTCTTCCTCCTTGTGAACGATATTGCGCTCGAGAATGGTGTGCGGCCGCGAGTGCGATACCAGGAAGAGATCGGCCGGCATGCGCCCGCTGGCGATATCGAGCCCCAGCCCTCGCGTGGCGGTGATCCACAGTGCCTTACTTTTCAGATCCGAGGGATCGCGCGTGTACATGATGCCGGACGCTTTTGCCGGGACCACCAGCAGAAAGAGCGCCGCCATGGGGTTATCCACTTCGGACATGCCGGTGGATAGCCGGTAAAAAAGAGCCTGCTCGGAGAAGCGCGCCGCGATGATTTGTTTATAGGCGTCCACGGCCTCCGCGGCGGGCACATTCAAGATACTCAGATACTGGCCGGCGGCTGATTTCGCGCCACCTTCCCCTATGGCGCTGGAACGGACCGCGAGGGCACCGCCGTTTTTCAGGATGTTCTGAACGCGCGCAGTAATCGCCACTTCGATGGCGCGCGGCACCGGCTCGGCCATCACCGCATCGGAGAGTTGCCGCGAAACGCGGCGGAGCGCGTCGAGATCGTTGAAATCCAGGTCGCGAGTGGCGTCGCGGATGGTTTTCCAGAGAGGAATGCCGACGTACTGGCGGTAAGCTTCCGTGGTCAGGCTAAATCCATCCGGCACGGCCAAGCCGAGCTTCCGGATTTCACCCAACATGGAGGCCTTGTTGCCCACCAAGGTTTCCATCCGCAGATCGGCTTCTGAAAGCCAGGCGGAAATGCGCGGCTTGGTGAATTCCTGGAGCGCCGCCGTATACCGCTCCACTTCCTGCTGCTGCGATTCGAGCGCCGCCCGCAAGGGCTGGTGGCGGATGCCGGTGACGCTATCCAGCGCGGCCACCACATCGTTGACTTTGCTGAAAATGGCCGCGATCCGGTCCTCGATCACGTCGCGCCGCGGCGGCACGAATTGCAGATCTTCCTGCAAACCGGCCATCAGTTCCAGGCACTCGTTATTTACCGAAAGCAATTCCCGGAAGTTGTTATATTTGGCCTTCACGCGTTGGGCGGACATGCCCGGTTCTTCGATGCGCGCAGGCTCGCGCCGCCAGAATCTCATCAGCTTCAAGTCCGACTATAACGCCATTGGCGGTTACGGAACCGCCTAAGACTTCGCGAGGTCCGTCCTGGTAACGTTCATCATGCGCAAAGCCTGTCCCGATTTTTTGAAGTAATAACGAACGGTATCGCCGGGGCGCCAGGTATCGGGTGGCAGCGCCAGCAGGTCGTCCGTCGCAACGAACGTGAGCACCGTCTTCTGCCGCGACGAGTATATGGTGATCGTCCTGGCCTCGCGATCGATCTTCGGCGGGCCGGGCGCCTTGGCAACGCCATGGACTTCCTTTACGGGCGTATAGTCGATGGTGCGGAACTGTCCAGCCGCACTATCGAAGATAGTGATGCGGTGGCCCTGGAGGTCGGTACGGATCAACTTGCCGGGCGTGGGAGCAGGCCCCATTTCGTCGGGATCCTCGGGCAACCGGACCTTAACCGGTGGCAGGGCGCCGAAAGGGGAATCGGGCGTCTCCGCCACGACGGTGGCCACCCTTGCCTCTTTGTCGTAGGCGATCACGCGCCCCTGCTCCACTTTGCCGAAATTGGCGAAATTGCCGCAACCGCTCAGGGCCAGTGAGGCCCCTATGGAGAGCAAAAGGCTAGAGCTTCCGATCGACATCTTGTCCTCCTATGCCACCACGGCTTTCTGTTTCTTCAGGGCCAGTTCCTCGCGCACGCCGAGGAGGAACCGGTAGACGATATACAGCGCGAGCGCGGTCACGAGTCCGAGAATCAACACCGTCGCGGACCCGTCCATCAGAGGCTTGAGCTGGGGATTGGCAGCCGAGATGAGTTTCATGAGCACCGTAACCCCGCAGCCGACGACCGCGATTCCGAAGAAAATGCGGATTCCGTAGCCTCGGACATACTTAGTGGCGACGGTGCCGATTTGCGCGCCGACCGCGGCGCCCACGAGCATGATCAACGCCGCCAGCAGTTCCACGCGCCCCTTGTAGCTGTACGTTGCCGCGCCATAAAGTCCGGAGAGCGCCACATTGAACAAATCGGTGCCAACGGCGACGTGGGTGGGGCAGCCGACCAGGTATACCAGCGCGGGCATACAGATCAATCCGCCGCCGATACCGAGCAATCCGGCGACCCATCCCGTGCAAAAGCCAACGATGACAGGAAGCCACATGGAACAACGGATACCGGCTTTGTTGAAATACATAACCGGCGGCAGTTTGATCTTTTGCAACGTCTTGTGCCATTCCAGCCCGGTCTCGAGTTCGTTCACGGCACGACCGGCGGCCCGGGCCTGCCGCTCCTTGCGCCGCTTTTTGGCCACATCTCCGAACACCAGCCAGGCAATCAGACTCAACAGCACCAGGTACCCGCAGCGTACATAAAAATCGATCTTGCCGATCCGCTCGAGCCACATCACGGTGCGGGCGCCGATCTCCAGCCCAATGATATTTCCGCCCACCATGGTGAACGACATTTTGTAGTCGACGTTTCCGAACCTGGCGTGCCGCATGGTGGAGATAAGCGACTTTCCAGCCATCTGCGTGATATCGGTGCCAATCGCAAAAGCCATCGGAAAACCAAGGATGTTGAGCCCGGGGGTAACCATCCAGGCGCCACCCATTCCGAAGAAGCCTCCGATAATGCCTACACCGAGACCCAAAATAATTAAACCGGGCCACCAGATGTGGACCCCGGCAATCGGCATAAGTGTGTATAGCCAATCCATACGAATCACCTCGCGAGTCGCGTCATCCTTCCCTAAGCTTGCGTGATTTCAAATCGATGCCAATGCGGGACATGAAGAAATCGGCCAACGATCCCAGAATCACTCCCGACAGCGGTATCACCAGCACGGTAATCAGTGCAAAATTCAGATGGCTATCGTTGTAGAGATTCGCCCACCATGCCCGCAGCCCTGTCAGCTTCCGGCTATCGGCCACTACCACCATGCTGGTAGCGGTTTCCGCGGCGGTCAGGCAGGCGGGCGCCAGAAGGATGCCTATCCTTCGGAATAACTTCAAACGTTTTCGCATGTTGTTCTCAATCTCCGTGACGAAAAAGCTGGAGGCGCCTGCGCTCAGCGCCTCCAGCAACAGCCCCAGGACTTCCTCAGATGAAATTGATCTGGAGCCGCAAAATCACGATCTTCTCAGTTGGCCGGTTGATGCCCTGCGCGACCGTGGCGCCGCCGCCGAAGTTGGTACGGCCGTAGTCGCCGGAAATACGCACCAGCCGATTGAGATACCAGTTGACGCCTCCCACCACCTCGTGCGCGAACCGTGGGGTGGCGGTTGGAGACGCGAACCCGTAGTTGAAAATGTTGTGATTGGTGCTGAAGTCGCCTGTCCGGGCGGCGACTTCCCAAGCGCCCCAACCGTGGTTCTTGGGGTCGAAGTTCCTTTTCGGAGTGGGGCCCGAGAATGACTTCTTCTCGCCCGTCAGGATGTAGCTGCCGGCTACTTGCCAGGCGCGGAACGGGATATCGGCCCGCACGGTTCCTTTTTGCAGGTCTTCTTCCGTCAGGCCGTATTCGGAATAGAGTCCGAAGCCTCCCATGTAGTAATAGCCGCCGGGAGCCAGGCGTGTGCGGTGTCCGGCTTCGGTCACGCCGGAGTTGAAGCTGAAAAACGTGTTTTGACCGAATGTTTTGTAGCCGGGCAGCGCTTCACCGTCGACGCTACCGGATGACGCGCCGACGCCGAAACCGAGATTGGCGATCTCGGGATTCAGGGGATTGAAGAACAGCCGGCCGGCGAAATCGCGGTGGCTGCTGGCGGAGGTATCGCTCAGGCTATTGTCGGGAACGCCGTTAAACACGCCCACGGCATACGTCACATGGCTAGGGACGATGTCGCCGCCGATTTGATAACCAAGATCGCGGCTTGGGACCAGCAGGGTGGGAAACCCACGCTCCACAAAAGTTGTGTCGTCGTCCGACTGCAAACGTTCCAACCCGATCGGCGGCTTGAACTTGCCGGCCCTGACTTTGGCGAAACTAAAATACTTCAGCTCCATATAGGCGTCGTAGATAACCACCGATCCCTGGCCGAAGTCAGGGCGGAAGAAGTAGTCTACGTACTTGTAGACTGTGCCTGAAAATGTCGGACGGACACGCCGGGCGATCATGAGGTCGGTCGGGTTGGTGCTGTTGGTCCCGAAGAACGTGCGGTTGTCCATTTGCAGGTCTGCGCCGATTTTGAGCAGGAAGTTGCCGTGCGGCGAAGTGATGGTGAACCCGCTGGTATCGGCGGTAACCGAAGCCTGGGTCTTGGTTTTTTCGGCGGAAGCCGCGTCCTCGACTTTCTTCAGATCGGCGTCCTGCTTCATGTCTTTCACCTTCTGGTTGAGTTGGTCCACTTCGTTCTGGAGTTGCTGAATCTTCTGGTCGGTCGTCGGCGCACCGGAAGACTGCTGCCCAGCGGACGATGTATCGGATGAAGCTGCCGATTGCGCCGCGTTCGAGTCGGAACCCGGTGCGGTCGCGGGCGTCGCGGTTTGCGCAAAAGCTACTCCAACGATGAGAAGAGGAATGAGGAAAAATGGAATGGCACTGCGAAGAGCGTTCATAGTATGACTCCTGGGAAAGAGCCAGGGCGAGGCGAAAGCGTCAGGCGATCACCCATTTTTTCGAAACAGAAAGAGCTTCGTTGCAGGAAGCTCACACGATGCGCAATCGCGGAAGCTGCGTCCGCAAGCGGCATCTTGATTTGTTCGGACGCCGGGTCTACTCCCTTTTGAAACCAAAGCGTACAAAGCTTATCCGCTACAACTCTACAACCAAGATTTTCCTCTTTCAAGTAAAAAGGGACCTTTTACTATTAAATGGCGAGTCATTCCACAGGGCTCTTTGCGAAGTCGGGAATCCATAATTAAGGCGCTTTTACCACTAAGCTTTCATGGGAATTATTGGTTTCGCAATCGCACGGGCGATTTCGGATTTCACTTCGTAGAACGATCCCACACGTGGGGCGGCTTTCTTTGGTAAACTTCCATCCAGAGGGACTGGGTACTGTGACTGCCACGCCGCGTACGGCGCCTTTGCTGGTCGGCGCAGTCTGTCTGTTTGCCATCGGAGCCTTTGCGGGGGACGATCCGCAGGTCGCCATCGCGGTTCGCGCCCGCCCTGCGCCTGTACGCCCCGATTTCAGAATCCAAAGCGACCTGGTTTTGATACCGGTCACCGTGACCGATTCGAAAAATCATGCGGTCACCGGGCTGGGCGCCGGCGATTTCCGCATCTTCGAAGACAAGCGTGAGCAGACCCTCGTCCAGTTCGCCAGTGAAGACGCGCCGCTGTCGGTGGGCATCGTTTTCGATGCCAGCAACAGTATGACCGGCAAGCTGGATAAATCCCGTGAAGCAATCCAGCAATTCCTGCGGTTTGCGAACCCTGACGATGAGTTTTTCCTGGTGGAGTTCAATACGAAACCTCATCTGACGGTGCCCTTCACCGACGATATCGGGGACGTCCAGAATCGACTTCTGATGGTCCAGCCCAAGGGAACGACGGCGCTTCTGGACGCTGTCTGCCTGGCGATGGACAATTTGAAACGAGCCCGCAATTCCCGGCGAGCCTTGCTGATTCTTTCCGACGGCGGGGACAACCACAGCCGTTATAGTGAAGCCGAAACGCGAAGCCGCGTGCGCGAGTCGGATCTGTGGATCTACGCCATGGGGATTTACGAACCCCGGGTGGGGTTTCGGTCCGACGTGCCCACGGCGGGAGAGAAGCTGTTGAGAGGGCTTGCCGAAGATAGCGGAGGCCGCCATTTCGCGGTGATGAACCTGGCGGATCTTCCGGCGGTGGCCGCACGCATTAGCCTGGAGTTGCGAAATCAATACATTCTCGGCTATCGCCCGGCCAATCCCCACCGCGATAGCAAATATCACACAGTACGGGTTAATGTGATCGCCGGGCGCGATCTCAACGTCGCCTGGCGCCCTGGATATTACGGCACCTGGGAGTAGGCGTTACGCGCGAACGGGTGACTCCAGTTCGTCCAACTGCAGCGAGGCCACACCCGGGATGGAAGCCACTACCCGGCGCACTTCGCTCGCGTCGGGAATGACCGCGATGGCACCGTGAATGGCTATCGCGCCGGCTTTTGATTCGACGGTCACCTCCAGGTGAGACGTCGCCGGATCGAGCGCCAGTTCCGCGCGGATGCGGCTGGCGAGTGCCAAGTCGTCCATTGCCGCGCGACAGGCGGGCGTGAATTCGAAACTGGGTTGCCGCGCCAGGGTGGCGACCGTCTCGCAAGCTTCGCAGAAATTCATCAACTCCAGATTCAGGACGATGTCGTAATTTACGGGATCGGACCAGTCGACTCCGTACAGATAATGCGTCCATTTGCGGCGATTCTGGTCCATGCGCGCGATATGGTCGAAGGCTTCCGCCGAGCCGAGTTTCAATCTGGCTCCCGCCATTTTGACGCGTAACTCCATCGGCGCCATGATGCGTACGCGAAGCAGATGCGGCAGGCCGCGCAGCAGCAGATGTCCGGCATTTCCGTGGTAGACCGCTTGTCCGGTCCGCACTTCCTCGCAGAGCGCCGCCTGAAACAGCGCCAGGTAGAGGTACTTCTTGTGGTTCAAGCGCTCCAGAAGAGTCGGCGGCTTTTCCAATGCGTCGAGCAACTCCTCCTGCGACACGCCATTGGCGGCCGCGCGTTCGACGATTACGTCGCGGTCCACACACCGATAGCCCAGCGATTGGGCCAGGCACTCGGCCAGCCTCTTTCCCCCGCTGAAGGGTCCGCGGGAAATGGTGATTACCGGCATGAAACTCACCCCTTTCGGCCGAATGGCATAATTTCGGACCCGATCCTCATGTTACCATCGAGTTTCGTTTTAGGATCGTTATGACGCCCGGAAAAGTCTACCTGGTGGGCGCCGGCCCTGGCCATCCCGAACTGCTTACCGTGAAAGCCGTCAAGCTGCTCGAGACTTGCGACGTAATCGTGTACGACCGCCTCGTTCAGGAAGAGGTTCTGGCCATCGCCAAGTCTTCGGCCGAGCGCATTTATCTGGGAAAATCCGTCGGCTCACACGAATCGCGCCAGGACGAAATCCACGAACTGCTCGTCGCCAAGGCTCGGGAGGGCAAGATGGTTGTCCGCCTCAAGGGCGGCGATCCGTTTCTGTTCGGACGCGGCGGCGAGGAAGCGGAATACCTGGCCGATCGCGAGATTCCATTCGAAGTAGTCCCGGGAGTCTCTTCGGCTTTAGCCGCACCGCTCAGCGCGGGCATTCCGGTGACGCACCGCGAGGCCGGCTCCGCAGTGGCGATCGTTACCGGTCACGAGGCTAATCGCGAACACAGCCGGCTCAACTGGAAGGCGTTCGCCGGAGTGGACACGCTGGTCTTCCTGATGGCGGTGAGCGGCGTGGAGCGCATCGCCGCCGAACTGATCGCGCACGGCCGCAGCCCGGAAACGCCGGCGGCAATGATCCAGATGGCATTTTGGCATGGCGAGCAGGTGGTGACGGCGACGCTTGCCACAATCGCGGCGGAAGTGGCCCGCGCGGGAATCAATCCGCCCGCCACTCTGGTGGTGGGGGAAGTGGTCCGGATGCGCGGAAAACTGCGCGGTGCACAGCGCGACTTGCGGCGGCGCCCGGATTCGAGTCCCGCGTTTCAACCAGCACCTTCGCCCGAACAGTTGCTGCGTATCGCGACTGGCGGGATCGGCACGCAGGTTCTGCGCTTCGCGCTGGCGACTTCGCTATTCGACCGTTTGGCGGAATGGAAATCCGCTTCCGAGTTAGCCCGCGAACTGGGGCTGAATCGCATGGGGCTGGCGGAAGTTCTGGAGTGCCTAGTTTCCATGGGGCTACTGGAAGCGAGCGTGGATGGATACCGCAATCTGGAACTGGCCAGCCGCTATCTCGTGAAAAATTCCCCCCAGAGCCTGCGTCCGGCGCTGCTCTACCATGGGGCGCAGACCATGACCCTGTCGTCGGTAGGCACTTACGTGTTGAATGGCCGCCAGGATATCGCGGCCAACGACCCGAGTCATCTCCGCGAAGCCTCCTGCGAATGCCTCGCCAGGTACGCCCTGCCATACGTGGCCGAGAAACTCGACCTCACCGCCCTGGGCTCGGGGTTATTCGTGGGCTGGGGCGGTCGGACCTTCCACGAACTGGCCTCAAACCGTTGGCCGAACACTGTCTGGAATAGCTGCAACCCGTTCGAGAGCCGTGAAGTACGCGACCCGGCGTCAGCCATCGGCCTGAATGGCTGCCGTTACGGCGCGGTGGTCCTGTCTGGATTGCTGGAGTGCTGCGAACGCCAGCAATTCGGTCCGGTATTGAAGGCTGCGGCGGGTGGGTTGACGCCGGATGGCCTGCTCATCGTGCACGATTCGTTCCTGTCGTCGAACGCCGTGACACCCCAGGAGGCAGTTCTCTCGGCTTTCGGCCGCCACGTGGTGCTGGGCGGCAGCCGCAACTGGTCGCAGTCGCGGATTCTATCCGAACTCGAAAATGCCGGATTGCGCGTCGAGCGGCAGGAGCCGATTCCGGGCGGAACGCAGTTGATTGTTGCCCGCCCGATGTAGTTTTCCCCATCGCGTGTCTCCCCGGTGGCTACAACTGCGCCGTTTAGCGGCGTCACTCGACAAAATCCGGGATTGAAATCGACGGCATCGGGAATTTCGGCGATTGCCAAGCCGGGAATGGCGAAGAAAAGCCCGATTCGTCGAAAAACGCCACGAACCAGCTGCGTTGGGCGCGACGCAGAGCGCCAGGTGTTCCGCTAAGTCCAGCATTGACAGGCGGGAACAGGTAGCGTGGTTCCAATATCAGATATAAAGCTCTGAAAATTTGCCTGGATTGTTGACTCGGATTACTGTCGAGTAGGTTAACGATCTCGATGCAGCAAAGCCGTGACAGCTCGACTGCGGAGTTGATTCCGCCCGAGTTGAGCAACGAGTTTCTGAGCAGCGCAAGAGTGCTGGCTTGGTCGGTTCGCGAAGTGATCGAACGGACCGTACTGCGCGAAGTGGCCGGCGACAGCCTGACATTCGCACAGCTCAAGCTGCTGTACCTGGTGGCCCATACCGATACGCTCAGCATCGGCAATGCCGCGGCATTTTTAGGAGTGACCTGCGGCGGCGCCAGCAAAGCCGTAGATAAGCTGGTGCGGCGAAAACTGCTGGAGCGGACGGCTCCAGCCGAGGACCGGCGCACTTTCCACCTGTCCCTGACCGACACCAGCCGAAAACTCATGGAAGCCTACCAGGCGGCCCGCGACAACCGGGCGAGAATGGCGCTCGGGCAATTCACACCGGAAGAACTGAGAAGAACATCTGAGCTTTTGGACCGCCTGGCCGGGACCATTATCAGCAGCGGTCCGGATCCCGGCGGGGAGTGCATGCAGTGCGAGATCTACTTTCGTGAGATCTGCAGGTTCGGCCAGTACGGGCGCCGGCAGTGTTTTTATCAACGTCACAAGAAGCGGAATCGCGAGAACGGTAGCAGCGATTCCGTCGAAAGAAAGGTGGACTAATGCCGAGTTATGTAAATCCGGACAAGTGCGATGGGTGCAAAGCGCTGGACAAGACGGCTTGCCAGCATATTTGCCCCAACGACCTGATGGTTCTGGACAAAGAAAAGATGAAGGCTTACAACCGGGACGTCTCGATGTGCTGGGAATGCTACAACTGCGTCAAGATCTGTCCCACTCAGGCCGTCGAGATCCGCAGCTACGCGGACTTCGTACCGTTGGGTGCTTCCGCGACGCCGATGCGTTCCACGGATTCCATTCTTTGGACCGTGAAATTCCGCAACGGCACCATCAAGCGCTTCAAATTCCCGATCCGCACGACGGCGGAAGGGAAGGCAGTGCCGGATGGCGGGTATGACACCAAGGCCGACCTGAACTCAACCGCTCTGTACACCGAGCCGGCATCGCTCGGGATGGCGGAAGTGTTTGAGTTGACCAACTGAGAGGAGAACGACAGAATGGCTGATTTCAAAACTGTAGTAGTAGAAACCGACCTGCTGATTCTGGGCGGCGGTATGGCCGCTTGCGGCGCAGCGGTAGAGGCGGCATATTGGGCCAGCAAGAACGGCCTGAAAGTCACCCTGGTCGACAAAGCCGCGGTGGATCGCTCGGGCGCGGTCGCCATGGGCCTCTCCGCGATCAACCAGTACGTTGGGCTCAAAGACGGCGCGAACACGGTGAAGGACTATGTCAACTACGTGCGCAACGACCTCATGGGCATAACGCGCGAAGACCTGGTAGCCAACATCGCCCGCCACGTGGATTCCAGCGTGCACCTGTTCGAGAAGTGGGGCCTGCCAATCTGGAAAGACGAAAAAGGCGCCTACGTACACGAAGGCCGCTGGCAGCTCATGATCAACGGCGAGTCGTACAAGGTGGTGGTCGCGGAGGCAGCCAAGAACGCCCTGCTGCAGACGGGCGTGGGCGAGATCTTCGAGCGTGTGTTCATCGTCGGCCCGATCATGGACGGCGAGCGCTGCGCGGGCGCGGTGGGATTCTCGGTCCGCGAGAACACGTTCTACGTGTTCAAGTCGAAGGCCACGCTGGTGGCGATGGGCGGCGCGGTCCACGTGTTCAAACCGCGGAGCTCGGGCGAAGGCATGGGGCGCGCCTGGTATCCACCATGGAACTCCGGTTCTTCCGCATATTTCACCCTCAAGGCCGGCGCCGAAATGACGTGCCAGGAAGTGCGTTTCATCCCGGTGCGTTTCAAGGACGCCTACGGTCCGGTGGGTGCGTGGTTCCTCCTGTTCAAGTCGCGCGCGACCAATTCGCAGGGCGGCAATTACATGGAGGAGCGCAAGCCGGAACTGGAAAAGTGGGGGCCCTACGGCCGCGTAAAGCCGGTTCCCGCCAACCTGCGCAATTACCTGGGCATGCTCGACGTGATGGAGGGCAAAGGCCCAATCTACATGCGCACTGACGAGGCCATCCAGAAGATCGCCGATTCTTACAAGGACGATCCCAAGGCCTACAAGAAGAAGATGAAGGAGCTCGAGTCGGAAGCTTGGGAAGACTTCCTCGATATGACCATTTCCCAGGCGCTGCTGTGGGCTTCCACCAACCTGCAGCCCGAAGAGCGCAGCTCCGAAATCGCCGCCGCCGAGCCGTATTTTATCGGTTCGCACTCCGGCGCATCGGGCGCGTGGATCAGCGGTCCCGAGGATCTGCAAACCGCGGATACCAAGAGCGAATACTTCTGGGGCTACGCCCACATGTCGACGGTGAAGGGGCTGTTCTGCGCCGGCGACGCATCGGGCGCCTCCAGCCACAAGTTCTCCTCGGGCTCGCACGCCGAAGGCCGCATCGCGGCCAAGGCCGCCGTGAAGTACATCGTGGAGAACAATACCGCACCGGTACTGGATGCCGCGGCGATCGAAGCTCTCAAGGCAGAGATTCTCAAGCCGATCGACACGTTCGAGCAGTTCAAGAACGCCACCACCGATCCGGAAATCAATCCCAACTACATCAAGCCGCGGATGTTCATGTTCCGTTTGCAGAAGATCATGGACGAATACGCCGGCGGTATCACCGCTCAATTCACTACCAACGCCTCGCTGCTCAACAAGGGTCTGGAACTGCTGGCTTTCCTGAAGGAAGACGCGGATAAGCTGGCCGCTTGCAACCTGCATGAGCTGATGCGCTGCTGGGAGAATGTCCACCGTATGTGGCAGGCCGAGGCGCACGTGCGCACGGTGCTGTTCCGGGAGGAAACGCGTTGGCCGGGATATTACTTCCGCGCCGATAAGCCGGCTCTCGACGAAAAGAACTGGACTGTCTTCGCCAATTGCCGGTTCGATCCAGCCACCGGCAAGTGGGAAACCATGGCGCGGCCGGTCAAGTATATCTTTGCTTCACAACCGAAGGAGCCCGCTCTCGCGAGCAAATAAGGTTGACTAACCAGGCGGGGGGCTCCGGCCCTCCGCCCCCTTACCAATCCTGGCCATGAGCGAAGAACCCAATAATTCGTGCGTGCATTGCGGCAAGCCCATGCGGCGATGGGCGAACCCGGATGGCAGCAACTGGAGCGGCGCTTACCAGTACGTGTGCTTCAACGACGACTGCCCCTACTTCGTGCGCGGCTGGGCATGGATGGAACAACGATTCGGCGTGACGGCATCCTACCGCTACCGTCTCGACCCCGTAAATCGCCAGAGCGGTCCGTTGCCGGTCTGGTCAGCGGCAGATTTCCGCAGCAGCATCATTTTCGACCCCGAGGAGCTACAAGGCCATGGGATGTGATCCGGTCACGCCCGAGAAGATCATCAAAGACTGTCCCCGTCTGGGGCTCGACGACCACTTCATGTTCCAGTGTGGTATGCAGCTCAGTTGCTTCGGCAAATGCTGCCATGACGTAAGCATAGTGCTGACGCCGTACGACGTTCTGCGGTTGAAGCGCGCCCTGCACCTCGATTCGTCGGAATTCCTCGAAAAATACACTCTCCGGCTGCAAAATGCCGACCAGAAGTTTCCGGTCGTGATCCTGAAGATGGATGACGACTCCAAGAAATGCCAGTTCCTGTCGCAGACGGGATGCGACGTGTATCACAATCGCCCGTGGGCGTGCCGGATGTACCCGCTGGGCGTGGCGGAGCCGCAGAATCCCTCGCCTGAAAACCACCGTTTCTATTTCATCATCCAGGAAAACGTATGCCAGGGGCACGGATTGGGAACCCCGCTTTCGGTTCGCGAATGGATCCAATGCCAGGGCATCGAAGAGTACGAAATGATGTCCACCGGCTTCAAGGAGCTTACGCTCCACGACTTCTGGAACGGCAACCGCGCCCTGACGCCGGCCCAGGCCGACATGTTCTACATGGCCTGCTACGACCTGGACCGCTTTCGGCGCTTCGTATTCGAAACCCGCTTCCTGCGACTGTTTGAGGTGGACGAGGCCCGCGTCGAAGCCCTCCGCTCCGACGACCAGGAACTGCTCGATTTCGGGATGCAATGGCTTCGTTTCTCTCTTTTCGGAGAGAAAGCCCTGCGTCTCCGGCCAGGCGCCGGACAACGAAAGGAAACCGCATGAGCGTGGCAGGCAAGCCCGTATTGGTGATCGGCGGCGGTATCGCCGGTCTTACCGCAGCGGTGGAACTGGCCGACACCGGGGTGCGTGTAATTCTGGTGGAGAAGACCGCCAGCCTGGGCGGCAGAGTGGCGCGCCTGCACCAGTACTTTCCCAAGCTCTGCCCGCCATCCTGCGGCCTCGAGATGCACTATCGCCGCTTACGTGCGAATTCGGCCATCACGGTGATGACATTGGCGGAAGTGGTGGATCTCACCGGGTCGCCGGGAGGGTACGAAGCGACGGTGCGGGTCGAGCCGCGCTACGTCTCAAGCACCTGCGCCGCGTGCGATGCATGCACCAAGGTCTGCCCGGCCGAGCGCCGCGACGATTTCAACTACGGTATAGCCACTACCAAGGCGGTCTATCTGCCGCATGGCATGGCGTATCCTGCGCTCTACGCCATCGAGCGGAAGGCCTGCCGCGCGGGATGCACTGCCTGCCAGGATGCGTGCGCCTACGGAGCGATCCAACTGCAAGCCGAAGCGGAAGTGCGAAAGCTCCAGGTGAGCGCCGTGGTCGCCGCTTCGGGCTGGACGCCGTATGATGCATCGCGGCTGGTCCATCTCGGCTTCGGCAAATGCCGGAACGTGGTGACCAACGTAATGCTGGAGCGTATGGCGGCAACGGATGGACCGAGCGGCGGCCGGATTTTGCGGCCCTCGGACGGTAAAGAGCCGCGGACCGTGGCGTTCGTGCAGTGCGCCGGGTCGCGTGACGAAAACCATCTACCCTATTGTTCGGCCGTCTGCTGCGCGGCGTCCATCAAACAGGCGGCTTACATACGCGCGCTCTACCCCGAAACGGCCATCACTATGTTTTATATCGATGTCCGCACTCCCGGGAAGCTGGAGGAATTCCAGGCCAAGATCACGGAAGACAGCAACTTCCGCCTGGTGCGCGGCAAAGTCGCGCGAGTGGAAGAAAACGCCGGGACGGCTGACTTGCTGGTAACGGCGGAAGACGCGATGGCCTCGCAGAAGAGCACGACGCACTTCGAGTTGGTGGTCCTGGCCACCGGCATGGTGCCCGCCACCGCCGGATTGCCGGCCGCACTGGCGCGCGACGAGTTCGGATTTGTGGCGCCTGCAAGTGGAGGCGGAGTCTTCTCCGCCGGCTGCGCGCACCGGCCGGCGGATGTTTCGGCCTCGGTGCAGGACGCCACGGGCGCCGGTTTGAAGGCGCTCCAGGTTGTGCGAAGGGATGTGGCCCATGCCCGGTAAACTTGGCGTCTACATCTGCACCGGCTGCGAAATAGGCGACGCAATCGACACCGACCGGCTGGCCAAAGTGGCTACCAGCGAATACAAAGTGCCCGTGTGCCGGGCGCACCGGGCCCTTTGCAGCGCTGAAGGCGCGGCTGTCCTGGCGGCAGACCTGGCGTCGGGCGATGTGGACAGCGTAGTGGTGGCGGCCTGCTCTCCGCGTTTCAAGGCGGAGTTTTTCAACTTCAACGGCACGCCTGTGGAACGGGTCAACCTGCGCGAACACGGGGCATGGTGCCACAAGCCGAAGGACGAAGACACCCAGATGCTCGCCGAGGATTACCTGCGGATGGGCATCGTAAAGGCGCAAAAGACCGAGCCCACCGTGCCATTGGCGGAAACCATCTGCCGCGCGGTGTTTGTAGTCGGTGGCGGAGTAACGGGGTTGACCGCCGCACTAGAGGCTGCGGAGGCCGGCCACGACGTGCTCCTCGTCGAGAAATCGGACGGGCTCGGAGGCCGAGGCGGATCTCGCAATCCTGACATTACGGCCGTCCTCCATCATTCGGCCATCCGCGTATTTCTGAACTCATGCGTCTCGAAGATCGAGGGCCAGCCCGGAATGTTCGAAGTGACCATCGCCAAGGACGGGCAGGCGCAGACCCTGCGCGCGGGCGCGATCGTGGTTGCCACCGGCTGGAAACCGTACGACGCCTCGCGGCTCACAGAGTTCGGCTATGGCATTCAGGATGTGGTCACGAACGTGGAGTTCGAGGATATGGTGCGGTCGGGCTCGATCGTCCGCCCCTCCACTGGACTGCCCCCCAAGAGCGTTCTCTTCATCCAATGCGCAGGATCGCGCGACAAGAATCATCTTCCGTATTGCTCGTCTGCCTGCTGCATGCAAACTTTGAAACACCTCACCGATCTTCGCACGCAGAACCCAAAAGTTGCGGCTTACGTGATCTATAAGGATATGCGGACGCCGGGCCAGTATGAGCGCGTCTATCGCGAGGTGCAGGACCAGCCGCTGAATTTCTTCACCAAGGGTGAAGTCGCTGGCGTGAAGGAAGGATTGGATGGCCAGATCGCGGTCAGCCTCCGCGACACGTTGCTCGGCGAAGCCGTGGAGATTCAGGCGGAGCTGGTGGTACTCGCCACTGGCATGGTGCCCAATGGCATGGAAAACGTCCTGAACCTGGCGTACCGCCAGGGGCCCGAGTTGCCCATCCTTTCGAACGGCTTCCCGGATTCCCATTTCGTCTGTTTCCCGTATGAAACGCGCCGCACGGGCATCTACGCGGCGGGCGCCACACGCGCGCCAATGGACGCCACGCATGCCCGCGAAGATGCCATGGGCGCGACCCTCAAGGCCATCCAGTCCGTCGAACTGGCGACCCGCGGACAGGCAGTCCATCCTCGCGCGGGCGATCTGTCGTTCCCCCAGTTCTTCCTCCAGCGCTGCACGCAGTGTAAACGGTGCACTGAGGAATGCCCCTTCGGCGCGCTCGATGAAGACGCCAAAGGCACGCCCAAGCCCAATCCCTACCGGTGCCGGCGCTGCGGCGTGTGCATGGGAGCTTGTCCGGAGCGCGTCGTCTCGTTCCAGAACTATTCGGTGGACATGATCGCGTCGATGATCAAAGCCATCGAGGTCCCGGAAGAGGAAGAAGAAAAACCGCGGGTACTGGCGCTGGTTTGCGAGAACGATGCTTATCCGGCGATGGACCTGGCCGGGATGCGCCGGATTCAATACGACGCCAGTGTACGCGTGATTCCGCTGCGCTGTCTCGGCTCGCTTAATATCGTGTGGATCGCCGACGCGCTCTCCGGCGGAATCGATGGCGTGATCATCGTGGGATGCAAATACGGCGACGATTATCAGTGCCACTTCACCAAAGGCAGCGAACTCGCCCAGCGCCGGCTGGAGAACGTGAAGGAGACCCTCCAGCGCCTGCAACTCGAATCCGAGCGGCTGCAATTGACGCAGCTCGCCATGAACGAATGGGAGAAATTGCCGGCGATATTTGACGACTTCGTGGGCCGGATTCGCGATCTCGGACCCAATCCGTACAAGGGATTCTGAATATGGCGCCGACACAGAAAGTACAACCCGATCCGGCTTTCATCCAGAACCTGATGGAACTGGGGGCAGGCGACCTGAAGAAGTGCTATCAGTGCGCCACCTGCTCGGTGGCGTGCCATCTCGGGATTGAAGACGCGAACTTCCCGCGCAAACAGATGCTCGCGGCGCAGTGGGGGTTGAAAGACCGGCTGCTGGACGATCCCGGACCGTGGCTGTGTTTCTACTGCGGCGAGTGCTCGGAACGGTGTCCGCGACAGGCCAATCCGGGTGAAACCATGATGGCGCTGCGGCGCTACCTGACGGCGCAATACGACTGGACCGGCCTTTCGGCACTCATGTACCGCTCGGCATTCTGGGAAGTCGCGGTCCTGGCCATCGTCTCGCTCGCGGTGGTGCTGGCGTTCGTGCTGCCGGCGAGTTTCGGTTTCGGCCTGCTGAATCCGTACGCCATGCAAACGGTCCAGCTGAATCATTTCGCGCCCAAAGAGATCGTCCACGTAGCCGACCGCATCATGGCTCTGGTGCTGGGCTTCCTCTTGCTGAGCAATGCGGGCCGCATGTTCTTCCGGCTCACACACGGGAAGGGCATTCCGCTTTCGGCCTATGTCACCAACCTTCCGGGATTGATCTATCAGGGTGTGACGCAGGCGCGATGGCGCAATTGCCGGGACCGGGACACCACCAAAAACTGGATCCGCCACTTCCTGCTGGTCACGGGCTATGCCACGATGTTCACGCTCGTGGTGGTGTTTCTGCCCACTTTCCAGGTGGAGGACAGCAGCTTCCACTGGACGAGCATTCTGGGATACTACGCGACCGCTGTGATGCTCGGGTCGACCACCTGGATGATATCCGATCGCGCCCTAAAGCGCACCCAGATGCACCGGTTCAGTCATCTTTCCGATTGGTTATTCCCCATTTTGCTATTCCTCACGGCTTTGACCGGCATCCTGCTCCATCTGTTCCGGCTGATGAACTGGGCGATGCCGACTTACATCCTGTATGTGGTCCACCTGGCAATCGTGGTTCCCATGCTGGTGGTCGAAGTGCCGTTCGGGAAATGGGCGCATCTGCTGTACCGGCCGATCGCCATTTACGTGGTGGCGGTAAGAAGACAGGCCGAAGGCTATTTTCGGACACAAGGAGCAAACGAGTATGTCTGAAGGAAACGGAAAGCCGAAGACGGCATTGCTGGACGAGTTGGAAAAAGGTCCATGGCCGAGCTTCGTGAAAGAAATCAAGAAAACCAGCGACGTGAGCCCGATGTGCGATGACCTCCTGGGCCAACTCGAGCTGTCCTACGAAGAGAAAAAGGGCCATTGGAAACATGGCGGCATCGTCGGCGTCCTCGGCTATGGCGGTGGCGTGATTGGCCGCTACAGCGATGTGCCGGAGCAATTTCCCAAGGTTGCTCACTTCCACACCATCCGCGTGAACCAACCGTCGGGATGGTTCTATAACAGCGATGCCTTGAGGAAACTCTGCGACATTTGGGAGAAGCATGGCTCGGGCTTGACGAACATGCACGGCTCGACGGGCGATATCGTCTTCCTGGGCACCAAGACGGACGAACTCGAGCCGATTTTCAGCGAGCTCACCGAGAACGGTTACGATCTCGGCGGATCCGGTTCTTGCATGCGGACTCCCTCCTGCTGCGTCGGCCCGGCGCGTTGCGAGTGGTCCTGCTACGACACCTTGAAGATCTGCTACGACCTCACACAGGCGTATCAGGACGAACTGCACCGGCCTCCGTTCCCCTACAAGTTCAAAATCAAGGCTGCCGGCTGCCCCAACGACTGCGTCGCCTCCGCGGCGCGCGCCGATCTTTCGCTCATCGGCATCTGGAAGGACGAAATCCGGCAGGACGATGCCAAGGTAGCGGAATATGCCGCCGGCGGGCTCGATATCCAGAAGGACGTATGCGACCGCTGCCCCACTCGTTGTATGAGCTGGAACGGCGAAAAGCTCGCCATCGAGAACAGCGAGTGCGTGCGCTGCATGCACTGTATCAACGTCATGCCGAAGGCCCTGCGACCCGGTAAGGAGCGCGGGGCCGCGATTCTGATCGGCTCCAAGGCTCCCATCGTGAACGGGGCGCTGCTTTCGTCGGTGTTGGTGCCGTTTGTTCCCGAATCGGAACTGATGGAAACCCTGCAGGAACTGATCAAGCGCATTTGGGAATTCTGGGATGAATACGGCAAGAACCGCGAACGCGTCGGCGAACTCATCCAACGCGTTGGTATGGCCAATTTCCTGGACGCCATCGGACTCGACCCGGCGCCGGAAATGGTGTCCGCGCCGCGCGACAATCCCTACATCTATTTCAAGCACGAGGAGAAAGAGTAAGCGAGGAAACCATGACTACTACTGCCCATCCGAAACGAATTACCGACATTGGACCTCCGCACTACGAGCAGTTCCTTCCTCCTGTCGCGAGGAGGAACTACGGAAAATGGGTGTACCACGAGAACCTCGCTCCGGGCGTGCTCTGCCATGTTGCCGAATCGGGCGAGAAGCTGTACACCGTGCGGGCCGGCTCGCCTCGCCTGTTGAGCGTGCATACCATCCGGCTGTTCGCCGATCTGGCGGACAAGTACTGCGGCGGATTCCTGCGTTTCACGAGCCGCAACAACGTGGAGTTCCTGCTCGAAGATGCCGCCAACATCGAGCCGCTGAAGAAAGAACTGCACGCGGCGGGTTATCCCGTGGGCGGCGCGAATAACAGCATCAGCAACATCGTCCACACCCAGGGCTGGGTACACTGCCATTCGTCCGCCACCGACGCTTCCGGCCTGGTGAAGTGCGTCATGGATTCGCTCTACGAGTATTTCGTGGAGGAAAAGCTTCCCGCCAAGCTGCGCGTAGCTGTGGCCTGCTGCCTCAATATGTGCGGCGCGGTTCACTGCTCGGACATCGCCATCCTCGGCGTCCATCGTAAACCGCCCAAGATCAAGCACGATACGCTAAACAAGATCTGCGAAGTACCTACGCTGATCGCCTCCTGCCCCACCGGCGCAATTCGCCCGTCGCAGGTCAATGGCAAACCCTCCGTGGAGGTGCTCGAAGAGCAATGCATGTACTGCGGGAACTGCTACACGGTCTGCCCCGCCATGCCGCTCAACGATCCCGACAATGACGGCATCTCCATCTGGGTGGGCGGAAAGGTGAGCAATGCGCGCACCGCCCCTAAATTCACGAAGCTGGCCATCCCGTTCCTTCCCAACAACCCGCCTCGCTGGCCGGAAGTGGTCGATGCCGTCACCAGAATTGTCAAGGTCTACGCGGAGCGCGCGCACCGGTTCGAGAGAATGGGCGAGTGGATCGAGCGCATCGGCTGGCCGAAGTTCTTCCAGCTGACAGGCATCGAGTTCACGCGATACCACATTGACGATTTCAAGAACGCCGGCCTGACTTACGCGCGTTCGACGCACATCCGTTTCTAAAAGGAGGACCACATGGCGACTACAGCGACAAGTAATGAGGAACTCATTTCCGTCTTGAAGCAGTGGCAGGGGCTGGAAAACGCTACCATCACGCACACCACGGAAGTGATCGGTAAGACCAAGAACCCGCTCATCCAACTCCTGATGGAGATCATCCGGCAGGACTCCCAGATGCACTACCGGGTGCAACAGGTGCTGCTCGACGGCCTCGAAAAGCAATCGTTCACCCTCACTCCCGACGAGCTGGGCGACATCTGGGACATGATCGTCAAGCACGACGAGATGGAGAAGCACACCATCGAACTCGCCGAAAAGGCTTTGAGCCGCTGCCGCTTGTTTGTACAACGGCATCTGCTGACTTACCTGATTGAAGACGAGAAGAAGCACGACCGTCTCCTCATGCAGCTCGAAGACTTCAAGAAGCACATTTACCCTTACGCTTAGGTACCGTTATGGCGCTGTTCAAAGATGTCAAAAAGCCCGTGATCAAAGCTGCGGCGCCGGCCGGCGGCGAGATCAGCCCGCTGCGTCCGCACTACGTGGAAAAACTCCCGCCGTGCGCCGGCGGCTGCCCATGCGGCACCGACATACGCGGCTGGCTGACCGCCATCGCCCAGGCCGACGCCTATGGGCGCGACAAGGAGCAAGCATACCGCCTGGCTTGGGAGAAAATTACCGAACGCAATCCCCTGCCGGCGGTCTGCGGCCGGGTTTGCCCGCATCCCTGCGAGGACGCCTGCAATCGCACCAAAAAGGACGGCGCCGTCGCCATCAACGCCCTGGAGCAGTTCATCGGCGATTTTGGCATCGCCCAAGGCCTGAAGCTCTCCCGGCTGACGGCAGAACGGCGTCCGGAGAAGGTCGCCGTCGTGGGGGCTGGACCCGCGGGACTTTCCTGCGCGTACCAACTCGCACGCCGCGGCTACTCCGTAACCATTTTCGAGGCCTTCAGCCAGCCCGGCGGCATGCTTCGCTATGGCATCCCGAAATATCGCTTACCCCGCAACGTATTGGACGCCGAAATCCAGCGCATTCTGGATCTCGGAGTCAATCTGGAAACCGGGGCCGTAATCGGCAAGACCATTTCGCTGGAACAACTGCGCGGGGAATACGCGGCGGTGTTCGTCGGCATCGGCGCGCATCGCGGATTGAAACTGCGCATCCCCGGCGACGATGCGCCGAATGTGCTCACCGGAACGGAGTTCCTGAACCGCGCCAACAGCGGCGAGGCCGTCGCAGTGGGCCGGAAGGTGCTGGTCGTCGGAGGCGGCGACACAGCGATTGACGCTGCGCGCGTCAGCAAGCGCCTGGGCGCCGACGTCACCATTCTCTATCGCCGCACTCGCGCCGAAATGCCGGCCATCAAGCCGGAGATCGATGGCGCGATCGAAGAAGGCATCCGGATCGAGTTTCTGGCCGCGCCCACCGAAGTGCTGGTTAAGGACGGCGTCGCGGTGGGCGCACGCTGTATTCGCATGGATCTGGGTGAACCCGATGCCTCCGGACGTCCCCGTCCCGTGCCGCGCACCGGATCGGAATTCGATCTGGAGGCCACCACCATCATTGCCGCTATCAGCCAGGCGCCGCAGTTGAGCGGTCTCGGCGTCACGCCCGATGGCGAACACTGGATCAAAGCACAGGGCGCAGCGGTACCCGGGCTGGAAGGCGTTTTCTCCGGCGGCGACAGCATCGAACTGGGGTTGGTGACCATCGCCATTGCCCAGGGGCGGTTTGCCGCCGAAGCCATCGATGCCTACGTTCGCAAGGCGCCGCTTCCGCAAGTCTCTGCGCTACAAACGATCACTACGGACAAGATGCACCCGGAGTGGTACAAGGCGGCCGAACGCCACGAGCGATCACATGTTGCCGTTGCGGAGCGCGAACCGGATACCGAGATCGAAGTAGGCCTGGCGGAATCCGATGCTCTGGAAGAAGTGAAGCGCTGCATGTCCTGCGGCCTGTGCATGGATTGCGAAACCTGCTGGATGTACTGCACCAACAACTGTTTCGTCAAATTGCCGAAGGGCGAGCACTACAAGGTGAAGCTCGAGCTTTGCAATGGTTGCAAGAAGTGCGCGGACGCCTGTCCCTGCGGCTATATCCAAATGAACTAAAAGTACGGGAGGTCAGAAAAATGCCTGATTTTGAAGTGAATGGACACCATTACAACGTAGACGAAGACGGTTTTCTCGAAGAGCCCAGCATTTGGAACGAGGAAGTGGCGAAAGATTTCGCAACAACCGAAGGGGTCACGGACCTTACTGAAAATCACTGGAAGGTAATCAATTACCTGCGAAATTACTATCTCCAGTTCGGTATCGCCCCAATGATCCGTAAGCTGTGCAAGGAGTCGGGCTTCAAATTGAACGAGATCTACGCCATGTTCCCGTCGGGACCGGCGAAAGGCGCCTGCAAACTGGCCGGCCTGCCGAAACCCACCGGCTGCGTGTAGAAAGAACGGGGCGGGTTCGCCGTTCGTAATCTGCCCCAAACCCACCGGAGGTTTCATGCAGAGCCGAGAAGCAGTCGCTGAGCTCTGGCTGCGGCGCGTTTTGCGGGATTATCCGCCGCAAGCAGCGCAATTTATGGCCGCGGAGAAAGATCCGTTTCACAATCCTGCCGGCCACACTCTGCAAAGCGCGCTGGCCGTTCTACTGGACGAACTGCTGGCTGGAATGGATCGGGGGCGCATCACCCCGGCGCTCGATTCCATGATGCAACTTAAGGCCGTGCAGGACTTAGCGCCGAGTTCCGCTCTCCGCTTTCTGTTCGATCTTAAGGAAATCCTCCGAATTCACTGCCGGGATGCCGATTTCGCCCAGCTCTCGGCACGCATCGATGAAATGGCGCTTCAGGCTTTCGACTTGTTCGTGCAGTATCGCGAAAGAACCAGCCAGGCCCGGGCGAATGAGGTCCGCCGGCGTGTTTTTGTGCTGGAACGGCGGATGAACCGGGAAGATCGGATGGCATGGCAAGAGCGAGGTGGCAATTGAAAAAGGCAATACTTTCCCTGCTGGTGGTGGCTGGCCTGGCACTCGTGGCGGCAGCGGGCAGCAGCGCCCCCCCCGGACTCGCATTTCTATTCACAGCCGCGATCCCGTACGCAGCCATGGCAATCTTTCTGGTCGGAATCGTTTGGCGCGTGACTCGCTGGGCGCTATCGCCCGTGCCCTTCCGGATTCCGACCGTGTGTGGCCAGGAGAAGTCGCTTCCCTGGGTTCAAGTTAATCAGATCGAAAGCCCTTCTACCACCACAGCGGTAATCATGCGCATGGCGCTGGAAATTCTCTGCTTCCGAAGCCTGTTTCGCAATACCCGCTCGAAAATCCTGCCGGGGCCGCGATTGATCTATGGCGAAGCCAAGTGGCTCTGGCTGGGCGCGATCGCGTTTCATTATTCGTTTCTCGTGATTCTGCTGCGGCACCTGCGATTTTTCGTCGAACCTGTTCCGCGGTTGTCGCTTCTTCTAGAAAGCTTAGATGGCTTCTTTCAGGTCGGTGCACCGGTCCTTTATCTTACTGACATCGTGTTGCTCGCATCGCTGCTCTATCTGCTACAGCGGCGGTTGCGCGACGCGCAGGTTCGCTACATTTCACTTTTCACCGACTATTTCGCGCTCTCCGTGCTGCTTGGGATCGGCGTCACGGGAGTGTGGATGCGTTATTTCAGCAGAGCCGACGTGGTCGCCGTCAAACAGGTCGCTTTGGGGCTGGTTACATTCCAACCGGCCGCCCTGCCCGGCGCCTCGCCTCTTTTTTTTGCGCACCTCCTGCTGGTGAGCACGCTGCTCGCCTATTTCCCGTTCAGCAAGCTGGTCCACATGGGCGGAGTGTTTCTCAGCCCGACGCGCAATCTTGCCAATAACAACCGCATGAAGCGGCACGTCAATCCCTGGCACTATCCGGTGAAAGTCCACACCTACGAAGAGTGGGAGGAGGATTTCCACGACAAGATCGCGGCCGCGGGATTGCCCCTGGAGAAGCGTTAACATGGCCAATCCGAAACCCGAAGAACTCGTTCACATCGATCTCCAGCCGCGGCAGCCGGACTGGATGGACACCAAGCCGGAGTTTCGTAAGGGGACCTACTGTTATAGCGCGCTTCCCAGGAACCTGACCTATCTGGGTTTGCCCAATCCCCGCGAATGGCAGCCCTTCGACGAGGACTGGAAACTCCCGCCCGACTGGAAGGAGATCATCCTCAACGGGATGAAGGAGCGCCTGGCAAAATACCGCTCGTTCCGGCTCTTCATGGACATTTGCGTGCGCTGCGGCGCCTGCGCGGATAAATGTCATTTCTATATCGGCTCGGGCGATCCCAAAAACATGCCGGTTTTGCGCGCCGAATTGCTCCGCTCCGTTTACCGGCGCTACTTCACCCCCGCGGGACGGATGCTCGGCGGCCTGGCGGGCGGACGGGAGCTGACGACAGACGTCCTCAAGGAGTGGTTCTACTATTTCCACCAATGCACCGAGTGTCGCCGCTGCTCGGTGTTCTGCCCTTACGGCATCGACACCGCGGAGATCACCATGATCGGCCGCGAACTGCTGACCCTGGTGGGCTGCAACATCAATTGGATCCTGGAACCGGCAGCGAACTGCTTCCGTATGGGGAACCATCTCGGCATCCAGCCACACGGATTCAAGGACAGCGTCGATTTCGCGGTGGATGAACTCGAGGAATTGACCGGCGTCCGCGTGGAAGCGTCCATCAATCGCAAAGGCGCGGAAGTGCTGCTCGTCGTCCCCTCGGCGGACTACTTTGGAACCCCGCATTACTACACATTCCTGGGCTACCTGGCATTGCTGCACGAAGTCGGGCTCGATTACACCTTCAGCGCCTACGCCTCGGAGGGTGGAAATTTCGGATTGTTCACCTCGCACGAAATGATGCAGCGGCTGAACAACAAGATTTATGCCGAAGCGAAGCGGCTCGGCGTGAAGTGGATTCTCGGCGCCGAGTGCGGCCACATGTGGCGCGTGCTCCACCAATACATGGATACGATGAACGGCCCAGCCGACTTTCTCGAAGTGCCGGTATCGCCTATCACCGGAACGCGGTTCGAGAACACGCGATCCACCAAAATGGTCCACATCTGTGAATTCACGGCGGATCTGATCCACCACGGCAAGCTGAAGCTCGATCCGTCGCGCAACGACCGTTGGAACGTGACCTTCCACGATTCCTGCAACCCTTCACGCTCCATGGGCCTGCTGGAAGAGCCGCGCTACATCCTTCGCAGCGTTTGCAACCAGTTCCACGAAATGCCCGAAAACACCATTCGTGAGCAGACGTTCTGCTGCGGCAGCGGATCGGGCCTTGGCACCGACGAGAATTTCGAAATGCGCATGCGCGGCGGCTTACCGCGAGCTAACGCGGTGCGCTACGTGAAGGATAAACACGGCGTGAACCTGCTGGCCTGCATCTGCGCCATCGATAAAGCCACGCTTCCCACCCTGCTGGAATACTGGGTTCCAGGCGTGGAAGTCGCCGGCGTCCACGAACTGCTGGGCAACGCCCTCGTCATGAAGGGCGAAAAGCAACGTGACACCGATTTACGCGGCGAACCGCTCGCTGTGCCGGAGGTGGCCCATGCGTGATCGTCCCATTATCTTTACCGGACTTGCCCTCTTCCTCGTCCTGGTGACTTTTCCGGCATGGCACAACCTTTCGGCCGGGGTCACTACCCGCGGACCGAATCCCGTGCTGCCCAGGGACCAAAAGCAGTGCATCGAACCCACGGCGTTCATGAAAACGTCCCACATGCAGCTCCTGATGAACTGGCGCGACGCCGTGGTGCGTCAGAATCTTCGTCAGTTCACCGCCTCTGACGGCAAGCACTACAACATAGGCCTGACCAACACCTGCCTGAAGCAGTGCCATGGCGGAAAGGCCGACTTCTGCCACCGCTGCCACAACTATTCGGCGGTCTCACTGACGTGCTGGAACTGCCACGTGGATTCCCAGAAGGGATTCGCCAACCAGGGATTCAGGAGCGCCTTATGACGATTTCCCGGCAAACTTTCCTGCGCCTGAGCGGCCTGTCGCTGGCCGCCGTGGCTTTTCGGAGGATTGCCCGCGCGGTGACGGGGCCGAAATGGGGCATGGCCATCGATCTCGCCAAGTGCGCGGGGCAGGACAATTGCACCCAGTGCGCCGCCGCCTGCCGGCAGGCACACAACGTACCGCAAATTCCCGATTCGCGCCATGAAATCCACTGGATTTGGAAGGAGCCCTTCAATCGCGCGCTACCCAACCAGGCGGACGAATATTCGACGATTTCCAGTGCGCCCGTGATGGTGATGTGCAATCACTGCGAGCATCCCCCCTGTGTGCGCGTGTGCCCCACTCAGGCGACTTTCCAACGGGAGGACGGCATTGTCGCCATGGATTATCACCGCTGCATCGGATGCCGTTATTGTATGGCCGCCTGCCCGTACGGTTCCCGCAGTTTTAACTGGCAGGATCCGCGCCCCTATATCGCGAGCCCCAATCCGGACTTTCCCACACGAACGAAAGGCGTGGTGGAGAAATGTAATTTCTGTTCCGAGCGGATCTCCACGGGGCGGCTGCCGGCGTGCGTCGAGGCCTGCCCGGAAAAGGCTCTTACCTTCGGAAATCTGAACGACCCCAACTCGGCTATTCGCCAACTGCTCGGCTCGCGCCGGCACATCCGGCGCAAACCGGAACTGGGAACCGGCCCCAAGGTCTTCTATATCGTATGAGGTCCCGCCATGTTCATGCTTGAAAAGGCTCTCTCCCGCAATCGCAGCTACTGGCTCTGGATCGCCTGCCTGCTCTGCGCAATTGGTGCCGGCGCCATTTGCTACCTGCGCCAGTTGGACCGCGGCCTCGGCATCACCGGACTGAGCCGCGATGTCACCTGGGGCCTGTACATCGCCCAGTTTACTTTCCTGGTAGGAGTGGCGGCATCCGCCGTGATGGTCGTGCTGCCATATTATCTACACCACTGCAAAGCTTTCGCCAAGATCACTATCCTCGGCGAATTTCTGGCGATCGCGGCAGTAGTGATGTGCATGCTGTTCATCTTCGTGGATATGGGCCAGCCCACGCGCGTCCTCAACGTCCTGCTCTACCCCACGCCGCATTCCATGATGTTCTGGGACATGGTGTCGCTGAGCGGTTACCTCGTGCTCAACGCTCTGATCGCACTGCTTACCTTGAAAGCGGAGCGCGAAGGCACGGTGGCGCCCCGGTGGATCAAGCCGGTTATTCTGCTCTCGATCCCCTGGGCCGTGAGCATCCACACCGTCACCGCATTTCTGTACAACGGGCTGCCCGGACGTTCGCTGTGGCTCACCGCGATCCTCGCGCCGCGGTTTCTTGCCTCGGCCTTCGCCTCGGGCCCATCGCTGCTGATTCTGTTGTGCCTGCTGGTGGCGAAGGTCACCAGAACGGACGTCCCACGCGAAGCTGTGCAAAAACTGGCGCTGATTGTTACTTATGCCATGGCGATCAGCGTGTTCTTCGTGCTAATGGAATTCTTCACCTCTTTTTATAGCGGCATTCCCGAGCATGCGGAATCGCTGCGTTACATGTTCGTGGGGCTCGACGGCCATACGCATCTGGCGCCCTGGATGTGGCTCTCTATGTCTCTCGCCGGCCTCTCGCTGGTCCTGTTGATTGTGCCGCGGTATCGCCAGAGCGAGCGTTTGCTCCCGGTTGCGTGCGCAATGGTATTCGTGTCTCTCTGGATCGACAAGGGAATCGGCTTGATCGTGGCGGCGTTCGTGCCGTCGCCACTGGGCGCTATCACCGAATATTCGCCGTCTGCCCCGGAAATCATGATTGCTCTCGGAATCTGGGCGGTCGGATTATTGATTCTGACGGTCTTGTATAAGATCGCGCTCTCGGTTCGCGAGGGAGCGCTTTTCTCCCCCGCGCCGGCGCCGAGAGTGGGAGTTTCCGCATGAAGCCCAAACTGAATGAAGACTGGCTGGCCGTCTGCCTGGGTCTGCTTCTTTTTGCACTATCGTGCGCGGCATTCTTCAATGTGGACGCGCTCGGCTGGGCGGTGACCACGGCTGTCTGGATCAGCCCGGTGAAAATGCTCTCGCCGGCCGCGAAGTCCTTCGCTGCAATCGGCGGATGGGGAGCGCTAGCGGCAACCTTCGTATTCCTGCTGGCTCTGATGTCTATCGGAGCGGTGGCTTTACGTCTCAAAGTCTGGCGCTTCATCAAAGGCTTCACGGTGGTCTTCGCCGCGTCCTATTTTTCATGGATGCTCGGGAGCTGGGCGTATATCGCGGCCACCCCGGACAAGCGTCCCGCGTACCATATCGGCTGGTCGCTCAATCTGACCAATGAAGCCGGCTACATCGTCGCCCTTCTGCTGGGTCTCTTCGTGGGTAATTTCCTTCCCGTCGCGGCGGCGAAAATGAAAGAGGCGATCCGGCCCGAACTTTACATCAAGACAGCGATCGTCATACTCGGCGGGTTTCTTGGCGTAACCGCCGCCGAGCAGCTGGGTCTGGCCACATCGGTGATGTTCCGCGGAGTCTGCGCCATCATCGAGGCCTACCTCATTTATTGGGCTGTGGTCTACTACATCGCGCGCCGCTACTTCAGGTTCTCTCGCGAGTGGGCCGCTCCGCTGGCGTCGGGAATTTCAATTTGTGGGGTGTCGGCGGCCATCGCTACTGGCTCGGCCATCCGCGCCCGTCCGGTTGTTCCGGTCATGGTTTCATCGCTGGTGGTAATTTTCGCGGTGATGGAACTGATCCTGCTGCCATTTCTCGCGCAGACGTTCCTCTCGCATCAACCCATGGTGGCCGGTGCCTGGATGGGCCTTGCCGTCAAGACCGATGGCGCCGCGGTGACCAGCGGCGCCGTGGCCGAATCGCTGATCCGTGCCAAAGCGCTCGCCGATTACGGTGTCAGGTACAAAGCCGGGTGGATTATGGGAGTGACCACCACAGTGAAAGTCTTCATCGACGTGTTCATCGGAATCTGGGCGTTCATCCTGGCGTGGATCTGGTCCGCAAAAATCGATCCCCAGCGGGGTGAAAAAGTAAAAGCCATTGAGATTTGGCAGCGCTTTCCGAAATTCGTGCTGGGCTACCTCACCACTTTCGCCGTGGTCCTCGCCATCGGTTTGACGGCGCCTTCTATGGTGTCCAAGGCCAAGGCCGCCATGGCGCAGGCCAACGTATTCCGCGGAATTTTCTTCGTCATGACCTTCTTTACGATCGGGGTGGTCTCCAACTTTCGCAAGTTGTGGCAGGAAGGGATTGGCAGGCTGGCCCTGATCTATGTCTTGTGCCTGTTCGGCTTTATCATCTGGATCGGACTGGCAATCTCGTGGGTCTTCTTCCATGGCGTAACGCCGCCGCTGGCGTAAGGGTAATCATGAGTCAAAAGCAGCTTACCGAAGAGCCAAAGCTGGCCGAAGAGTTGGAAAAAATGCCGTACGAGCCGCTGCTCCCCGTCGAAAAGAAGCTCATCGCGTGGAGTATTGGGCTGGGGGTCTTTCTTCTTGGCATCCTGATCTGGGTCGAT
Source organism: Bryobacteraceae bacterium (assembly GCA_035509055.1). Lineage (GTDB taxonomy): Bacteria > Acidobacteriota > Terriglobia > Bryobacterales > Bryobacteraceae > PALSA-129. Next base: position 4,446 of record DATJMA010000012.1, on the reverse strand, counting down.
CAGGCATTCTTCCGGAAGTAAGCACCGGCAATGCACTTCCCCGTTTCTGGCGTGGAATGTCCGTTCTGGCTACCCGTCCTGGTCGCCTTTCTCATCGCGCTCCTGACCACTCCGGCGGGCGTCTCGGGGGCTTTTTTGCTGCTTCCATTCCAAATGAGTGTCCTGGGGTTCATTAGTCCCGCCGTAACACCGACCAATCTTATTTATAACGTCGTCTCTACGCCGGGCGGAGTGGCACGGTACATTCGAGAGCATTGCCTGGTTTGGCCGCTCGCGTGGACCATTGCCCTCGGAACGCTGCCCGGAGTGTTCCTCGGAGCCGTGATTCGCATCCGCTACCTTCCTGAACCACGCCATGCCAAGGTCTTCGTCGGGTGCGTGCTGTTGTATCTGGGGACTCGGCTTCTGCTCTCGCGGCGTTCTCCCGAACTGTCCGCGCCAGCGGCCGGCAGCGCAACCTTCGAGTGCGAAGGCAAACGCTATTCTTTCCGCCCCGGCGTGCTGGCGGCGGTGTCGGTCGCCGTCGGGATCATCGGCGGCATCTACGGCATCGGCGGCGGAGCGATGATCGCGCCGTTTCTCATGTCGGTTCTCGGTCTGCCGGCGCGCGTCGCCGCCGGCGCCGCGCTATTCGGCACGCTCCTCACTTCCATCGCGGGAGTCGCGATTTTCGAAACGTTAGATCGCGTGCGCTTCTCGATGGGAGCGGCGGTACGCCCGGACTGGCTGCTCGGCGTCCTGTTCGGCGTCGGCGGTCTCGCCGGCAGCTATTGCGGAGCCCGCCTCCAGAAGCACCTTCCCGAACGCTGGATACGCCTCTTTCTGGGCTGCCTCGTGGTCGGATTGGGGCTGAATTATGCGGCGCAGTTATTGAATGGGGGAAAGTAATCCATGCCTGTACTATCGGAACTCCGGGCTCGCGATCTCACCTGGCAATTCCCGCAATCGTTGAATGGGCGCTTCGAACTGGAGGCGGCAGGAGTCGTGGTCGGATGGCTTCGTTTTGACGATCCTTTCGGGGCACGAGCGGTAGCCGAAATCGAGGGCAAGACCTGGGAGTTCGATTACAACTGCTCCCCCCATCCGAGCGTATCGGTTTTTCCGAAGGGCTCGCGGTCGCCGATCGCCGAATACTGCCCCCGGCTGATAGGCGGAGGCATAGTCACATTCGCCAGCGGCGCGTGCTATTGCTGGAGCCACGCCAGAGTCTGGAGTTCCCAATGGTGTTTCCGGCGTGAAGGGGAAGCCGCGATCTGTATGTCGCAACAGTCTGGTGCGCTGCGGGAGGGCGGCAAAGTCAGGTTGTGCGAGCGGGCCGCGGAATTTCCCGAAACAGCCATCCTGGTGCTCCTGGCCTGGTACCTGCGGGTCCTTGCTTTCGAGTCCCTCACCAAGTCCGTTCCGGCAGTCGGTTGATCCATTGTGAACGTCCTCGAACTCAGCGTCGTGATCTTTGGAGTCGCCGCCATAGCCGGTTTCCTGGGATCCCTCACCGGTCTCGGCGGAGGGGTGGTGCTGACGCCGGCACTGACCCTTCTTTTCGGCGTCGACATTCGCTATGCCATCGGCGCGAGTCTTGTGTCAGTGATCGCCACTTCCTCCGGCGCGGCCTCGGCGTATGTGAAGGAGGGGTATTCCAACATCCGAATCGGCATGTTCCTCGAGGTCGCAACGGTTTTCGGCGCCATCGCGGGCGCGATGCTCGCCTCAAAAATTCCTACGTCGGGCCTGGGAGTAGTTCTTGGTGTCGTGCTCCTGATCTCCGCGTATCTTTCAACCCGCCCGCACCCCGATCCATCCGAATCCGACAGAGGTGATCCGCTCGCCGAGCGTCTGCGCCTCAATTCCAACTATCCGACTTTCCGCGGCTGGCAGCACTACCGCGTCGAGCGTGTGAAGGCGGGGTTCAGTGTAATGTTCGGCGCCGGTGTGCTCTCTGGCCTGTTGGGCATCGGCTCGGGTGCCTTCAAGGTGATAGCCATGGATCGCGCCATGCGAATCCCTTTTAAGGTATCGACTACCACCAGCAACTTCATGATAGGCGTCACGGCCGCTGCCAGTGCCGGCGTTTATCTCAATCGCGGCTACATCGACCCTGCTTTGGCCATGCCGGTCATGCTCGGGGTTTCGGCCGGAGCGCTGCTCGGAGCCCGTCAACTTGCTGGGGCCCAGACTCGTATCTTGCGCGTGATTTTCGGCATCGTCGTTGGAGTTCTCGCGCTGGAGATGATCTGGAACGGACTTACGCGGAGAATCTGAACCATGCACTGGAACGATGATCGTGTAGACCGCATGATCGGCACCGTGTTGCGGACGGGCGTCCTTTCCGCTGCTGCGATCGTTCTGTTGGCAGGCGCCGGGTTTCTGCTCCACTCCGGATCCTCGATCCCCAACTACCATTCATTCCGCGGTGAACCGGCCGAACTGCGCAGTATCTTCGGCATCATCGAGGGCGCGCTTCACGGCCGGCCGCTCTGCATCATTCAATTCGGCCTTCTGGCACTGATCGCCACCCCCATAATCCGAGTGGCGTTCTCGGTGTTCGCGTTTGCGGTGCAGCGCGATCGGATGTACGCAATCATCACTTCGGTCGTGTTTCTGGTATTGCTAGCCAGTTTGACTGGTCTCGTGCATCCGCCGCATTAAATGGGATTTGGGCAAGCACACCGCAGATCGTGGCTCTTCTGATACACGAAAATATCTCGATCCGTTGGACCGCTTCCCATGTGATCACCGGGCTTGAATCCGGAGATCAAGCAGCACACTTCCACTTCATCGAGGATGGATTCGGGATAGGGCCAGCGTGTGAGCACTCTTGGGCTTCATGAGGACAGAACGAATGCCTCTGGCCTAGGCGGACCGGCGCAATGCCGGAGTAGTTCGCCAGGCACGAATACATGGATCTGGTTCAATCGCGGATAAGCCGTCTCCGGACTCGGGCGATACTTGCATCAGAGCTGGAGCGCTGCCGAGAAATACGAATCTGTTCATAAGTACCTTCAATTGCCGGTCGCGGCGACCGTCACCTGGTTGCCAAAGCGGACCTGGTAGTCGATCCATACGGCATTTGCGAGCCGCCAACTATCATAAAAGAGAATACAAGGCCCATAATTCTCCTCCTCCAAGAGAGTGATTGAAATCACATTTTCTTGGTGATGCCCGGGATGACAGCCGGCTCAAACGGACGGATGAATCGCCGCGGCGTCAATCACCCATTTTCGATCTCGAATTCGTAGACGCTGATGCTGACGGGCGGAACATGCAGAATATCCGGTAGCAAGTCTTGGGAGGACTCGGCGATCCGGACAACGGGCCTCTGTCCCGGCACGTTTGCCGCATTCACATTGGGAGGAGCGATCTGAGACAGCTTGCCCGGGCCACGAAGCTTGACGCCGGTAATTCGGGGCGCGAACTCCTGGTCCGCTTCCATGGGATTCACCACCGAAATCAGGAGTTTCTTGCGGTCGTGAGAGAGCGCAGCAAGCACATCGAGAGGGTATGTGGGGCTCCCGATGGGAACCGTGGGGATATCAACCAGCGGCGTGCCGGGAACCGCATGCTGGGGCGAATTACCATCGACTTTTACCGGGAGTGCATTGGCGAAGTGGGTTCCCATGATCTTCAGGACCAGCCCGTCCGCCGAATAGCCGGAGACCTCTCCGGTGTTTTCAACCAACACCGTGCCGAGACTTCCAGTCGCGCAACTTGCTTCCACCATGTCGGAGTGACGAAACACCTCGTTCAGGAACAACGCGTAGGAAAGGGGCGTCAACATTCCTGGCGGTTGATAGGAGCCGCCGATCTGCCGGTGGCGGCAGCCCCATTCATCGAAGATCAATTTGATGCCCTTCTGTTTCAGGTTCGGCATCTTCTCGAGGTATTTCTCCCACGCTTCGAAGGCTTCCCCGGCGCGGTTGGATAATCGGCGGGCCTGAATTGGGAGCGGATCGCTGACATTGACGAACGATTGCTTCTGCGAGTCGTAAGCCAGGCGGGGATAGGCATAGGTGTGCTCGGAGACATAATCGGTATTGCCGGCGCAGTTGGCGAGCAGCCATCCATCCCAATCTTCGTGCGACCCGAAGGCGAAGGGGAGATTGTCGGGCATCGGCGGTTCCCATTCGCTGGGGAAGAAATTAGCCTTCTTCTCCGCGGCGCCTATGCCTCTCTCGCAGACGCTGGCCCCAGACAACACAACCTGAATTCTGGGGTCCACGGTCTTCATGGCTTCGACAATGTGATTGTGTTTCAGCCAGTACTGGTTCAGCGACATATGGCCGAACTGCCAGGGACCGTACATTTCATTGCCGATGGTCCAGAGGCGAACATGGAATGGCTCGGGGTGGCCGTTCTGCGCGCGCAGTCTGCCCAAGCGGGTTTCGATGGAACCATTGCAGTATTCCACTTCCTCGGCGGCGCTGCGAGCATCTCCGAATCCGCTATTGA
>DATJMA010000011.1:0-136453 GCA_035509055.1 Bryobacteraceae bacterium | reverse complement strand
CCCGGCTTTCAACGCGCCGGCGGATTTTGATTTTGCCAGACATCTTCCGGCGGCCAAATTCACCGCCATTCTCGCGCCCGCCGCCAACGAAACCACCGCCCTTTGCGATTGGCTCATCCCGGAAAATCATTTCCTGGAGTCCTGGGGCGACGCCCGGGCCTTTGACGGCACCGTTTCCATCATCCAGCCCTTGATTTTGCCGCTTTATGACGGCAAATCCGCCCATGAAGTTCTGGACGCCATGTTGTCGCCGCCGGGACGCGACGATTACGATATCGTCCGAGGATTCTGGCAGTCGCAAAATCCCGGCCCGACGTTCGAGGACGACTGGCGGCGGGCGCTCCACGATGGATTGATCGCCGGCACGGCCATGCCGGAAAAAAGCGTGTCCCCGCGTCCATGCTCGGAATGGCGGCACGCCCCCGCGTCGGCCCCGCCCGGCGGGAAATCGGAACTTGAAATCACTTTCCGGCCGGACCCGACGCTCTTTGACGGGCGGTTCGCCAACAACGGCTGGCTCCAGGAATTGCCCAAGCCGATTACCAAGATGACATGGGACAACGCTGTTTATATGAGCCCCGGCGACGCCTATCGCCTCGGGATCGACACCAACAGCACCGGAGATAACTATCACTTCGGGTCTCCGACGGGCAGCCTGGTGGAACTGACCTACCAAGGCCGCACGCTGAAGGCGCCGGTGCGCGTTCAGCCGGGCCACGTGGATGGCTCCGTCACGCTGCATTTCGGATACGGGCGGACGCACGGCGGACGATCGGCGAATGGAGCGGGCTTCAACGTTTACACCATTCGCACCGCGAAGGCGCTGTGGCAGGATACCGGGCTCGAGGCCAAGCGGATTTCCGGCTCGTACCAATTTGCCGACACGCAAGCGGACGGCGTGCTCGATCCCGCCCGCCACATCATCCATAAGGGGACAATCGCCGGGTATTTGAAGGAGCCGGAATCGGTTCATGAAGGCGCGGAAGCTCCGCCCAAGAGCCTTACGCTCTACCCCGGATTCAACTATCAGACCGACGACCAGGGGCGGCCGAAATATGCGTGGGGCATGGCCATCGACCTGAATGCCTGCACGGGGTGCACCGCCTGCATCGTGGCCTGCCAGGCGGAAAACAATATCGCGGTGGTCGGAAAGGACCAGGTGCGGCGCGGGCGCAATATGCAGTGGCTGCGCGTCGACACGTATTACCAGGGCGAGGCCAGCGATCCCAATCCCGCGATTTACAACCAGCCGGTGCCCTGCCAGCAGTGCGAGAACGCGCCGTGCGAACTGGTCTGTCCGGTGCAGGCCACGAGCCACAGCGCCGAGGGCCTCAACGACATGGTGTACAACCGCTGCGTGGGCACGCGCTACTGCTCGAACAACTGCCCGTACAAGGTGCGCCGGTTCAATTTCTACCTCTTCTCCGATTACGAAACGCCCAGTCTGAAGCTGCTGCACAATCCCGATGTCACCGTGCGCAGCCGTGGCGTGATGGACAAGTGCACCTACTGCGTGCAACGCATCAACGCGGCCAAAATCGATTCCGAGAGGCAGGACCGGCGCGTCGCCGACGGCGAAATTCAGACCGCCTGCCAGGCCAGTTGTCCGACCGAGGCAATCATCTTCGGCGACATCAACGATGCCAACAGCCGCGTCTCGAAAATGAAGGCGCAGCAGCGGAATTACGGCCTGCTGGAAGATCTGAACACCCGCCCGCGGACCACGTACCTGGCGACGCTGCGCAATCCGAACCCGGAGTGGGAGAGCTAGGGGCTGACGATGGCTGACCAAGAAATAGATCCGCACGTAGCATCGAAAAAAATCATCGCGCCCGGCTATACCTTCGGCACCGTCACCGATCAAATCGCCACGGTTGTCCTCACCAAGCGCACTCCGGTCTTCTGGTTTCTCGGGTTCGCGGCCGGGCTCGTGCTGCTGCTGCTGTTCCTGCTCGCGGTAGGGTTGCTTTTTGCGAAGGGCGTGGGTATCTGGGGAATCCGCACGCCGGTGATGTGGGGGTTCGCCATCACGAATTTCGTGTGGTGGATCGGAATCGGCCACGCCGGCACGCTGATTTCGGCGATTCTGCTTTTGCTCAATCAGCGCTGGCGCAATTCCATCAATCGATTCGCGGAAGCCATGACGCTGTTCGCGGTGGCCTGCGCCGGGATGTTCCCGCTGCTGCACCTGGGCCGTCCCTGGCTGTTTTACTGGCTTTTTCCGTACCCCAACACCATGGGCGTGCAGCCGAATTTCCGCAGTCCGCTGGTGTGGGACGTTTTTGCCGTATCGACATACGCCACGGTATCGCTGCTTTTCTGGTTCGTCGGCCTGATGCCCGATCTGGCCACGTTGCGCGACCGGACGCACAACCGCTTCGCGCGATTCGCGTACGGCACCTTGGCGATGGGCTGGCGCGGATCGGCCAGACACTGGAGCATATACGAGACGGCGTCGCTGCTGCTCGCGGGACTGGCGACGCCGCTGGTGCTCTCGGTCCACACCGTGGTGAGCTTCGACTTCACCATTGCCATCGTCCCGGGCTGGCACAGCACCTTCTTCCCGCCCTACTTCGTGGCCGGCGCCATCTATTCCGGTTTCGCGATGGTGCTGGCGCTGGCGATTCCGCTGCGCGCGGTTTATGGCCTGGAAGGCCTGATTACCGACCGGCACCTGGAGAATTGCGGCAAGGTGATGCTAGCCACGGGACTGATCGTCGCCTATTCGTACCTGATGGAAACGTTCAACGCGTGGTACACCGCCAATCCTTACGAGCACGCGGCCATCTGGCATCGCATGTTCGGCCCGTACAAATTCTCCTACTGGTTCCTGATCAGCTGCAACATTGTGGCGCCGCAGTTGTTGTGGATCAAAAAAATACGCACCACACCGGCCTTGCTGTTTACTTCCTCCATCATCGTGCTCATCGGCATGTGGCTGGAGCGCTACGTCATTATCGTCAGCAGCCTGGCGCAGGACTACCTGCCTTCCTCGTGGGGCCTTTTCCAGGCGACGCGATGGGATTGGGCGACATACATCGGCACCATCGGGCTGTTCCTGTTCCTGTTCTTCCTGTTCATCCGGCTGCTGCCCATGATTTCGATCTTTGAAGTGCGAACGCTTTTGCCGCAGGCCAAAGTCGGCGAGGAGGCGGGCATTGAATAAACCGGTTTACGGATTGATGGCGGAGTTCGAAAACCCTTCCGCGCTGGTGTCCGCCGCCCGCGCCGCCCGCGAAAAAGGCTATCGCAAACTGGACGCTTACACGCCGTTTCCCATCGAGGAACTCACGGAGGCGCTTCATCTGCACCACAACAAACTGCCGCTGATCGTGCTCATCGGCGGCATCCTCGGCGGGCTGACGGGCTACCTGCTGCAGTATTACGTGACCGTGATTTACTTCCCCATCAACATCGCGGGAAGGCCGCTCCATAGCTGGCCGGCCTACATCATCATCACCTTCGAGTTGACCATTCTTTTCGCCGCGATCTCGTGCGTGCTGGGATTGCTGGGGCTGTGCGGGTTGCCGATGCCCTACCATCCGACGTTCAATGTGCCGCGATTCGCGCTGGCATCGCGCAATCGTTTCTTTCTATGCATTCAGGCAAGGGATCCCTTGTTCGATATCAAGCAAACGTCCGAATTTCTGGAGTCTCTGGAGCCGAGGGAGGTATCTGAAGTTGCCCCGTAACCTGGCTTCTCGCAGGGCAGGATGGCCCGCCCTGCTCATATTGCCCGCCCTCTTCGCTCTCGCCGGCTGCCGGCAGGACATGCAAGACCAGCCCAAGTACATCCCTTTGCGCCCGAGCACCTTTTTCAACGACGACCGCTCCGAGCGTCCGCTGATCGACGGCACCATCGCCCGCGGACACCTGAACGACGATACCGCGTTCTACGAAGGCGTTGGCCCCGACGGCAAACCGGTCGATACCTTCCCGTTCGCGGTGACCAAAGAGGTAATGGCTCGCGGGCAGCAGCGGTTCGATATTTATTGCTCGCCCTGCCACGATCGCACGGGCAACGGCAACGGTATGATCGTGCGGCGCGGCTACAAGCGGCCGCCGGCATATTCCAGTCCCGAGGTGATGGGTCGCTCGAACGGGTTCATTTTCGACGTCATCACCCGTGGATTCGGCGCCATGCCCGATTACGCGGCGCAGATTCCGCCGCACGACCGGTGGGCCATCGTGGCCTACGTGCGCGCGCTGCAAGCGAGCGAGACCGCCAACATTAACGACGTGCCGCCCGGGGAGCGAGCCAAACTGGAGGCCGCGAAATGACGGCGCAGACCACCGATTTTCAAATTTCGGAAGAATTGCGGGGCGATCTCCGGCGCTGGCGGTCGCGCGCCCTGCCCATCGGCGTCGCCGGCCTGGTTGTCAGCGGGATTGGAATTTTCTTCGGCCGCCAGAATGTCGATCAGTTCTATCACTCGTACCTTTGGTCGTACCTGTTTCTCCTGGGCCTGGCTCTGGGACCGCTGGCATGGCTCCTGCTGCAATACTTGAGCGGCGGCGCGTGGGGCATGGTAATCCGGCGTCCCTGTGAAGCCGCGCTCCGCACCATGCCGCTGGTCGCGCTGCTATTCCTGCCCATCGTGGCGGGGATTCCGAACCTCTACGCCTGGTCCCACCAGGCGAACGTGGATGCCAGCGCCGTGCTCCAGCACAAGCACGCGTATCTCAATGTGCCGTTCTTCCTCGCGCGCGCGGCGTTCTACTTCGCCGGCTGGCTGTTTCTTTGCTGGTATTACAATCGCGTCTCCTACCGTGAAGATACCGAGGGCCACGATGCCGTCCACGGCAGCATGAGCACGCTGGCCGGCCCTGGCATTATTTTCTGGGCCTTCACCACCACGTTCATGTCCATCGACTGGATCCTCTCGGTCCACCCCGAGTTTTTCTCCACCATGTTCGGCCTGCTGTTTATCGCCGGCCAGGGGCTGACCGGCATGGCCTTCCTGATTACCGTGATGGTTCTGCTCTCGCGGCGCCGCCCGATGTCCGATGTGCTCACGCCGGCGCACTTACACGATCTGGGAAAGCTCCTGCTGGCGATGGTCATGGTCTGGGCGTATTTCTCGTTCTCCCAGTTCCTGATTATCTGGGCGGGGAACCTGCCGGAAGAGATTCCGTATTATCTGAAGCGCATCAATGGCGGATGGGGATTCCTGGCGCTGGTGCTGGTGTTCGGGCACTTCGCACTGCCGTTCGCCCTGCTGCTCTCGCGCGACTTGAAGCGTAACTTCAAACTTCTGGCGTCCATCGCGATTTTCGTGTTGTGCATGCGCCTGGTGGACCTGTATTGGGTCGTGACGCCGGAATTCCGCGGAGGGGCTTTCGGAATCAGTTGGATGGACATTACCGTTCCCGCCGGATTGATCGGCGTGTGGCTGGCGTACTTCCTGTACCAGCTCGAAAAACGGCCCTTGATGCCGGTCAACAATCCGCACCTGGAGGAGGCATTGCAGCATGGAAGAGAATAAGCAGCAACGTCCAGGTTTCGAGCAAACCGACGTCAACGTATTCGCCGTCAGCAAAGTGGCCATCGCGCTGGTGCTGACGACGATTTTGGCCATGGCGCTGATCGTGGGCGTGTTCAACTATTTCAAGGCGCAGGAGGGCGGCGAAGCCAGGAGCATCGAGCCCACGAAAGTCTTCCCCGAGCCGCAGTTGGAGAAAACTCCCATTCCCGACCTCAAAGCGGTCCGTGAGGCTGAGGATCAGGTACTCAATTCCTACGGCTGGGTGGATCAACCAAAAGGCGTGGTGCGGATTCCGATCGCCAAAGCGATGGACATGGTAGTCGCCAAGGGACTGCCGGTTCGCGCGGCGGCTCCGCCCATCGAAGAAGGAGTCAGCGTACCTACCGAGAGCGGCCTCGGACCGAAAATGTTGCCGCCCGGAGGTCCGCTGGCAGGAGGGGGAAAATGAATAAGATTGTGGTTGGGTTACTCGCCTTTGCTTACGCCGCGTTCGCGCAGCCTGGGCAGCCGGCGCCCGTGCAGCCGAGCATCAGCTTGCAGGATTCCAATCTGAAACCCGCGCTTCCGGGCGCGCTGGCGGGCGTCGGAATCGATCAGAAGCTCGATTCGCAGGTGCCGCTAAATCTGCATTTCACCGATGAGTATGGCGCCACGGTTCCGCTCTCGACGTATTTCCACTCTCAAAAGCCGGTGATTCTGGCGCTGGTCTACTATCGCTGCCCCATGCTGTGCACGCAGATTCTCAACGGCCTGGAAAGCAGTCTCAAAGCCGTCTCGTTCGACCCCGGCAAGGATTTCGAAATTGTCGCCGTGAGTTTCGACCCCAAAGATACCTGGCAAACGGCCGCCGCCAAGAAACAGACTTACCTGAAGCGCTATGGCCGCGCCAATTCCGCGAATGGCTGGCACTTCCTTACCGGCGACGAAACCAATATCAAGGCGCTAACCGATGCGGTGGGGTTTCACTACAAATACGACCCGGCCACCGACCAGTTCGCGCACGCCAGCGGCATCATGATCGTCACTCCCGACGGGCGCCTTTCGCGCTATTTCTACGGCGTGGAATACGCTCCGCGCGACGTGCGCCTGGGCCTGGTGGAAGCGTCGCGGAATAAGATCGGCAATCCCGTCGATCAGATTCTGTTGTTCTGCTACCACTACGATCCTTCCACGGGTAAATACGGCGCGCTGGTGATGAGGATGATCCGCGTTGCCGGCGCCGGTTTCGTCCTGGTAGGGGCCGCGGCAATTTGGTTTGCGCTCAAGCGCGAAAAGCGGAGCAAACTCGTTCGACATGGGATCTAACTTACCTCTGTTTCCGGAAGCGGCGTCCACCATCGCTCCCGATGTGGACCACCTGGCAGTATTCTTGCTCGCCGTCGCCGCGTTCTTTACGGTGCTGATTTTTGTCACGATTTTTTATTTCGCGATCCGCTATCGCCGGCGTTCGGAACGTGAGCTGCCCCTCGACACGCACGGCGGTATGACGCTCGAAATTCTCTGGAGCGTGATTCCCTTCGGCATCACCATGGTGATGTTCTCCTGGGGCGCCAGCCTGTACTTCAGGGAAAGCCGCCCGCCCGACAATGCCCTGCCCGTTTACGTAGTCGGCAAGCAGTGGATGTGGAAGATCGAGCATATCCAGGGCCAGCGCGAAATCAACGAACTGCATATCCCCATCAACCGCCCCATCCGGCTCACCATGACCTCGGAAGACGTGATCCACAGCTTTTTCGTGCCGGCCTTTCGCACGAAATCGGACGTGGTGCCCGGCAAGTACTCCACCGAATGGTTCACGGCCACCAAGCCGGGTAAGTATCATCTCTTCTGCGCCGAATATTGCGGCAACCGGCACTCCGGCATGATCGGCTGGGTGTATGCCATGGAGCCACAGGATTACGAGAAGTGGCTCAACAGCAATCCGCCGCCCAGCACCATGGCGGAAAGCGGGAGCAAGCTTTTCAATGGCATGGGTTGTCCGGCGTGCCACAAGCCCGACGGCACCGGGCGCTGCCCGAGCCTGGTTGGATTGTACGGTTCCACCGTGCATCTGGCCGATGGACGGTCGATCGTGGCGGACGCAGACTACATTCGCGAATCGATTGTGCTGCCGCAAGCCAAGATTGTGGCGGGATACGGGTCGTTGATGCCGACTTATAAAGGCCAGGTGACCGAGGAGGACCTGGTGCAGTTAGTCGAATATATCAAGTGGTTGGGAGACAAGTCGGAAGGTAACAAGCCATTCCCCGGCACCCAGGGAGAGCCACTCGCCATCCCGGATCTGAGGGGTAAGTAACAGAACAATATGATTACCACGGCAGTACAAGAACGCGAGCATTACCTGAACGAAAGCTACGGAATCAAGTCGTGGCTGCTTACCAAGGACCACAAGCGCATCGCCTTGTTGTACCTCTTCACGGTGACGCTCTTCTTCTTCCTGGGCGGCGCGTTTGCCACCATGATCCGCATCGAATTGCTCACGCCGCGGGGCAACTTCGTCTCCAACGACACTTACAACAAGCTGTTCACCATGCATGGCGTGGCGATGATCTTCTTCTTTCTGATCCCGTCCATCCCCGCCACGCTGGGCAACTTCTTCCTGCCGATGATGATCGGCGCGCGCGATCTGGCGTTCCCGCGCATCAACCTGCTGAGCTGGTACCTGCTGGTGATCGGCGGGTTGTTCGCGCTTTTCGCCATGCTCGCCGGCGGCGTCGACACCGGTTGGACGTTCTACACGCCCTACAGCACCACCTATTCCAACAGCTGGGTTATCGCCACCGCGCTCGGAATATTCGTCGCGGGCTTTTCGTCCATCCTCACCGGCTTGAATTTTATCGTCACCGTGCATCGCATGCGCGCGCCGGGCATGACGTGGTCGCGCCTGCCGCTTTTCGTGTGGTCGAACTACGCCACGGCGCTGATTCAAGTGCTGGGCACGCCGGTGCTGGCGGTCACCATCATTTTGCTGTTCTGCGAGCGCGTCTTCCACATCGGCATCTTCGATCCGGCGCTAGGCGGCGACCCCGTCCTGTTCCAGCACCTCTTCTGGTTCTATTCTCATCCCGCGGTCTACATCATGGTGTTGCCGGCCATGGGGGTGATCAGCGAACTGGTATCGGTATTCTCGCGCAAGCGCGTCTTCGGCTACCATTTTGTGGCCTATGCCAGTATGGCGATCGCGGTTCTCGGCTTCCTGGTCTGGGGCCACCACTTGTTCGTCGCCACGCAATCGGTTTACGCCGGGCTGGTCTTTTCGTTCCTCAGCTACTTCGTCGCCGTCCCCTCGGCGATTAAGGTTTTTAACTGGACCGCAACCTTGTATAAGGGCTCGATTTCTTTTGCCACGCCGATGCTGTATGCCTTCGGCTTCATCGGACTGTTCACTATCGGCGGGCTGACCGGCCTGTTTCTGGCGGCGCTGGGCTTCGACGTCCATGTGACCGATACCTATTTCGTGGTCGCCCACTTCCACTACATCATGGTGGGCGGGACGATCATGGCCTACATGGGCGGGTTGCATTACTGGTGGCCGAAGATAACCGGCCGCATGTACCCCGAAGGGTGGGCGAAGCTTTCGGCGCTGGTGGTATTTCTCGGCTTCAACCTGACCTTTTTCCCGCAGTTCATTCTGGGATACATGGGGATGCCGCGGCGCTACCATGTCTACCCCGACGAGTTCCAGGTTCTCCACGTGCTCTCCACCGCCGGCGCCTCGGTGCTCGCGGTCGGTTACCTCATGCCCATGATCTACTTCGTGTGGTCGCTGAAGTATGGCGCTATCGCGCCGGCCAATCCCTGGGGCGCTTCCGGGCTGGAATGGAAGACGCAGTCGCCGCCGCCGCTCCACAACTTCGACGAGACGCCGGTGGTTACCGAAGAGGCCTACGATTACAGTACGGTGATCGGCGAGGAGGTTCAAATTGGCTAGTGAGATGCAACTGCCGGCGCACGAGGAATCCCTCGCGCTCCGCGAGCAGTTCGACACCGCCGCGCAGCAAAAGGACGCCTCCACGCTGGGGATGTGGATTTTCCTGATCACCGAAATCATGTTCTTCGGCGGGTTGTTCCTGGCCTACACGGTGTACCGCTCCATGTACCCAGGCGTCTTTGCCGTGGCCAGCACGAGCATAAACGTCTATTGGGGCGCCGCGAACACGGTAGTGCTGCTCACGAGCAGCTTGACCATGGTGCTGGCGGTGCGGGCCGCGCAGTTGGGGCAGAAGCGCCTGATCGTTCTGTTTTTGATCCTCACGCTTATTTTGGGCGGGGTGTTCCTGGGTGTCAAAGCCAAGGAATGGTATGACAAATACGAAGAGCACCACATTCCAGGGCCGGCTTTTCACCTCGAGGGTCTGAATCCCGACAATGTAGTCAGCCAGGGGCACGCGCAGCTTTTCTTCTCGCTGTATTTCGCCATGACCGGGCTGCATGCGTTCCACATGGTGATCGGCGCCGGGCTGTTGTTGTACCTGATCTTCGAAGCGCGCAAGGGAAGATATACTGCGGAGTACAATACACCAGTCGACTTGATAGGCCTTTACTGGCACTTCGTCGATATCATCTGGATTTTCCTGTTCCCCCTGTTGTACCTGATCGATCGCCATCTGGGTAAATAGCCATGTCCAACGACGTTCACCAACACATCGATAGCGCCAGGACTTATGTGCTTGTTTTCCTGGCGCTGATCTGCCTCACGGTAGCCACGACAGCCGTGGCGTTCGTCGACCTCGGTCCGTTCAGCGTAGTGGTCGCTCTGGTGATCGCCTGCTGCAAAATGCTGCTGGTAGCGCTGTTTTTCATGCATGTGCGGCATTCGACGCGCCTCACGCGTCTGGTGGTGTTGGGTGGCTTGCTCTGGCTCGGCATCCTGCTTCTGTTGACCTTAGGCGACGTGATGACCCGCGGCTGGGTCGGCGTGCCGGGAAGATAGAATAAGCCGCTTCCATTCGATTTTCAGCTCGATCGCCGGCCGTGTGGTCGACCACGATAACCGCGAAGTATTCGGGATCTGGCCAATCAACGCGCTAGGGGGAGACCAGGAATGAACAGATCAACCCCTGGCCGATTAAACCCTTCCCGCGGAACCGCCGATAAGAGCGTTGTGAATGTATTTCTGGCCCGCCAGCCGATTTACGACACTGCGCGCAAAATTCACGGGTTCGAACTGCTTTTCCGCCATGCTGACGTCGCGGAAGCCGAGGTTCGCGATGGGACCGTCGCCACCGCCCAGGTGCTGGTGAACGCCATCATCGATATCGGTGTCGAAAAAATGGCCGGCCAGGAATTGCTGTTCGTCAACTGCACCCGCGAAATTCTGATTTCGGAGCCCATCCTCCCGCCCGGCCGCTGCGTGCTCGAAATCCTGGAAGACGTGGATCTGGACCGCGAACTCCTGGAGCGTATCGCCGACCTGCGCCGCCACGGCTACCGCATCGCACTGGACGATTTTACGCTGGACGGCAAACTCGCGGCGGCCGTCAGCCTGGCCGACTATATCAAGCTGGATGTGCTGGCGCTTTCGAAGGCTGAGTTGCACCGGCACGCCCGCCTGCGTCAGCCCGGCACTCGCCTGATCGCCGAAAAAGTGGATTCCGAAGCCAAGATGCAGGAATGCGTCGCCCTGGATTTTGACCTGTTCCAGGGCTATTTCCTGCGCCACCCGGAAACCGTCACGGGGGCACACCTGCCGACATCGAAACTGGCCGCACTGCGGCTGATCGGCGTGTGCCAGGACCCGGACGCCTCCGCGCAGGATGTGTCGGCCACGGTTTCAGCCGATCTTTCCATGACTTACAGCCTGCTTCGCCTGGCGAACTCGGCGCTATTCGGCCGGAGCAGGCCTATCCGTTCCATTGAGGCGGTGGTGACGTGGATGGGCACGGAATACCTGGCGCGATGGGGCACTCTGCTGGCGCTGGCCTCGGAGCGCGGTTGTCCGGTGAGTTATCTCGGAACGGCTCTACAGCGAGGATATATGTGCGAATCGCTGGCGGCGGCGCAGGGGAGCGCGGTGCCCGGAAGCAGTTTTCTGGTGGGGCTGCTCTCCACGCTCGATTCCATCCTGGACGTACCGATGGAGCAGATCCTGGAAAAAGTACGTCTCACGGTCGATATCCGGGTTGCGCTGGAGAAGCGAGGAGGCGCCCTCGGCCGTTTGCTCGCCTGTGCTCTGGCTTACGAAGCGGGCGACATGCCGGCATTGGATCGCTGCGGTTTGGATGGCAGGGTGCTATACGACGCGTATTGGCAATCCATCGAACAGGCGGAGGCGACGCTGCACGAGATTGCCGCGCTCCGTGTGTGAGGACTGTTTCCTAAGACAAAACTCCCGTTGCATCGAAGCCGGGTGGCAAGCCAGGTGTCAGGCGAAAACCTTGGATCGAGCCGCGCGGAGCAGCTTTTGTTCCACCGCGAACCGTTCGAGTTCGTCGCGGAATTTGGGATGGGCGATCTGAATGAGCGCTTCCGCGCGCTGGCACAAGGTTTTGCCGTGCAAATACGCCACCCCGTGCTCCGTCACCACGTAGTGCACATCGCCGCGTGAGGTGACCACTCCGGCGCCGGGCTGGAGCGCTGTGGTGATGCGTGACACCGTGCCGTTCCTGGCGGTAGAAGGGAGTGCGATAATCGGCACTCCGTCCCGCGCCATCGCCGCTCCGCGGAGAAAATCGATTTGGCCGCCGATCCCGCTATAGGGGAGCCGGCCCATGGAATCCGAACAGACCTGCCCGGTGAGGTCTATTTCGATGGCCGCGTTGATGGCCACCATCCGGTCGTTCTGCGCCACCACCATGGGATTATTGCAGTAGGCCGTGCGATGAAATTCGAATATCGGATTGTCATCGAGAAAGTCGAACAGCCGCTGGCTCCCGAGCACGAATCCGCTCACCACCTTGCCGCGGTGCAGCGTCTTGCGGTCGCCGGTTACCACGCCATTCGTAATCAGGTCGATCGCGCCGTCCGGGACCATCTCGGAGTGGATTCCCAAGTCCTTGTGGTCTTTCAGTTGCGCCAGCGTCGCCTCGGGGATTCCGCCGATTCCGGTCTGGATGGTGGCGCCGTCGGGGATGAGGCCCGCAATCCGGCGGGCGATCGCACAATGGCACTCGGTGACTTCGTGCTGCGGGTATTCCGCGAGCGGATGGGAGGTTTCCACGAAAGCATCCACGCGGCTCACGTGAAGAAAGCTGTCGCCCATGGTGCGCGGCATCCGGTCGTTGATCTCCACCAGCACGCAGCGCGCATGCTCGGCGACGGTCAGCGAAACATCCACGGCGACTCCCAGGCTCATGAATCCGTGAGCATCGGGCGGCGCGCATTGCAGCAGGGCGACATCCACCGGCAGCGCGCCGGACGTGAACAGGCCTTCGATTTCGCTCAGGAAAATCGGAGTGTAATCGCCACGTCCTTCCTGCACCGCCCGCCGTACATTGGCGCCGATGAAGAGAGCGTTGGGGCGGAAGTGCCGTTGATACTCCGGCAGGCTGTAATCAGCCACTCCCATGGTGGCCATTTGCAGCATTTCCACGTCTTCGAGCTGCTGGCCCCGGCGGGTCAGAGCCTCCACCAGTTCCGTTGGCTCGGCGCATCCGTTGTGGATGTACACTCGGTGCCCCGATTGTACGCGTTTCACTGCCTCATCCGCCGAAACGATTCTGGAACGGTAGTCGTTGCTTCTGGGACCCATGGGCACCTCCACCCGGTGGTGGTTAAAAATATTTATACCTATATAATCGGATCTTTTAGAATGAAATGCAAGCCCGAAGGGACGACACGGTTCCAGCAGAGGGTCATCGCTTGGCTTGCAGCAACGCTTCGATCTCTTTCCGCAGATTCCGTTCCGGATTGCTGAAAAACGGCTCCTCGCCCTCGTGCTGGGCGCGCAAAATGCCCTGTCTGTCGATAAATCCCACAAGAGGCATCAGCGGCAGCTTTCCGGTAGGGGGAAGCAGGTTCCCGGCCTCGGCGCCGGTGTTATACCCGACCGGGAACGCCGGCGCGAAATTCCGGATAAAGAGCCGGACGTGGTTTTGTGCATCTTGCTCGATGGCCGACGCCAGCACTTGCAACCCCTTCGGACCATATTCGTTCTGTAGCTTGCTGAGAATTCTCACGGTCTCCTGGCAGTGCGTGCAGGAGGTGAGAATGAACGCCAGCACCACGGGATGGCCCTTGTACTGGCTCAGAGTCAGCCGCTTGCCATCCAGCAGGTTAATGGTGAAATCGGGGGCCTTGCGGGGCAAATCGGCCGCCGGGGCCGGCGGCAGAAGCAGAAACAGCAGCGCGGCGGCCGGAAGCGATCGCGAAGGCGTCATGAGCATCAGTGTATCTCGGGATCGAGCCCTTCCACACTGGTGACGATGGCTCCCTTGAGGCGCAGTTCGAAGCGCCCGTCATCCCCGGTGCCGCTCACCGAATCGGGAGTTTCCGTGGCGACCGTCATGGTCTTCCACTTTTTGCGCATCACCTCCCGATAGGCCGCGAAATACTGTGCCGCGGTCTCGTCGCTGTCCCACTCGGTCGAGTAGAGCAGAACTACCCGGCCGGCTTTCTTGTTCTCCTGGAGCTCGAAATTGCACCCGCGCCAATGGGGCGCCAGGTTGCCGGCGCGCGTCTTACCCACGTATTGTTCCAGCAGGATTCCCTGCTCGAGTTCACCCAACTCGCCGCCCACCAGCCCTTTGTAGCCGTGGGGCAGGTGTACGTCGGGGAGTGGCGGGTCGGTGGGCTTGACGTGATCGAAATACTTCTTGGGGTGCAATATCTGCTGGGTGGACACCGGCGGATGCAGGAAGACCTCGCCGAAACCGGCCTGCGAATCGCGCACCAATACTGCTTGCTGGAAAGCCATTCCCTTGGTGTAGGGAAACACCAACGTCAGTTTCAGGTACAGGGGTTCCTTGTCGAAGACGGGGAATTCTCCTTCGTCCTTGTTGCCATCGCCTTCGTCACCGGCAGCCATTTGCGCCATCGTCGCGGCGAGGGTGGCGGAATCCTTTAGCGACGTTCCCGCCTGCCGGGCCAGGTACTCGGACATCATCCAGGTCGCCTGGCCCTCCATCACGGCAAGACGCGCGGTAGACCCGTCGTCGCTCTTGCGCCCCTGCCGGATGAAGCGCGCGAGATTGTAATTCTGGTCGGCAAGGGCGTGCGAGAGTTCGTGTGCCAGCACCGGGGCCTGGCTTTCGCTCGAAGTGGAATCGGTGATGAACAGTTTCTTGCGGTCGTAGTCGTAGAAAGCCGCGGCTTGCTCGGTGAGGAGGTCGACTTCGTTCTTGGCCAGGTCGAAATCCTGCGGGATCAGGCCGAATTTCTTGAGTGTGAGTTCTTCCGCCCGAACCTCCTCGGGGTTCGAGGTATCCTTGATCCGCTTTTTCAGAAATTGATTGACCTGTTCCTTGGTGATGAAATCGCACGGCACCGGGTGGCGCAGTTTCATTCCCGAGATTTCGGTAAGTTCCCGGGCGATTCCCGGCACCTGGGCGCATAGCGCCTTGGCGCGCGGATCCGACTGGGCGCAGGCAGCCGCCGAATACAGCAGGATTCCGAAAAGCAGGGTGGCGCGGCGTGGGGACACTGCTACCAGCATAATGCGCGGTACAATAAGGGATCAAATCGGCAAATTGGAGGAGATTTCCCTTTGGCGGACGATAAGCTGTATAAAGCAGAATACCTGGGCAGCGGCACCTTTGTGATCAGCAAGCCCAAACGAAAAAAGGGCAAGGTGCGTCAAACGCAATTGAAGAACCCCGAACGCGGCTCGCGCAAATAGCCTAAGGCCGCTACCAGCCCGGTTTCCAATTCCATCCCCCGCACCGCGCTCGACGATCTGTCCGACGCTCGGAAAGGGGAAATGGAACGCCATTACGTTCATTCCCTCGGAAACCGCGCGCTCTAGGAGGCTGCGCCGTGTTAGCCACGCGGGGTTCGCGCGAATACCCTGGCTGCTACCAGCCCGGTGTCCAATTCCATCCGCCCGCACCGCGCTCGGCGATCTGTCCGACGCTCGGAAAGGGGAAATGGAACGCCATTACGTGCATTCCCTCGGAAACCGCGCGCTCCAGGAGGCTGCGCCGTGTTAGCCGCGCCCGGTCCGGTTCGAGATCGAAGCCGTTCTCCCATTCGGGATGCTCGAGGTGCAAGGGATGAGTTGCGGCATCCCCCAAATTGAGCAGTTGCTTTCCTTCCGACGAAAGCAGCAGGGCGAGATGTCCGGGAGTGTGTCCCGGAGCAGGCAGCGCACGAATACCGGGCGCGATTTCGGATTCGCCGTCGATCAGATCGATCCGGTGCCTTAGTGCGTGCAGGCACTCGCGCGCGGCCGATCGGATGGCCGCTTTGGCCTCGTCGGCTATCCGCATGGAGCGCAGATCGGCCTGCGTGGAGTTCCAGAAGTCCCACTCCGCCTCCGCCATCAGGTAGCGCGCATTCGGGAAGACCGGGTGAAGCGCGCACCGGGCGCGGCCGTTCACGGCGCCGCCGATGTGGTCGGGATGGGCGTGGGTGAAAACTACCGCGCTTACATCCTGCGGGCGGATGCCGGTCATTTCCAGGCGTGCCAGGATCGCGCCGGAACTCCGGGAACTGTCGCCCAGCCCGGCGTCGGCCAGCACAACTTCGCGGCCGGTTTCGATCAGCAGGCAGGTGTAAGGACTGATGACGTGGTCTGAGGAATTGCCGCGGCTTTCGAGTGCGGCGTTAAGTTGCAGGTCATTGGCGTTCGGGAAGTACCAGCAGGCGGGGTTCGAGACATAGCCGTCACTGAGGACAGTGCATCCGAGATTTCCGACATGGAAGCGATGCGAACCCGCCGGCATAACCAAGTCTGGACGATTATATCAGAGCTATCGATCTCTTTTTCCCGATTGTGAGGCGGGCGTTTGTAGACTCCTGAGAGCCGAAAACGCCCGCCCGGAAGGCCCGAGTGGGGAGGGATCGCTGCAATCAGCGGGAGGGTGGTTGGAGGGATTCGATTGATGCTGCCGCTTGACCTGCTGTAGGCCGGGCTTCCTCTTACGGCCGATAACTTAACCCATATCCGTTCTTGCCGCCCGTCCGAATGCCATTAAGTGATTGAGACCAAAAGCTAAAAGTTTTTTCCCTGCGAGTGACCGCCTTCGGCGCGGAACCCGCCCCGTGTTACTATCCTCGGTAACTGAGGTTCTCCTCAGTGCAAACACGCAGCCGCGCCGTCGATGCCGCGTCGAGGCAAGCGTGAGCATTCGAATCGTTTTGGCCGACGATCACAGAATCCTGCGCGAAGGATTGCGCAGCCTTCTGACGCAACTGCCCGAATTTGTTGTCGTCGGCGAAGCCCCCGATGGCGCAGCGGCCATCGCCTTGGCGCGTCAACTGCGCCCCGACCTGATCATCATGGACGTGGTCATGCCCGGAACCGACGGCATCGCCGCTACCCGGCAGATCCACCTCGAATTTCCGGGTACCAAGGTGATCGCATTATCGATGCATTCCGACCGGCGCTTTGTCAGCGAGATGGTTCGGGCGGGTGCGATGGGGTATCTGGTGAAGGACGGCTCTTTCGAGGAGTTGCAGCAGGCGATCCGAACCGTGATGGCCGGCCGCCCGTACCTGAGCGCCTCCATCACCGGCGCGCTCGTGGAGGATTTCGTGCGCCAGACAGGCGCGCCGGACCGGCCGCCTGCCTCGCCGCTCCGCATGTTGACCGCGCGCGAGCAGGAAGTGCTGCGGATGATCGCCGAGGGCAAGCGGGTGAAAGAGATCGCACACCTGCTCGGCATTAGCGCCAAGACCGTGGAATCGCACCGGCAGAACATTATGGACAAGCTGGAGATTCACAGCACGATTGAGCTTGCGAGATATGCTTTGCGCGAAGGGCTGACGTCCATCTAATTGGGGCGGGCAATCGGATCGGACAATCCTGTCTGCCTCGGCAAATTTGTCATCATTATCTTAGTGCGGCAGCCTTCCACCGAATTCACGCTCGAAGACCAGCGGCAGATGACGCGCGCGGAGAATTACTTTGCCTGGCAGAGCCGGATGATCGTGCGGGAATTGGGACGGCGGGTGGTGGAAGTGGGATGCGGAATCGGCAATTTCACGGCTCTGCTCGCGGACCGCGAACTGGTGGTCGCGCTCGATTGCGAAGAAGCCTGCATCCGGAATCTGCGCGCGCGATTTCCGGATCGCGCGAATATCCAGGCTCTGGTTGGCGACGCCGCCAATGGCGCGCTCCGCGATTTGGCGCGCTACCGGCCGGATTCGGTAGTGTGCGTCAACGTCCTGGAACATATCGAGGACGATACCGCCGCGTTGCGCGCCATGGCCGAGATTCTTGTGCCCGGCGGAGTCATGGTGCTGCTGGTTCCGGCGTTTCCAGCGCTCTTCGGACCCATCGATCGCAATCTGGGCCACTGCCGGCGGTATCGCCGCGGACAAGTGGCCAAACTGGCGCACTCGGCAGGGCTCGAAGTTCGCAAGCTGCACTATTTCAACGCGGCGGGATTTTTCGGCTGGTGGGTGAATGCCCGCTTGCTGAAACGCCAGGCGCAATCGGACGCGCAAATCGCGATTTTCGATCGTTGGATCGTGCCGGTCCTCTCAGCCCTCGAAGGTGCGGTCCATCCGCCCTTCGGTCAATCGATCCTGGCCGTGCTGCGCAAGCCGTCGGGTTTATACTGAACACGATCGTGCCTCCGATTCCCCAAGTCACTCTCGAACAGTACGAGCAGGAATATGGCGACCGGCATTTCATTCATTCGGCCGTGGATTATTGGGCCGAGCGCAATCCCGATGGGGCGGCAATCGTCAATGCCACGCGTGGAACCACGCTCACCTGGCGGCAGCTTCAGCGCGGCTCGACGGCGCTGGCAAACGAGTTGTGGCACCGCGGATTTCGCGCCGGCGACTATCTGGCGGCGTCGCTTCCGCTGCTCGACGAACATATTCTGCTCGAATACGCCTGTTTCCGTCTGGGCGTGATCCACGTGCCCTTGGATTTGCGGCTGCCTCCCGCGGAGGTGCTGCGCTCGCTGACGCTGGTGCGCGCCAAGGGGTATGCTTTCCTGGGCAAGACTCCGGCGGCAGATTTCGCGGCGCTCGGCGAAGCGGTCCGCGAGCGGTGCGGGTTCGTGGAGCATCTGGTGGAATTCTCGCCGCCCGCCGACTGCACCCCCCGCGCCGTCAGTTTCGCTACCTGGATGCGATCGGCGCAAGACCGGCCGGTTGCCGCGCACTCCGGCCCCGCGGAAAACGACGGCGCGCAGGCGATCTTCACTACCGGTTCGACCGGCTCGCCGAAGGCGGCACTGCTTTCTCATCGCGGCATCACTTGCCAGAATCTCTGCCTGGGAACAGCGTTCGCCTTCGGTCCCGGGCAGCGGGTGCTGTGCAACTTGCCGGCGTCGCACGTCGGCGGCCAGGCGGAGATCCTCATGACTTCCGTGTTTATGGGAGCCACCGCCGTCACGCTGGAGAGTTTCGATGCGGTAAAGAGCCTGGAGGCTATCGAGCGCCATGGGGTCACACTGATCGGACAGATTCCGGCGATGTTCAACCTGGAGTGGCGCACGGCGGACTATGCGCGGCGCGATCTGACGAGTCTGCGGGCAGCGGTGTATGGCGGACAAGCTGTGCCCCGGCCATTCCTCGAGCGCATGCTCCGGATGGCGCCGGCGATCGCCACCGGGCTCGGCCTCACCGAGGCTTCTGGCTTCTGCACGTACACCCGGCTGGCGCCCGATCCCGATGAGATCGCGCGAGGGATCGGGTGGTCCATGCCCGCGCACCGCATGGCGGTGAGGGAATCGATGGATGGCTCCGGAATGGCGGGCGCCGAGCTGCCGCCGGGCGAGGTGGGACAAATCTGTTTCACCGGTCCGCAGAATTTTCTGGGTTACGTGAATGACGAGGCAGCCACCGCGGCGGCGCTCTCGCGCGACGGGTGGCTCTATACCGGCGATATGGGCTGGCTCGATGACGACGGGCTGCATTTTTCGGGGCGCACCAAATGGGTGATCAAACCAGCCGGCCACCAGGTCTTCCCCGGCGATGTCGAGAACCACTTCAGCTTGCTTGCCGATCGTGTCTCGAACGTCGGCGTGGTGGGACACGAGCACCATGTGTGGAGCGAAGGCATCGTGGCGTTCGTGGAGAAAGCGCCGGGAGCCGATCTGAGCGAGACCGAGTTGCGCAAGCATGGCCGCGGGCTTGCCGGCTACATGCGCCCGCTGCACTATGTGATTCTCGAGCCCGGAACCATGCCCATGAATCGCAGCGCCAAAGTGGATGTGGTGCGCCTCCAGCAATTGGCCCGCGATGAAGTGGCCAGGCTCCGCCAGCGCGGCCGGTGGGATGGATGAAGCGCGTCCGCATACGCTTGCGCGGCATCGTGCAGGGCGTAGGATTCCGGCCGTTCGTGCATCGTCTCGCCGGGAAATTCGGGCTTTCCGGGTATGTGCTGAACTCCTCCGCCGGCCTGGTGACGGAAGTGGAAGGTGCCGCGGATGCGATCGGCGCTTTCACGGACGCAATCCGCGCCGAAGCGCCGCCGCTGGCGTGGATCCAGGAAATGTCGGTGGAGGAACTCCCGCCCGCGGGCGGCAGGGATTTCGTGATCCGGCACAGCGCGGTGGAAACCGGCGAGTTCGCGCTGATTTCGCCGGATGTGGCGACCTGTCCGGAGTGCCTCCGCGATTGCCGCGAGGCGGGCAACCGCCGGTTCGGATATCCCTTCACCAATTGCACCAATTGCGGCCCGCGGTACACCATTATTCGCGACATTCCCTACGATCGCGTGAGCACCACCATGGCGAAGTTCCGCATGTGCCCGGAATGCCAGCGGGAATACGACCATCCTTCGAACCGGCGCTTTCACGCCCAGCCGAATGCCTGCCCGGCGTGCGGACCGGAACTCTCCGCCAGACTGTCCGACGCGCGCACGCGCCTCGCGGCGGGCGAGATTGTCGCCATCAAAGGGCTCGGTGGATTCCACCTGGCGTGCGATCCCTGGAATGGCGCCGCGGTGGAACAACTACGCGCGCGCAAGCGGCGCAGCGACAAGCCGTTCGCTCTGATGGCCCGCGACATGGCGGCCGTTGAAGCATTGTGCGCCGTGTCGGACGCGGACCGCGCCGCGCTCACCGGTTGGCGCCGCCCAATCGTACTGCTGCCGCGGCATCCTGCGACACGATTGCCGGAAGCCATCGCGCCGGGGAATCGCACTCTCGGGGTGATGCTTCCGTATACGCCGCTGCACCATCTGCTTTTCGACGGCGCGCGCTTCGATTCGCTCGTCATGACAAGCGGGAACATGAGCGAAGAGCCGATCGTGGTGGAGAACGGGCAGGCACGGGAGCGAATCGGGCGCGTGGCCGACTGGTTCCTCACACACAATCGCGACATCTACATGCGCACCGACGATTCCGTGGTGCGCACCTTCGAAGGGCGCGAGCGGGTTCTGCGCCGGTCGCGCGGGTATGCGCCGCAGACGCTCGACCTCGGCCGCGCCGTGCCCGAGATGCTGGCCTGCGGCGGCGAATTGAAGAACGCTTTCTGCCTCACCAAGGGGCGTCACGCCATCATGAGCCAGCACATCGGGGATCTCGAAAATTACGAGACGCTGGTGTTCTTCGAAGAAACCCTGGCCAATTTGAAAAAGCTTTTTCGCGTCGAGCCCCGGCTGGTGGCGCACGATCTGCATCCCGGGTACCTGACAACCAAATATGCGCTGGAACTGGAGGGATTGCCGAAAATCGGGGTCCAGCACCACCACGCGCACATCGCCTCCTGCATGGCGGAGAACGGACTCGACGGCGAGGTCATCGGGGTGGCGTTCGACGGCACCGGATATGGCACGGATGGCGCTGTTTGGGGCGGCGAGTTTCTGGTGGCTGGCTATGGTGCCTTCCAGCGGCGCGCTCACCTGCGATACGTTCCGCTCGCCGGCGGCGATGCCGCCGTGCGCCAGCCGTGGCGTCCGGCGCTGGCTTACCTGATGGACGCCTTTGGACCTGATGTCCCGTTCGATGCCGCGCCCGCGGCTCATGTGCGCGTGGTAAGGCGCATGATCGCGACGGGCGTGAATGCGGTGCCCACTTCGTCCTGCGGGCGGCTGTTCGATGCCGTGGCGTCGATCGCTGGCCTGCGGCAGGAGGTGAATTTCGAGGGGCAGGCGGCGATTGAATTGGAAATGAGTGCCGAGGATGGGTGTGAGGAACGCTATCCGTTCGGGATCGACGGAAATGGTCCGTGGGAGCTCGACTTCCGTGCAACCATCGAGAGCATTGTGCACGATGTCCACGCGGGAGCCGCGCGAGGGCGCATGGCGGCGAAGTTTCACAACACGGTCGCCGAAGCGGCCGTGGAGGTTTGCCGCCGGATCGCGATGGAGAGCAAGTTGCGGCGCGTCTGCCTGAGCGGCGGCACGTTTCAGAACGTTCGTCTGCTGACTGCGGCGGTCGCCGGTCTGCGTGCCAACGGGCTGGAAGTCTTTCTGCATGCCCAAGTGCCGCCCAACGATGGAGGAATCGCACTGGGGCAGGCGGCGATCGCGGCGGATCCCGGCCGGCCGAAGTGCTACTGAACACATGCGTCGCGCGCGCTGCCCGGTTCCGGCGGCCGGGATGCCCGGTAACCGGCGGGCTGGTCATGGAAACAGGGAACGATAACAAACACAGAAGACAGAACCAGGCGGGCCAACACGGTTCGAACGGCCTGCGCCAGCACGGCAAGGGGCAGACGAAAGGCACCAGGAGAGAACTTGCCGGCAAACAGTTTGACGAAAACCATCGCGGGCAGCAGGAACAGGTGAAGGAAGCGCTGTGAAAAGATCGTTCCTGAAAGGTGAGGGTTAACGTTAACTTTTTCCCTCAAATATTTGTGTTGTACTAGAACTATCAGAGTCAGCGGGCAGTCCTTCTGGAACTTGCCGCCAGCAAATCCCGGACGTAATCTTGGTCTTGGCTAGACCATGATGCTTGTCAGAAATGCGAGCGGCAAGAAACAACAGGGAGTGATCCTGGCGCTGACCGGGGGTACGATGCGAGTCGCATTGAAAGACAGCGACGACGTGGAAGAATACCGGCTGCTGAACGAAACGTGGATCAGCACACAGTGCGAGCCCGTCACGTTCGAGTTCCCATTGGGAGTTTTTGAAGCCATTGGAATGATGCCGCCGGAGCGGGGAATGCGGCAATGAGTGCAGCCGCAATCGCCACCCCACCGTATTCCGTAGATCAGGAAGAGTCCCTTGCCGGGAGAATGAGCCGCGGCGTCCTGCCGCCGGGCGAGGCGCTCAGGCACGCGATCGCCATCGCCGCCGGTTTGCGCGATCTGCACAAGCAGGGGTTGGTCTATGGTACGGTCACTGCCTCTCAGGTCCTGCTCGTGCCGTCCGGCGCGGTTCTGCGCAACGGCGGCGGACTGATGCAATTGGGTGACTGCCGCGAAGATGTGAAGTCCTTCGGCGCAGTTCTGAGTGAGATTTTGCGCCGGTCCGAGGGGCCTTCCGAATTTAAGACAGAGATCGGACAACTGGCGTCCCGTTGCCGCGAAGAGTCTCTCGAGATGCGGTATGTGCTTACGAGGCTGCGGCTGATGCGGTTGCGGCAGAATGCACCTGCGAAGCGCAAACTGATCCTCGTGCGACAGACGGCGAAGATGCCAAGATTCCGCCTGCGCGTCCACATGACGCTCCGTTGGAGACCGCTGGTAAACCTGGTGGCCGCCGCGCTCACGGGCAAATAGCGCCGCTCCTTCACCCGCTCCGCAGAGCGAGATCAGCACCGAGACCGGCTAGCATCCGCCCGATCCGAATCGCGCCACCTTCCCGCGCCTGCCTGGCCGGCGGGCCTTGGCCGCTCCGCAAGACCGATGAAGCGCTGCTGTCGGCATCGGTGACTCGGCCGTTGTTCTCGCTCCATGAATAATTGTAGGCGACGTTCAGCAGCGCGGGAGCATTGGTGGCGTAGGCAACATGTAGTCGATCTGCCCGAGTACCAGCGCGCCCTTCCTGAGATCCTTCTCCTGCGCGCCACCTCCCTGCCTGCCCGCTGCCCGATCAACCCTGCCCCGTCCTCGACGCTCTGCCCGCACCCGTCGAAATCCCAAACGAACCTGACTTCCACGGGGAGTCCATTCCTGAACCGTCTCAAGCCAGCGATGCCATTCCTCCGAGTGATAGAATCGACTCGGCAAGCCGGCTCCCATGAATCGCGGGAATTCCATCCACAGAAGAGAGTTTCTCCGGCGGACCGGGCTCGCCGGAGGCGCGCTGGCATGCGGACCGCTCGCCAACGCACAAGCGCCGGACGCCGTCTCCCTTGTCCTCGATCCCTCCGAGGCCGTCGCGTCCGCGCCGCCTGCTCTGTGGGCCGCGCAAGAATTGCAAAAAGCGCTGGCCGATTCCGGAACCGCGGTGACGCGGCGCGAACACCCGGAAGTGGCACCGCTGAGCGAATTCTGCGTCGTCGTTTCCGGAACCAAAGCTCCGCTGGCAGCCTCGGCCATGAAGGCCGCCGGCGTGATCGCGCCGGACGATCCCGAAAGCCTGGTGCTTCTCACTACGAAAATTGCCGCGCACCAGGCTTTGCTGGTGTGCGGCAGCGATACCCGCGGATTGGTGTACGCCCTGCTCGATCTCGCCGACCGCGCCCGCCGTCCGATGGGATCGCGCGGGCCGCTATTTGTCTCGTTCCCGCTGGTCGAGCGGCCGGCGAACGAGGTCCGCAGCGTCATGCGCCAGTTCACCAGCGAGCCGCTCGATAAGCCGTGGTTCTACGATCGCGAGATGTGGCCGCGCTATCTTACGATGCTGGCCACGGAGCGGTTCAATCGCTTTCATCTGGCGTTCGGGTTCGGTTACGATTCGCTCCAGCAGGTCGCCGATTCCTACCTGCTCTTCGCCTACCCGTTTCTGCTCGATGTGCCGGGATATCGCGTCCGCGTCACCAATCTGCCGGACGACGAGCGCGATCGCAATCTCGAAACCCTCCGCTTCATCAGCGAGCAGACCGCGGCGCGCGGAATCGATTTTGAGCTCGGCATCTGGATGCACGGATATCAACTGGGCGCCGGCTCGCGCGCGCGATATGTCGTCGAGGGTCTGAACGCGGAGAATCACGCGGCCTATTGCCGCGACGCGCTGACCGCGGTACTGAAAGCTTGTCCGGCGATTTCCTCGGTTGGGCTGCGGATTCACGGCGAGAGCGGCATCGCGGAGGGCAGTTACGATTTCTGGCGCACGGTCTTCGACGGAGTGAAGCGCTGCGGCCGCCGCGTAGAGATCGATCTGCACGCCAAGGGCATCGACCAGACCATGATCGCCAATGCCGAGAACACCGGCATGCGGGTGAATCTTTCTCCCAAATACTGGGCGGAGCATCGCGGCATGCCGTACCATCAGGCGGCCATCCGGGAACTGGAGATGCCGGTGGAAGGCCATACCGGCGCGGGACTGATGACGCTGAGCGAAGGCGCCCGCGTGTTCACGCGCTACGGCTATGCCGACCTGCTGCGCGAGGACCGCCGCTACACCGTCCGGCACCGTGTTTTCTCCGGCACGCAGCGGCTCCTGCTTTCCGGCGATGGCATATGGGCCGCCGCCTATTCGCGCGCCTATCAATTCTGCGGATCGACGGGTGCGGACCTTATGGAGCCTTTGACTTGCCGCGGGCGGCGCGGAAGTGGCGGAGCAGGGAATCGCCAGGGGTATGCCGACGCCTCGCTCGCGACCCGCTGGGACTGGCAAAAGTACGCCTTCTGGTACCGCCTGAACGGCCGGTTGATGTACGATCCGGGGACGAATTGGGACGTATGGCGGCGCGAACTGCACCCCTCGGCGTTGGAAAATGCGCTGGCGTACGCCAGCCGCATTTTGCCCATCGTGACCACGGCGCACATGCCGTCCGCCGCGTGCGATGCTTACTGGCCCGAGATTTATTGGAACCAGCCGATGGTGACTGTCGCCCGCGCCAATCCGTATACCGATTCGCCGTCACCGCGGACATTCTGCAATGTCAGCCCGCTCGATCCGCAATTGTTTTCGCGCATTTGCGATTTTGCCGATGAATTGCTGAAGCGCAAACGCTCCGGAAAATATTCCCCCGTCGAAGTGGCGCAGTGGCTGGAAGACCTGACCGATTCCGCGGAAGAGGAATTGGGCAACGCCGGGGATCGCGATTCCGCGGATTTCCGCCGTCTCCTGATTGACGTGAAATTGCAGGTGGGATTAGGCCGGTTTTTCGCGGCGAAATTCCGCAGCGGTGTGCTCTACGTCATCCATACCAGGACTGGCGATCGCGCGGCGCTCGAGGAAGCCCTGGCGGCGTATCGCCAGGCGCGCGCGGCGTGGGCCGGAATGAAAGAGAGCGCCGGCGCATACGCTGCCGACCTCTCGGTAAGCGACCGCTTCTCGGAACGCGGGCAGTGGAACGACCGGCTCTCTCTCATCGACCAGGACATCGCCGAAATGGAGCAGGGGCTCGAGGGCGCCATCACAATCGATGACGAGCACGTCGCCTCGGCGGTGGCCGAAGCCTTGGGCCGTCCCAAGCGTGTCGAGCCCAAATATCGCCATCAGCCTCCCGCACGCTTCCGGCGGAAGGAACCCGTTCCGCTCGAGATTGCCGTTCTGGGGCGGGCGCGAGCCGTGCGCCTGTACTATCGCCACGTCAACCAGGCGGAGCGGTTCGAGAGCGTGGAGATGGAGGCGTGGTCGGAAACCTTTCGCGCCACCATCCCGGGAAGCTATACCGATTCGCCTTATCCGCTCCAGTATTACTTCGAGGCGAGAGAGTCGGCGGAGAAAGCGTGGCTCTATCCGGGATTTACGCTCGATTTGGCCAACCAGCCTTACTTCGTGATACGGCGCGGCTGAAGTGTTTTCGTTCTCAATGGCTCCCCACGCGCAGCAACCAGGACATGAACATTGGCAAAAAACACTGGGCCATCGCCGAAGGATATATTCCTCCCTACAGCCACGGGCCGGCGCCGCAGATGACCAGCCACGAAGCTGTCTGCATTTTGAATGCGGGTGATGAAACCGCACATGTGGAAATCACCC
Source organism: Bryobacteraceae bacterium (assembly GCA_035509055.1). Taxonomy (GTDB): domain Bacteria; phylum Acidobacteriota; class Terriglobia; order Bryobacterales; family Bryobacteraceae; genus PALSA-129. The sequence goes on along the minus strand of DATJMA010000011.1, from coordinate 109,924 downwards.
TCTTCTATGAGAACCGGGATCCCGTGGGGCCGTATCGCTTCGAGATCGCCGCGCGCCGCACCCGTCACCTTCGCTTCAACAATTTCACGGATCCCGAGCCGGTCGCGCTCGATACCCCGTTTTCCAGCGTAATTAGCAGCAACGTTTCCATCGTGGTGCAGCACACGCGACTCGATTCGCGGCAGGCCGAGAATGCGCTCTTAAGTACCATCGCGTTCGCGGGTAACGAATGATGCGAACCGAAGCCGTGGACTCGCTGGCGGTATCGGCCTATACAGTTCCTACCGAAACACCGGAATCGGATGGCACTTTCGTGTGGAGCGAAACCACGCTGGTGCTCGTGCAGATTCGAGCGTCCGGCACTACCGGTCTGGGATACTCATTTGCCGATACCGCCACCGCAAGCTTTATCGACGCCCACCTGAAGCATGGCATCGTCGGACACAATCCGCTCGATATTGCCGGGCTCTGGTGCGGGATGGTCCGGTCGATTCGCAATCTGGGACGGCCCGGAGTCAGTTCGATGGCCATTTCCGCCGTCGACAATGCGCTTTGGGATTTGAAGGCGCGTCTGCTTCATCTTTCGGTTGCCGATCTCCTCGGCCGCGCGCAACCGGGCATCGCGGCATACGGCAGCGGCGGCTTCACCTCCTATTCCAAATCCCAATTGCAGCGCCAGTTGTCCGGCTGGGTTCGCGACGGGATGGGCGCTGTGAAGATGAAGATCGGCACCGACCCTTCGGCAGACGTGGACCGGGTCCGGGCGGCGCGGGAAGCGATCGGCTCCAATATCGAACTCTTTGTCGATGCCAATGGCGCCTATGACCGCAAGCAGGCTCTCGCCAGGGCGGGCGCATTCGCGGACCTCGGTGTGACCTGGTTTGAAGAACCGGTTTCCTCCGACGATCTCGCGGGCCTGCGTCTCATTCGCGAGCACTCGCCGGCAGGTATGCGCATCGCCGCCGGTGAATACGGCTATGATTCGTTCTATTTCCGGCGCATGCTCGAGGCCGGTGCCGTCGATGTCCTGCAGGCGGACGCCACCCGCTGCGCCGGAATCACCGCCTTCCTCGCCGCGGGCAGCCTGAGTGCGGCGTTCGCCACGCCGTTTTCCGCGCACACTGCGCCTTCCCTGCATGCGCATGCGGCGTGCGCCGTGCCCTCCGCGATTAATGTGGAGTATTTCTTCGACCACTACCGCATCGAACAGATGTTCTTCGATGGCGCAATTGTCCCATCTGGAGGAATGTTGAACCCGGATGCAGGACGTCCCGGCTTCGGCCTGGAATGCAGATCGGCGGACATGGAAAAGTACAAGGTTTACGGCACCGAACCGACTCGCAACGGCGGGGTCTAGACGGTACCTGATCGCGTGAAAATCTTCGTAGTGCCCGTCCATAGGCAAGGCCGTGCAAGGGCAATGCTTTGAGACGCGAGGAAATTGATCGAAGCGCGGCCGGAATTCGAAATCACCCTCGGGCTCTTTGTACGGGTGCGCGCCGAGAACCCCGCGGCGCGCGGGGACCGGGTAGAGTCGCGCGACTGGCTGGCGGCGGATCGCCTTGCCGCCGGCGATCGCCCGGCGGCGCTCTCGTTGTACCGCGCCAATGTCGAGATGCTGGCGGGTTCGGTGAAGGCCTACGATGTGGCGATGGTAGCGCTGGAATACGAGCATATGGGCGATGCGGCGGCTGGGTCCGGCCGGAGCGAGGCAGGCGGGTACTACCGGAAATCTTCGCAGATTTGGACCAATTGAGCGCTTCGAATCGGCTCAGTTTGCCGTATGCCGCCGAACCGGACGAGCTGCACCGGAAGTCGGCAAACCTGGCGGCCGGATCGCAGCCTCCCCGCGAATAGTATAGATTATAGATTAGCCATGAAAGTGAACTGGAAAGGCGTATTCCCCGCCATCACCACGCAATTTCACGCGGACCAGTCGTTGAACCTCGAAGGCACCGCGCGCCACCTGGAAACCATGATCGCCGCCGGCATCCACGGAGTTGTTTTCCTCGGCACGGTGGGCGAGAATACCGCGCTCGAATACGACGAGAAGCTCACCATCCTGCGGGAGATGAAAGCGGTGGTGCGCGGTCGCATCCCTATGCTCACGGGAGTTGCCGAATATACCACGGCGCTTGCCTGCCGCTTCGCGCGCGATGCCGAAAAAATCGGGCTCGATGGCCTGATGGTGCTGCCGGCGATGGTCTACAAATCCGATGAGCGCGAGACCCTCACGCATTACCGCACGGTGGCCCACGCCACGGGTTTGCCGATCATGGTCTACAACAACCCGGTATCTTACAGCGTGGACATTACGCCGGAAGCCTTCGCCCGGCTGGCCGACGAGCCCACCCTGGTGGCGATCAAGGAATCGTCCGAAGATGTCCGCCGCGTCACCGATTTGCGCAACATCGTGGGCAACCGCTACGTTCTCTTCAGCGGCGTGGACGACCTGGTGCTCGAGAGCGTCCTGCTCGGCTCGGAGGGTTGGATTGGCGGGCTGGTCAACGCATTCCCCGACGAGAACCGCGCGTTGTGGGATCTGGCGATATCGGGGCAATGGGAGGCGGCGCGCGAGTTGTATCGCTGGTACACGCCGCTGCTGCATCTCGATACCAAGGTGAAGCTGGTGCAGTACATCAAGCTGGCCATGCAGGAGACGGGGCTGGGGTCGGAGATGGTTCGCGCGCCGCGGCTGCCCCTCGAAGGCGCGGAGCGCCAGGAGATTCTCGGCATCGTCCGGCGCGCCATCGCCACCCGGCCCACGTTGCCCGCGGCGGCGCACAAGGCGTAGCGATGGCATCGCCCGATACAGCGGTCGCCGGAAAACTGGCGGAGCTTTCGCATAAGCTGGGCCGGCGGACGCCGGTGGCCGATCAGATCGCGGGCAGCATTCGCGCCATGATTGTAGCCGGCGACCTGAAGCCCGGCGACCGCGTAGTGGAATCGCGCATCGCGCGCCAGATCGGCGTGGGGCAGCCCACGGTGCGCGAGGCGCTGGTGGCGCTCGAGCATCAGGGGCTGGTGGTGCGCAAGGCGAACCAGGGCTGCGTGGTCACGGTGCTCACGCGCGCGGAGATCTCACAAATCCTGCGTGTGCGCGAGCAGCTCGAAGGCATGGCGATCGAGCTCGCCATGGATTTCGCTCCCGATAGCGAGATTCAAAAACTCGTGGATGCCGCGATCGAAATGCAGGAGGCCGCCGCGGCGCGCGACATCGAGCGCTTCTTCGATGCCGACGTGGAATTTCATGAAATTCTCTGGCGGCTTTCCGGCAATTTTGTGCTCCCGAAGCTGCTTGCGCAGACCCTGATGCCCGTGTTGGCGTTTCTGTTCATGCGCAACCTGCGCGATCGCAGCGAGCTGCAGTTGTCGGATGCGGCCGCGGCGCACGTGGAAATCGCGCAGGCGATTTTGCAGCGCGATCGCGAGGCGGCGCGGCAGGTGGCGCAGCAGAAATTCCGGCTTTTTGCCGAGCAGCACTTAAGCTGGTACCGGAGCGAGGGATAAATGAAGCGTGTCAAGGTGATCGATTCCCATACCGGCGGCGAGCCCACGCGTGTGGTGGTTTCCGGCGGGCCAGGCTTGGGCGGCGGCACCATGGCCCAACGGGCCGTGGTGTTCCGCGAGCATTTCGACAGCTTTCGTTCGGCCACCGTGAACGAACCGCGCGGCAACGACGCCATCGTGGGAGCGCTGTTGTGCGAACCGCGCGATCCAGGCTGCGACGCCGGCGTTATCTTCTATAACAACGTCGGTTATCTCGGCATGTGCGGCCACGGGACCATCGGGCTGGTGGTGACGCTGGCGCACATGGGCCGTGTCCAGCCGGGAAGTCTGGTGCGCATCGAGACCACCGTCGGCAACGTGGAGGCGCGCCTCAACGCCAACGGCAGCGTGACCATCCGCAACGTGGCCAGCTACCGTTCGGCGGCACATGTACCCGTGGAAGTGGCGGGAATCGGCACGGTACATGGCGATATCGCGTGGGGTGGCAACTGGTTCTTCCTCTCGAGCGGTCACGGGCAGATGTTGTCGCTCGATCGCGTCGAGGAGCTCACGGAATTCGCGTGGCGGGTGCGGCAGGGCATCGAACAGCAGGGCATTACCGGGGCGAATGGCGGCCTGATCGATCACATCGAGCTTTTCGGGCCGCCGTCGGCCGCGGGGGCCGATAGCAAGAGTTTTGTGCTTTGCCCAGGCAAGGCATACGACCGGTCGCCGTGCGGCACGGGAACCAGCGCCAAGCTCGCCTGCCTCCACGCCGACGGAAAACTCCAGCCCGGGCAGATCTGGCGGCAGGAGAGCATCACCGGCAGCATCTTCGAAGGCACGGTGTCCATTGAGGATGGCAAGCTCTATCCCGAGATCACCGGCTTCGCTTACGTGAATGCCGAGGCCGATCTCCTGCTCGACGAGCACGACCCCTTCTGTTACGGAATTCCCCGCTCATGGGCAACAGCTTCGACGTAGCCATCGCCGGCGGCGGCATCGTGGGCGCGGCCTGCGCCGAGGAGTGCGCCGCGTCGGGGCTGAAGGTTGTCGTCGTCGAACCCGGCCCCATCGGCGGCGGGGCGACCGCGGCTGGCATGGGCCACATCGTGGTGATGGACGATTCGCCCGCACAGATCGCCCTCACGAATTATTCGCGCAGTTTGTGGATGGCGCGGGCGGGCGAATTTCCGCCGGACGTGGAGTATGTTTCGGCCGGCACGTTGTGGGTGGCGGCGGACGAAGAAGAGATGGCCGAAGTGCGGCGCAAGCTCGCGGTGTACCATTCGATCGGGGTGCGCGCTTCGGTGCTCGACGCAGGCGAACTGGCGAAAGAGGAGCCCAACTTCCGGCGCGGCCTCGCGGGCGGATTACTCGTGCCCGATGACGCGGTGGTCTATCCGCCGTGCGCGGCGCGGTATCAACTGGAGCGGGCGCGGCGGAATGGAGCGGTGCTGCGCATGGGCGAAACGGCCGCGGCGTTGAGCGGCGAGGGAATCCAGCTGCACGATGGCTCGCTGATTTCGTCCGGGATCACGGTAAACGCCACCGGCGCGTGGGCGCCGGAATTGACGCCCGGAATCGAGGTGCGCAAGCGCAAGGGACATCTGGTCATAACGGACCGCTACCCCGGTTGGGTACACCATCAACTCGTCGAGCTCGGGTACCTCAAGAGCGCGCATTCCATCAGCGAGGATTCGGTGGCGTTCAACGTGCAGCCGCGTAAGACCGGGCAGTTGCTGATCGGGTCGTCGCGGCAGTTCGGGGTCGAATACGCCGCCATCGATCGCCACATGCTCACGCGTATGCTGCGCCGCGCGCAGGAGTACATGCCGGGGCTCGCCGAATTATCGGCCATCCGCTCCTGGACCGGATTCCGTGCCGCGACTCCGGATAAGCTGCCGCTAATCGGACCATGCCCCGGCAACCAGCGGCTGTACCTGGCGACCGGCCACGAAGGCCTCGGCATCACGACTTCGATGGCAACTGGAAAGCTGGTGGCGGACCAGATCCTGCGTCGTACTCCCGCCATTCCGGTCGAACCCTACTTGCCCGGCCGGAAGCAGGAGGCGCATGCCTGACCCGGTGAAGCTTACCGTGAACGGTATAACGGTCGACGTGCCGGCGGGCGCGATGGTATCCACGGCGGTGGCCAAAGCCGGCGCCGGCGCGTGCCGGCGGTCGGTAAGCGGAGAGCCGCGCGGACCGCTCTGCGGCATGGGCATCTGCTTCGAATGCCGGGTGACCATCGATGGGCGGGCGCACTGCCGCAGTTGCCAGGTGGTTTGCCGTCCGGGCATGGAGGTGCGCACCGATGGCTGACCGCGAGTTCGATGTCGTAGTGGTGGGCGCGGGTCCGGCGGGGCTCACGGCGGCGTGCCGCGTGGCGGAGTGCGGCAAGCAGGTCGCGATGCTGGACGATAATCCGCTGCCGGGCGGGCAGATCTGGCGCGGGGCATCGAAGGAGGCTGCCGCGTGGATGCACAGGGCGCGCCGCCTCGGAGTCGAGTGGCTGGCGGGCGCGCGGGTGTTCGATGCGCCCGAGCTGCAAAAGCTGGCGGTGGAAACCTTGGAGGGCGAATTCCGCATTGCGTATGGCAGCTTGATTCTGGCCACCGGCGCGCGCGAACGCTTCCTCCCGTTCCCCGGCTGGACGCTGCCCAACGTGATGGGCGCCGGCGGATTGCAGGCGCTGGCGAAATCCGGATTGGCGGTCGCGGGGAAACGCGTGGTGGTCGCGGGCAGCGGACCGCTGCTGCTGGCGGTAGCGCGGTACATGAAGTCGCACGGCGCGGATGTGCGGCTGATTGCGGAGCAGGCATCGCAATCTTCGGTGATGCGCTTTGCGCTAAGCTGCCCGCCGGGCAAGCTGATGCAGGCCATTGGGCTGCGGGCCGGGCTGATTGGTATCCCATATCGCACGGGGTGCTGGCCGGTATCGGCGCAGGGCAAAGATCGATTGGAAAGCGTCACGCTACAGTGTGGCCATCGCACCTGGAGTGAGCCGTGCGACTACCTCGCCTGCGGCTTTGGATTGATTCCGAATCTCGAACTGGCCGCGCTGCTCGGCTGCCGCGTATCGCAGTCGGGAGTCGAGGTGGACGAGCGGCAGCAGACCTCGGTGCGCGGCGTCTATGCGGCAGGTGAGGCCACGGGCATCGGCGGGCTCGAATTGTCGCTTTCAGAGGGCGAAATCGCCGGGTACGCGGCGAGTGGCAATAGCGATCGTGCCAAGGACCTCTTCGGCGCGCGCGCCGCTCACCGGCGATTCGCCAAAGCTCTCGAAGATGCCTTTGCTCTCCGCGCGGAACTGCGCGATCTGCCGCGTCCCGAGACGTTCGTCTGCCGCTGCGAGGATGTGAACTACGAGCGCGTCCGCGGCTGCTCTAACTGGCGCGAAGCCAAGCTGCACACGCGCTGCGGCATGGGCCCGTGCCAGGGACGGATTTGCGGCGGGGCGGTCGAGTTCCTGCTCGGCTGGAAGGCGGAATCCGTCCGGCCTCCGGTGTTGCCGGCGCGCGTCGGCAGTATGTCGCGGTAGGGCCGCTACAACTCGCGCAGCACTGCGAGGGGCGCCTCGCGAAGGGCGTTCCAGGCGGGCCGGAGACAGGCCGCGGTCGCGCAGGCGAAGAGAATCGTCACCACCACCACGGCGTTGACTGGATCGGACGGCGCGACTTCATACAGTTGGCTTTCGATGGCGCGGCCGACGAACACGAACCCCAGAGCGCCCACAATCGAGCCGGCGGCAGTCAGCGCGAGCCCGCGCTTGACCACCAGCCCGGCGATCGACGCACGGCTGGCCCCCAATGCCGTGCGGATCGCCATCTCTTTGCGCCGTTGCGCGGCTTCGATGGCGATGGTGCCGTACAATCCGAGCGCCGTGAGCGCGAGGCCGATCGCCGCCAACAGACCGGTAAGGATCGCGGGCAGGCGGCGGCCGCCCAAACTCGCGCTGACCCAGTTGTCGAGCCGGCGAACGTTGATGCGCTCCAGATTCGGGTCGATGGATGCGACCGCGGCAGCGATGGCGGCGGGTAGCGCGGCATCGCTGCGAGCGGTGCGGACCAGGTAATCGCCGCCATCGAGGCCGGTCTGGCCGACCGGCAGGTAGATTTGCGGACGGATGGTTTGATCGAGCGCGGCCTGATAGGTGTCGGCGACCACGCCGGCGATTTCCCAGACCTGTCCCCTGGGCGTCACATCGGTCCAAAAACGAAGCTGCACGCGCTTGCCGACGATGCTGCCATCGCGCGCGTATGCCTTCTCGAAGGCGCGATTGACGACCACCGCCGGCGGCCGGCCCGCCGCATCGATATTCCAATCGAGCGCGCGGCCTTCGAGCACAGGAATGGAAAGGGCGGAGAAGTAGGCCGGGTCGACGATGTTGGAGACCACCGGCGCCCATTCCGCCGCCGGCAGGCCCACGCCCTCGAACTGGAACGCGGTAGTCATATTGCGGCCGTTGAGCGGTAACCGTCCCGCGGCGCCGGATGCTTCCACACCGGCAATCTGCTCCAGCCGCCGATGGAGCTTCCAGTGGAAATCGATGGTCTGGCGATCGCTGTAATGGCCCTCGGGCAGGCCGATGCCGAAGTAATAGACGTGCGAGCTGTCGAACCCGGGAGCGCGGTTGACGAGCTTCAGGAAGACGCGGAGGAACGCGCCCGCGCTGAGCAACAACACCAGGCTCAGCGCCACCTGTCCGACTACCAGCGCCTGCCGCAGCCGGAATGGACGTCGATTCCGAATCGGCGCGAGCCCGCAGAGCAACGCCGCTGCCGCGCAAATGCCGGCCGCGAAGGCCAGCGCCCGCATATCGATGGCAAGACCCGGCACCGGCCGGCGAAGCACGAGGGGGAGGCCGCGCAGCACCGCCGAGGCGAGCAGGAGTCCGAGCCCGCCGCCCAGCCCGCAAAGCAGCAAGGCTTCGGCTAGCGATTGCCGGAGGAGATGGGCGAATCCCGCTCCCAACGCCGTGCGGATTTCCATTTCGCGCGCGCGGGCGAGCGAGCGGCCGAGAGTCAGATTCACCACGTTGGTACAGACGATGGCGAGCAGCAGCAGTGCCGCGATCGTGAGCAGCAGAAGCGGACGCCGCAGATTGCTTTTCCATGCCTCGTCGAGCGGCTCGGCGCCGGCACCTCCACGGGGATCGACGTGAGCGCCAACGGCGTGCAATTCGGCCTGCGCGGCGGAGAACGCCGCGCCCGGGCGGAGCCGCGCCACGGCTCCCAGCGGTTTGGCATCGCGCGAACCGTAGTCGCGGCGGCTGATCGGGATGTAGGCATCCACGTGCGTCGCGGGCACGGGATAGACGAAATCCGGCGGCAGGATGCCGATGACCTCGAATGGCTGTTCGTTCAGCCGAACGGTGCGGCCAACCACCGCGGGAGAGCGGTGGAACTGTCTCGCCCACAGTTCGTCGGTCACCACGATGACCGCGGCGCCGTCAGACTCTTCCCGTTCCGAAAAGGTGCGGCCGAGGCGTGCGCCGCTGCCCAGGACGCGGAAGAGATCGGTCGTGACCATTCCCACCATCACCACCGACACTGGCGATGCCGCTTCGCGCAGACCGAAACTGCGGGTCATGAAGCCGGCCATGCCATCGAACGACGTGCTCTGCCGGCGCCAATCGAGCAGGTTCGCGAGCGACACCGGCCGGATGCCTTTACCGGCTTGCGTTTCGTGCAGCGCTACCAGCCGGGCGGGCTCGGGATACGGCAGGGCGCGCAGGAGCAGCCGGTCGATCGCGCTGAAAACTGCCGTGCCGGCGCCGATCCCGAGGGCCAGCGTCAACGCGGCGGTGGCCGTGAAGACGGGCGCGCGCCACAGGGTTCGCAGCGAGTATTTAATTCCCACTGGTGGCCGGAGGCTCGGGTACGAGCGACACCTGGTTCCAATCAGGCGGTTCCACTCCGAGCAGATTGTGGACGAAATAGTCCTGCAAATAATGCTGCGTGGAGAGCACGCCCACGCCGTGATTCTGGCCGGGGATGTACAGCATGTCGAAGTGTTTCTGCGCCTTCACCAGAGCGTTCACCACCTGGAGAGACGAGGCCGGGTCGACGTTGGTATCCATTTCGCCGATGATGATGAGCACCTTGCCCTTGAGCCGGTGGGCGTTGTCCACGTTGGAAGACGCGGCGTATTCGGGTCCGATGGGCCAGCCCATCCATTGCTCGTTCCACCAGATTTTATCCATGCGATTATCGTGGCAGCCGCTGTTGGTCACCACCACCTTGTAAAAATCGGGATAGAACAACGCGCCGCCGAGCGCGTTTTGCCCGCCGGCGGAGGTCCCGTAGATACCGGTGCGCGTAAGGTCGTAGTACGGGTATTTCGCGGCCACGGCTTTGTGCCACAGAATGCGATCGGGGAAGCCGGCGTCGCCGAGATTCTTCCATGCCACGTCGTGGAACGCTTTGGAGCGGTTGTTGGTTCCCATGCCGTCGATCTGCACCACGATGAATCCGAGTTCGGCCAGCGCTTGCGTGGCGGGGACCGGATTGAACGTCTTGGGCACGAAGGAGCCTTGCGGACCGGCGTAGATCTGCTCGACGACCGGATATTTCTTGTTGGCGTCGAAATTCATGGGACGGACGATGGTGCCCCAGATGCCGGTCTTTCCGTCGCGGCCTTTGGCGACGAAGACTTCCGGCGGGCGAAAGCCCGCGGCGAGCCAGGCGGAGTCATCGCCCTTGTCGAGATCCATTATCACCTTGCGGTCTTCGGTGCGCCGCAGTTGCGAGACCGGCGGCAAATCGACCCGCTGCCACGAATCCACGTAGAACTCGCGGTCGGCCGAGAACACAACATTGTGCGTGCCATCGGCATCGGTGAATTTCGTCAGGCCGGTGCCATCGAAATTGATGCGGTAATAGTGGGTGAAATAGGGGTCCTGGCCGGGATTCATGCCGGCGGCCTGGAACCAGATCTGGCGCTTCTCCTCATCGACGTGATCGACGTAGCGAACCACCCAATCGCCCCTGGTGATCTGATTTTTCACCTTGCCGGTCACGCCGTCATACAGGTATAGGTGCTCCCAGCCGTCGCGCTCGGATGCCCAGACGATTTCCTTGCCATCGTCGAGATCGTAGCGGAACTCCTTGCCGGTGTCGCTGAGACCGGCCGCCAGCGGGCGGTAATCGACGAAAGCCTTGCTGCTCTCCTCGATGAGGGTGCGGGCCGCGCCGGTCGCGCCATCCACTTCGATCACGCGATAGAGCTGATGGCCGCGCTGATTGTACTCGAAAGTGAAGGCGCGGCCGTCCTTCCACCAGGCCGGCGGCGTGATGGAGTAGGGGTTCGGGAAGAGCGCGTCATCGATGGCGATTTCTTTTTTCGTGGCGATATCGAAGAGCGCGGGGTAAGCGATATCGAGCGCGTCCCCCGGCTTGCGGTAGGCCAGGGTGGAATGCTTGGGCTGGATCTGGTCGCCCGGCGAGGACTCGATGTAGTGGACCTCGCGATCGTATCCCGGACGGACGTGATAGGCCACGAGCCTTTTGGAATCGGGCGACCAGGCGATGGAGCGGAAGGTGTAGTAGTTGCCCTCGGAGCCGTCGTAACTCAGCGGAATGGCCGCCTGCGTGGTTCCGGCAGGGCGCAGAAAGACGTTGAAGTTTTCAATGATCGCATCCCATTTGCCATCGAAGGAGGCGCATACTTGCGGCGGCGCGGTTGGGGCGCCGCCGCGCCCGCCACGGCCCGGAACGGCCGGTTCTCCGCCGGCGCGCGGCGCGCAGCGCGGCTGGGCGCGATGGGTAGCGGGATCGCGATCGTCCTCTTGCGGGGATGGAGACAAGTATTCCATGCCGTCGATCGATTCGGCGTCTACCATAGGCGGGCTGGCGTAGGGATCGCCGGAGTCGTCTTCGGGCAGTCCGCCGCGTCCGCCGCGCCCGAACGGGGGTGGCAGAATGGAGCCGCTCTTCGCGCAGGTGTAATCGCTGAGGCTGCACCGGTACATCGATCCGGCGACGCCGAAGGTGATAGACCTCACATCGTCGGCGAATTTCAGCGGCGCGGTGGCGGCGGGTGGCGCGCCACCCCGTCCCCGTCCCCCGGGAGCGGGTGCGAAGGGCAGCGTCAGCGCGGTGTAGCGGCCGCCAGTCGCCGCGGAGACCGCGGTGGCCAGTTTCGCGTGATCGAAAGCCGGCGCTTGGTTCGGGATGGACGCGTCGGCGAGGATGAATTGTGTGCCGCCGGCCACGGTTTTGGCGTACCAGAAACGGTGGGTGCCGCCGATCCAGTTGGCGGCGCCGGGGGTGTTAACTACCAGGCCGTGAGCTTTGGTTTGCAGGCCCTGGGCGCGCTGGTAATCGGCAAGAGTCCCCTGGGCGGCCAGCGGTGGAACGGCAATCGCGGCCGCCGCCATCAGAATTGCAGACTTCATGGTCCCCTCCAACCGCTCCGCGCTCGCGAACGCGCGAGTTGCATTCGCGGCTCTGAAAGAAACTGGGTTACTTCTTCACCGAAAATCGGTAGACCGTGGTGGTTTTGTAAGTCTGCCCGGGCTTCAGTTCGGTGGACGGAAAGCTCGGGTGATTGGGCGAATCGGGATAGTGCTGCGTCTCGAGGCACAAGGCGGCGCGGAACGGATAAGGATGGCCGCCCTTTCCGGGGAAAGAACCATCGAGGAAGTTGCCGGTGTAGAACTGCACGGCGGGCTCGGTGGTTTCCACTTCCATCACGCGCCCCGTGGTTGGCTCTTCCACGCGCGCACAGAGCGCGAGGCCGGCGCCGCTGCGATCGATGACGAAGTTATGATCGTATCCGTGGCCGAGCTTGAGTTGCTCATCGTTCTGTTCGATGCGCGCGCCGACGGCCGTCGGCTTGGTGAAATCGAAGGGCGTGCCGGTGACGGGACGAAGTTCGCCGGTCGGGATCAAGCCGGAATCCACGGGCGTGAATCTGGAGGCGTGGAGGGTCAGCAGGTGATCCAGGATGGTGCCGTTGCCCGCGCCTTTCAGGTTCCAATAAGAGTGATTGGTAAGGTTGACCACGGTGTCTTTGTCGGTGGTGGCGGTGTAGTCGATTTTTAATTCGTTGTTCGCGGTCAAATGATAGACCACGACGGCTTTCAGGGTGCCGGGGAAACCTTCTTCGCCATCCTTGCTGACGTAGGTGAGTTCCAGCCCGCCATCGAGCAATTGCCGCGCCGTCCACACGACCTTGTCAAACCCCTTGTTGCCGCCATGCAGGGTGTTAGGCCCGTCGTTGGCGGGAAGGTGGTAAACCTTGCCATCGAGCGTGAATCGCGCGTGCCCTATGCGATTGCCATAGCGGCCGATCAAGGCGCCGAAATACGGTTGCTTGGGATTGAGATAACCTTCGAGCGAATCGAAGCCCTGAACGATATCGGCCATCTTGCCGTTCTTGTCGGGCGTCTTCAGCGAGACTATCGCGCCGCCATAGGTGCAGATGCGGGCCTCCAGGCCATGTTCGTTGGTGAGGGTGAAAATCGGGATGGGCGTGCCGTCGGGCATCTTGCCGAAATCGGCCTGCGATACCTTTGTGGCGGCATGGATGGTGGCGGCGCCAATGAGCAAAAGAGCGGCAGCCACCGACGAGACTTCTATCATTACGGTTCGTACCTCCAGGCGAACGTTATTGTATAACGAATCGGACCGGCCCTTCCCATTTTCCATGTCCCCTTGGCATCGCCACGACCGCCTTCGTCCTGGAGTGCGATACTCGGAGGGATGTCTTTCGAGGGCATGCGCGTCCTGAGCCTGGAAAGCCGCCGGGCAAAGGAGATCGAGGGGTTAATTCGCCGGGCGGAAGGCGATCCGTTCGTGGCTCCGTCCGTGAAGGAGCGCGCGCTCGAAGATCAGCGTGACGTACTTCTCTTCGTCGATCGCCTGGAGGCCGGCGATTTCAATCTTGTGGTATGCATGACGGGCGTGGGCCTGGCGTTTCTGCGCGATGCGGTTTCGGCGCACATGCCCGTGGAACGCCTGGCCGCGGCACTCCGGCGCACGGTCATCGTCTCGCGAGGTCCCAAGCCGGTCCCGATTCTGAAAGCCATGGGTGTGCCCATTCAGGTCCTGGTGCCGGAGCCGAATACGTGGAAGGAAATCGTCGAGGCGATAGCGGCCCGGCCGGAGCGCAGGATCGCGGTGCAGGAATACGGACGTCCCAATAAGGAACTGAAGGCCGCCCTCGAACGGCTCGGGGCGACCGTCGCCACGGTCGCGGTCTACCGTTGGGAATTGCCGGAGGACCGTGAGCCTTTGCGGGAAGCGGCGCGGCGGCTGGCGAGTCGTCAGTTCGACGTGGTTCTGTTTACCTCTTCCATCCAGTTGGATCACTTGCTGGCCATGGCCCGCGACCTGGATCTCGAGATGCCAGTACGCGAAGCGCTGGCGCGGGATATGGTGATTGCCTCCGTCGGCCCGGTGATGACCGGCAGCCTGCTGTCGCAGGGATTTACCGTGGACATTGTTCCCACTCACCCGAAACTGGGTCCCCTGGTGAAGGCCGCCGCCGACCTGGCACCGGCGATTTTACGCGCCAAGCAGGCGGAGAGTCGCTAGTCGGGATGGCCCCGGCGATGAAAAGGGTCACCTTGGTGCCCATCGACTCACTGTTCGGCGGGCGGTATCCGGTCGACCGGAAAGTGGGCTTCAATTCGTCTCTTCGTTAACATTGACAATGCCCTGAAACTGTCATAATCAGAAATAACAGTGGAGGACGTAATGCTTCTCCGGGTGCTGTGGATCTCATTCGCGGTCCTGGCGAGTGTGCCGCAACTGTGGGGACAGAGCGAAAAGGTGTTTGTGGTGACGGGCGATGTCCGTCTGGAAGACGGAAGCGCGCCTCCCGACGCCGTGCTCATCAACCGGGTTTGCAATGGCCGCGCCATAGCTGAAGCCCGGACCGATACCATGGGCCACTTCAGCTTTTCCGTCAGCACCGGCAGCAGCGCTTCCGCAACCGCCGATGCCGGGGCCCCGACCGCCCAGGCGGCCGACCTCAACAAAGCCATGAACCAGACGTCCACGCAATATACGAATCCGATCACCACCGCCTTGCACGATTGCGAGGTGCAGGCTGTTCTTCCCGGGTTCGGTACGCAGAGCGTGCCCTTGGCGGTTCACGATATGTCCGACAGCGGACGTCTCGGCACCATTGTTCTGCATCCGCTTTCACGATCGGGCACCCTGGTCATCAGCGCCACTACCGCGGCGGCTCCATCGGCCGCCAAAAAGGCGTACGAAAAGGGCATGGAGTACTTCACCAAGGCAAAATGGGACGCGGCCGAATCCGAACTGATGAAATCGGTAACGATCTATCCCCAGTTTGCGGTGGCATGGTACCAACTCGGGCTGGTGCGGCAGAAGCGGAATGCGGCGGCCGGAGCGATCGAAGCCTGGAAGGAAGCCCGGAAGCAGGATCCGAAGTATCTGAAACCGTATGAGAGCCTGGCCGCCTGGGCGGACCGTCAGGGCGACTGGGCCGCTTCGGAGCAATACTCGCGGGAATGGCTGCAGCTCGATTCGGATGATTTCCCGGCTGCCTACCTCATCAATGCGATCGCGAATGCCAGGCTGAACAAAATCGATGAGGCCGAACTTGCCGCGCGAAACGGTCTAAAGGTGGACAGGGAACGCCGCTTGCCGCGGCTGGACTATGTGCTCGGCTTGATTCTGATGCAAAAACAGCAATATGCGGAATCGGCCAGGTATTTTCGGACGTACGTGGAACTCGATCCTGCCGCTCACGACGCTGCCGCCGTCCGCGAGCAGATCGCCAAACTGGAGCAGCAAGCCGGGCCGCCGCACTAAGGTTGCGCTCGCGAACGTTCCCGGAGATCGGCCCGGCGCTGTAACTCCAATCCCTGCAACGCGAAAAAATCCAAAACCGATCTCGTGACCGGTTTGCGGCCCGAAGGCCGGCAATCCAGACCACCGATGGAGAGGTGCGCCGCTTTTAAAACCAGCGGCTCATGATCACCTTCTGTTCGGTATAGAAAGCCACGGCGTCTTTTCCGTGCGCGTGCAGGTCCCCAAAAAACGAATTCTTCCATCCGGCGAACGGGAAAAAAGCCATCGGCGCCGCCACGCCTACATTGACACCCACCATTCCCACTTCGCAGCGCGACGAGTACTCGCGCGCCGATTTGCCGCTCGACGTGAAAATCGACGTGGCGTTTCCGAATGGCGACCGGTTCACCAGTTCGATGGCGTCATCGAGCGTCGCGACGCGCATTACCGAGAGCACGGGGCCGAAAATCTCTTCGCGCGCGATGGTCATCTCGGGCGTTACGCGGTCGAAAATCGTGGGGCCGAGGAAATGCCCGTCCGGCGGCCGGTTCAGCCGGCCATCCACCAGCGGGACCGCGCCCTCCGCCACGCCCTTCTCGACGTAGCCGCCAACGCGCCGGCAATGGTCCGACGTGACCAGCGGCCCCATCTCCACGCCCGCCTGCGCGCCGTCTCCCACGGTGAGATTTTTCGTGCGCTCTACCAGGAGTTGGAGCAGCGGGGCGGCCGCCTCGCCTACCGGGACGAGCACGCTGCCGGCAAGACACCGTTCGCCCGCGGCACCGAACGCCGAGCCGATAATCGCTTCCACGGTCTTAGGCATGTCGGCATCGGGCATCACGATGAGATGATTTTTCGCGCCTCCCAAGGACTGCACGCGCTTGCCCTCGGCGGCGGCCGTCGCGTAAACATGCTTCGCGACCGGTGTCGACCCGACGAACGAGACGCCTTTGACCAGCGGGTGGTGGAGCAGCGCGTCCACAGCGACGCGGTCGCCGTGCAGCAGGTTGAAGACGCCGGCGGGTACTCCCGCCTGGTGGAGCACCTGCGTGGCGAGCGTCGGCGTGAGCGGCACTTTTTCCGATGGCTTCAGCACAAAAGTATTCCCGCAGGCAATGGCGAAGGGGTACATCCACATCGGCACCATAGCGGGGAAATTGAATGGCGTGATGCCGGCGCAGACGCCGATGGGCTGGCGAATGGTCTTGCAGTCGATGCCCGCGGCCACATCGTTGAGCGAGTCGCCCATCATGAGGCTGGGCATGCCGCAGGCGACTTCCACCATCTGGATGGCGCGGCGGACTTCGGCCTTGGCGTCCTCGGCGGTCTTACCGTTTTCGCGGGTCAACGTGGCGGCCAGATCGCCGTGGTGTTTTTCGAGCAGCGCCTTGAAGCGGTACAGCACCTGCACGCGGTCAACCACCGGCACTTCGCGCCATTTGAGGAAAGCCTCGTGCGCGGCGCGGACGGCGCGGTCGACATCGCTGGCGTCGGCATAAGGCACTTCCGCGATGGCCGTTCCGGTCGCCGGATTGATAATGGTGCCTCCCGGCCGCCCCCCGGGCCGTTCCCAGTTGCCATTGACGTAGAACGATACTAACGACACGGTTGCATTCGTTGCGATCATGACTCCCCCTCCCAGACGGGCGCCTCGGAGCGCTGCATCAGCATTGCGTATGCAGCGCCGGAAACGCCGAAACCCACAAACCACGCGTAATCGTACAGCCATCGCAGCGCCGGCACCGCGAGGCCGAGCAGCGCCACCGCGATGCCCGCCGCCAGCGAGACGACGGCGCGCGCATTGATGCCGTCGCGATACTCGTAGTCGCCATTGCGGCGGTAAAGATCCTGGACGTTCAGGCGCGCGCGGCGCACCAGAAAATAGTCGGCAATCATCACGCCGGCGATCGGGCCGAGCAGGCCGGAATAACCCACCAGCCAGCCGAAGATGTACGAACTGAAATCGGTGAGCAGCTTCCACGGCATCATGAGGACACCGATCACACCGGTGATCAGCCCGCCGGTGCGAAACGAGATCAGGCGCGGGTTGAGGTTTGAAAAATCGTTGGATGGCGAGACCACGTTGGCGGCGACGTTGGTATTGAGCGTCGCCACCAGCAGCGCGACCAGCGCGATGGAGGCGACTACCGGCTGGTGAAACTTACCCAGCAGCGCCACCGGGTCCCAGATGGCCTCGCCAAAGAGCACCACCGATGCCGACGTCACTGCTACGCCGATGAACGAGTAGAGCGTCATGGCCGCGGGCAGTCCCAGCGCCTGTCCCAGCGCTTGCGCCTTTTGCGATTTGGCGTAGCGGGTGAAGTCGGGAATATTGAGCGCCACGGTGGCCCAGAAGCCGACCATCCCCGTCAGCGAGGGAATAAAGAACCTCACGAACTCCGAGGTTGAATGGAATTTGCTGGGCGCGCTCAGCACGGGTCCGAGGCCGCCGGCCTTCCCCGTGATCCAAAACAGCAGAAGAAGTCCGATGCCGAGCATGAACGGCGCGCCGATGCCTTCCAGGATTTTGATGGTTTCGATGCCGCGCCAGATCACCGCGATGTTCAGCAGCCAGAACGCGAAGAAGCAGATCCATTGTCCGTGGGGCGACTGCGCCGCGGCCGGCCAGAGGATTTTCAGCATGGAAAAAATCGCCTGCCCGCCGATCCAGCTCTGGATTCCGAACCATCCGCAAGCCACCAGCGCGCGCAGAACCGCCGGGATGTTGGCGCCGCGCACTCCGAACGACGCGCGCACGAACACCGGAAACGGGATGCCATATTTCGCGCCGGCGTGCGCGTTCAGCAGCATGGGCACAAGCACGATGAGATTGCCCAAGAGGATGGTGCCGACCGCCTGCCACCAGCTCATGCCGCCGGCGATGAGGCCCGACGCCAGCATGTAAGTGGGAATGCAGACGCTCATGGCCACCCACAGGGACGCGTAGTTGTACGTGGTCCACGTGCGGCGCTCCAGGGGGATGGGCGCGAGATCTTCGTTAAAAAGGGACGGATCGCGGTCGTGCACCTATTTCCACGCACCTCCGCGCGCCGCGCGCTTGAGGAACCGGCCGCGCCCGGGCTTGCCGAGGAATTCGCCGCCATCCACAATCACCTCGCCGCGGGCCAGCACCGTGCGGGCGTTGCCGCGCACGTGGAAACCTTCGAACATGGAATAATCCACGCGCATGTGATGCGTCCGGGCGCTGATGGTGTAGAGCGCGCCGGGATCCCAGACGACGAGATCGGCGTCGCTCCCGGGCGCGATCTCGCCCTTCCGCGGGTACATTCCAAAAATGCGCGCCGGCGTGGTGGACGTGATCTCCACGAAGCGATTGAGCGAAATCTGCCCCGCATTGACGCCGTGGTGATAGATCAATTGGAGGCGATTCTCGATGCCCGGCCCGCCATTCGGAATCTTGGTGAAATCGTCCTTGCCGAGCACTTTTTGGTCCTCGAAACAGAAGGGGCAATGGTCGGTCGAAACCACTTGCAGGTGGTCGTGCTTGAGGCCGTCCCAGAGTTTGGGCTGGTGCTCTTTGGGCCGTAGCGGCGGCGTGAATACGTACTTCGCGCCTTCGAAACCCGGCCGCGCCAGTTCGTCCACCGAGAGCAGCAGATATTGCGGGCACGTCTCGGCGAACGCCGGAACGCCGCGGTCGCGCGCCTCGCGTACCTGGTTGAGCGCATCTTCCGAGGAGAGGTGTACGATGTACACCGGCGCCCCGGCGATCTCGGCCATGGCGATGGCGCGGTGCACGGCTTCCGCTTCGGCGCGCGGCGGACGCGTGAGCGCGTGATAGACCGGCGCCGTCTTGCCTTCGGCGAGGGCGCGCGCGATCAGTACATCGATCACGCTGCCGTTTTCGGCGTGCATGCAGATGAGCGCGCCGTTTTTGGAGGTCTGCGAAAGCGCCCTGAAGATCGTCGCGTCGTCCACCATCAGGACGTTGGGGTAAGCCATGAAGAGCTTAAAGCTGGCTACGCCTTCGCGCACCATGTCGTCCATGTCTTCGAGGCCGCAACCGGCGAGATCGGTGACGATCATGTGCAGGCCGTAATCGATGGTGGCGCGGCCTTCGGCTTTCTTCCACCAGGTGTCGAGCGCGTCGCGCATGCGCGTGCCGCGCGCCTGAATGGCGAAATCGACGATGCTGGTGGTGCCTCCGAACGCCGCCGCGCGCGTGCCGGTCTCGAAATCGTCGGCCGAGGTGGTGCCGCCGAATGGCATGTCGAGGTGCGTGTGTGCGTCGATGCCGCCGGGGATCACATACATGCCGGCGGCTTCGATGATCTTTTCGGCGGCCGATTCGGAGATTCCGGCGCGGACTTCGCGGATACGCTCGCCCTCGATCAGGACGTCGGCGGCGCGCGTCTCTTGAGCGGTTACCACCGTGCCATTGCGGATGAGTGTGTTCATGCCTGCTCCCGTGACGTGCGCATCTCCCAGGATTGAAACGGCTTTCCGGTCGGGATCTGCTCCATGGTGATGCAGTTTTCCACCGGGCAAACCAGCCAGCAAAGGTTGCAGCCGACGCATTCTTCCTCGTCCACGCGCGGGATGCGCACCGACGGTGTGACGTTGGGCGTGACTTCCGGCGAATCCAGCTTGGCGATGGGAGTGGTGACGATTCGTTCCCGGCTGGCGGTTTCCACCGAGGCGGGGAGCACGTGCCCATCGAGGTGAATGCACTGATGGGCGCCATCCCAGCAGGCGATATAACAAAGGTCGCAGCCGATGCACGTCTTCGGATCGATACGGGCGACGATTTTATAGTTGAGATCGAGATGCTTCCATTCGGTGATCTTCGGCAGGCTGGCGCCGCGGAAATCGTCGATCGTTCCAAAGCCTTTTTCGTCCATCCACTGGCTCAACCCGTCGATCATATCCTCGACGATGCGGTAGCCATAGCGCATGGCGGCGGTACAGACCTGGACCGTCCCGCACCCGAGCAGGAAAAACTCGGCGGCTTCGCGCCAGCCCGAAACGCCGCCGATTCCCGAGATGGGCAGCCCCACTTCGGGGTCGCTCGCGATCTGTTGTACCAGGTGCAGCGCGATGGGCTTGACGGCCGGGCCGCAATAGCCTCCGTGCGCGGAGTAGCCGCCCACGTTGGGCCGGGGCGTCAACGTGTCGAGGTCGATGCCGGTGATGGAATTGAGCGTGTTGATGGCGGAGAGCCCGTCGGCGCCGCCGCGCCTGGCCGCGCGCGCCACGGTGCGGATGTCGGTGATGTTGGGCGTGAGCTTTACCAGCACGGGCGTGCGCGCCACTTCCTTCACCCATTCGGTGATCATCGAGGAATATTCGGGCACCTGTCCGACGGCGCTGCCCATGCCGCGTTCGCTCATGCCGTGGGGACAGCCGAAATTCAGCTCCAAACCGTCGGCGCCGGCGTCTTCGGAGCGCTTTACGATGTCGTGCCAGGCGGCGCGCGTCGATTCCACCATCAGCGAAGCGATGACGGCGTGCTTCGGGTAGCGCTTCTTCACTTCCGCGATCTCGCGCAGGTTGGTGTCGATGGGCCGGTCGCTGATGAGTTCGATGTTGTTCAACCCCATCATGCGCTGCCCGTTCCAATCGACCGAGGAATAGCGGGAAGAGACGTTGAGGATGGGGTCGCCGATGGTTTTCCAGACGGCGCCGCCCCAGCCTTTATCGAACGCGCGCATGATCTGCTCGCCGCAGTTGGTGGGAGGGCCGGATGCCAACCAGAACGGGTTGGGACTGCGAATGCCGGCGAAATTGGTGGTAAGGTCGGCCATGGTTCAGGTGCTGAGCACAGGTTGTTCTCTGTGTCTCTGTGCCTTCGTGGTGAAAATCATTTCCCCCCCGCCATCGCCAGGGCCGCGCGCTTGCCGTCGGCCACCGCGTCTACCACTTCGCGGCCGCCGTTGACGCAATCGCCGCCGGCATAATAGCGGGCATTGCCGGTGCGTCCCGTCGGGCGGTCCGCTACGATCATGCCGTTGCGGATCTCAACGCCGCGCTGGTGCAATAGATCGGCCATCAGCCGCTTCTGGCCGAGCGCCGGAATCACCATGTCGCACGGAATCTCGTACTCCGATCCCTCCAGCGGCTCGACCGTGCGCCTGCCATCGCGTCCCGGCTCGCCTAATCGCGTCTCGACGAACCGGACGGCCACCGCACGATCGTAGTGCACCACGATTTCAACCGGCTGTGCCAGCCAATGAAAACTGACGCCTTCTTTTTTCGAATGCTCGTATTCGAAAGGGAACGCCGGCATTTCCCGCTGGGTGCGCCGGTAGAACACGTGGACTTCGTCGGCGCCCAGACGGCGTGCGGCATTGGCGGCGTCGATGGCCGTGTTCCCGCCGCCGATCACCACCACTCGCCGTCCGACCGCGAGATCCCGCGCGGTCTTGTAGCGCTCGATGAAACGCAAGGCGTCGATTACGCCGGCGGCGCCTTCGCCGGGAATGCCGAGGCGGTCCATCGCGCCGAGGCCCAAACCCAAAAAGATGAACGCGAATTCGCTCTCCAAATCCTCGAGCGAAACCGACGATCCCACTTCGGCCTGGCGCAGTTCCACCCCCAGAGAGCGCACCAGTTCCACTTCGCGGAGGCTATCGGCCGCGCGCAGCTTGTACTCCGCCACTCCGTAGGTGTTCAGCCCGCCTGGCAGGGGGCGGTTATCGAAGATCGTCACCGAGTGGCCGCGGCGCGCCAGTTCCGCGGCGCAGGCGAGCGATGCCGGTCCGCCGCCGACGCACGCCACGCGCAGTTGCTTCGCGGCCGGCATTACCGCCAGGCTGCCCTTCGCCTGGTAGAAGCGGTCCATGGCATAGCGCTGCAGCCGGCCGATTTCGATGGGCTTCTGGTTGTACCGGTGCATCACGCAGTTGCCTTCACAAAGCACGTCGACAGGGCACACTCGCGAGCAACTCAGACCCAGAATGTTGGCATCGAGAATCGCCAGCGCGGAGCCGCGCAGGTTGCCGCTCGATATCTTCTTGATGAATCGCGGCACGTCGATATGCGTCGGACAAGCCGCCGTGCATGGCGCATCGAAGCAGAAGAGGCAGCGATTGGCTTCCGCCAGGGCGGACTGGGAATTGAGCGCGGGATGCAGATCGGGGAACCGGTCGGCCGGCCCCGGCGCGGGAGTCACCTCACGCCTCCCGCCGCCATGGCGCCCACCGACGCCAGCGCCTTGTCGAGCATGCCGAAGAAGTTGTCCACGTCGCCGCGGCCGATGTTCATGGGCGGCGAGAAGCGCAGAACGTTGCCATACATCCCGCCCTTGCCGGCGAGCAGACCCTGGTCGCGGCAAGCCTCCATCAGGCGCGCGGTCGCGGCTGTCGCGGGCGCTTTGGTCCGGCGATCTTCTACCAGTTCGATGGCTTGCAGCAATCCCATGCCCCGCACCTCGCCGATCATGGCGTGCCGCTCCTGCAATTCGAGGAGGCGCTGGCGCAGATAGTTGCCGGTCTGTTCGCAGTTGGCCGGCAGATTCATTTCCTCGATGTAGTCGATCACCGCTTTTGCGGCGGTGGCGACCACCGGATTCCCGCCGAAGGTCGAGATGGTAAGGCCCTTGAGGGAATTGGCCACCTCGGGCTTGGCCACCGTGAGGCCGACCGGCGCGCCGTTGCCGAGTCCTTTCGCGCCCGTCATGATATCGGGCGTCACTCCCCAGTGTTCGATGCCGAACCACTTCGTGCCCGTGCGGCCCCATCCGGTCTGCACCTCGTCGCTGATGAAAATGCCGCCGTGATTGCGCACGATCTTCTCGACGATCTGGAAGTACTCCTTGGGCGGAGTGATGTAGCCGCCCACGCCCTGGATCGGCTCGCCGATGAAACCGGCGATACGGCCGCTGGTGGAGGTGCGGATGAGTTCTTCCATGTCCTGCGCGCAGCGGACTTCGCAATTCGGGTAAGTGAGCCCGAACGGGCAGCGGTAGCAGTAAGCGTTGTGCGCGTGAACGACACCGGCCTGCGCCGGACCGAGCCGCCACGAGGATTGGCCGGTGATGGTCATGGCCGCGGCTGAACGGCCGTGGTAAGCGTGGCGCAGCGCCACGATTTCGCTGTTCCCGGTATAGCAGCGCGCGGTCAGAAGGGCAGTCTCATTGGCTTCCGTCCCGCTGTTGGTGAAGAAAGACTTGGTAAGCTGCCGCCCCGGAGTTACCGACGCAATCTTTTTCGCCAGCGCCGCCTGCGGTTCGTTGGCGAACACCGTGGACACATGCTGCAAGGTGTCCATTTGATGTTTCACCTTGGCATTCACCTGTTCATTGCAGTGGCCCACGCTGACCGTGACGATGCCGCCGAGGAAATCGAGGTACTGCCGGCCGCCGGCATCCCAGACGTATTGATCCTTGGCGCGAGCCACCACCATCGGCTCCTGGAAGAAGTGAAAGACCGCCGGAAACAGATACTCTTTGTTGGCAAGAATGATTTCGTCTTTGGTCATGACTAAGCCTTCACCAGGGATTGATACATATCGGGACGGCGATCGCGGAAAAACTGCCAGGTCTTGCGGACTTCGGAGATCATGTCGAGATTGAGGCCGGCCGTGAGTACCTCGTCTTTGTCGCGCGACGCCTGCGCCACGATCTGGCCGCGCGGATCGCAGAAGTAGCTCGATCCGTAGAACTCGCCGATGTTCCACGGCGCTTCCACCCCCACGCGATTGATGGCGCCCACGAAGTACCCATTGGCTACGGCGTGCGCCGGTTGTTCCAGCTTCCAGAGGTACTCGCTCAGACCGGCAACCGTGGCCGACGGGTTGAACACGATTTCCGCGCCATTCAAACCGAGCGCCCGGGCACCTTCGGGAAAATGGCGGTCGTAGCAGATGTAGACGCCGATTTTGGCGAATCCCAGGTCGAAGACCGGATAGCCGAGATTGCCCGGCCGGAAGTAATACTTCTCCCAGAATCCCGGCGCCACGTGCGGGATGTGGGTCTTGCGGTATTTGCCCACGAACGTGCCGTCGTTGTGGATCACGGCGGCGGTATTGTAGTAAACGCCCTCCTGCTCCACTTCGTAGACCGGCACGATGAGAGCCACCCGCAGTTCGCGCGCCAGGTCGCGCATAAGCCGGATGGTCGGGCCATCGGGGACCGGTTCGGTGAAGTCGTACCAGCGGGTGGTCTGCTCGGCGCAGAAATAAGGGCCGTAGAAGATCTCCTGAAGGCACACGATTTGGGCACCCGCGGCAGCCGCCTGGCGGATGTAGTCGACGTGTTTGTCGACCATCGCTTTCTTAGTCGCTTCGAGCGACGATTCGGGAGGCGCGGCGTTAGTGGCCTGGATCAGCGAACAGCAAACAATGCGCGACATGACTTCTCCCGCCCGGCAGGGCACATCAGACAGCGATTTTGCCCATTATAGCCAAGATGGCAACAGTAAGAAGCCAACCCTGACCGGCGGCCTGCTTGCCAGCACGCCGGACGGCGCCCGCATGGCTGCCCGCAATTTGGCCGAACGCTACTTCGCGGCGCGCATGGCGTAGGCGCGATTCGATTCCTTCAGGAGCGATTCCGCTTCGGGCATCTTATCGATAGCGGCCATCACTTCGGGGTCGGATTCATTCGACGCCTGGTTCGCGACTTTCTTGTTGTAGGCGCGGAAGAGGAATTCGTGGCGGATGTGGTCGCGGACCCAATCCTGGTTGGCGTCCCACTCGGCATCCGTGAAGGCCACGTTCTTGGAACGGAGGAACTCCTTGAAGCGGTTCATCACGTCGGCATCGGGCGTCCAGGTTTCGCTGGAGACGGCCGGTTTGCGGGTCCCGAAATAGGAACCGGCGAAGTGCCAGAAGGCATCCTGCATCAGGTTGCCATTCATCGTGAGAACGTGGCGCTGGAAGAGGTTATAGTGCTGCGCCGGCCACTTTTCGTCGGGAGTGATGCCGCCGCCGCCGTAGACCTTGCGGCCGCTATCGGTGGATTTCACGTCGTCGGTATTCACCGGAGCGTCACTCTTCGGCCGGGCAGTGTAATATTCGAGCATCGAGGAATGCGAATAATCGCGCTGGATCAGCCGTCCGCTCGGGGTGTAGTAATGGGCGATGGTGAGCAGCAGCGCGGAACCATCCTGGAGTTGAAACTGCGCCTGCACCAGCCCCTTGCCAAAAGTGGTTTCCCCCATGATGAGAGCGCGGTCGTGGTCCTGCAGGGCTCCGGAAACGATTTCCGATGCCGAGGCGGAGTCGCGATTCACGAGCACCACGAGGGGATATTTCAGGGCCGGATCATTGGGGTCTTTGGCTTTCGCGCGGTAGGTCTGGTCGGCATCCACCCGGCCGTGTTGGGAAACGATCACCTGGCCGTCGCGCAGGAAGCGTCCGGCGAGGAACACGGCTTCATTCACCAGACCGCCCAGGTTGCCGCGAAGGTCCAGAATGAGCGATTTCACTTTCGACTCATCGAGCGCCCGCATACCAGCCTGCACGTCGTGCTCGATATTGGAGGCTTCAAAGCTGCTCACCCCCAGATACGCGACTCCGGGCCTGATCCAATAGCAATCCACCACGCTGGTTTCGATGGCGTCGCGAGTCACCGTGACGGTGTACGGGTCAGTGGACCCTTCGCGCTTCACGCTCACCTGCACCTGCGTGCCGCGGGGACCGCGCAGCATGTCGGCCACTTGTTGCATGTCCATGCCGGTGGTGTCCTTGCCATCCACGGCGGTAATCCAGTCGCCGCGCCGCAAATCCGCATTGGATGCCGGCGACCCGGGAAATGGCTCCATCACCACCACTTTGGGACCGTCTATCGTGATCTGCATGCCCACGCCATAATAATGCGCCTGCTGCTTGCGCATCATTTCTTTGTATTCCTTGGGCTCGATGAAGTTGGAGTGCGGGTCCAGGGCGTGCAGCATGCCGGGAATGATGCCGGCGTAGAAAGCGTTGTCGGAACTGATAGGCTCGGCGGAATTCTCCTGCACGAGCGCGTACGCCGTGGTTACCGCTTTGACGGCAGGATCGGGATCGTCTCCGCCGGGTGTCGCGGCACGGGCCAGGATTCCCGGGCCATAAAGCGGCGCCAGCAAGGCCGCGGAAGCAACCACCAGGGCTGCTAGGAATGTTTTGTGGGATTTCATTGTTGTTTGCCGGGCGGTGGAAAAACGCATAGCATCCACCCTGAGTCTCGTAGACTTTGACGGCGCCCCCTTTAAAAATGGTAGCAGAAAGGAAACCCGTGGAATTCCGGTCCGCGTATTCCCTATGATACGTGGCGCGGCCGGTGGGTTGCAAAGCACACAGTTTGGGAGTTTACTTTTGGCGTAACCACACCGTGCCGGCTCACTTTACAATTGCGCCCCAGTCGTTGGGGTTGACGTCGGCCACCGACTGCGAAAACGTCCACCGGTAGCCGGCGAGGTCTTCGACACTGTATTGCCGTTCGCCGAACTCGCAAGTCCGGGGCTCGCCGACGATGCGCGCGCCGAATCGCCGCGCCCGGGCACAATGCGCATCCACATCTTCGACCGGAACGAAGAGGGAAACACCGGGCGCCGCTTCGCGCCCCGCGGTGCACACGATGCAACCCTCCCCTACGGCTAACTGCGCGTGGTGGATGGAGCCGTCGGGTCCGGCGGGCGTGCGCAGGCGTTCGGTGAATCCGAAAGCTCCGCAGAGCCAGGCGATGGCGCGCTCGACATCGGGATAAGCCAGCCAGGGAACGATGGTCCCCGGAGGGGCGGAACGGTTCTTGATCATCGGTCTCCTCCAGATAATCCGCGGCCGCTCGCCAGGTAAACCGCGAAGCTTCCCAGCCAGTGGCCGCCTTCGTAGTGCTCACTCTTGATGCTCTCGAGTCCAGCTTGTTGGAGACGGCCGGAGAGCGCGGTAAGCGGCGCCCGGCGCGGGTCCGTCGAAGGCAATCGCGACACGATTCCGTTCAGCATCCAGGCACGGCTCAGATTCAGGCCGGCCAAATGGTATAGCTTGCCGTCCGTCACGTCGGCTACGTGCGTAGGCTCCAGGTCGACGCTTGGCAGGAAAGCCGAAAACCAGGCGGCGAATTCATCCCGCGGGAGAACGCGCCGCATCGCATCGGCCTCGGCGAGACACGGCGAGAGAAAATCCTCGCCGGATGGCTCATAGGGGAGCGGGCAGGCCTTGTCTTTGAGGAAATAGTCGCGGGCGCGCGATTCCAGCAGACCGGCGAATTGGCCGTTGCCGGAAATGCGGGCATAATCGAGCATCAGACCGATCGCGAATGCGGTGTTGTTGTGCTCGCCGACGCGGACGGGATTGGCGAGCTTCGGCAGCCAGCCGGAGACGCGGGCAGTCACGGCCTGCTCGAGCGGCCGCAAGGTGGCGGACCATTCGCGTGCCTGCGGATCGTCCCACTCCCGCAGTTCCGCGGCGAGTTGCAGGAGCCAGGCCAGCCCGTAGGGACGCTCGAAGCTGCCGCGCCCATCGGTGTCGAAGTATTTCACTTCCGCCGCGATATTGGCGGCGGTCAGGCTCTGGGCCACCGCCCGCCGGGCTTCCGGTGCGAATGGCGCCTGCGGGAAAAGGCGCGCGAGGCGGACCAGCAGCCAATGGCCGTGAACCGACGAATGCCAGTCGTAGCAGCCGTAAAACGCCGGAGTGAGCAGGCGCGGCGGCTGAACGTCGGCATCGGAGTTGAGGGAGTGCGCGATTTTATTGGGATACTCCTGGTGGACGCAATCGAGCGCCAGGCGGGCGAAGCGGGCAGCTTGCGCCTGATCGAAATCGGAATCCGCCATGAGACCTCCGGCAAAAAGCGCGGCGAAGAGAAAGAGGCGCATTATTTCACTCCCAACCAACCGGTCACCAGCTTATAAGTAAAGCCCCACAGCGGAACGCCGTTCAGTTCGATGCCCGGGAACTGCATATCGGGAGGCATACCAGGCACGGATTGCACCGCGTGGCGGGAAGGATCGCGCAAGATCCGCACCGGGACCCAGACCGCTTCGACGGCTTCTTCGGGGTCGGCGATGGTGGGCAATTGCTCATCCACAAAGAAAACGAAAGGCGCCACCAGCATGCGCGGGCCGAGCAGGCGGCCGACGCTGCTTGCGGGCAGCGCGGCTTCCAGTTGCTCGGGAGCCAGCAGAATGGCGCACTCCTCAGCGAGTTCACGCAGAGCGGTGTGGAGCAGATCGGGATCCGCGGGATCGCGACGTCCGCCCGGCAATGACCAGTGTCCCGACCATGGATCTCCGGCGCGCTCGGTTCGGCGGATGAGGAGGATGGATTCCTCCGGGGCGCGCGCCCGCACGATCGCCACTGCCGCTTCCGGGTCCGCCATGCTTTTCATCATGCGGTGCGGCCGGCCTCCGCCGCAAGTTAGAGTATGGGTATCGATGACCAAAGTCCTGCTGATCTTCGGCACGCGGCCGGAAGCGATCAAGCTTTGCCCGGTGCTGTTGCATCTCCGCGGCCGGGCGGAAGGATTTCAGGTGAAGTGCTGCGTCACGGCGCAGCATCGCGAGATGCTGGACCAGGTTTTGCAGGTCTTCGGTGTCACGCCGGATTACGATCTCGACCTGATGCTGCCGGGGCAAACGCCGGCGCAGACCTCGGCGCGCATTCTGGCGGCGCTGGAAGGAGTGATTGCCGCGGAACGGCCGGACATGGTACTCGTTCAGGGCGACACGACCACCACGTTTTGCGGCGCGCTGGCGGCATTCTACGCGCGAATTCCGGTGGGCCATGTGGAGGCCGGACTGAGGACCGGCGATCTGGGGCAGCCGTTTCCGGAAGAACTCAATCGGGTGCTGACCACGAGGATGAGCGCGCTGCATTTCGCGCCGACGGAGGGCGCGGCGGAGAATCTCCGGCGCGACAACGTTCCCGCGGAGCGTATTCTGGTGACCGGGAATACGGGCATCGATGCGGTCCTGCAAGTGACGGAAAGGCTCCGAACGGGTGGTCTGGCGGGCGCCCATTTACCGGGATTGGACGCTTCCCGGCGTCTGCTCGTGGTGACGGCACACCGGCGCGAAAATCACGGAGCGCCGCTGGAAGCAGTTTGTGACGCTCTGACGAGGCTTGCCCGCCGCGGCGATGTGCAAATTGTGTACCCGGTACACCGCAACCCGAACGTGATAGGGCCGGTGGAACGGATGCTCGGCCACGAACCCAACATCATTCTGTGCCCGCCGCTGGATTATGTGTCGTTCATCGATTTGATGCGGCGGGCGTACCTGCTGATCACGGATTCCGGCGGCATCCAGGAGGAAGGACCGTCGTTGGGCAAGCCGGTGCTGGTGATGCGCGAGAAAACCGAACGGCCGGAAGCGGTGGAAGCGGGAACGGTGAAGCTGGTCGGAACCTGCGCGACCCGGATCGTGGAGGAAACCGGGCTATTGCTCGAAAATCGCCAGGAGTTCGAGCGCATGTCGCGGGCGCACAATCCCTACGGCGACGGCCATGCGAGCGAACGGATCGGGAATGCGCTGGCCGGTTGCCAGCACCTCTTGCGGGTGGTGTAGCGCTACAATTGAATTGCAAAGGAGAAGCTTGATTCCAGCCGGAATGTCGATTAGATTACAATTACGAGCTGGCGCTTCAGGTTTATCCCTATGTCTTGGTATTTCGATGCCCCGGGTATCCGGTTTAACGATTACCTTTTTACCGACCCCGCACCATTTTTGAATTTTCGTCCCCCCGGCTGTGCGGGTATCGCGGTGGTGATGGTCCGGAATTCTCAGTGGTCGCCCAAACCACTACAGCCCCTTTTCTTCACGGAATTTGGAAACAACGCCGGAGGCGGAGCGCTGGCTCGCTTGCCGGGTGAAACCGGTTCGTGCGATCTCTATGTTTCGGTACTGGCTATGCCGTATTCCACGGCCTCGCAGAGGCGCACCGCATGCAAGGAACTGATCGCCGCATACAACCCAGCCTGGCAGGCTAATGGGATTGCCATTTCGACCGCTGAACTGGCCCGGAAATTAGAGGAGCTGGAGGCGCGTCAGCAGGAACAAAGCCAACAGATTTTGTCCCTGCTGACGTACATTTCGAAATTATTCGAGCCGCAGCCGGTCTCGCCCCGGCGGCCCATCGGATTCCTGGCCCCGATGTGGCCCGCTACTGAAAGCGAAAGCTAGCCGTCACGCGAGCGTAGTATTCCAACTCGCCCACGGCGGCGGGAGCGTTCGGTCCAAATGCCCATGGCATTTGCGACCGGATGGCCGAATAAACGCCGTTCGAGGCGATCACCTCTTCGGCAATGCCGAGCGGATCGCCCACCTGCTTGCCCGCCGCGGCCGCCAGGCTTTCAGCTTTGGACCGCGCATCTTTTCCGGCCGCCTCGAGCGCCGACCGGCGCGCTCCGGCCTCGTCGCCGGCCCGATAGGAGATTCCGGCGACGAGATTCGCGCCGGCCTTGGCGAGCAAGTCGGCGACTTCGCCGGCACGCGCCGCCTCCCGGACCAGTACCCGCAACGTGCTTCGCGCCTGGAACGCGCCGAACTGCAGTTCGGGCTGCAGCGCGGGCGGAGATGCAAATCCAGGGATAGCGCCGGGAGAGATCTGCGGGATGGGAATGCCGAATGCGGGTGATCCCAGAGCGGGCGAGTAGACGTTGGCAACGTTCAGGGAGACGGTCTGCAGGTCGGCGCGGTGGGCGCCGGACAAGGTCTGCGCGATTTGGGCGATAAGATTCTGGTGGTTCGTCAGGGCTTGGGAGGCGCTTTGCCCGCTGGCGGTAAACTCGACCAGAAATTCCGCACTTTCGGGGGTCACGCGGTGCACCGCTTCGCCCACCACCGCGATGCCTTCGAAGGACTGCGGATGCGTTCGAACTGAGTTGGGTGACATGGAGTTGTCCTCTTTCTTTTTTTGTGCCTGTTCCGCGGCGGGCCGCGCCGGCAATGATCCACCGGCACGGCCCTGACGTTTGGTTGCGGACATGCTTGTTCCGGCGGCTAATAGCCCATTCCCGGCTGGCGAAAAGCGAACTGCGCCAGCGGATTGATTTGCGAGTAGGGCTGGCCGATACCGCCTGCGCCCAAGAAGCTCTGTGGCGCCAGTGGATAGCCGAACGGTGTCTGCTGTTGCTGCCAGGTCTGATACCCCAGAAGCGGATTGAGCAGCGGGTTTTGCAGGCCGGGTTGGCCGATGGAATGCTGGAGCGGGTATTGCAATCCGATAGCCAGCGGATTCCATCCCGTGAGTTGCTGCCACGGGTTTTGCTGCTGCGGATATCCCTGCTGCGGATACCCCTGCTGCGGGTACCCCTGGAGTTGCTGCGGATACCCTTGGAGTTGTTGCGGGTATCCCTGGAGTTGTTGCGCGTAATGGCCCAAACCACCGATGCCCGGGTAGTTCAGTGGTTGCTGCTGCAATGCCAGAGCCAACGGATGGATTCCCGGATGCGGCAGACCGTACGGGGCGCCCCCGCCGAAAGCTCCCAGGGTTTGATAGAGGGACTGATAAGCCTGAAACGGATCGTGGGTAAACATAGTGGACTCCTGTCTTTGATTGCTCTTTGTTTTGGGATTGACGCCGTTTCGCGGCGTCTGATCGCATGTTCCCACGCCCCGGCGAAGTACGTATGCGCCACCTGCGGCAATTGCCGCAAATCGCTCTAATGCATTCAAATCTGGCCGGCGGCGGCCTGCGCGTAAGTCAACTTTCTCACTTTGGCGGCATCGGGATTTCGCAGCCAATTGGCCAATTCGCTCTCGCGGAATCTCCACTGGCGTCCGACTTTGATCGCTGGGATTTCCTTGCATTCCGCCCAAAGGCAAAGCGTCCGGGTGGAAACGCCGAGCCACTTGGAGACGGTCGCGGTAGTCATCAAAGGTTCGCGGTTCAGAGACATGATTCAGGCCTTACTTCCTTTTTCCGACCAACGCGGGCCGGGTGTCAAGATACGATTGCGTATTGGCGTAATTACGGCGATGTAATTGTGACGCTGCACTCAAGTTGATACCGTTCTGAGCGAATCGGGACTGCAATCGGAGGGCCGTGAGGCGGGTGTAAAATCGAGCAAGCGTCACTCATGAACCGCACGGCCGCGCTGCTCGGTTGGATGCTGCTGATTTGTTCGGCGGCGGCACAGGAACCGTCCGCGATTGCGGGCCAGGTGGTCGACGGCGCGACGGGCAAACCGTTGGCGCAAGTGGATGTAAGGCTGGCCGCGCGGCAGCCGGAGGGCACCCGCACGGTGATTTTCGCGGCGCTCAGCGATTCCGGCGGCCATTTTTCCATCTCGCCGATCCCCGCCGGGAGCTATCAACTGGAGCCGCGACGGCACGGTTATTTTTTCGTGCCATCGGCAAAGAATGGCCCGCCTTCGTTCACGGTAAATATCGAGGCCAACGAGCCATTGCAGGACTTCCGCATCGAAATGACGCCGGCAGCGGTTCTTTCGGGGCGCGTGCTGCAAGAAGACGGCGAGCCGGTCGGGATGCGCCAGGCAACGGTGAACATTGAGGTCACCTCGCCGAAGGATTACGTGCTGTTGTTTGCGATGGACGGCGCGGGGTTGCGGCGCGGGAAACTGGCCAACGGGAGGGGCGAATATCGAATCAGCGTGCCACCGGGAAAATACCTCCTATCGGCGAGCGCTGGCGCCGGCGAAGAGATTCGCAGCGACGGCACGGTCGACCCCGTGCCATATGCGCAAACGTTTTACCCCTCCACGGCCGCGCGCCAGGCCGCGCCGGCAGTGGAGGCGCGCGCGGGCGAGGAGACCGCCGGTCTCGACATCCGTCTGGTCCGCAATCGCACCTACAGCATCCGGGGAACGGTGGCGGGCGCCGGCCCAAACGCGCCCGTCGTAGTGCACATCGTCGGGCCGGATACAAGGATCGAGGCATCCGCGAAGGACGGAGCTTTCTGGGCGGCCAATCTGATACACGGCCGCTATCGCATTTATGCGGAAAGCGGGGCAGGCGATGCGAAAGTGCGCAGTCCCACGGTGGAATTGGAGATTCACGAGGACGTCGCCAACGTCGCGCTGATGCTGGCGGCGCCATTTCGCCTCAGTGGCACGGTGAGCGGTGCGCCGGGCGCAGGGGTGCGTCTGGGACCTCCGAGGGAGATTGGCGATGCGGATCCGATTACCGCTCCCATCTCGGCGGACGGAACTTTCGAGTTCGCGCGGGTCCAGCCCGACCGGTATCGTCTGACGGTGAAACCCGTGCCGGAGGACGGCTATATCAAGTCCGTTGAACTCAACGGCGCAGCGGTAACCGAGCGGACAACGGCGACAGTGTATCCGCGCGATGCGGCCGCGCCGAGCCAGGCGGTACCGCTGGATTTGAGCGTTGTCGCGGGGGACGCGAAGCTCAAGATCGTGATCGCCAAAGGCGCGCGGCTGTCCGGGACGGTGGAGCGGGGAACGGAAAAGGTGACCGACGGTATGGGATTCGTCCGGCTGATCCACGAGAATGCCAAGCCGGGGAGCGAGGCAGAGTTGTGGGCGGATGTGGAGACTGACGGAAGCTACGTGGTTCGCGGCATCCCGCCCGGGCGCTACCACGTGCTTGCGACGCACACGCTGGAAGAGAGTGGCGATGCCAACGTGTATCCGAAGATGGTGGCGGATTCCGAAGTGATGGAATTTCATGAAGGCGACCGGGTGACGAAAGACTTGCAGGTAGCGAGGGCCAATGGCAGGAACAATCAGTAGAGTGGTATTCCTGCTGGCGATTTTGCCGGCGATCGCCGCCGCGCAAGATGGCGGTAAATCCGCAAGCCTGGATGGTGTCGTGATCAACAGCACTACCGGCGATCCGCTGCCGCGTGCGCGCGTGCGGTTGATCGCGTTCGACACTCGCGGCGGCACGTACGGCGCGCTCACGGGTGACGACGGGCGGTTCGCGCTAGGATCGATTCAGCCGGGCAAATACACGATTCAGGCGTCGTTGCGCGGCTTCCTGGATGCACAGTCCCCACAGCATGTCGAATGCCGGCCGGAGAGCGCGACGCACGACGTTCGCTTGCAGTTGGCGCCGGAAGGCGTGATCGGCGGGCGCGTGCTCGATAGCCGTGGCGAGCCAGTGCAGGCTGCGCGGGTCTTGGCCCAGTCGATCAACTGGCTTGCCTTTGTGGAGACCGACGACCGCGGCGAGTTCCTCCTCACCGAACTGCGCGCCGGCCGGTATTTCCTGCGCGCGCAACTTCCCCAAAACGATGACCCCGCCGAGATCCGCACCGATGGCACAAAGGAGGAGTGGTACGGCCCGACGTGGTATCCCAATTCGCGATCGAAGAGCGAAGCCGCGGCGGTGGATATCGCGCCCGGCGCGGAGATCGACGGCATCGAAATCCGCCTGGTGAAGATTCCCATCGTGCGCGTCGCCGGCACGGTAACGGGTGCGCCGCCCGGATTGGAGTTTTCGGTTCACGCGTTCGACCAGCAGGAGGACAACAGGGCGTACGCCAGTGTGCGCAACGGCAAGTTCGTGTTCTGGCGTCTGCCGCCGGGGCACTATACGATATCCGCTCTCACGCAGTCGCCCGATGGCCGAAGACTCGCTGCCGTTCCCGTGCCGGTTGACGTGGCCGATTCGAACGTCGATAACCTCACGCTGGCGCTGATTCCGGAATTCGAAATTGCGGGACAGATTGAGTGGGACGGAACTCCACCCTCGGCCGAAAGCTTGCGTGCGCCGGCGGTGCGGATCGCGGCGCCGTCGCTGGAGGAGGACGAGACTTCCAGGGAAAACGGAAAGATCGCCGAAGATGGCAGCTTTCGCGTGGCGCACGTCACAGTTGGCAAGCAACGTGTTGCCTTGGCGGGCATGCCGGAGAATGTTTACGTGAAATCGCTGCACCTGGGAACGGTCGAAATGCCGGAGGCTCGCTTGGATCTCGATGCCGATCCGAAGGATGCGCGGCTCCTGGTGGTGCTCAGCACGGCGGGGGCGGAAGTATCGGGCATCGTGAAGAACGGCCGCGAATCGCCAAAAAGCGCCGAGGTTTGCCTGGCGCCGGATCGCGCCGACGCCGGTTGCGAACGCCAGATGCTAAGCGGCGAGGATGGGAGATTCCTGTTCCGCGGTTTAGCGCCGGGGAAATACAGACTATCGATCGACGGCCTGGACAATTCTACTCAAACGCTGGAGTTGCACGAAGGCGAGAAGGCCACTCAGGATTTAAGAACTGGGAAGTGACGGCGGGTGAAACCCATTCCGGCGGGAATGCATCGATAAGAACAAATGCGCCTGTTCGCCGGTCTGATGATTACAATTGCGGGTCTGGCACAGACCGACACATTAAAGCTACCGCCGGTCAGAACGTCGATTACGCTCGAAGGCCAGCCCGTGAT
Source organism: Bryobacteraceae bacterium (assembly GCA_035509055.1). Taxonomy (GTDB): domain Bacteria; phylum Acidobacteriota; class Terriglobia; order Bryobacterales; family Bryobacteraceae; genus PALSA-129. The sequence continues at coordinate 74,425 of DATJMA010000011.1, read as the reverse complement.
GGTCGCGGTTTGGGGCTCGGTTTCAACGGCGCATCTGTCTGCCACGGTGGACCTCGGTGATTTTCAGGACCATCTCACGCCGATTCTGGCGGCGCAATTGAACCGCTCGGAAAAGTGCGGCGAGCGGCTTGCCGTGAAAAAGGCAACGCTCGCACCTTCCGGCTTGCTTTCGGCGAACGTGCATTTTGAGCGTTATGCCTGCGCCAAGGCGTTTGGGAAGGAGATCGTCAAGCGAGTAGTGGGCGGCGATGCCGTGGTAGAAGTGGTTCTCACTCCGACGGTGGCCGACAACCACATCGGCATGAACGCCGAGGTGCGCAAGATCGACGCCGATGGCTCGTTGGGCGAGGCCTTGCGCTCGGGCTCGTTCGGCGATTCCCTCCGGCAGAAGATTGCCGCTAATATCGAATCGTCGGTGCGTAAATCGGCGGATTTGAAAACCGCGCTCCCAGCGGAACTGGACAACGTGCTGGCGCTCAAAAAGGTGCGGTTCGCCGATGGCGGCTCGGGACGGCTCTGGCTCGAAATCGAGGGCGACGTGCGGTTGAATGCCGGGCAACTACAGAGTTTCAGCAGAGAAGTCAGCCATCGATAAGTTGCCTGCCCGCCGGCTACTTCGCGGCGATCTGCCGTAGTACATACGGCAGGATGCCGCCGTTGCGGTAGTATTCTACCTCTTGCGGCGTATCCACCCTCACCAGCGCGGTGAAGGTCTTTTGGCTGCCATCGTCCGACACAGCGCGCACCGTCGCCTTGCGCCCGCCGCCGTTCAGCGACGCTTTCACGCCCTCTATAGAGAAAGTCTCCTTGCCGCTGAGACCCAGGGAAGCGGCATTTTCGCCCGCGGGGAATTGCAGCGGCAGCACGCCCATCCCGACCAGGTTGCTGCGATGGATGCGCTCGAAACTCTCGGCGATCACGGCGCGCACGCCGAGCAGCATCACGCCCTTTGCCGCCCAATCGCGCGAAGAACCGGAGCCGTATTCTTTGCCCGCCAGAATCACCAGCGGCACGCCGTCCTTCTGATACCGAAGAGAGGCGTCGTAGATGAACATCTGCTCGCCATCGGGCATGTGGCGAGTCCAACCGCCTTCCGTCCCCGGCGCGAGTTGATTGCGCAGACGGATGTTGGCGAGGGTTCCGCGCACCATCACTTCGTGGTTGCCGCGGCGCGCGCCGTAAGAGTTGAAATCCACCGGCTGCACGCCCTGCGAAATCAAATACCGGCCGGCGGGACTGTCCTTGGGGATGGACCCGGCGGGCGAAATGTGGTCGGTGGTAACGGAATCGCCTAGCAGCGCCAGCGCGCGCATGCCCGTGAGGTCTTTTACCGACGTTTCAGGGTCGACCATGGCATCGAAATACGGCGGGCGCTTAATGTAAGTGGATTTCTCCTCCCACTGATAAATATTCCCCGCCGGAATCGACATGCCCTTCCAGTTGGCGTCGCCATCAAAGGCGCGCTCGTATTCGTGGCGGAACATTTCCTGATCGATGGAGGCGCGGACAGTTTCGGTCACTTCCTGATTGGAGGGCCAGATATCGCGCAGGTATACGGGATGGCCGTCTTTGCCCTTGCCGAGCGGGTCGTTCGCCAGGTCGATATCCATGGTGCCGGCGAGCGCATACGCCACCACCAGCGGCGGCGAAGCGAGATAGTTGGCCTTCACCTGCGCGTTGATGCGGCCTTCGAAATTGCGGTTGCCGCTCAATACCGCGGCCACCACCAGGTTCTCTTTGGCTACGGCCTGCGAAATCGGTTCAGGCAGGGGGCCGCTGTTCCCGATGCAGGTGGTGCATCCGAAGCCGACCAGGTGGAAATTCAGAGCTTCCAGGTACTCGATCAGGCCGGCCTTGCGGTAATAATCGATAACCACTTTCGACCCCGGAGCGAGGCTGGTTTTGACCCACGGCTTGGCTTTCAGTCCACGCTTCACGGCGTTTTTGGCGACCAGCCCGGCCGCCAGCATAACCGAAGGATTCGAAGTATTGGTGCAACTGGTAATGGCTGCGATGACCACGGAACCGTCGTGAATGCTGACGGAATGCCCATCGATTTGCGCCGTCGCCGTCTTTTCAGGCCCCGGGAAGGCCGCGTGGAAATTCTTTTTCACCTCGGGGAGTTCGACGCGGTCCTGCGGCCGTTTGGGGCCGGCCATGGAAGGCGTGACCGCGGCGAGATCGAGTTCGAGCGTGTCGGTGTAGGCGGGGTCGGGAGTCTGGTCGGTGCGGAAGAGGCCTTGCTCCTTGGTGTAAGCTTCCACCAGCGCGATCAGGCCGGGATCGCGATTGCTGAACTTGAGGTAGCCGAGGGTTTCCTGGTCGACCGGGAAGAATCCCATGGTGGCGCCATATTCGGGCGCCATGTTGGCGACGGTGGCGCGATCGGCCAGGCTCAGCGCGCTCAGCCCGGTGCCATAGAACTCCACAAACTTTCCTACCACGCCCTTCTTGCGCAATATTTGCGTAATGACAAGGACCAGGTCCGTTGCGGTGCAGCCTTCGTGTAGCTTGCCGTGCAGCTTGAATCCCACCACGGGCGGGAGCAGCATGGAAACCGGCTGCCCCAGCATGCAGGCTTCGGCCTCGATTCCGCCGACGCCCCAGCCCAGCACGCCGAGGCCGTTGACCATAGTGGTGTGGGAATCGGTGCCGACCACCGAATCGGGGTAAGCCTGGCCATTGCCGCGGAAGACGACCGGTGCCAGATATTCCAGATTCACCTGGTGGACGATGCCGGTATCGGGCGGGACTACGCGGAAGTTGCGGAAAGCCGTCTGGCCCCAGCGCAGGAGCATGTAGCGCTCGCGATTGCGCTGGAATTCCAGCGCCGCATTGAGATCGAAAGCCTGCGCGGAGCCGAAACTATCCACCTGCACGGAGTGGTCGATCACCAGGTCGGCAGGCAGCAGAGGATTGGCGCGGTTGGGATCCGACCCCATGGCTGCGAGAGCATCGCGCATAGCCGCGAGATCTACCACACACGGTACGCCGGTGAAATCCTGGAGCAGCACGCGCGCGGGCATAAAGCTGATTTCCTTGGTATTGGCGCCCTCGCCGCGCGCTACCAGGGCAACGTCATCCGCCAGCACCCGCTTGCCGTCTTCGTTGCGGAGCAGGTTTTCGAGCAGAATCTTAATGGAATATGGAAGACGGTCCACGCTTCCCAGGCCCCTCTCAGCGAGCGAGGCCAGGCGGAAATACTCGTATTCGCTGTTACCGGCGCGCAACTTGGCCGCCGCACCAAAACTATTCTTTGCCATTAATTCGATTATAAATGTCTGGCTGGGGAATCTTTAAATGGAGCCGGTGAAATTAGGGAGTGGTTTGTAAAACTCAGGCATCCCAAACCGACTCGCTGGAATTGCCGCCATGATGCAGGGGAGTTTTTACGAGTTTTGCTGAAAATAAAGGGGCTGTCCAAATTTTCCCGCGCACCGGCGCGCGGAATTGGCGCCCAAGCGGGTTCAGCCACTGGAATTAAAGACGCCCGGCCAATTTGCCGATCTGTTTCACGTGGCATCTCTCCCGGATACCCCGGCGGTTCATGATCCGGCTGCATTGGCGGCTTTGGTGCGGGATTTCGATCGCGAGCCGGTCGCCAGCCGTCAGCGCATCAGCGGCATTTTGCAGCGCCAGCCGGAGTTGTTTTACAGTCTGGCGATCGAGCTTCTGCGGGATGACGTCGCGTCGAGGGCGTCGCGATTCCTGGTGGAGCTGCTCATTTCCGGAGGGCTCTTATTCCGGGCGCTTTGCGATCCGGAACTGGGCCGCGAACAAGCTTCGGAGTTGGCGCGCCTGGCACAGGCGGGCGATCCCGCCGTGGGCGTTCAACTCGCGCGGCAGCTTGCCGATGCCGCCGGCGCGGAGTCGATCCTGGCACACGAAATGGCGGAACGCCTGCTCGAAATCCTCGCCGAGATCTCCGACGGAAAGCATCTTTTGCCTTCCTTGATGCGCCTGCTGCGCAATGCCGATCCCTATTTAAGGTCCAAAGTGGTGTTGCTGATCGGGCGCAGTGGCGGAAGCCTCAAGTGGATCAAAAAGCGGTTACAGGAGTCCGACACCCGGGTGCGCGCCAATGCCATAGAGGCGGCGTGGGGAATCGATACGCCGGAGGCGCGGGAACTGCTCGGCTGGGCAGCGCGCGATACGAACAATCGCGTGGCCGGGAATGCGCTGCTAGGCTTGTACCGTTTGGGGGAGTGCTCTCCGCTGGCGGAGTTGGCCAAAATGGCTTCGCACGATTCCACCGCGTTCCGCCGGACAGCGGCCTGGGCCATGGGCGAAACGGCAGATCCCCGCTTCACGGAAGTGTTGGGCCGCATGATCGGCGATAGCAACCCTTCGGTTCGCAAGATGGCCTTCGCCGCGATTCGGCGAGTCCGCGAGGCGATGGCCCATGGTTCCCAGTTGCCGCAATGGCAGGTGGCGGCCGACGCGGGTCCCAGGGACGCCCGCACCGGCGAACGCCGGATCCCGGTGGCTATCGCACTTGACGATGGCCGTGAATGTCGGCGAGTGTTGCCGGCGCAGTTCCTGTTGACGGAAAACGGACAGGTAGTCTGGTCCTATCGCGTTTTAGAGAAAATGCCGCCCGGGCCTATGGCGGTGCTGTTTCTCTTTCCCCGGAATCTGGGCCAACGGTGGGATGACGCCACGCTGCGATGCCTCCGGTGGAAACGAAGCACGGACCTTTGGTCGACTGTTCCCTTTTCCGGCACCGACGATGACGCGGATTCCATCGATCTCGAATTGCCGGGTTTCATTGCCAGTGCGGCCGAGGCTGCGCGGGCTTTACAGCGAACGCCCAGGCGGACCGATTGCACGGGATTCTGGAGCGCTATCAGGCGTGCGATTCTGCCGGGCAGTGCCGGGGTGCCGGGACGGAGGCACCTGATCGTGCTTGCACCGGAGGGAGTAGGCGGCAACGGCGACGAGAATTTAATCGCGGCGGTCCGGGCGTCGCGAGCATCGCTGCGAGTGATCAGCGCCTGCGAGAATGTCGCGCTGCGGGAGTTTTGCCACCGGGTCGAAGGCCACTTCCATAAGCTGGCAGACAACTCGCCTGTCGACGAGGCCGTTTCCTCGGTTTATCTCAGTTTGCTGGCGCGTTATGAAATCCGATATCCGGCGGCCGCCGATGCCGCCGCGCTGAAGATTCGCGTGCAAACGCCGGACGGGTGGGGCGAGACGACGCTGGGACTGTAGCGAGGCCAAACCAGCTCGCCCTTTTTCGGGCTCCTGGCCTCCGCCTCCCGGCCTCCTGCCTTTACACAGTCTTTTCGAAAATGGTGTACGTTTTGGACGGCTTGCTGCCCATCAATTCGCCCAGCCGCAAGACCAGGACGTTGTCTTCGAGAATCCATCCGAGGTCGCAATACTGGTATCCGCGTTTCTGGGCATACTGCTTGGCTTTCCAAATCAATACGCCGTCCAGTCCCAGCTTGCGGAACTTCCTCTTCACTCCCAGATAGCCGAGACGGAACCCCCGAACGCTGCCCTTGCCGAGCACCATCTTGGCCGCACGGAGTAGTTCCGCCCGCCGCATTCCGGGAATCGGTGTCAGTTTTTCGGCCACGTTGGGCACTCCTCCGAAGAATGCGGCCAGTTCTCCCTTCACGTAAATGAACAGGAAGAGATTCTTGTCCACAATCAACTGCATGTCCTCGCAAATGCGGTAGAACTCGTCCTGCTCGAAGGGAACGAACCCCCAATTGTCGTTCCACGCGTCGTTGTACACATCGAGCATCTCGGCTTTGCGCTCCTTGAGCGGGCGCTTTCCCCAGTCTTCGATGGTGATCCCGTAGCGGTTGATGATCTTCTGCCCGAGCCGCTGGAGCTTGTCTTCAATGGGCCTCTGGACCTCCGTCTCCCATGACACTACGCGCTTGACCGGCGCCAAGCCGGCGCTTTTGAGAAGCGGTTCGTAATAGGGCTTAGAGTAATGGTAGTAGATCACCGGCCGAGAATCGAAGCCCGCGGTGAGGATGCCGGGGGTAGCTTCGTTCACCGGGAAATTCTGCGGGCCGCGGATCGTCGTCATGCCCTGGGCCTTGAGCCATTTCCCGGCAGCGCTGACCAGTGCCTGGCAGACCGCGGGATCGTCGATTGACTCGAATTGACCGAAGAATCCGACCTTGTCCTTCCAGTGCTTATTGTGGTTGTGGTTTACGAACGCGTTGCAGCGGCCAACCATCTTTCCGCCGCTTTTCGCCAGAAACATTCGCATATCGGCATGTTTGAGGAACAGGTTGATCGGTTCGAAAAAACCGACCATGCCGATCAGGTGGAATCCCAGATATTCGTAGTCCAGAAGCGGAATATACTGCGGATCGTTTTCGTAATGGCTCCAGTGGAAATCCACGAACTGGCGGAGGAGTTTCCTGTCGTCGCTGGTCCGGTACCCGAATTCGACGACTTCAACGGCGGCTCCTCTGGACGGCGCGCTAGTGGGACTACTCATGAAAGGCTCCTGGACGCATCTGAAATTGCTTCAGTAAATTGTACCGTCTCCGGCGGCGATTTTGGACGGGAGCGGGACAAGCCCGCTACCAGCGGATTTTTTCGGGGAAGAACTCGGCGATGAGCTCCCGGTAATACGGTTCGAGCCGCACCGGGTCGGGCCTTTGGTGAGATTTCGAGTACAGGTCGAATGGGTTGAACCGCTGCACCCATTGAAACATCTCGACATCGTGACCGTTCATGAGATGTCCGTAAGCCTGCTCCCGGTGCCCGGGATAGAAGCTGTGGTAGCGGATCATGTACTGGGCTTCTTCGGGCAGATAGGCGCGGGTCACGTGATAAAGATACTCGTCGTGGCCCCATGACAGGCAGACCTTGTCGAGCCCGCAGTTCGGTTCATAAATGCCGCATGGAGTCTGGTACTCGGGCGCGTGCGAGTCGGGGTTCGCCGCAAAGAATTCGTGGAAGACGATCTTGTCGCTGAACGCGCAGCCCAGGGGAAAGGTATCGCCCACGACGGCCCATTGCGGCTCTCCCCACAGCCACAGCACTTTTCCCAGATCGTGGATGAATCCCGTCAGTTGGAACCATCGCGGATGACCGGCGGCGCGAATGGCTTCGGCGGCCTGGAGACTATGTTCGATCTGGCTGAGGTCCGTATCGGGATCGCTATCGTCCACCAGTTGGTTGAGGTTTTCCATCATCTCCCAAATACCTGCCTGCGCGTAGTTCAAGCCGAGCCACTGGCGGCGCTTTCCCTGTGCGAAGGCGAGCGTTTGATTGGTGTGGTTGAGCCGGTAGAATTCGCGCACGGCCGGCGAGACCTTGTGGTCATATTGCCGGAACTCATTTGGTTTCCGGTTCGGATCGTAGCGCGCCCGGACACTGTCGTCCCATTCGTCCAGGTTGTGTAAAGGGAGGCCCGGCCCCTCGCTGGGATTCATCGATGATTACCTCTGTCCGCCATTATCGTACGGAACTTTAACGGCGAGCATTTCCCGCGAAGCTCTGGTCGTCCGAGGGTGTGGAAACATACCGGGCGGGGGGCGTGCGGTAATGCCATCTTGCAGAAACAAAATGATAATTTTAGGACCAGCGGGCTGCACCCGGCGCATTGAGCTATCATTGCCTCGGGGAGTCCCAGATGAGCCTTCAAACCGCAATTCGAGCGCCGCGTGGCACGCAAATCAGCTGCAAGGGCTGGCACCAGGAAGCAGCCTTGCGCATGCTCCATAACAATCTCGATCCCGACGTGGCCGAAAATCCCGACGAGTTGATCGTCTATGGCGGGCGCGGGCGCGCGGCGCGCGATTGGCCGTCGTTCCATGCCATCGTGCGGGCGCTGCAATCGCTCGAAAACGACGAGACGCTGATCGTGCAATCGGGGCGTCCGCAGGGGATCTTCCGCACCCATCCGGAGGCGCCGCGGGTGTTGATCGCCAACTCGAATCTGGTGGGCCACTGGTCGAACTTCGAGGAGTTCACGCGCCTGGAACGGCTGGGATTGACCATGTACGGGCAGATGACTGCCGGTTCGTGGATTTACATCGGCAGCCAGGGAATCGTGCAAGGCACTTACGAGACGTTCGCGGCGCTGGCGCGCAAGCACTTCGGCGGCACGCTCTCGGGCAAGGTCGTGGTGTCGGGCGGGATGGGCGGAATGGGCGGCGCTCAGCCGCTCGCCGCAACCATGAATGGCGCCTGCTTCCTGGGGATCGATGTCGACCCGCACCGCATCGAGCGGCGTCTCGCTACCGGCTATTGCGACCGACTGGCGCGCGGTCTCGACGATGCGCTGCGCATTCTGCGCGAGGCGCGGATCGCCGGCCATGCGCTCTCGGTGGGGCTGGTTGGCAATTGCGCGGATGTGCTGCCGGAATTGCTGCGCCGCGGTTTCGTGCCCGACGTGCTGACGGATCAGACCAGCGCGCACGATCCGCTGAACGGCTACGTGCCCAACGGAATGTCGCTCGAAGAGGCGCGGCGCCTGCGCACGGGCGATCCGGACGACTACCTCGCGCGCTCTTTCCGCGCCATGGGCGAGCACGTGGAGGCGATGCTGGCGCTGCAAAAACGCGGCGCGGTGACATTCGACTACGGCAACAACATCCGCACGCAGGCGGCGAAGGCGGGGGTGAAGAACGTCTATGACATCCCGGGGTTCGTGCCGGAATACATCCGGCCGCTGTTTTGCGAAGGGCGCGGTCCGTTCCGCTGGGCAGCGCTTTCGGGCGATCCGGAAGATATTTATCGCACCGACCGGCTCGCGCTGGAACTTTTCCCGCACAACGAGACGCTGGCGCGATGGATGCCGATGGCGCGTGAGCGCATTCACTTTCAAGGCTTGCCGGCGCGCATCTGCTGGCTGGGATACGGCGAGCGGGCGCAATTCGGCGTGGCCATGAACCGCCTGGTGCGGTCGGGCGAACTAAAGGCGCCCATCGTGATCGGGCGCGATCATCTGGATGCGGGCTCGGTAGCGTCGCCCTATCGCGAGACGGAAGCCATGCGCGACGGCTCCGACGCCATCGCCGATTGGCCGCTGCTGAACGCACTGGTCAACACCGCGGCGGGCGCGTCGTGGATTTCCATTCATAACGGCGGCGGCGTGGGGATCGGCTATTCGCAGCACGCCGGAATGGTGGTTGTGGCCGACGGCACCGACGAATCGGAGCGGCGCCTGGAACGGGTGCTCACCACCGACCCGGGAATGGGCGTCATCCGCCACGCCGACGCCGGCTACGAGGATGCCGTTCGTTTCGCGCGCGAGCACGCCATTCGCCGGCCTATGGATAGTTGATGGGCGCGCTGGTCGTCGCCAATTGCCGTCAACTCGTGACTCTCGCCGGACCCCGGCGTGCGCGCCGCGGCCCGGAAATGCGCGAGCTTGCGGCGATTCCCGATGGTGCCCTGCTGATTCGCGGCGGCCGCATCGAGCGTGCCGGCCCTCGAAGCGAGATCATGGAGGCCGCCGGCGCCACGGCCGAGTTGGTGGACGCCGGCGGGCGGATCGTGATGCCGGGCTTTGTCGATGCGCACACGCATCCGGTTTTCGCCGGCACGCGCGCCGGCGAATTCCAAGAGCGCATCGAGGGCGCCACGTATGCCGAGATCGCCGCGCGCGGCGGCGGTATCCGCTCGACGGTGCGGAAGACACGCGAAGCGTCGGAGGATGACCTGCTCGCGGCGGCGCGGCGCTATCGCGGGTGGTTTCTCCGCGGCGGGACAACGGCCGTGGAAGCCAAATCGGGGTATGGGCTCTCGCCGGAAGCCGAAACCAAGATGCTTCGCGTCATTGCCCGCCTTGGCGCGGAAAAGAACCTGCGTTACGTGCCGACATTCCTCGGCGCGCACGAAGTTCCGGATGAATACCGCGCGCGCATGGACGAGTACTCCGATTTGCTGGTGAACGAAATGATTCCCGGCGTGGCGCGGGAACAACTGGCGGAATCGTTCGACGCGTTCATCGAACCCACTGTCTTCCCGGTGGAGAAAGTGCGCCGGATCCTGCAGGCGGCGCAGCGCGCGGGACTGCGCCTGCGGCTGCACGCCGATCAGTTCAGCGCGGACTACGGTTCGCTGCTGGCCGCGGAACTCGGCGCGGACACGGCGGACCATCTGGAGTCCACGACGGCGGCCGGCATGGCGGCGCTCGATCGGGCGGGCGTGATGCCGGTCCTGCTGCCGGCATCGGTTTACGCGCTGGGGTCATCGCACTATCCCGCCGCGCGCACCATGATCGATATGGGAATGCCGGTGGTGCTCGCCACCGACTTCAATCCCGGGTCTTCACCCACCACATCCATGCCGATGGTGCTGTCGCTGGCGGCGACACAGATGAAAATGACCGCGGCGGAGGCGATTACGGCGGCGACGATTAACGCGGCATATAGCTTGCGCCGCGGCGATGTCATCGGCTCGCTGGAAGCGGGAAAATGGGCCGACTTTGTCATCCATGACTGCGACGACTATCGGGAACTTCCCTACTTTTTCGGACGGGACCCGGCGTTCGCCGTATATGTCGCCGGTACTTGTACTTACAAATTTTTTCAGTTTTCGTGATCGAATCGGGCTTTTCATTCGTCTAAGCAAGTAGACGGTACAGTTTATGAGCTACAGCGCAGAAGCCAAATTACACGAGCTTCGGAACAAAACCAACCGGGAACTCGTGTCACTGATTGGTAACAAACTAAATCACGGCTTGGCATCTGTGCGGGTGCTCGACAGCGGCGATGGCGTGGACGACTGGGAGTGGGCCGAGCCTTACGTCGCCGGCGCCGAAGCGGCATGGGCGGAAGCCACCAGGTGGATGACTCTGCTGGCGGATGCAACGCCATACGAGCGCCGCCGTCTGGAATTCAAGTGTACGCAACTGCGCGCCGCGCTCGATCGCGTGCACGCGTTGGAAACGCGCGTCCGGGCCGCCTGTTAACCTCGCTCGATTGCGGTTCGCTCCTCCTCCTCGTTTGCTTGCAGGCGCGGCTCAGATCGCAAAGAGCCGCGCCGCAAGCGAACCGAGCGATCGAGTATAGTATGGGTCGATGGGAAAACTTACGGCCGGCGCGGCCCTGTTGGCATGCCTGGCCTTTGCCGATACCTACGAACGCCAGCCCGGCGTCGACGTGCAGCACTACGTCTTTCGGGTGACCTTGAGCGACGCGGACGATGCCATCGCCGGCGAAACTACCGTTACCATCCGGTTTCTGAAAGACGGGCTCACACAGTTCTGGCTCGATCTGGCATCGCCGGCGGACGGCAAGGGAATGACCGTTTCGGAGGTTAAATCCGGTGGCGCTCCCGTGGCGTACACGCATCAGGCGGACCGGCTCACGCTGACGCTCGCGCCGCCCTCGAAATCCGGGGAATTGCGATCGTTCACGGTAAAATATGCCGGCACGGCGGCCGATGGGCTCAAGGTCGTGAAGAACAAATTCGGGGAGCGGTGTTTTTTCAGCGTCAACTGGCCGGACCAGGCGCACCAGTGGCTGCCGACCATCGACCACCCCTCCGATAAGGCAACCAGCGAGTTCCTGGTTTATGCCCCCGCGAAATACCAGGTGGTGGCCAACGGAGCGCTCCAGGAAACCATTGATCTCGGCGACGGCACTCGGCTCACGCACTGGAAGCAGTCGGTGCCCATCGCCACCTGGCTGGACAATATCGGGGTGGCGCAGTTCGCCGTCGAGCACTATGGCACGGGCGCCGGCGTGCCATTGCAAGCGTGGCTGTTCCACCAGGATCGCGACCCGGGAATCGCGACTTTCGAAGAGCCGGAACGGGAGGCGATGGCGTTTTTCAGCGAATCGATCGGCCCTTATCCTTACGAGAAGCTGGCGGACGTGGAAGCTGCGGGGATGGGCGGGGGCATGGAACACGCCAGCGAGATATTCTTCGGTCAGGGATCGGTAAACGGGCGCCCGAACTTGAGCCTGGTGGCGCACGAGACGGCGCACCAGTGGTTCGGCGATTCGGTGACTGAAAAGGACTGGGACGACGTCTGGCTGAGCGAAGGTTTCGCCACTTACTTCCAGGAGCTGACCACCGAACATTTCGAGGGCCGCGATGCCTTTGTAGCCGGGCTCGAGCGCAATCGCCGGACCGTTTTCAACGCCGAGAAACGCTTGCCGGGGGTGGCCGTGGTGCAGGCGAAGCCGTGGAAGGGTATTCCGAACTCGATTGTGTACCAGAAGGGCGGGTGGGTGCTGCACATGCTTCGCGGGCAGATCGGTACCGAGAAGTTTTGGGCGGGGATTCGCGAATATTACCGGCGATATCGCGACAGCAACGCGTCGACCGCGGATTTTCGGCGCGTGATGGAGGAGGTTTCCGGCGCGGACCTGGGCTGGTTTTTCCAGCAGTGGCTCTATCGGGCCGGGTCGCCGGTGGTGGAAGGCGGATGGAAGTACGATGCGGGCGCGAAGAAGATCGTGGTGGATCTCGCGCAGACGGAGCCCGGCGATGCGTACCGGCTGCCGCTCGAAATCGGTATTCAGGGCCAGAGGATGCGGATCGAGAAAATAGAGATGACCGCGAAAGAGCAGGAATTTGAGATTGCGTCGGACGATCCGCCTGCCACCGTGGAACTCGATCCCAACGTCCGGATGCTGATCGAGGCGAAGTTCATCCGGCGGTGAAAGCCCCGCGTCAATTGCGGCATCCGGTTAGAGCCGGCTCCGAGCACTCGGGGGTGCTTCCCGTTTTTGGGATGGAGGGCGGAACGGCACCTTCGGGTGTTGACGCCCTGACCTGACCGGCAAAGTCCGGCAGCCTCAGATTTGCAGGAACCGATTCCAGCCATTATTCAGCCAAGGCCGGGGGGCTGCCCCACCAGGCAGATCCGCGAGGGACGGTTCCGAGGGCAGTAGGCCTCAGTGGGAGCGCTGCAAGCTCGAATCCACCGTCTGGTACATCGGGACACGGAAAGCCAGCTTCTCGCCCGGTGCAGCCGAAGCACGGCAGCATTGCGCGCAGGAAGCCGAAGAACCCTTTGCCGTGAAAAGTACTTGACAGGAAGCCCGCCGCCAGCCTAGACTGAATTCCATGGCGACTCCGCGGCCTGAGCCCGTCCAATTGCACGAACATGCGATGGACAACCTGCGGTACATCCGCCGCACGCTCGAACGCGCCGGCGAATTTACGGCCGTACCCGGAATCGGCGGCATGCTGATGGGGTCCACGGCGCTGGTCGCGGCCTGGATTGCCGGACCGGGAACTCCCACTCCTCGCTGGCTGGCAGTTTGGCTGGCGGAAGCGGTGGTCGCGCTGCTGATTGGGATCGGCGCCGCGGCGCAGAAATCGAAACGCGTGCGCATCCCCTTGCTGAGCGGTCCGGGTCGAAAGTTCGTGGCGGGTTTGGCGCCGGCGATGGTGGCCGGGGCGGTGCTGACAGTGGTGCTGTTCCGCCAGGGAAATTCGGGGGCGATCCCCGGCGTGTGGTTATTGCTGTACGGAACCGGAGTCCTCTCCGGCGGTGCTGCGTCAGTGCGCGTGGTGCCGGCGATGGGCGCTCTCTTCATGCTGGCGGGCGGCCTGGCGCTGTTGCTTCCGCCGGCCTCCGGCGATCTGTTGCTGGCCGCCGGTTTCGGTGGGTTGCACATTGTTTTTGGTACGATCATTGCGGTGAAATATGGCGGGTAAACCCAACGCAGCCAGACAGGAACGCGATAAGAAACCGCAGGCGGAACCGGTCGGAGTGCCGGCGGCTCTCACCGCTCCTAAACTCGATCGCCTCATCCACGAACGCCTGCGTCTGGGCATTCTGAGCGCCCTGTCTGTGAACCAATCGCTCACCTTTAACGAACTGAAGAAACTGCTGGACACCACCGACGGCAACCTCAGCGTCCACGCCCGCAAGCTCGAGGAAGCGGCCTACATCGCGTGCACGAAATCGTTCGAGGGGCGCGTGCCGAAGACCGAATATCGCCTGAGCGCGGCTGGGCGTAGGGCGCTGGAGCGCTACCTGGATCACATGGAAGCCCTGATCCAAGCCATGCGCGACCGTTAGGTTTTTTTATGTCCCCACACTTTGTTCCTAAAAGTACTCTACATGTCGGCATCATCATGGACGGCAACGGACGGTGGGCGCTCGCCCGGGGACTGGCGCGCGAAGCCGGTCATCGCGCCGGCGTGGAAACGGTGGCTCGCATTGTGGAAGCAGCGCCGGCCGCGGGCATCGGAGTTCTGTCTTTATTTGCCTTCTCATCCGACAACTGGCGCCGCCCGCGGTCCGAAGTCGATTCGCTCATGAGCCTGTTGGCCACCTACCTGGAAAGAGAAGCCGGCCGCTGCGTCGAAAACGGCGTACGCCTGGAAATCATCGGGCGGCGCGATCGTTTGAGCGCGGGCCTGCGGAGGGCCATCGCAAAGGCGGAGGTGTCCACAGCCGAGGGCAGCCGCCTCCGCCTGCGCATCGCCTTCGATTATTCCGGCCGCGACGCCATCCTCACCGCGGCCCGCAGCATCGCCAGGCTGTCCCGCGAATCTCTGGAGCTGGCTCTCGGGCCTACGGTTGACCTTCTGATTCGCACCGGCGGGGAACGCCGTCTGAGCGATTTCCTGCTTTGGGAATGCGCCTACGCGGAGCTGATCTTCACACCGCGCATGTGGCCCGATTTCAGCGAAAGCGATCTGGGCGCCGCGGTGCGCGAATTCCGCGGGCGCGACCGCCGCTTCGGCGCGGTTCCACCGCCCGCCGCCCACCGCCAGGAGGCTTGGCTGGATTGACCCTCTATTCGGAGCGCGGCCGCCCAATCCGCCGCGCCGCCTGCGCCCGGCGCCGTGCCACAAGCACTGCCAGCCCCCTATCTTCCCACCGCCTCGCCAGTCTGCCCCGCCGCGGCCTTCGATAACTGAGGCACTTTGGCATCGGCAGTCAAGGCCGGATGGTGGGTGTGCCAATCGGTAGCCTTCTGGTAAGCGTGGGCCAGCGCCACCACGTCTACCTCACGCCAGTTCGCCCCGCTGATTTGCAGGCCGATGGGCAGCCCGGTGCGCGAGAACCCGCACGGCACCGTAATGGTCGGCAAGCCGTAATCGTCGAGCGCGCGCGTATTGCCGGGCTTGGGATTCCGCGCGCGGGCGTTGGCGGCGCGCGTCAACTCGTCCTCGATGCTCCACGCCACCTCACGGATGGTCGGGGTGACGATCAGGTCGACATCCTGCTTGCGGAAAACCTCATCGTTCACCGTGCGGCGAATGGTGCGCAGCGCGCGCCATTCGCGGATGTAATCGACCGCGCGCGATCCCGTGAATCCGCCGCCGCGCCCTTCGCCGCCTCCGCCGCCGCCCGAAGGTTCGGTTTCCTCGCGCACGAAGGCGTTGCCGAGTTCCTCGCGGTAAACGCCGCCTTCGCTGCCCGCGCCGGTACCCAAAATCGAGGGCATTTCGATTTCTTTGGTACCCCTGGTCATCTTCGCCAGCAGGGCGGTCGCCGCTTCCACCGCCTCCGCGACGTTCGGCTCGAGGGTGTCGTAAAACTGCGGAGAAACTCCGAGGCGGAACTGCGAGACCGGCGCTCCAATGGCGGCAACGTAGTCGGAAACAGGCAGATCCACGGACTGGAGATCGAGACGGTCGTAGCCGGCGATCACCGCGAGCACCATGGCGGCGTCTTCAACCGTGCGGGCGATAGGTCCACAATGATCGAGCGACCAGGTGAGCGGGACGATGCCGCGAATGCTCACGCGGCCGTACGTCGCCTTGAATCCGGTGACGCCGCACATCGCCGACGGCGTGCGAATCGAGCCGCCGGTATCGGTCCCGAGAGCGGCATAACAGTGATCCATGGCGACGCCGGCGGCCGATCCTCCCGACGATCCGCCCGAGATCATTTCCAGGTTCCAGGGATTGCGAACCGGCCCGTAATAGCTGACGGCGGAAGTGGCGCCGGAAGCGAAGATGTGCATGTTGGCCTTACCGACGAAAACCGCGCCGGCCGCGCGCAGGCGGCGCGTCACTTCGGCGTCGGATGCCGCGACATTCCCAGCCAGCGTCTTGCTGCCCGCCGTCGTGCGCACGCCACCGGCATCGATGTTGTCCTTGAGACCGACAGGAATGCCGTGCAGCGGACCGCGCCAATGGCCCGATGCCGTCTCCCGGTCGAGCGCCTTGGCTTGCGCGAGCGCCTGCTCCTTCATCACCGTAATCCATGCGTCGATTTTGGGATTGAAGGCGGCGATGCGGTCCAGGCAGGCTTGCGTCAGCTCTACCGAAGAGATTTTGCGCGCGCGTAGATTCTCGGATGCCTGTTTGAGGGTCCAGAAAACGGGTTCACCTGGGTTCTGCATCGAAGTTCCTCTGTCCTAACCGCCGGTCTGCTCGGACGCGTTCTTCGAAAGCATCGGCACTTTGGTGTCGAGCTGAAGTCCGGGCTTGCGCTTGTGCCAATCGGTCTCGCGCTGGAAGGCATGGGCAAGCGCGAGCACGCTGCCTTCGCCAAATAGCGGGCCGGCGATCTGCAGGCCGATGGGCAGGCCCTCCTTGTTAAACCCGCAGGGAATCGCGATCGTGGGAAGGCCGTACCCGTTGAACGGGCGCGTGTTGTCGTCGTCATCCGGCACCGCGCGGGAGTTGCCGCCCGCGTTTGCGCCGCCACCCCCACCCCCGCGTCCACCCCCGCCGCCGCGCCCGCCGCCCCCTCCGCCGGGATTGAGCGCTTCCTCGATGAGCGCCGGGGCGTGCCGCACCACGGGCGCCACGAGGACGTCGACTCCCTGCTTGGCGAACACCTCCTCGTCCACGGTGCGGCGGACCATGGTCAGATCGCGCCAGCCGCGGATGTAATCCACCGCGCGCGCGGCATCCTGCCCGCCTGGAAAAGCGCGTGCCGTGGAAGCTTCGAATCCCCCGCCGTTGACGCCGCGAACATTCTCATGAGACGCGGCGATCTCGGCCGTCACATTGGCATGCAGCAGCGAAGGCAGGCCGACCTCATGCGATCCCTTGGTGAGCTTGTTGAGAATGGCGAGCGCATTTTCCACCGCTTTCGAGACGTCGTCATCGAGGTGATCGTAGAACTGCGCGGCGATCCCGATGCGAAACTGCGCGACCGGCAGCAAGATGGCAGCGGAATAATCGGGAACCGGCTGGTCCACGCTGTCGATGTCGAGATGATCGTACCCGGCGATCTGTTGGAGTACCAGCGCCGCGTCTTCCGCGCTCCGGGCGAGCGGGCCGCAATGATCGAGCGACCAGCAGAAAGGCACGATCCCGCGCAGACTGACGCGGCCGTAGGTGGCTTTCAGCCCCGTGACGCCGCAATCGGAGGCGGGGACGCGGATGCCGCCGCCGGAATCGGTGCCGAGCGCCGCAAAGCAGTTGCCTATGGCTACGGCGGCGGCCGATCCGCCCGAAGGTCCGCCGGAAATGCGCTCGAGATTCCACGGATTGCGCACCGGCCCCCAATAACTGACGGCAGAAGAAGCGCCGGCATCGAACTCGTGCATATTGCATTTGCCGACAATCACCGCGCCCGCGGCTTTCAGGCGGCGGACCACCTCCGCGTCCTCCGTGGGAAAGCGGTATTCGTAGACGGCGCTTGCGGCGGTCGTGCGCACGCCGGCGGTGTCGATGCTGTCTTTGATCCCGATGGGAATCCCGTGGAGCGGGCCGCGAATCTTGCCTTTCGCCTGTTCTTCGGCCAGCTCCTTGGCTTGCGCCAGGGCCTTTTCGCGCATTACCGTGATCCACGCGTCGATCTTCGGGTTCCACATTTTGATGGAATCGAGGCAGGCTTCGGTGAGATCGACGGATGAGAATTTCCTGGACCGGATGCCGTCGGCGGCCTCTTTCAGGGTCAGGGAGCAGAGGTCGGACGGGGCTTGCGCGAAGGAGAATCGGGTGGCGAGGGCGCCGGCACTGGCCGCCAGAAAGAATCGCCGGGAGGGTTTTTCCATGTTGCTTTTTACCGCACGGAGACTCGGGTTGTCAAACTTTCGAAAAAAGCCGGATGGCAGCCGATAAGCTGTTTCGTGAGCAGTTTTCTTCAGCAGGCCGAGGACATCCTGGACATTGCCGCTTCGGGGGAATCAAGCCTTCAGGACGTGGCGATCGTGATGGACCGGCAATCGGGCATGCGAATGCTCGATCCGGCGGGGTGGTCGCTGCCGGCACTGGCTGCGGAATTCGGCGCCACGGCGGTTTACCGGGTGGAGCGACGCGGGGCGGCGGTTCGAGTGGAGGGCTGGAATGGCACGGATAGATGCCTGGTGCAGCGCACTCTACCGGCGGGCCGCCTTTTCCAGTTGCCGGGTATGAATTCCGGCAACTATCGCCCCGCGATGATGCTGCTGCCGGCGTGAGTCAGCTCAATTGATCGATCTGCGACGCCAGCCGGAAATCCTGTTCCGTAAGTCCACCGGCATCGTGCGTCCAGGTCTCGATGATCACCCGGCCCCAGGAAAGCTGAATATCGGGATGGTGTCCCTGCCGTTCGGCCACTTCGCCCACGCGATTGACGAAGTTCAGGCCGTTCTGAAAATCCGGGAAGGTGTACTCCCGGGACAATTTCTTCCCGTCAAGAACTCTCCAGCGCGGCGATTGCGCGGCGTGCTGATGAACTTCGTCGGGTGATAAAAGCTTACGCGATCCGGGCATGTGCCATCCTTTCTAAAATCACAGTCCCGCGCACTCGGCGGCCCTGAGTGAAAAAAACAACAGCAGTCTCATGCGGAGCCGTAGAGTACTCGGAGAATGCCTACCGTTTTGGGTGAAGTTTGGTTTTTCACGGTTCTCAACGATTCGATGCCTCCAAAGGCACCACCTCCACTTTCCGCGGTTGGCCGATAGGCGCCAGATTTCCTTCCACCAATTTGCCCAGGGTTACGGTGTAGGTTCCGGGTTTCACCAGATTTCCGCGATTCCCCCGGCCGCTTCTCGCAGATTGATTTTCCGGCGGGGATTCCCGGAGGTCCCAGGCCGTCCGATGCAGGCCGGATTTCGAGGACACATCCAACTGTCGCACCACGCGGCCACGGCTGTCTGCGACCTGGAGCACAACGCGGCCGGCCTCCTCGTCGCGCAGGTAGTAGCTCAGCAGGACGCCGAAAGGCGGGTTAGGCGAGCCGATATTGTCCCCTTGGGCGCGGTAGTAGCCGATTTCTTCAAAGAGCCTCGCTTTGCGGCCGGGTGCGAACAGCGCGCCCTCCGAAGCCAGGACTTGCGGCGTAAGCTGGCGAAGCGGCGAATAGTCGTCGAGGACGAAAAATCCGCGTCCGAAAGATGCCGCGGCGAGATCGCTTTCGCGCTTCTGAATCGCCAGATCGCGGATGGGAACGGGCGGCATGCCGTCGCGGAATTTGACCCAGTGCCGGCCGCCATCGATGGTGAACGAGAGGCCGAATTCCGTGCCCACAAACAGCAGGTTCGGATCGATGTAGTCCTGCACGATGGTCCAGACGGGATCGTTGCCGGCGAGATCGCCGGCGATCGAGGTCCAGGTGCGCCCCAGGTCGGTGGATTTCATTACGTACGGCTTGAAATTGCCCCGCTGGAAATCGTTGAGCGTGACGAACACCGTGTTCACGTCAATCGGGGATGGGTGCACGTCCGTCACATAGGTCATGTCCGGCACGCCCTGCCATTGGTCGACTCTGCGCCAGGTTTTCGACCCGTCTTCGGAAATCTGCACCAGCCCGTCGTCGGTGCCGGCGAACAGCAGTCCCTCCTTGAGCGGAGATTCGGCGAGCGCCGTGCCGGTTCCGTACTCGTCGGTGAAGGCATTTTTCCACACGGCGTCCGAGCCCCAGACCTTGCCCATGACGGGGATGGTGTCGCGGTCGATGTCGCGCGTAAGGTCCTCGGAGACTTCGCGCCAGCTGGCGCCGCTGTCGTCGCTCTCCAGCAGGCGGTTGCCCATGATATAGAGGCGGGTATGCCGGTGCGGGCTGATGATAAATGGAATGTCCCACCGCGAACGCAGTTTGGCGTCGTCGATTTTGCCGGCCGGCGGCTGGCCGTTGGTGGTGCCGCGCGCGCCACGTCCGGGACGTGGATTAATGCTGTTGCTCAGACCGGTCTTCAGATCGAGGCGCACGCAATTGATCTGCTGCGAGCAGGTATAGACGATGGAAGCGTCGTCCTGGTCGGCGCGCGACTGATAGCCGTCGCCGCCGCCGGTGTTCATCCAGTCGCTGGTGCGGATGCCCGCGGCCACGTTCGTGCGCGAAGGTACGCCTTGCGATCCGTTATCCTGCGTGCCGCCATAGACATTGTAAAACGGCAGTCCATTGTCCACCGAGACGCGGTAGAACTGGGTGACGGGAATGTTGTTGAAGTGGCGCCAAGTGCGGCCGTGGTCGTAGCTCTCGTAAAGACCGCCGTCGTTGCCTTCGAGCAGATGATTCTGGTCGGTGGGATCGAAGACCAGCGCGTGATTGTCCGAATGGAGGCCCCATTCCCGGCTTCCGCCCCCGCCGAAAGCGCTCCGGACCGTCTTGCCGCCGTCTTCGGTGACGAAAACGTTGACGTCCATGGCATAGACTCGGTCGAACTGAAAGGGGTCGGCGTAAATTTCGCCGTAGTATTCGGGGTCCTGCACTTCCTTGAAAGCGCCGCGGGTCCAATGCTCGCCGGCATCGTCGGAGCGGTAATAGCCCGACATCTTATTGGCGCGCGCCGTCATGACGAGGGCGTACACGACGTCGGGCTTCTGCGGCGAAACGGCAAGCGCGATGCGGCCAAGGTCTACAGCCGGCAGCCCCTCATGGAGCTGTTTCCAATGGTTGCCGCCATCGGTGGACTTGAAAATGCCCGCTTCCGGACCGCCGGCAACCACCACACTGGTGTTGCGCCGGCGCTGATAGGCGGCGGCATAGATCACGTCGGGGTTGCGCGGGTCGATATCGATATCGGTGATGCCGGTGTCCCCGCTGATCTGCAAAATCGGTTTCCAGCTCTGGCCGCCGTCGGTGGTTTCATACAGGCCACGATCGCCGCCGGGCGAGAAAAGCGGACCCTGCGCGGCCACGAACACTACATTCGAATCGCGCGGATCGATGAGAATCTTGGCGATGTGTTCCGAACTGCGCAAGCCGACATTCTTCCAGGTCTTACCGGCGTCGGTGCTCTTATAAACGCCGTCGCCCCATCCGATGGCGCGCTGCGCCTGGTTCTCGCCGGTCCCGAGCCATACGACATCGGAATTCCTGGGATCGACCGTGACACACCCGAGCGAGTACGACTCGCCGTCGTCGAAAACCGGCTGGAATGTGGTGCCGTGATTAGTGGTTTTCCAAAGTCCGCCGGAAGCCGTGGCGACGTACCAGATATCGCGGTTCCCGGGGTCCACTGCCACGTCGGCAATGCGTCCCGAGGAGAATGTCCCAGGAATATTGCGGGGAGCGAGTTCGCGCACGAACTCCGAAGTCAGGGTTTGCGCGGAAACCAGGCCCGCAGACAGAACGGCAGCCGGCAGGGCGGCCAACAGGAAGCGATTCATGACAATTGGAAATCAGTATAGCCCGCTTGCCATGACGCGAGCGAACACTTCGGGGGAGACGTTGCGGCCGCAAAGAACAACGGCTACTCGTTTGCCGGCCCATCGCGCGATGTCCTTGCGGAAAGCCGCGACGGCAACCGCGGCGGCGCCTTCGATCACCCAGTGTTCCACCTCGAGAACCCATCGCATGGCATCGCGGATTTGCTTTTCGGACACGAAGACGGATCTGTCGATGGCCTTTTGGCAAATCGGCAGAGTGACGGAATCGGGCTCCAGGCCGCCGGCGGTGCTTTCCGAAAGAGTCGGCTGCTCCGGCACGTCGATCACGCGGCCGGCGCGCAGGCACTGGTAGAGAACGGGCGAGTTTTCCGGCCAGCAACCCACGATTTCCGTCCGCGGCGAAACGGCTTTCAGATAGCTCCCTATTCCGCCGATCAGGCCGCCGCCTCCGACGGCGACGAAGACCGCATCGAGATCGGGGGCCTGGCGATGAAGTTCCACGGCTATGGTTCCCTGGCCGGCGATAACCTCGAGGTCGTTATAGGGCGAGATGAAAATGCGGCCGGAGCATTCGGCGGCGCTGCGGGCGGCCAGTTCGGCGGCGAGGGGGTCGTTGCCGGCATGGCGGAGGGTGGCGCCGAGCGCGGCGATGCGCTGAGCCTTGGCAGGTGAAACCTGCGAGCTGACGAAGACTTCCGCAGCAATGGAGCGGGCGTGTGCCGCGGCCGCGACTCCCAGCCCGTGGTTACCGTTGGAGGCGGCGACCACGCCGGAGGCTGCCTGTTCGGGTGTGAGAAGGGCGATTTTATGGCTGGCGCCGCGGAATTTGAACGAGCCGGTGAGCTGGAGATGTTCCAGCTTGAGAAAAACCGCCGCACCGCTGCCTTCGGCCAGGGCGGGAGAGAGATCTACAGGCGTCTCGCGGACATAGGACCGGATGCGATCGTAGGCTGCGGACACGGCATCTTTCATAGATGCCATGGTAGCGTGCCAAGCGGGATGGCTACATCAGAAGCGGTCGCGGCGGAAGCTGTCGCGGATCTCGCGGCGCAATTGCTGGCGATATTCGCGGGCTTCGCGGCGGGCCTCCGCGGCATAGCGCTGGGCTTCCCGCCGGTACTCGCGCGCCTCGCGGCGGGCGTCGCTAGCTTCCTGGCGGGCCCACAGGCGGGCTTCCCGTGCCTGATGGCGCGCCCACCACGCTCCACTGTGCTCCGCCCGGGCGAAAGCGGCAGTTGCCAGTACCAACACAATCAACAGGAACTTCATTGGGGGCTCCTTTCTCCGTTTTACTCGCGAAACCCGATTTGGTTACGCCGAGGCGGCGAAAAATTGCCGGAGTGGCAAAAAATTAGCGCGCCCCTGAGCTTACGTAGCTCTGTTTTCAATGGATTGCGGGCGGCTTGCGAAATGCCAAAGAAGCCGCGTATGAGAATCGTGATGCACTCCGCGCTGACGATTGAACCCATCAGGACGCCAGTTGTCCAGCAGCCGGTCTCTTCGAAGCCGGTACAGAGCCCTGGCAAACCTGCCACGGCCGTCACAGGGACGACGAAGACCACCAGCCCATTCAGCAGCATCTTGCAGTCCCTGAACGCCAGCACGGCGTCGTCTTCCACTTCAAGTACGGCCACTCTGGCGAACCTGTTCGGGCCGTCGGCAAGTTCCGCGTCCTCGGCTTCCGCGGCGGCCACCGTCACCGCGCCGGCTGCCGCCACTGTGCAAAGCCCCGGAATCCAGGCGCTGGTGACCGCCATTATGAATGGATCTTTTCAGCCGAGCTATGTGACGGATCCTTCGCAATTACAGGAAATCACTCCTATCGGAGTCGATTACATGCCGAGTTCCAACTATCTCTCGGATGCCTCCGCCAATCAAATGGCGTCCCTTTTGGGGGGAACTGTGATCCAGAGGCCGGCTTTCGGCCAACAGCAGGGATGGACGGAACCGCTGGCCAATTTTATCCAACTGCCGAACGGCCAGACCTTTAACGCCGCCGATCTGGGGTACTATGCGCGTTGTAGCAATGCCGGGGCGACGCAACTGACCGCGGATCTGACCGCTACCATCAACGAAGGCGCCGCGTGGACCAAGTACTACGAACAGGGTGGGGCGATGCCGTTCTTTGCGATGGGGTATGTTGGGCCGCCGATCGCAGGCATGACTTACCCGGCGGGTACCATCGGCGCCGATGGCAATGTCATCAATCCAGCTATGCAGAGCTAAGTAAAGATAAGCTGTTTGCTGGGTGCTTCGCCGCATTCCGGAATGCCTGCTCACCTGTTAGATTCGGGACGGAAGGAACATGGGCGCAAACGGGCGGACTGACCCGGCGGACGAAAGTCGCGGATTCGTGCTGGTCACGATGGTCGTGAGCCTCACGGTCGTGATGGCGTTTCTGGGGCTGGCGATCGATGTCGGCTTTGAGCAATACATGAAGGTCCGCATGCAGGCAGCGGCGGATGCGGCTGCCTTGGGAGGCGCGCGGGAACTGGCTGCCAGCGGAGGCGCCAACCTGGTACCGGCGGCGCGGGGCGATGCCGCTACCAACGGTTTCACCAACGGCCAGAACTCCGTCACCGTCACGGTGAATAATCCGCCTTCGAGCGGTTACTCCACATCGAACGGCACCGCGGTCGAAGTCATTATTACGCAGACTGTACCGACGTTTTTCATGGAGATAATGGGTTTTTCTTCTGGCACGGTGCGCGCGCGCGCGGTGGCGCAGACGGTGGGCGGCGGCGCTACGTCGTGTTTCTATGCGCTCGATCCGACCATGAGCAATGCCTTCAGCGTGAGCAACGGAGTCAACGTTTCCTCTTCGTGCGGCATCATGATCGATTCCAACAGCAACACGGCTCTCACGGCCACGGGCGGAGCGCATTTGTCCGCGCCGTCCATCTCCGTGGTCGGAAGATACACGGTGAATAACGGCGCCACCATCAGCCCGAATCCCACCACAGGAGTCGCCTCGGTCAGCAATCCCTTTTCCTCGCTGCCCACCCCTTCGGTCGGATCGTGCAACTACACCAATTACACTGCCGGCGGCGGTCAGACGGTCACTCTCAATCCCGGGGTCTACTGCGGCGGCATCAACATCGCCAATGGGGTGACGGCGACATTCAATGCGGGCACTTACATCTTGAAAGGTGGTGGTTTTACGCTGGGCGGCGGCGCCCGGGTGAGCGGCAGCGGAGTGATGTTCTACAACACTTACGCCGCCGGGTACTCCTACGGGCCCATTAACTTCGCCAACGGAACCACTGAAACCTTCGTCGCCCCCACTTCCGGAACTTACGCCGGGATTTTATTCTTCCAGGACCCGGCCGTATCCGGCGGCACGGCGAGCTCGTTCGCCGGCGGCACCAACGCCAATCTCACCGGGACGCTCTACTTCCCTACTACGTCGCTTTCTTTTTCCAATGGCGCCAGCGCGGCTTATACCGTCATTGTTGCCGATAGCGTCAGTTTTACCGGCGGCGTCACCCTCAACAATAATTACACTTCACTTCCCGGCGGAGTTTCTCCCATCAAGGGCGGACAGGCTCTGAGTGAATGAATATGGCCAGGCAGCGCGGCATCGCCACGGTCGAATTCGCCATCATTACGCCGCTGCTGCTGTTGCTGATTGCCGCTGTCGTGGATTACAGCCTGTTGATGCGTGCCGCTATCGCGGTGGGCGATGCGGCCCGCGCGGGGGCCGAGTTCGGTAGCATCAGCGTCTCCAATGCTTCCAACACGTCCGGTATGCAGACGGCGGCTCTCAATGCTGCGCCCGATATCCCCGGGCTCGCCGCCTCCGCGGCCAAAGTCTGTTCATGCTCAAATGGCAGCACGGTGAACTGTAGTGGCGGCAGTTGTCCCTCGGGTCCGGTACGCACCTACGTGCAGGTCACCGTGAGTACCACCATGAGCCCTCTTTTCAGTTATCCCTGGTTGGGATATACCGGCGCCGTAGCCGCCACCACCACCATGAGGGCGCAATGAGGGGCCGGCGCGGCAGCACCATGTTGGAGGGGGCGCTGGTGATGACTACGTTCGTGATTCTGCTGATAGGAGCGATGGATTTCGGGCGCCTCGGCTTTGCCTATAGCTCGATTACATTCGCCGCCCACCAGGCCGCGCGTTTCGCCGCCACCAATGGCAGCTCCAGCGGACATGCGGCGACGGCGGCCAATGTCCAGTCGAGCGCTAACAGCAACCTGTTAGGCCTGAACCCCGGCAGCCTGACGGTGTTGGTCACCTGGTCGCCGAATAACAATCCCGGTAGCCAGGTTCAGGTGCAGGTCTCCTACGGTTTCCAGCCGCTGGTGGTCCCGATATCCTCGTCCGCCGTTACCCTCAGGAGCACGGCGGTCGATACCATCACGCAATGATGCGCGGGGAGCGGCGTGGCGAACCCACACATGCCACCGGCTGTCCTTTGGTTATGGGCGGTGTAGCGACGACATACAGCACCAGGCCATCGATCGGCGAACGCACTTCGGCAATCGTCTTCCCGAAGAAATCGGTGATGTGAGCGAGCACCGTCCCCTTGGCTACCGTCTGGTCGCACTCCACCTGGGAATACAGAATGCCGGTTTCCGGGCTTGCTACGACCACGGTGGGATCCAGATAAACCGCCTCGGAGAGCGCGTCCGGACCGCCCTCTTTCATGTGCAACTCACGCAGCACGCCGTGGATTCCCGCGACAATGCGCTCTACGGACTCCTCGTCGGAAACGCCAAGCGAGCCGCTTTCGATGGTCATGGCGGGCTTGCCGCGGGTGATCGCGGTGGTGGAGCAGTAAAGCGACCGGGCGGGGTCGGTTGGCCGGTCGCGGTCCACTACCACGTGATCGATGCCGAATGCCATTACCAGGCGGGAGATGGCGTTATCCATCCCGGCGTTTCCCGTGACGTGGTGGTACACGTAGGGCCGAAGCCACTCGTTCCCGTCTCCGCAATGCAGATCGAGCACGTAATCGGCCGGCTCAATGACTTCCTTGGTTATCGCATAAGCGATCCGTTCGGAAACCGTGCCGTCCGTCCGGCCGGGATATACGCGATTTAAGTTCTTGCCATCCACGGGGCTGAAGTAGACGGTGCGCCCGAGGAAGGACGGCATGTTGGCGGTGTGTACCATGACAATCCGGCCGCCGAGTTCGGCGGGATCGATTTGCCCGCGTATCCTTTGCAAAGCCAGAATGGGCGGATACTCGTAGCCATGATTGCCGGCCACGAGCGCCAGCACCGGCCCCGGCCGGGAGCCGCGTATCGCGGTAATCGGAATTACCGTGCCGGCGTCCACTCCAGGCGGGATCTCGATCAGACGGGATTCGATCGGCGGCGTTTTTTCCAATCCGGGTTCGGGCATCATAGTCGCTACCCCCTATCGGAGACGGCAGTTTCGGCGACACGAATTCCGTTCTTCGACCCCCGGCCGTTAGCCGCACGACCCCTATGACATACTGCCACACTCGGAGACGGCGCGTCTCAAACCGGTGGTGAGACCGTGATCGCGGGTACTACCGGCGTAAATCGGATTCTATTAACTATGGTCGATGTACGACCGGTACAGCTATTTCCTTTGAGGACTTGGATTTTGGAAAAAACTTCCGATAGTCTCTATGGCGGGAAGGTATAGTCGGAGATGACGCCTAATGTTCAGACGCTGACCCAGCGTTTCGCAGCCGGACGGATGCCGTGGAACGACGCGTTGCGGTATGGCTTGCAAATCATCGATTCCTTGCGGCACGCCCACGAAGAGGGATCTTGCCACGGCGCTTTGACGCCGGATGCGGTGAGCTTCAGCGCGACCGGAGTCGAATTGACGCGTCCCCAGTCCGGCGACGGGCCGCGGGTGACTCCCTATACCGCTCCCGAGTGTCTCTCGGGCAATGCGCCGGATGCCCGAAGCGACATATTTTCAATGGGCGCGTTGCTCTATGAGATGTTCACCGGGCGTCGCGCGTTCAACGGGGATACGCCGGAGGAGTTGGCCGCCTCGCTCGAACACTCCACACCGGAACCGATTGGCGATACCGGGCTGGATCGCCTGGTATTGAACTGCCTGGTCAAAGACCCGGCCGGCCGCTGGCAGCGCGTTCAGCAAGTGCACATGGAGTTCCGCATTCTCACGTTCTCCTCCAAACGCGCTCAGCAGCTTTCGGTCCCGCGGCGCGATTTCGTGGTACAGTCCGCGCTGCGCCAGGTGGAAACGCAGCTCAGTGCGCGGCTGGACCAGCAGTTTGGCGAGGCGGCTGCCGGTCTGCGGCATCTTTCCGAAAAACTGCCTCTGCTCGAGACGGAAATGGCGGCGCGCCTCGAACAACAGGCCGCTGAGACGACGGCCGCCTTGCGGCACATGTCGGCGGAACTCCCGCTCATGGAGTCCCATCTGGCATCGCGTCTGGCCGAGCGCCACGGGGAGGCGATGGCCGCTTTGCATCATCTTTCGGCCGAATTGCCTCTGGTCGAATCGCGCTTGCTCAGTCGGGTGGAGCAGCAGGAAAGAGCCCTGGCGCAGGTTCAATCTGTGATTTCCGGGTTGCCCGAGAGGGAAGCGCAACTGGCGGTGCGGATCGAGCAGCAGGAAAGCCGGCTGGCCGACGCCCGGCAGGCGCTCGCGGAGCTGCCCGAGCTGGAATCGCGGTTGGCGGCGCGGATGGAGCGGCACGAGAGCGTATTGGCGAGTGTGCCGCAGTTGGAGACGCGCTTGACGACGTCGATCGAGCAGCAGGAAAGCCTGCTCTCGAGCGTGGCGGAGCTGGAATCGCGGCTGTCGTCGCGGATCGAACAGCAGGAGGGCGCGCTGGCGAGTGCGCAACAGGCGCTAGGCGGGCTGGGGGAACGGGTCGAGAAGCACGAGGGCGTGCTGGCGGGCGTTCCGGAGCTGGAATCGCGATTGTCGTCGCGGATCGAGCAGCAGGAGGGCGCGCTGGCGAGTGCGCAACAGACGCTAGGCGGGCTGCCGGAATGGATGGAGAAGCACGAGGGCGTGCTGGCGGGCGTTCCGGAGCTGGAATCGCGGTTGACGGCGCGGATCGAGCAGCAGGAAGACGCGCTGGCGAGCGCGCAACAGGCGGTTGCCGGGTTATCGGATCTCGAGTCGCGGCTGACTTCACGGGTCGAACCGAAAGCGGCGCTCGTGGCCAGCTTGCAGCAGGTGGCCGAAGAGCAGCGCGCCGTCCTCGAAACGATTTCCCAATCGGTGTCGGATATCCAGGACCAGGTCCTCTCGCTCGAATCGAAATTCGTCACCGAACACGGCAGCATTCAACACGCCGAACAGGCGGCGAGCCAGTTCGCCGAAATGCAGGGCGAACTCATCAACGAAATGCGGGAACTGGGAGCTACCGTCAAAGAGCACGCCGCCGCCATCGAATCCATTCGCACTTCCATGGCGCGCACCGACGACTTCATGGAGCGCGTGGTCGAGGCGCTCGAATCGCTACAAAATATGGTGCTGGAACAGGCGCGCGACCGGGCTATCGCCTAGACCTTCGCTTCCCACCAGAGATTGGGAGCTTCCGGCGCCGGGCGCTGCTCCACGTGCACGCCCCGCGCCCGCAACTCCATCGCAATACGCTCCACCACGCCAGGAATGGCATTCTTGACTGCCGCGGACAGGCCTGGGCCAAAAGCCGTCACCTCCGGCACGATTCCCACCAGCAGCACTTCCCGCGGCGCGCAACCGGCGATCTCGAGCATGGCGAGGCACTGGCCGAGGGCGGGATCGTGCGGGCTCAATCGCGGCGGAAGTTTGGCGCGAAGCAGCGTCGCCTTGTCGTAGGTGCGAACCGTTCCCGGAGGCGCATCGCTGCGCACGGTATCGACCAGCAGCAGGGTGTCGACCCCGGCCAGGTGCGGGACGAGGTCGAGCCCGGGAGTTCCGATGTCCAGGAGGGTGACTTCCTCGGGGACATCGAATTGGGCGGCGAAGGTGGCCACGGCATTAGGGCCTGCGCCGTCGTCCCCCATCAGTACGTTGCCCATTCCCAGGACCGAGATTCGCATGGCCTAAAGCACCTTGATGCGGCTGATTTCGCGCCCTTCCGGATCGAGTGTGTGGACCGCACAGGCCAGGCACGGATCGAAGGAGTGAACCGTGCGCAGCATTTCCAGGGGCGCTTCGGGATCGGCCACCGGGTTTCCGGCCAGCGAAGCTTCGTACGGGCCGGGCGTGCCGTTTTCGTCGCGCGGGCTGGCGTTCCACGTGGTCGGGACGACCGCCTGGTAATTGGTGATCTTACCGTTCTCTATCACGACCCAGTGCGACAGCGTGCCGCGCGGCGCTTCGTGGAAGCCCACGCCGCGAATCTCGCCCTTGGGGAACTCGGGCTGGACGAAAATGTCGGTATCGCCGCGGCCGATGTTGTCTACCAGGCGCTGCCAGTGCTCGATTGCGAGTTCGGAAAGCATGGCGGCGCGAATGGCGCGGGCGGCGTCGCGGCCGAGCGTCGAATGCAGCATCGCCGGTGTGATCTGCGTCTTGGCGATGGAAGAAGCCGTGGTGAGCGCGAGATCGGCCCACTTTTTGGTGAGCGGATGGCCTTGCGCATAACCCGCGAGAACCTGCGCCAGCGGACCCACTTGCATGGGCTTGCCGCCCAGCCGCGGCGCCTTCACCCAGGAATATTTCTTTCCCGGCTCGTAATCGGTGAAATCGGGGTTGGTCTCGCCTTCCCAGGGATGCTTCGTTCCCGACCCTTTGTACCAGGCGTGCGAGACGTTCTCGGTGATCTCGCGCGTGATAGTGACGTCGTGATGGTCCTTTACTGGGCGGACGCCGGCCAGCGCGCCATCCATGATGATGCCGCCCGGCAAGTCGAACGCTGTGCCTTTGCTGTCGATGGGCAGGTCGGGGACGGCCAGGTAATTCGTAACGCCCGAGCCGTACTTCAGCCAGTCGGGATAATACGCGGCCACGGCGCACGTGTCCGGCAGGTAGACCTGCTGCACGAACTGAATCACGTCGTCGAGCAGGCTCTTCACCATGTACAGCTTGTCCATGTTCAACGTCGCCTGGTTGTCCAGATTGATGGCGTTGGCCACGCCGCCCACCGCGAGGTTCTGGATATTCGGCGTTTTGCTGCCGAGAATCGCCACCGCCTGGTTGGCTTTCCGCTGGTACTCGAGCGCCTGGAGGTAGTGCGATACGGCCAGCAGATTCACCTCCGGTGGAAGCTTCATGGCCGGGTGGCCCCAATAGCCGTTGGCGAAAATGCCGAGCTGGCCGGATTCCACGAAGCCCTTCAGGCGGTCCTGCACCGCCTTCAGATCGTTGCGCGAATTGCGCGGCCACTGGCTGAGCGATTCGGCGAGCGAGGAGGTCTTCGCCGGGTCGGCCTTCAAGGCGCTGACCACATCCACCCAATCGAGCGCGCACAAATGGTAGAAGTGCACGATGTGATCGTGGAGCGCGTGGGCAATCAGGATCAGGTTGCGAATGTAGGTGGCGTTCAGCGGGATTTCCAGGCCCAGGGCGCTCTCCACGGCGCGCACCGACGCCATGGCGTGCACCGTAGTGCACACTCCGCAGAAGCGTTGGGTGAACACCCAAGCCTCGCGCGGATCGCGTCCCAAGAGGATGGTCTCAATACCGCGCCACATGGTGCCGGAAGCCCAGGCTTGCGAAACGCGCCCGCCATCCACCTCCACGTCGATGCGAAGGTGGCCTTCGATGCGGGTCACCGGGTCGATTACGATTCTCTTGCTCATGCTGCCTTTTCCTTCTTGATGGACTTGGTGACTGCTGCCTGGACGGACATTTCGAGCGTGGCCGGCAAAATGGCGAAGCGCTTCACCGTGAAAAGATATCCCATCATCGCCAGCGCGATGAATCCGGTGCTGATCAATAACTCAGGCACCGACGGAAAGTAGTGGTATCCTTCTCCCGGGCGGAAGGCGATGGTAGTCGGAGTATAGCGGTACAGCATGCCGCCGATGGTCAGAACGCACAACCAGGGGAACGCCCTGGATGGGTCGAGCCGCCGCGATTCGGAGCGCAACACCATCGCGGGCACCGCGATCAGCGCGGTTTCCGACAGGAAGAGAATGCCGTAGAAGTCGAAACGAAGGACTGCTCCCAGTTGGCCGCGCATGGCAATATCGCCGAAGCGGATTGCCAGCCAGACGGCCGTCGTCCACGAAACGATATTGCTCAGAGACGCCAGCAGCCGGTTATCGACGGGACGGCGCCAGACCGCGCAGGATGCCATCAGCACCAGTTCCACGAATGCGATCCCCAGGATGAACGCCATCACCACATAGAACAGCGGCAGGAGATGCGTTTGCCAGAGTGGATGGACGCGCGTTCCGCCCAGCAGCATCAGCGATCCCAGCGACGATTGATGCATGGTTGGCAAAGCCAAGGCCAGCGCCACGCCGTAGGGGTATGCCGTCTTCACGAACCGCTTGGCATAACCCGCCAGATCGCGCACCAGCTTCGGCATGTTTTCGTCTTCCAGCCCTTCGAGCAGAGGTGCGAGATTCTCGAAATCGAGCGCAATCATGACATAGGCCGTCATGCAGAAGGCCACTTCCCAGAGAATGGAGTGGGGATTCCAGGTCCAGGGATCGACCATGAAAAACAGGTTCCAGGGACGGCCGATATCCACCGCCAAAGCCAGCATGCCCACGGTGTATGAAAGAATGCTGGTGAGCAGCGCCGTCCGCATTAATGAGTGGAATCTGCCCTGATTGCAAACGTAAGTTAACAACGCCATGGCGTATCCGCCCGACCCCAGCGCGGTCAGGGTAGTCACGTTGAAGTTCTTGAACAATCCCCAGGAATAGCCATCATTCAGCGCGGTGACGGCATGTAAGCCCACAAACTCGCGGACCGTACACAACACCAGCCCGAGAGCTGCCAGGGTCACCATCAGCCAGAAGGGACGGGTGAGCACCGGCTCGGAAATCTGCAGCATGCGTCGCCATTGTGGCCTCATATTTGCTCCTCCAGGCCGAGTTCTTCCGCCTCCTGCGCGGAATGCTGCCGGTGCTTGTGCCAAACGCGGTGAGTAATCGCCACCAGCGCGGTGTACACCGCCACCGGAGTGATGCCGTGCTGGTAGACATTCTCCTGAACCTCGCGCACACCCGATGCCAGCGAACGATTACCAAGATCGGGTAATCCGAGTTTCGTGAACGCCACGTGCGAAAGGTACAGCGACTGCGTGCCGCCGCCATCGTGCTCGCCGTAAACCCGGTTCTGGAAATATTTACCGGGATTGCCGGCAATGCGCCGATGCGCATCGGCCAGCAGGTCTTCGCGCTTGCCGAAGATCACCGCCTGGCGCGGGCAAACCGCGGTGCAGGCCGGGTCCTTGCCCACCGCCAGCCGGTGGCGGCACAGCTCGCATTTCACCACCTTGGGATTGACCTGGCTCCATTCGAACTTGGGTATGTTGAACGGGCAGGCGATCTGGCAGCAGCGGCATCCCAGGCAGGTGGTGCCGTTCCACTGTACGATGCCGAAATCGCCTTTGGTAAGCGCCGATAAGGGGCAGGCGAGCACGCAGGCGGGGTCGGCGCAGTGCATGCACTGCTGCTTCATGTAGGACCACTCGGAACCGTCGGCGGAGCGGTAGAGTTTGATGATGTTCTTGGTGTGAGCGCTGAGAGCTTCGGGAGCCTGATACAGGCCGGCCGACGGACCCGGTTCCGGCGCCAGGCCGTTGGCCGCCGTGCAGGCGGTCACGCAGGCCTTGCAGCCGATGCAGCGGGTGGCATCGTAAAGCAGGCCGAACTTGTCGTCGGTGGACTGCATTGCCAGGGCATGGGCCTTGCGGACTCCGGCGACTCCCACACACCCGGCCGCGGCCATCTTGAAGAGCGTACGGCGGTCCACGTTCATGACTTGGTTTCTCCGGTGCCGCCGTCCTTGGGCTTTTGATCTTTCAGCATCTTCGCGACTTTGGAACTGACCCCGAGGATGGCGCCCGCAGTCAGGCCGGCCAGTCCGGTCGCTACCGCGCCAACCGACCCGCGCTCCGCCGTGATCCCCGGATAAGTGGCCGGCGGCTGGAGCCGCTCGATTTCCACCGTCTGGTACATCGGGACACGGAAAGCCAGCTTCTGCTCGGTGCAGCCGAAGCACGGCGCTCCGAGGCCGATAGGCCAGGCATCCACCACTTCGCAGAATTGGTTGGTGGAGCAACTGGCGTGAGTAGCCGGTCCCTTGCAGCCGAGCTTGTACAGGCAGTATCCCTGGCGGTGGCCTTCGTCTCCGAAGCGTACGGCGAAGCGGCCGGCATCGAAGTGCGGACGCCGCGGGCAGTGCTCATGAATGGTCCGGCCGTAGGCGAACAACGGACGGCCCTGGTCGTCGAGAGCCGGCAATTTGCCCATGGTGGCGAACTGCAGGGCTACACCCAGAAGGATATAAGGATTGGCCGGGCAGCCGGGCAGTTTGATGACCTTGGTCCCTTTCAGGACTTCCTGCACGCCCACCGCGCCCGTGGGGTTCGGATCGGCCGATGGCAACCCTCCCCACGAAGCGCAGGACCCGATGGCAATGGTCAATGCCGCGGATTTTGCCGCTTCGGTAACCGCATCGATCCCCGTTCGCCCCGCAATCCGCATGTAATTGCCATGCATCGCCAGGGGGATAGCGCCCTCCACGATCAGAATGTATTTCCCGGCATTCCTGGCGATGGCCGACTGGAGCGCAGCTTCAGCCTGATGCCCGGCTGCTGCCATCAGGGTTTCATG
The DNA here is from genome assembly GCA_035509055.1 of Bryobacteraceae bacterium. Taxonomy (GTDB): domain Bacteria; phylum Acidobacteriota; class Terriglobia; order Bryobacterales; family Bryobacteraceae; genus PALSA-129. The sequence goes on along the minus strand of DATJMA010000011.1, from coordinate 40,330 downwards.
GTAATCGAGCGAGATCAGATCCAGGACGAGTTCGGCCAACCCTGGGTGGGAAGTCCGCAGGAGCGATTCGGTGCACCCCGTGCACTCTTGATAATGAAGCCAAATTACGGATGGGCGCTGGCCCTTGGCAACGGCGGCGGCCATCCGTTTTGCGGTCACTGCCGATAGCCCGACGGCGGCGGCAGCGGTGGCGATGGTGCGCAGGAAACTGCGGCGGTTCACGTTCGAGACCGAAGACATCTAAGAGGTTTCTTTCGAGGAAGGCGTATGCAAAAAGATAACCATGTCCGAAATACCTCTCAATGGGTCCGAAAACGTTGAGTTTTTCCACAAACAGGGGTATCCGGCCTATGCACTGACAAAAATAGCGACACATTTGGGGGTATCCGTGGGCAATATGCCCCACATTCACCCATTTTTGTTGGGTTCTTAAGCATTTTTTGATCTTTGACTCCGATTTTCTGATATGCTCATCGTAGGAAATCACCACAATGTGTTTGGCCGTGCCGGGGAAGGTGCTGGAATCGCACGACGTAGGTCCTAATCGCATCGCGAAGGTCGGGTTCGGCGGTGTCACCCGCCAGGTGTACCTCGACTTTGTCCCGGAGGCGCAGGTTGGCGATTACGTCATGGTGCACGTCGGGTTCGCCATCAGCAAACTGGATGAGGCCGAAGCCAAGCGGACGTACGAACTGTTGGCGGAGATGGGCGCTGTGCTCGAAGAGGACGAAGAGCAGCCGTGAAATACATCGACGAGTATCGCGATGCCGCGATCGCGCGGGCAATCGCGCGGGCGGTGCGCGAGCGCGTCACGCGCCCGTGGGTGCTGATGGAAATCTGCGGCGGCCAGACCCACACCATCATGCGCTACGGGTTGGATGAGCTGCTGCCGCCCGAAATCGAACTGGTGCACGGTCCGGGATGCCCGGTCTGCGTGGCGCCGCTCGAAATCATCGACAAGGCACTGGATATCGCGGCGCGTCCAGGAGTGATCTTCGTCTCGTATGGCGACATGCTGCGAGTGCCCGGATCGCATTCCGACCTGTTCCGCGTAAAGGCCGCCGGCGGCGACGTGCGCATCGCCTACTCGCCGATGGACGCAGTGAAACTGGCGCGTGAAAATCCGTCACGGCAAGTGGTTTTCTTCGGGATCGGGTTTGAGACAACCGCCCCGGCGAATGCCATGTCGGTCTGGCAGGCAAAGCAGGAGGGCTTGACGAACTTTTCGCTGCTGGCGGCGCACGTGCTGGTGCCGCCGGCGATGCGCGCCATTCTGGCCTCGCCCGCGAACCGCGTGCAGGGTCTGATTGCGCCGGGGCATGTCTGCACGGTCATGGGCACGCGCGAATACGAGGATCTCAGCCGCGATTTTCACCTTCCGGTGGTCATCGGAGGCTTCGAGCCGGTGGACCTGTTGGAAGCCGTGCGGATGCTGGTGGCCCAACTCGAAGAAGGCCGGGCCGGACTGGAGAATCAGTATGCGCGCTCGGTCTCGCGGGAGGGCAACCGCGCGGCGCAGCGGATCCTCGAGCAGGTCTACGAAGTGAGCGGCCGGCAATGGCGCGGCATCGGTCCGATTCCCATGAGCGGGTACAAACTGCGGCCGGAATACGCGGAATACGATGCCGAACTGGTCTATGGCACCGGCGAAATCACCGCCGACGAGCCCAAGGAATGCATCAGCGCGCTGGTGTTGCAGGGACAGAAAAAGCCGCTGGATTGCGCCGCTTTCGGCACTCTGTGTACGCCCGAGCGTCCATTGGGCGCGCCGATGGTATCGAGCGAGGGCGTGTGCGCGGCATATTATGCCTACCGCCGGCACGATGCGGCGCCGCGGGAGGCGGTGCGATGATTTCGCCGGTCTGCCCTGCGCCGATCGCCACGCGCGACACGATCTTGCTGGGCCACGGCAGCGGCGGCAAGCTGAGCGCCGAGCTCCTGCGCGATGTTTTTCTGCCGGCATTCGCCAATCCGGTGCTGGCGAAGCTGGAGGATCAAGCCTCCCTCGAGATTGGCGGCACACGCCTCGCGTTTACGACCGACTCCTTCGTCGTCAAGCCGCTCTTTTTCCGCGGCGGCGACATTGGGTCTTTAGCCGTCCACGGCACCGTCAACGACCTCGCCGTCGGCGGCGCCATCCCCCGGTTCCTCAGCGCCGCCTTCATTTTGGAAGAAGGATTCCCTGTCGCCGGCCTGCGGCGCATCGCCGGGTCGATGGCGGCGGCCGCGGCCAGGGCCGGCGTGACCATCGTGACCGGCGATACCAAAGTGGTGGAACGCGGCTCGGGCGATGGCGTCTACATCAACACCGCCGGCATCGGTCTCCTGCGGGAAGGAGTGCGGCTTTCGGCCGGGCTGGCGCAACCCGGAGATGCGGTCATCCTCAGCGGCAGCATCGGCGACCACGGCATCGCCATCCTGTCCCAACGCGAGGGGCTGGAACTCGAGACCGATATCGCCAGCGATTCCGCCGCGCTAAACACTCTGGTCGACGCGATGTTCGCGGCGGCAGGCGCACAGGCCATCCGCGCCATGCGCGACCCCACACGCGGCGGTGTCGCCAGTACTTTGAACGAGATCGCGGAGCAATCCGCGGTGGGAATTGAAATCGACGAGCGCGCCATCGTCATCCATAGCGCGGTGCGCGGAGCGTGCGAATTGCTGGGGCTCGATCCGTTGTACGTCGCCAATGAAGGCAAGCTGGTAGCCATTGTGGCCCGCGAATCGGCGGAGACCATCGTAGACGCCATGCGCCGCCACCCGTTGGGCGCCGGCGCGGGGGTGATTGGGCGCGTCGCCGGCGATCGTCCCGGAATGGTGACTATGCGCACACTTTTCGGCACCTCGCGCATCGTGGACATGCTGGCCGGCGATCAACTGCCGAGGATCTGCTGATGCACGAGATTGGAATAGCCGCTTCGATTGTGGAAGCCGTGAGGACCGAGATGCGTCCCTATAACGATACCCGGCCCGTCAAAGTCGTCGTCAAGGTGGGGGCGATGTCGGGAGTGGACCGCGATTCTCTCTCCTTCTGCTTCCAGGCGATCACGCGCGGAACCCTGTTCGAGGGCTTGACGCTGTCCATCGAAGACACCCCGGCTGACGAATTGGAATTGAGCCGTCTGGAGTTGGAAGAACCATGAGCGGAACCACGACAACCGTAAACCTGGAGCGCAAAGTCTTGAACGAGAACGACCGCCTGGCGGCGGAGTTGCGCTCCGAATTCGCCCGCCACGGCATTTTCTGCCTGAATCTGATTTCGAGCCCGGGGTCCGGCAAGACGGCGCTGCTCGAACGGACGCTGGCGTCGTTTCCCAAGGACCAGCGTGTTGCGGTGCTGACCGGCGATATTCAGACCGATGCCGACGCGCGGCGCCTGGCCCGGTATGGATTTCCCGTGCGGCAGATCACGACTGCCGGCGCCTGCCATCTGGACGCCAGAATGGTCGTTCGGGCGCTCGAAGGGTGGGATCTGGCATCCCTCGATACGCTATTCATCGAAAATGTGGGCAATCTGGTCTGCCCCACGAGCTACGACTTGGGTGAGGCCGCCAAAGTGGTCCTCCTCAGCGTTCCCGAAGGCGAAGAGAAGCCGCTCAAATACCCCGGCATCTTTTTCAAATCCAGGCTGATGGTGCTCACGAAGGTGGATCTGCTGCCGTACGTCCCGTTCCGCCTCGAAGACGCCATCGCCAATGCGCGGAGTATTCAGCCGGGCATACAAATCTTGCAGGTTTCGAGCACCACCGGCGCCGGCATCGACGATTGGATGCGTTTTATTGAAAAACGCTAAGGCTGCGCCTTCCGGGCCCCGAAAAAATTCTCCGACACTTTCCCCAAAATTCGGTGTTCAAAAATTTGGGAACTTTTCGGAGGGGCCATGAGACCGATTCTCTGCCTGCTGGTGCTCTCGTTCTGCGCGTTCAGCCAGCAAATGACCGGCCGCGCCGCGGCGCGCTTTCTGGATCAGGCAACCTGGGGACCGACCCCGCAAGCCATCGACGTGCTCGAGAAAAAAGGAATTACAGACTGGCTCGAAGAGCAATACGGGGCCAAACTCTCCGACCTTCCCGATCAGCCGCTGCTCGATTCCGCCGGGAAAACCAACCAAAACCTGGCACCCGTTACCGCCGCGTTTTTTCAAAACGCCGTAAATGGGCCCGACCAGTTGCGGCAGCGCGTGGCGTTCGCTCTTTCCGAGATCTGGGTGGTGTCTCAGACCACGGTGCCGTCGGCCTACGCCTTTCCGCCGTACTGGCGCATCTTCCGCGACAACGCCTTCAAGAATTACCGCGACGTCATCAAAGCCGTGACCCTGAGTCCCGCCATGGGCAAGTACCTCAACATGGCGAATAACAACAAGGCGAACCCGGCTAAAGGAACCGCCGCCAACGAGAATTATGCCCGCGAACTGATGCAGCTTTTCACGCTCGGCCTGACCGAATTGAACCCCGACGGGAGTCCGGTGCTCGATTCCAGCCATAGTCCGGTCCCAACTTACAATCAGGCAGTCGTCACCAACATGGCGAAGGTCCTGACCGGGTGGACTTATCCCGTCACGCCCGGTACCGCCGCGAAGAACAACAACCCGGCTTATTATTTCGGCCAGATGTACGCGGTCGAAGCCGAACACGATACCACTTCAAAAGCCATTTTCAACGGCCTGACGATCCCCGCCGGACAAACCGCGGACCAGGACCTCGACACCCTCATCGACGACCTCATGGCCCAGCCCACCATGGCGCCTTTCGTCAGCCAGCAGTTGATTCAGCACCTGGTGACCAGCAATCCCAGCCCGGCCTACATCCAGCGCGTGTCGGAAGTCTTTTCGAGCATGCACGGCGCGTTGCGGCCAGTGGTTGCCGCCATCCTTACCGATCCGGAAGCGCGCGCGGGCGACGTTGCCGGCGCGGCGGTGAGCCCCGGTTTCGGCCATCTGCGCGAGCCGGTCCTGTTCCTCGCAAGCATGTTGCGCGGACTGAACGCGTCGGTCGGACCGGCCAACACGCTCAACGGTTACTCTCAGGAGTTGGGCCAGAATCTTTTCGTTGCGCCCAGCGTCTTCAGTTATTTTTCGCCCCAATACCAGATCGAGGGCGGACTGCTGGGACCGGAATTTCAAATTCATTCGACGCAAACCTCGGCCGACCGGGCAAACATCGTCAGCGCCGCATTATACGGAACGCTCGACAAGACGACGACCCTGAACTTAACACCATTCGTGGACCTCGCCGGGAACGTCGGCAATCTGGTGAATTACATCGGCTACATTTTCGTCCACAGCGGGATGTCGGCCGTCCTGACCCAGGCGGCGACCGCCGCCGCCGCGGCCCAATCGACACCCCTGGCAAAAGCGCAAGCCGCGCTCTACGTGGTGCTGACATCCAGCGAGTGCCAGGTGATCCACTAAGGAGGCATGCCATGTTTACACGTCGAGGATTCATTCGAGTTGCTTCGGCTTCGGTCGGATCGCTGGCGCTCCGGCCCTTCGGACTGCTTCCGGCGATGGCGCAAAGCGCCTCCAATTATCGTGCCCTGGTGTGTGTATTCATGTTCGGCGGCAACGATTCGAACAACACCATCATTCCCATGGATGACAGCAGCTTTAAGGCCTACACGTCCATCCGCGGCAGCCTGGCGCTGACCGCCGCGGACCTGACGCAGACGGTGTACAGCACATCGAACGCGCCTTACGCCTTCCACGGCAAGCTGCCCGAACTGGCCAGCCTGTTTTCTTCGAAAGAGCTCGCTGTGGTCGCGAATGTCGGATCGCTGGTGCAGCCGCTGACGCGCGCGCAGTATCAGGCCGCGCAGGTGCCCGTGCCCGTAAACCTTTTCTCGCATTCGGACCAGCAGGCGCAATGGCAGACTTCGATCGCCCAGGGCAACGGCTCTACCGGTTGGGCGGGGCGCGTGGCCGATTACGTGGAGGCGCAGAAGATGAACTCCTCCACGTTTCCGGTGTTCTTCTCGGTTGCCGGAAACGCGCTGCTGGGCACCGGCGCCACCACGCAGCCGGTCGCGGTCGCGCCCGGGGGCAGCCTGAACCTCCTCGGGTTCAATTCCACGCCCGCGCAGCAGGCCCGCTACGACAGCCTTACGAGCCTTCTGACTACCGACTCCGGCCTCTCGCTGGCCCAAGCCGCCAATAACATCCTGGCCAACAGCATCAACGACGCTACGAACCTCTCCAACGCGCTGGCGAAGGGCACGAACCTCACCACCGCCTTCCCGGACACCACGCTCGGGCAGCAGTTGCAGCAGGTGGCGCAGATCATCCAGGTGGCCGGCTACCTGGGAATGAATCGGCAGATCTTCTTCTGCTCCGCCGGTGGGTTCGACACGCATGGCGGCGAACTGGAGACCCACGACGCGCTTTATCCGCAGGTAAGCCAGGCGATTTCGGCGTTCTACTCGGCGACGCAAGAACTGGGGATGGCGGATAGCGTCACGACCTTCACCGAGTCCGATTTCAATCGCACGTTCCAGCCCGCCACCACCAACGGCAGCGATCACGCCTGGGGCGGCCATCACATGGTCATCGGAGGAGCGGTCGCCGGCGGGCAGATTTTCGGCGCTTTCCCGGCCTTCGAACTCGGTGGCCCGAACGACACCGACACGCGCGGGCGCTGGATTCCTACCACGGCAATCGATCAGTACGGAGCCACGCTGGCGTCGTGGTTCGGTATCCCGGATTCCGCGCTGTCCACCATCTTTCCGAATTTCGCCAACTTCGGTTCGCAGAAGCTCGCGTTCTTGGGGTGAGGACTCGGCCGGACGGCGTTATATCATCAAATTTGGTCCTGGTACAGAACGTTTCCAAGCTCTATCGGCTTTACCGGCGCCCCGTGGACCGGCTGCACGAAATGCTGCCGCGAGCGAGGCCGCGCCATACCGATTTCTGGGCCCTCCAGGACATCAGTTTCGAAGTCGCCAGCGGCGAGATGCTCGGCCTGGTGGGGCCGAACGGGTGCGGCAAGAGCACGCTGCTGCAAATTGTGAGCGGCATCCTGCAACCGACCACCGGCCGCGTGGTAACGCGTGGGCGCATCGCGGCATTGCTCGAACTGGGTGCCGGATTTAACCCGGAATTCACGGGACGCGAGAACGTCTACCTGAATGGCGAATTGCTCGGCTTGAGCCGCGCCGAAATCGACAAGTCGATGCCATCGATCGAGGCGTTCGCGGAAATCGGTGAGTTCATCGAGCGCCCGGTAAAGGAATACTCCAGCGGCATGTACGTGCGGCTGGCGTTTTCTACCGCGATTCACGTCGACCCCGAGATTCTCATTGTGGACGAGGCGCTGGCAGTCGGCGACGCGGTGTTCGCCAACCGCTGCGTGCGCAAATTCCAGGAACTGCGCGAGCGGAAGGTCACGGTGCTGTTTGTGTCCCACGATCTCGGCCTCGTCAAGCAGCTTTCGGACCGCGCGATCCTGCTGTACGGGGGCCGCATCGAGGCACAGGGCAAGCCGAGCGACGTGATCAATCGCTATATCGGGCTGGTGCTCGAAAAACAGGACCCCGGCGAGCGCAAACAGGATCGCATCCGCGCCAGTTTCCGGCACGGCGACGGCGCCAGCGAGATCCTCGACGTGGAGCTGCTCAATTCGCGCGGCGAGCCGGTGCTGTCGGTGGCGAGCGGCGAGCCCGTCACCGTACGGGTGCGCTCGCGCTTCCATCAGGCGCGCACCGATCCCATGGTCGGCATCCTGATCCGCACGCGCATCGGCATGGACGTTTACGGCACCAATACGCGCATCGAGCACGCCGCGCTCGGCGATTTTCAGGCCGGCGACGAACTCGAAGTCGATTTTGCGATTGAATGCTGGCTGACTCCGCAGTCGTACACCCTTACGGTGGCGACGCAGAACTCCGACGGATCGAGCCACGACTGGCTGGACGACGCCATTGCGTTCGACGTCGTGGACACGCGTGTGGCGGCGGGGGTGGCAAACCTCAGGGCGAAGGTCCAATGGCGCATGTCACGGTGAGGGTGCACCCGCGGGCCAGGCGGTCTGGGATTGCCGGCAGGGTGGGCGATGCCTGGAAGCTGGACCTGGCGGCGCCCCCTGTCGAAGGCAAGGCCAACGAAGCGTGCGTGCGGTTCTTCGCGGAGCTGGTGAATGTGCCCCGCTCGCGGGTACGAATTGTCAGCGGGGCGGCTTCACGGACGAAAGTAGTGGCGGTCGAAGGTTTGGAACAGCCCGAGCTCGAAAGGGCCTTACAAGCCCAGCCACTTCACCGGCAACAGCGTCAACTGCGGCACGTAAGTAATCAACAGGACTCCGAGAAGCAGAATTAAATACACTGGAAGCGTGGCCCGGTAGACAGCCGTCATGGGCTGTTTGAATCGATAGGCCGAGAGGCAAAGGTTCATCCCGATCGGCGGCGTCAGATAGCCCAACTCCAGGTTCGCGAGGAAGATGATGCCGAGCTGCACCGGATCGATGTTGAAACGCGCTGCCACCGGCGTGATCAGCGGCACAAGCACGATGATCGCTGAAAAGACGTCCATGAACGTCCCGCTTACCAAGAGCGCCAGGTTGAGCAGCAGCAGAAATACGTACCTGGATTGAATGTGCGCATCGACCCAGCCGAACAGCGCCGTCGGCACGTCGGCGGTGACCAGGTAGCTGGTAAATCCTACGGCGACGCCGATGATCATCAGGACGCCGCCGACCACCGTCACGCATTCCAGGGTGACGCGCGGGAAATCGCGCCGGATTTTGAATTCCGGGGATATCAGCCACTCCACCACGAAGACGTAGATCACCGTGATCGCGCCGGCTTCCACCAGCGTGCCGAATCCGCCGAACAATCCGACGAGAACGATGAAGGGAACGGCGATTTCCCATTTGGCGTCCCAGATGGCTTTGCGGGCTTCGGCGAATGAGAATTTTGCGCGTTCGGCGCCGCAGCGCACGGCTCTCGCCACGCCCCAGATGGAAACCATGGTCACCATCATGAGTCCGGGGACGAATCCGGCGACGAACAGCGTGTTGATCGCCGTTTTGGCATAAATTCCGTACAGAATCACGGGAAGGCTCGGCGGGAAGAGCAATCCCAGCGAGCCCGATCCGTTGATTAGCCCGACGGAGAATTTCTCGCCGTAGCGCGCCTTCATTAGCATCGGGAGCAGCAGACCGCCCATGGAAAGGATCGTGACTCCGGAGCCCGCCCACGTGAAGATGGCGCAGCCCACCGCCGTGCTAATGGCGAGCCCTCCGGGAAGCCAGCCGAACAGCGAAGTGTAGACGCGCAGCAACCGCGCCGCCGCGCCGCCTTCGACCAGCAGATAACCGGCGAGCGTGAAGAGCGGCAACGACGGCAGCACCGGCGAGGCGACCAGGCGGTAGGTTTCTACCGGCACAGACGCCACCGGCAATCCCGCGTTCCAGAAGAGCAGCAGCGCGATACCGCCCAGAGTGGCGAAAATCGGCAGGCCCAGGACAGCGGAAGCGAGAATTACCGGGATGCCGGTCCACAGGAGCGTCGAACCCTGAGGCTGCGGCGCGAAATACAGCGCCAGGGGAACCAGCAGGAACAGCGCCGCAATCGCGCGGGGAGCAATGCGCGGTCCGGCACTCCAGACGGCTCGCAGGGCGATCATCACGAAGCCATAAGGCATCACAATCTGCGCCACCCACTTGGCGATTCCCAGGGCCAGGATCTCGCCGCCTTCCTTTTGTGAGAGCACAAACTGATAGCTGGCCCAAGCCAGGCCGGCCGCGATCGCGGCGGTGATGCCGGAAGTGGCCACGCGAACCGGCGCGGCCCATTTTTCCGGCAGGAATGTGTTGGCCGAGAGAGCTAACAACCGGTCCGAAGCCGCCGCAAGGGCGGCGCCCAGAAACGCCACCCAAAGAGTCAGGTGCTGAACGAAAACGGTCGAACCCGGAACTCCGCTGAGGCCGATGTTGCGCGCGGTCAACTCGGCCACGGGCAAAAGCGCCATCAAAGACATGGCCGCGATCGCGACGCCGTTTTCGGTGGCGCGGAAGGCGCGCGCCAGCGTCACTGATGCGCGCCCTTTTTGGCGCGATATTCCTCGTGCAGCCGCCGAGCTTCGTCGAACAGATCGGCGGGGATGATTTTGCCGCGCATGGCTGGGTACGCGGCTTCGGTCTGCCGGCGCCAATCGGCCACCGTGGCATCGTCGGCGTGAATAATGGCGAGCTTGTCCATCTTCTTGCCCGGAAGTCCGCCGGTCATCACGCCGATGGCCTTATCGCCCATCTCGCGGATACCGCTGCGCAATTGCTGGCCGGAGTCGCGCGCGGCTTGCAGCATGGGACCGCGCTGCGCCTCGGGAATCTTCTCCCATACCGCCTTCGAGACCAGCGTGGCGCCCACCAGCGGCGCCCATTTGATGTCGGTCATGTACTTCGCGAGCGTGAAGCACTGGTTCCACAGAGCATACAAAGGGGTGGTAGGAATAACATCGATCAGGCCAGTCTTGAGTCCCATCTGGATATCGGTAGCGGCGAGCGCCACAGGGTGAAATCCATTGGCCTTCCACTGTTCGAGCTCATCGTTGGAACCGGCCCAGCTGAACATCTTCATTTTCCGCAAATCGTCGAGGCGCGGCATGGGCTTGTCGGCGAAGAAATAGACCCAGCCCGCGTCGCCCCAATTGAGCACGATGTAGCCGTTCGCTTCGATCCGTTTTTCGAGTTGCGGCGCCATGCGGTCGCGCACGTAATCCAACTCGTCATAAGAGTCGAACATCATGGGGATTTGCAGCGCGGCGACGCCTTTTTCGATTTCGCCCATTCCGGCGCCGGTGAGCGCCACCGCCTGGATGAGCTTCACGCGGAGTTTGTTGACGGTGTCGGGCTCGTCGCCCATCACGCCGCCGGCGTACAGCGTAAGCTTGACGTTGCCGTGGCTGATGTTTTTCCAGCGCTCGCCCATGCGAACGAGTACATCGCACCACGGCGAATCCTTGGGCGCGAGTGTGGCCATCTTGATTTCGATGGTCTGGGCGTGCGCGCCCATTGCCAGGCCGCAGAGCAGCATCGCAGAGGATACGATCCCCGATTTCATTCGTCTTGTCCTTTCGGTGCGGCTTCTACGAACAGGTCGTTCTCGTGCGCCAGGAGCCAGCGAGCGCGCCGCTGCGCGATGACATTGGCGAGGCGCGTGGCGGGATCGGCATCCACGTCGAGGGCCAGCGCTTTTTCGAGCATCGACTTGAACTCGGCGGCGTTTTGCGCCGGCTCGTCGGCATTCTCGGCAAAGGAAACGTAAGTGCCGGCGCGCTTGCCCTTGGAGATTTCGATGGCGCGGTCGAAGTGCTTGCGCATGGCGGCTTCCATGTCTTCCAGCTTGGTGCCGCTCTTGGCGCCTTCGAGGGTGATTTGAAATTCCGGGACCGCGCCGTTACCGAATGTCTCGTCGAGTTCCACGATCCGGTTCACGATCATTTCCACCAGTGGCAACTGGCCGATCATCTCGGGGTTGCCTTTGGACGTCGAGATGGCCAGCCCCAGCGAGGCCGCCGTCCAATAGAGGAAGGGGACGTCGGTCTTTCGGGCGCGCTTCAGGGCGGCCTCGGCGTCGTTGTCTAGAGCGGCGCCGAAACCGGGGTATTTCACTTCTAGCCCTCGGACGGCGTAGCCGTGAGCCCTCAGATATAACTTGCGAGCCCGCTCTTCCATGTCGTTCGCCTTGTCGACGCTCTCTTCCTTGACCTGCTCCGACGGCAAATCGACAAATGCGTAGGAATACTCCGTGAATCCCGACGCCGCGGCGAGCAGAAGGCCGGTATGCCTGGGCGACTCCGCCAACAGGCCCTCGTAGAGCTTCAGTCCGAATGGAATCGCCGCGGCCACCAGGTCCGGATCTTCGTCGCTTTCGAACGTGCTGCCGCTGGACGAGAGCATGTCCCCAACCTTGTTCACGGCCATCTTCTTGATGGAGCAGCCGGCCGAAAGAACCAGCAGGCAGACTGCGGCGGCAAGTTGGCAGGTGAGGCGCATGGATTCTACTATTCTAAGCCGCTGCCGGAGCGAAAAGTGTTACGCCTTCGTGTTCCGGACGCGATAAGCTGGTTCAACGAGAAAATGCCATGTTTCGCCACTGCGTTGCTTTTCCCCTGTTTGCCATGCTTGCCGTAGCCCAGCCCATCGTCATCAAGACCGGCACGCTGATCGACGGCAAAGGCCGCGTCCTGAAGAATCGGGAGATTGTGATCGAGGCCGGCAAGATCACCGGTATTGGTCCCGCCAGACAGAAGCCCACCGTGGACCTGAGCGGCATGACCGTGATGCCCGGCTGGATCGACACCCACGTTCACATCACCTGGTACTTCAACAAAGATGCCCGTTTGGAGCAGGGGCCCGGTCGTGGAGGCAAGACCACTCCGGCGCAGGCAACGCTCTATGCCGAAGGCAACGCCTGGGCAACTTTGATGGGTGGCTTCACCACCATCCAATGCCCGGGTGCGCCGCAAGACAAGGATCTGCGCGACATGATCGCGGCCGGGACCATTCCGGGTCCGCGAATCCTGACGTCGCTGCACCAGATCACCGAGAATTCCGGCACCCCCGAACACATCCGCGCCTTGGTGGACCAATACAAGGCCGAGGGCGCGGACCTGGTGAAACTATTCGCCACCGCGAGCATTCGCGATGGCGGCAAAATGACGGCAACCGTCGACCAGATCAATGCCGCGTGCGGCGAGGCGAAGGCGCAGGGGCTGCGGACGATCGTGCACGCCCACGCCTCGGATGGCGCCCGGGCCGCGGTGATGGCGGGCTGCACATCCATCGAACACGGCACGTTTCTGGACAACGCCACGTTGCAATTAATGAAGGACCACGGGGTCTACTTCGATCCGAACTTTCTGGTGCTGCACAACTACCTCGATAACAAGGAGAAGTTTCTTGGGATCGGCAATTACAACGAAGAGGGCTTCATTTACATGGAGAAGGGCCTCCCGCTGGTGGCCGATGTCTACAAACGCGCCCGTAAACTGGGCTTGAAAATCATCCTGGGCACCGACGCCGTCGCCGGAGCTCACGGGCGCAACGCCGAGGAATTTATTTACCGTGTGAAAGACGGCGGCGACACCCCCATGAACGCGCTCATCAGCGGCACGTCGATGGCGGCGGAATCGTTGGGCCTCGGGGATCGGATCGGCTCTCTCGCGCCGGGAATGGAAGCGGATCTGGTGGCCACGGACGGGAATCCGCTCGATGACATCACCAACGTGCGGAAAGTCGTCTTCGTGATGAAGCACGGACGGATTTACCGGAACGACCGGTAGAGTGAACGCCGGGCGGTGGCGGATAATAAGAGCGTGCCATTGGCGTCGTTCCTGGCCGCCTTCTTCGCCGCCGTTTCCGGCGCGCCCACATTCGCGCACGACGTGGCGCCGATCCTGTACCGGCAGTGCGCCGCCTGCCATCGCCCCGGAGGTGTCGCGCCATTCAGCCTGCTGACCTACAACGATGCCGCCAAGCGCGCGCCGTTAATCGCCACCATCACCGGCAAGCGCGTGATGCCTCCCTGGCTGCCCTCCGAACCGCGTTTTCGCAATGAGCGCCGCCTGAGCGACGCCGAGATCGCCGCGCTCGCCAAATGGGCCGCCGCGGGCGCGCCCGCGGGAAACCTTTCCACCGCGCCTGCTCCGCCGCATTTTCCCGATGGCTGGCAACTCGGCAAGCCCGATCTGGAAGCCAAAATGGCCGTCGATTTTCCCGTGCCGGCGGATGGCAACGACCTCTATCGCTGTTTCGTGGTCCCCGTCAATATCGCGCAGGATCACTGGATCCGCGCCGTCGATATGCGGCCGGGAAATCCCCAGGTGGTCCATCACGCCATTCTCTTCGAAGACATCAGCGGCACCGCCCGCAGGCGCGATACCGGCTCGGGATACGACTGCTTCGGCACGCCGGGATTTCTGCCTGCCCGCGGACTTTCCGGCTGGACTCCCGGCTCTCTTCCCTATCAGGCGCCGTCCGATATGCCGGAACTCCTGCATGCGCACGCGGATCTCGTTCTCCAGGTCCACTACCATCCCAATGGGCGCGCTCTATTCGATCGCACCAGCCTCGCACTCTACTTCACCAATCGCAAATCCGCGCGCCACGCCATGGACATCCCGCTGGGCTCGAGCCGCATCGACATTCCGGCGGGCGACCGAGCTTACAAAGTCACGGACCATTTCACGCTTCCGGTAGACGTAGACGCCATCGGGATCAATCCGCATGCCCACTATATCTGCAAGGACATGTACGGGTATGCGCTCCTGCCCGACGGTACTCGCCGCACGCTCCTTCACATTCCCGACTGGAACTTCAACTGGCAGCAGCAGTACACGTATGCGGCGCCTGTCCGCCTTCCAGCCGGCACCGACGTGGTCATGGAATTCACTTACGACAACTCGGCCGGCAATCCGCGCAATCCGTCGCACCCTCCCCGGCGTGTGGTTTGGGGACCGTCTTCCACGGACGAGATGGCCGGCTTGCATATCGCGGTGGTTCCCGTCGATCCCGACGACGCAGAGGATCTTTCCGCCGCATTGTGGGGCAAGATGATTCGCGCCACGCAAGGCGGAGGACTGCGCCGGGTAATCCGCTAAGCTTCGAGAGCTTTCGGTAGAGGTGCACGAATTCGCTGGTAAATAGCTGATAACGTCGGTACGCCATACAAAGGCGAGGAGGGCCGACCATGCGTCAGCGCGTGCAGTACGAGATACCGGCAGAGATGCGGGAAGCGCAGCAGTGCTTTGAGGAATGGCGGAGTTCACAGTCCGGCCGTAAGCCGCTTCCGGAAACACTCTGGGCATTGGCTGCCGCGATGGGTCGGCAACACGGCGTCTTTCGCACGGCTCAAGTGCTGCGGCTCGACCACACCAAGCTGAAGCCGCAACGAGCGGTGTCTGGCCGTCATCATCTCGAAAAGACATCCGTACTCTCGCACAGTTCGTTCGCTCGAACTCGGAATGTCCGGCGATCTACGGCAGGATCCGCAACCGCGGCGCAGCCGATAAGGGGGCACCTACCGTGACCGGGCTGCCTACGATGATGCCTCTTCCGTTTGTGCCGATGTACACAACGCCGAACCGGCGCATGTCGCCAGCCATCACCTTCACGCCGACGGGCCACTGATGCAAGTCATCATTAATGCGGGTGAAGGTCGCACCATTGTCGGTCGATCGGAATAGCTGGAGAGGGCTGTCGTTGATGTTGCCCCAAAGAAAGATGGTCGGCGCCGTCGAGCCACTCGGTGGGGCGCCGAACGCAAGTACAGTGGCGCCGCTTGCGCTGTCTAATTTCGTGAGCTCGATGTTGGCCGCGCGGCTCGTGTTGTGGTAGATGCCCGTCCCAGGCGATGCGAGCCATACGTCAGGCGAGACGCCCGGGCGTACATACAGCCGACCATCGGCGGGAAGGCCGGATTGGGCGGCCGAAAAGCTCCTGCCACCGTTGGTGCTGATGTAGAGTGTGCCTCCGCTGAACCCGTAAAAGACGCCGGCCATGATGCGATCGCTTGCTATCTGCGCCTGACCTGGAATGCCTAAGGAAGGAGACCAGCTGCCATTACTCCTATGCTGAACGCCAGTGTCGCCCGGAGCCCAAACGAACGAACTGCCATCCGCCGAAGCCGCAATCGTTCCGCGCCCCTGGGTGTTCACGCTGCCCGCAAAGCCGGCCCACGTCATGCCGCCATCGGTCGAGATCTGGGCCATCGGGCCGGAATATGCTTTCCAACCCTGCGCGATCGAGGCGACGATTGTAGTTGGCTTGTTTTGCACGAAATCCAGGCCCGAGGGAAGGGCAGGGCTTAACGATTTGAAATTTCCCTGGGAGGGGGAATTCGTCAAATCCGTAAACGCAAATCCGCCCCAGTCGCCCAAACCGGCGACGAGCAAAGTTCTGCCCGACGGAGGAGCCACGAGGGTGACGATTGAGGTTTCTTCGATTCCGAGCGCGCCCTTGGTCGACCACTTCACGATGCCGCCCTTCAAACCCTCGGTCAGGTTGTATGTCTCGTATACCGTACCGCCTGTGCCGTAGATCGCATGCGCCGCGTTGAATGGATCAATCGCGATCCCGCTTTCCCAGTTCTGCGAGCCGTTGTCGACGAAAGGCGATCTGCTGCTGTCATACGACGCCCCATTTACGCCCACTTCGTGCCAGTTCTTGCCGTAGTCGCCCGAGATCCAGCGCGTATCCGATGGAGACGAGCGGTCCACTGTCGAAACCAACATCAGTCCGCTCCGGCTCTGCGACAATGCTAGGCCACCGATCGGTCCGCCCGGCAATGTAACCTCTCGCCATTGCCCCGATCTGTAGCTGGACCCCGGCGTAAACTCCCAAAGCTGGCTACTGCTGATTCCGACTGGACCTTCACGATCCGTGTAATCGATGTACAGCTTCTTGTTCGGCCCCACAACAACGTGCTGGACGAGCATCCCGGTCGGCTGTCCGCTCACCGCCGTCCAGGCGGCGCCGAGATTGCCAGGCTCAGTCGTGACATACAAACCCATGGCGTCGGAGCCGGCACCGGTTGCCGAAACGCCCGCATATACCGCGGCCGTCGAGCCATTCACCACATACGGAATAACCACCACCACGCCTGCGTCGCTGGATCGGCTGGTATTGCTAATCGTCGCCGAGGTCGGGAATCCTGACATGGGCTGCCAGTTCGCGCCGTAATCCGTCGATAGGTATACACCCGCATTCCGCGTTCCGAAGTATATGTCCGAGCCGTGACTCGGGTCCACGGCGATGCGCTCGCCGCCGCCGCGCCCGATGTCGTTCGAGCCGTTCTTGAACGGCAGAGGAACCGTCGCGAAGGTCTTCCCGCCATCGGATGACACCATCATGGCTCCGTTGCCGTCCCAGTTGATACTCCCGGTGACGGGAGAAGCATAATACCCCACCGCGAGGTAAACTCGATTCGGATCCTTCGGATCCACGCCGATCGCTTCCGGGCTCCCATACCACCAGTTCGGTGAGGGATTGACCCAGTCCATGAGCGGCACCCAGAGGTTCGTTGCCGGATCGCGCCGGTAGGCGCCCCCGATATCGGTACGCGCGAACGCCAGACCCCGCTTTTCAGGATGAAAGAAGATCGCCGGAACATAGCCGCCGCCCACGATCGCAACATTCCTCCATCTATAAAGGCCCGAATCGACGCGCCGCTCGGATGGAACCCTCGGGCCGGATTGCCCCGACAGGTGGGACGCGATAACCGAAACGGACAGCAAGGCCACAAATGCTCTGAATTTCACGCGGGTATCTCCAAGGATCATTGCGGCTTCAGTAATCACGACGGATGCCGAGCTAAATCTATGCTACCAACCGTCGGAGGCCAGATACTCTCTTGAGCCCCGTTCCGCGACCGTACAGAAATTGGCCAAACTTTCGAACATCGGCCCGCATCCTGGCGCAAAAAGACCTGACTGCGAACGTCCCTACGCGCGTCAGCCGAAACCTCACTTCGCGCCACACAAGGCGGAGGACTGCGCCGGGTAATCCGCTAAGCTTCGAGCAGACCGCGCGACGCCAGCCACTCCAGGCGGGACTGAAGCTCCTCAAAATCGAGTCCCAAGGCCGCCGCCAGATCCTCGTGCGTGCGCGTCCCATCGAGCAGTATCACCAGCCGCCGGCCGGGTTCGTCGAGTTCCACATTGATATGGCACACGCTCGTCGCTTCATGCGAGCGCGTTGCCTGATAGCGCGCCAGCCGGGTGGCGCGCGGATGCTCGGTGACGCCCTCCTCGCACGGGAAATCGTACACGTGCAAATCCACGAAGCCGGCCATCGTCATGCTGTAGAGAATCGCAGCGAGCGTCCCGCCGCTGCCGGCATAAGGCACGAGATCCTCGAAGGCCAGCGGCAGCGGGTAAACTTCCCCCAGCGCCATCGCCACCGCGGCCGCCGCTTCGTTGCCCGTCCCCATGCGGACTCCCTGCGCGCTCGCGGAGAACCGAAACCCCGCCATTTGTCCCGCCGAAGTTTCTCGCCGCAAACCTCTTTCCGCGCGGCAAAGAAGCGTCTGCCGGAATCGCCGTCCTTTCAGAAAGTCCATGTACTGCTCGCGCTCGATGATGTCTCCCGGCAGATTACGGTTGGGGTCGAACATCTGGTGCGGTTCGGCTTCGCCCAGGTACTGCAGGCCGTGCCGGCAGGCTGCCGCGGCGAATTCGTGGAAGTAGAAGCGATCGTTGCAGGCGGCCAGTTCGTCGTGGTAGAGCGCGCCATCCTCACGATCGAGCAGCAGTTTCGCTTCTTCGGAAACCGCACTCAGGCTCGAGTCGCACAGCGTTTGCAGAAACTCGCGCGCCCGGCCGGCCTTCTCTCTCCCGTCCGCCACATCGCGCACAAGGTACAACATCATTTCGCGCAGCATTTGCCGCGCATATCCCCCCGGATAAGCGTTGTAGCTGACCAATGCGATTCCTTCGCCGGCCAGACGCTCGCGGCACACCGTCAGCAGGCTCTCGCGAACATCCGCTGGTACCCACGAGTACAAGCCGTGCGCCACGATGTAGTCGAACTCGCCCCAGCCGGAACCGATCTCGCGCAGATCGCACGCGTGCAGTTCAACGTTCTTCAGTTCGAGGTCGTCGGCCATCTCCCGCGCCGCGGCAATCGCACTCGCGGCGAGATCCACGCCCACGAAACGGCTGCCGGGGAGATTGCAGGCCATCGGCACCAGGTTTCCACCGTCGCCGCACGCGATTTCGAGCACGCGGCACCGTTCCACCGGCGCCGGCTCCATTCCGAAGAGCTTGCCGACGGCCGCCAGCCGGTCGGGATGCGTCTGCGGTTGTGGTGCGGTGGGGTAAGGAATCCGGTCGTATTCCGTCACCCGGCGATCTCTTGCGACGTGATTTCGTACCGGAACGCATCCGCATCCAGGCTGTCGATGCGTCCCTCGGCTGTCTCCGCCTGTGGGTACATCAAAAACGGCACGGTCCGCCCGCTCGACCCCGGTAGGGCCACATCGTGCGCGAAGTTGTACGCCATCCAGTTCATCTCCCACGCGCCGAACAAACGCGCGCGTGCGCCTCGTACCAGCGCGTCGTCGAAACCGCGGCCGCCGGGCGGCTCTTCCAGCATTACCTTTCGTACATCCGCCGGATCCACGGGCACCCAGCCACATTCGGCGAGGTAAACCTCCGCCCGGCAGTGCTGCGCCTTGGTCACATTCTCCGACGACGCGCCCAGGCTCTTATACCCCAGCTGCGATTTCGCCGTGCGAATGCCGTACACATCGCGCGCGGGAACTCCGGCGGCACGCGCCAGGCCGACGAAAAGCGCGTTCAAGTCGGCGCATTTCCCGGCGAGATCCTTCGATTCCAGCATGAACCGGATGTCGCCGGTTCCGCAGCCGCGTGTTTTCGGATTGCGCTGCGTGTTCTCCACGATCCACTCGTAGATCGCGCGGGCTTTTTCGCCATCGGTCGCCGCCTGCTTCGTGATCTCGTGGGCCGTTTCTTTCACAATTCCATCCGTCGGCAGGTACTTGGTCGCGCGGAGGTAATATGCCAACTCCGCGGAACCGGGCCGGGCGCCGGCGGCCGGCGTCGAGAGGTTGACGGCGTAATCCCTGGTCTCCACGCGGCTCACGACGGTGAGCAGCGGCCTGACGCCGGCCGGAAATTCCGCCGTGACGATCCCCAGCCCGTCCGCCTTGCTCTCCACCATCTTTGCCGTACCGCCCTCGCATGTGAACTGGTTCGAAAGCGTCTTCTGGAAGGGCGCGGCGGCGGCCAGCGCGCCGGGAACCCACACTCGTGTCGCCCCCGAGGGTTTCAGCACTTCCACCCGGGTGGTCAATTCGAACGTGCGCCATCCGGCGCCGCCCGGGCTCTGCGCCAAAAGCCTTCCCGCGCCCGCCGCCGCCATTCCTGTCCGCAGGAAATCGCGCCGATTCATGGCCTATAACTCCCCCAGCGCGCGATGCACCAGCGAAATGCTGATCGCCCCTTCTCCCACCGCCGATGCCACGCGCTTCACGTTATTGGCGCGCACGTCGCCGACCGCGAACACCCGTGGCAGGCTGGTTTCCAGCATGTACGGTCCTCGCTTGAGCGGCCAGCGCATCCCGTCCGGCAGTGTTGCGGCTTCGAGGTCGCGGCCCGTCAGGATAAATCCTCGATCGTCCAGAGCCACGCATCCTCGCAGCCAGTCGGTGCGCGGCGATGCTCCCGTCATCACGAAGATGTGGCCCACGTCGCGCGTCTCGCATTCGCCGCTTTTCTTGTTCCGCCACGTCACCCGCTCCAGGCACTCGTCTCCTTCGAGCGCGGTGATTTCGGTATTCCAATGCAGGTCGATTTTCGGATTCTCCGTCAGCCGCTGGATGAGATACCGGGACATGGTGTCCGTCAGTTCCCCCGAACGCACCAGCATGTGTACCTTGCTCGCGTTCTGCGAGAGAAAAACCGCGGCCTGTCCGGCGGAATTCCCACCCCCCACCACGGCCACTTCGACGCCTCCGCAGAGCTGCGATTCGATGTACGTCGCGCCGTAATAAATCCCCTTGCCTTCGAATCGGGTCAGGTTGTCGAGTTGTAACTTCTTATACTGTGCGCCGGTGGCGATGACAATTGCGTGCGCGGCCAACGAATCGTCGCCGTCGAGGAAGACTTTGTACGGCTCGCGGTCGCAATTGAGGCGGACCACCGAGCGCGCGATCATCATGTTGGCGCCGAACTTCTGCGCCTGCGTGGTGGCGCGCGCCGCCAGTTCCATGCCCGAAACACCGGTCGGAAATCCCAGGTAGTTCTCGATTTTGGAGCTCGATCCGGCTTGTCCGCCGGGAGCCGTGGTTTCGATGACCAGCACGTTCAGTCCCTCGGAGGCCGCATAAACCGCCGCTGCCAAACCCGCCGGTCCCGCTCCCACAATGATCAAATCGCGCACCTGCGACTTGTCGATGGTGCTGTTGAACCCGAGGCATCCCGCCAGTTGCTGGATCGACGGATTGCGAAGCACGCCGCGGGTGTTGCAGATCACGACCGGCACTTCCGAAAGCTTTACATGGAACCGGTCGAGCAGCGCCTGTGAATCGCTGTCCGTATCGAGATCGATATAAGTATACGGATGCCCGTTCCGGCTCAGGAATTCGCGCAAATTCAGGGTGCCGGCGGAGTGGCGCGACCCCAGCAGAATCACGTTGCCGAGGCCGAGGTTCACCAGCGTGAGCCGTCTCAGAATGAAGGCGCGCATCAGGATCTCGCTCAGTTCCGCATCCCGTGCCACCAGGGACCGCAGAGCTTCGCCGCTCAGTTCGAGAAACTCGCCGGGTTCGGTGACGCGCCCCAGCACCAGGCATCGCCGGCCCGTGATCATGGTCAGTTCCCCGGTGAAATGACCTGGACCGTGGGTCGCTACGGTGCGTTCGCCGCCGTCGAAATCCGGCTGGACGATCTCCATGGCGCCGCTCAGCAGCACAAAGAACGAAATGTCGGTCTGGTTGGGTTGAAAAAGAATCTCACCGCGATCCACCCGGCGAACCGTTCCGCAGGGCCGTATGCGATCGATCTGCGCGGCTGTCAGCGAGGGAAATGTCTGAGTGCGGGCATCCAAAGCGCTCGGAGGAGAAGCCATGACCTATTCTCGCATTGCTCCAGCCTCGCCAGCCGTAAACTATACAGAAAGGAGATGTGTCAATGCCCGAACAGAATTATTCCAATCACATACGACTCTCCACCCCGTTTCACAAAGTGCTGCTGCCCATCGTGCTCCTCACATTTATCGGGAGCGTCGTGAACCTCGTGCTTTCCTGGGGAGACCACCAGCGCATCTACAGCGCCTCGCTGATTGTGGTGCTGACGGCATGCCTGTTCCTCGAGGCCGGGCTCGCCCGGACGTTCGCCCTGATGGCCCAGGATCGCGCCATTCGCGCCGAGGAGAATCTGCGCCATTTCGTGATGACGGGGAAGCTTCTCGATCCGCGCTTGACGCCGAAACAGATCATTGCGGTGAGGTTCGCCTCCGACGGCGAGTTTGTCGGCCTTGCGCGCCAGGCTGCCGAAGAGAATCTCACTCCCGACGCCATCAAGCGCGCGGTGAAAAACTGGCGGCCGGATACCTACCGGGTGTAGGTCACGCGCGTGATGCGGCGGCGGATTGCACCTCCGGCACTTCCACCGTGACGGTTGTGCCTTCTCCCGGGGCGCTGCGGATTTCCGCCTTCCCTCCCACCAGCCGCGCGCGCTCGCGAATGTTCAATAGTCCCAGGCCGGCCTTGCCGCCGGCCGCGCCGGCATCCATGCCCGCTCCGCGGTCGGAAATCATCAGATGCAAGGCGCCCTCCGCGCGCCGCAGGGTGACCGATGCACTGGACACCCGGGCGTGCTTCACCACGTTCCGCAGGGCTTCCTGAGTTACGCGGAAAAAGCACAGCGCTACATCCGGCGTCAGGTCTTCGAACGCCCCGTCGATCTCCAGGGCGATCTCCAGACTGTTCGATGCTCCGAATTCCTCGCAATACGAGCGCAGCGCCGCCGCCAGTCCCGAATATTGCAGCACCGCCGGGTGCAGTTCGTGGGAGATACGCCGCACGTCTTCCGCCAGTTTTACCAGCTCGGCATGGATCGCATCCGCCTGCATTCGCGCCTCGCCACAATGTTCCGGTATTTCGCGCTTCAACCGGCCGGTAGCCAGACTGAGCGCCGCGATCTGCTGGCTGAGATCGTCATGAAGTTCGCGCGCCAGCCGCTTCCGCTCCTCCTCCTGCGCGCCGATCAGCCGGGAGCTCAGTTTTTGCAGGCTTTCATTGGCTTCCCGCAATTTTCGTTCGGCCATCCGGCGGCCGGTGACATCCAGAATGGAACCGGCAAACCCGAGAAAAGCGCCTTCCGGGGAGTGGCGCGGCACCGCTTTGCTTACTACCGTCCGGTATTCCCCGTCGAAGCGCTTGATCCGGTACTCGTGCGTGTAGCCTTCCTGCGCTTTCATGTGCGCGCGAAACGTCGTGCGGGAGCGCGCGGCGTCTTCCGGATGGATCGCCTCCGCCCAGGTGTCGCGAAGTTGCGTTTTGGAGGTCCCCAGGAATTTGGCCAGAGGCGCGTTGATAAACGAGTTCTCCAGCGTGGGATCGGCCATCCAGATATAGGCCGGAGTGTCATTGGCGGCCGCATAGAACCAGGCCGTTTTCTCCTCCTGGATTCGGGCATTCCGGCCGCGGAGAATCACCGCCGCTCCGGTAAGGTTTACCAGCCCGATCAAGCCTGTAATGATGGCCATTTCCCAGCCCAACCGCCGCTCCGGTTCGTCTGCCTCGGCGGAATCGATCTTGACCGTGACAAACCACGGCGAATCGGGAACGTGCCGGAGAAGCGCGATTACGGGTGCGCCGTGATAATCCTTACCCCGGAAAACCCGCGCTGTTTCCAAGGTGGAATCGGGCGGCAATCCCAGGCCGGTCATGTCCCGCCGAAATTGTAGCGGACCTTCCGGACGATGCCGCAGATGGTTCAGATACACTGCATATTCCCCGTCGCGACGCATGAGCAGCGTCTCGGCCGATTGGCTGCGCCCGGACCAATCCCGAAGGTAAGGGTAAAGAAAGCGCTCCGGGTCGATATCGAGAATCATGGCGCCTTTCTGCGCCACCGGCACTACCAGCGCCATCAAAGGGCGTCCACTCAGCGGATCGGGGCGCAAGTCCGAAAGCCGGGCGTCCCCTGCGGCGATCGCCTCATGCGCCAGGTCCCGCAAGCGGCCGGCATCAGTCGCCGGCTCGCCGATAGCCATTCGAACGCGCCCTTCCATGTCCGCCAGCACTTCGCCGCGGTAGTGAAACGCATCCTGAAAGCGCTGAAGGCCTTCGGCCAGGTCGGCGGTATCTTGCGGGGACCCGCCGCCGGCCAGAATCTTCGTCGCTATGCTGATGACCGGCGCCGACAGCAGAACCTCGCCATCCCCCACGCGTTCCGCGCGCCACGTGGCGATCTGCTTGGTCTTGTTGTCGCTCACCGCCCGCAGTTCCTGGATGACCTGGTCTTCCATCGCGGTCAACTGCCGGTGGTAATACCACCACACGGCGCCCGCCATGGCTATCGAACCCAGCGTGAGCAAAAGGATGAGATTTCGCCCGTGGGCCCGCGCATCCGCGCCCAATGCGCGCTCGATCATTCGCCGACCAGTTTCATGCGCACCGCGCATTGGACCAGCTCGGCGGTGGTCTTTACGCTGAGCGCCTGCATGATGTCGTATTTGTGCGACTCCGCCGTCCTCGGCGAAATATTCAGGACGGTCGCCACTTCCTTCATTGTCCGGCCCTCGGCGATCAATTGCAGAACCTCACGCTGGCGCGGAGTGAGCGGCGATTGGCTCTCTTGCGCGGCGCCCGCGTCCATCAGCAGGTTGATGAGGTCTTTCGCCAGCAAGGTAGTCACGTAGGAGCGCCCGTTCGCGACTTCCCGGATGGCGTTTACCAATTCTTCTCCCGGAGAAACTTTCAAAAGGTACCCGGAAACCCCCGCCCGGAATGCCGATGCCGCCAGGTGCGTGTCGCGATGCATGGTCAGGATAATGATCCGCGTCTCCGGCCGTTCCGCGCGAATCTGCCGGACCGCGTCCAGTCCGTTGAGCAGCGGCATGGAAATGTCGGTAACGATCACGTCCGGCCGAAGCTTGGCGGCCATTTCCAGCAAAGCACGGCCGTCGTGCGCTACGCCAACCAGGTCGAACGAATCCTTGAGCAAAGATCTCAGACCTTCCGCTACCAGCGTATGGTCATCGGCAAGGAGCACTCTGATTCTCGGCATAACCGACCGATTACGGCCAACTATACCAGACGCCGCAAGCGGAGTCATTGGTCCTTACGCTCGAGTTTACTCTTGTGGCGGCGAACCCCGGTCGAAAGGTAGTGTTCCCCTCGCAATGCGGCAAAAACCGCGGGAATCAGTTCCTCGCTGGCATCCAACTTCAGGACGTAGCCCAGAATTCCGGCTTGCATGGCGGTTTCCACCAGGTGACGGTCGGGATACATCGAAAGAACCACGATTGCTTCGCACCAGCCGCGTCCCAGTACCCGGCTGCCGGCTTCGATGCCGTCTAATCCCGGCATCTGAATGTCGGAGATGACGGCGTCCGGTTTCAATTCCATCGCGGCAGCAATGAGCGCGGCGCCATCTCCGACCGCGCGCGCCACGTCAAACTCGCGATTGAGAAGTTCGCCCACTTCGCGCCGCATCTCCGGATGGTCGTCCGCGATGACAAGGCGATAGCGACGGTCTCCCTTCCGTTTGAGTTGAGACCCTCCGGTCTCCGCCATATTGAGAGTTAAACCTGTTACAACCGCAGCCGCTATCCGTAATTTTACGGAGTTCGCGCTGCGAAATGGCCGTACCAAACCCGCGGACGGCGAAATAATACGGGTAGTCATTGCTCACGCTTACCCCCACAATAGTTTTCGGGCTGAACAACTCGGGGCGCAAGGGGGTTCGCAGTTGTTTGGCGTTCGCCGCCCCCTCAAATCGATTGCTGAAATGTCGAAACTTTCAAACTCCCAGGAACAGGATCGCGAAACCGAGCCCGCCAGATACCTTTCGGCCGGCATCATCCACGATCTGAATAATCTGTTGACGGTGATCAACGGCTACAACGAGATCCTCGCTGCTACCTGCGAGCTTCCGGAAAAGGCGCGGCAGTGTGTCGCGGCCGTACGTTCCGCCGGTCAACGCGCCGCCACCCTGGCGCACGCCCTGATGACCGCCGGGCGCGCCATTCCTCTCGACCCCCGCTGCTTAGACGCCAATCTCTGCGTCTCCGAGTTGGTCACGCTCGTGCGCCAGTTGCTGCCTTCCAATATCACAATTTCCGCACTCCTGGCCCCCGATCTTCCTGCCGTCATCGCCGATCCCTGCGTGATTCCCCAGGTTCTTCTGAACCTCGTGATGAATTCCCGCGACGCCATGCCCGGAGGTGGAACGCTCCAGGTCGAAACCGCCGCCGTTGCAGCCGAGCCCAATTCGCCGCACGCTTTCCTGCCCCGTGGGGAGTACGTTTTATTAAGCGTAAAAGACAGCGGCGCCGGAATGGACGAACCCACGCGCCGGCGCATATTCGAGCCGTTTTACTCCACCAAAGCCCCAGGATCGGGCTCCGGTCTCGGTCTGCCGATGGTGCAACACGTCGTTCGCGAGAGCGGCGGTTTCGTGGCTGTCGAGAGCGCCGAGGGCAGCGGCACCACCGTCCGGATTTACCTGCCTGCGGCGCAAGCCGGCGCCCTACCCCTTACGGAAACCGCTCCATCCCCCGCCGCGGCCGGAAACCGCGAGAGCATCCTGGTGGTGGAAGGCGACCCCGATTTGCGCGGCTTCATCTGCGATGCCCTCGCGCATGCGGGTTACGCCGTCCTGGAAGCGGAATCCGCCAAGGAGGCCGGGGAGTTGTCGAGCGGTCTGGCAGACAGCCTGGAGTTGCTGATCGCAAATTTGTACTTGTCCGGCTCCAGCGGCCCGGAATTGGCCGCCAGCCTGCGCCAGGCGCGTCCCGGCCTCCCCGCGCTCTTTATTTCTTCCGAGGAAACCAAAGCCGGCGGCGGAGACGTTCTCAGCATCCCCTTCACGTTGTCCGGTCTCGCCGGCAGTGTCCGCGCGATTCTGGACCGCCAAAAAAGAAAGCGCATCCTGCTTGTGGACGATAACCAGCAGGTGCTGATGTTTGCCGCCGAAGTCCTGCGCGACGCCGGATATGAAGTGCTGGTGGGCGAGGACGGCAATGTGGCGCTTTCGATTGCCGGGCGGGAGCCGTTGGACCTGGTGATCACCGATCTGGTCATGCGCGATCGCGAGGGGCTGGATACCATGATGCACCTGCGCGAAACCCACCCCGAACTTCCGGTAATCGCAATTTCGGGAGCGTTCGGCGGTGCATTTCTTCGCAGCGCAGCCATCCTGGGCGCCCGTGTCACGCTGGCGAAGCCGTTCAGCGGCGAAGATCTGCTGGATGCCGTCCGGAAGGTTTTAGGGAGCTGAGTCCGGGGGCGGTCTTCGAGATCCCGGAACGGGAGTGGTCCGGATCCTCCGCTGGGCCCTCCGCGTTTCGGGGTCTCGTGGTCCCCTCCCGGCCTCTCGCTCCAGCCGCCTGCCTTGGCGGTCCGGCCTGGCGAACCATTTACAATAGGGAGAGTTGAAACCCGCTTCACTTGTCCTGGCCGCCTCAATTCTGTGCGCATCGATCTTTGCCGCGCTGCTCTCCGGCAGGCCCGCCGAAACCGTCAGGCGTCCCCATTTCACCGACATAGCTCCGCGGTCCAACATTTCTTACATCAGCAATAACAGCCCCGGCGAACGGAAGTATTTTCCGCAGCCCATGTGCGGAGGCGTGGCCATCTTCGATTTCGATAACGATGGCCTGCTGGATATCTTCTTCACCAACGGCGCGCAGTTTCCGCAAATGAAGAAGACCAATCCGGCGTACTACAACTGCCTGCTGAAGCAGCGCCCCAATGGCACGTTTGAAGACGTTACCGCCAAGGCGGGACTGACCGGCAAGGATCTGGCTTTCAATTTCGGCGTCGCCGTCGGCGACTACGATAACGATGGCTACGAGGATCTCTTCGTTGCGAGTGCCGGCCGCAACACGCTCTACCACAACAACGGCAACGGCACGTTCACGGACGTGACGGCGCAGTCGGGAATCGGCGGAAAGCCGCCCGATACGCTCAGCGTGGTAGCCGCCTGGGTCGATTACGATAACGATGGCCTGCTGGACCTGATCGTCGACAACTACACGGTGTGGACGCCGCAGACGGATATTCGCTGCACCATGGGAGACCGCGAATTCTACTGCGACCCGCGGCGCTACAAGAGCGTGCCCCCGCGCCTCTATCACAATCTGGGGCATGGCAAATTCGAGGACGTCACCGACAAATCCGGTCTGGGCGCGTCGCCCGGCAAAGGCATGGGGATTTCCATCGCCGACTTCAACAACGACGGCTGGCCCGACATCTTCATCGCCAATGACACCGAGCCCAATTCGCTCTTCATCAACCAGAAAAACGGGACGTTTGCGGAAAAGGGGTTGGAACTGGGCGTCGCTTATAACGATACCGGCCACTTGGGGTCATCCATGGGGTCGGACGCCAAGGACTACGATAACGACGGCAAAGTGGACATCTTTTATAACAATCTGGCGGGTCAGGTGTGGCAGCTGTTGCATAACAATGGGAACCTGTTCCAACTCGCGTTCGCCTCGCGGGTCCAGACCATGAGCCTCCACTTCGCCGGCTGGAGCAACGGATTCATCGACTACAACAACGACGGGTGGAAGGACATCTACTCCGCCAATGGCGATGTGGACCAGATGAACGAAAAGTCGCCGCAGCATGACACCATGTTCGAGAACCAGGGCGGAAAAACTTTCGCCGATGTGTCCAGCGATATGGGCAGCGACTTTCTGCGGATCGGCTACCAGCGCGGCTCCGCGTTCGGCGATCTGAACAACGATGGCGCCATGGACCTGGTGGTGACCTCGCTCAACGACAAGCCGCGCATTCTCATGAATAGCGGGGATACCGGCAATCACTGGCTGATGCTGAGCCTGACCGGCCACAAAAGCGCCCGCGACGCGATCGGCGCCAAGGTGAAGGTGACTACGGCATCGGGACGGGTGCTTTACAATCACGTAGCCATCAGCGTCGGTTTTATGTCCTCGAGCGACAAACGCCTGCACTTTGGCTTGGGCGGTGAGACCCGAATTGCCTCCATCGAAATCCAGTGGCCGAGTGGAATCCGGCAAGTGCTGAAAGATGTCAAGGCCGATCAGTTTCTGAAAATTGACGAGCCGCCCAATCCCTAACGCCGGGCGGTAGTAGGTAAAATAGCGCTTTGCGACTTGCCAGCCTATTTGCAGTGATCGCGATCTGCGCCGCCCAGGAGCAAACGAACCCGACATTTCAGTCGGGTGTGACCATGATTCAAGTGCCGGCGGTGGTGCGCGATCGCGATGGCCACGCGGTGGACGGCCTCAAGAAAGAGGACTTCCAGCTTTTCGATAACGGCAAGCCGGTGGAAATTGCCGGTTTTGCCGTAGACAAGCCGGGCGGCCTGAACGCTCCCGATCGCTCGCTGCCCGGAACTAACGGGGGCGCCACGTCCACAGCACCGGCCATGGACGTTCCCGAGCGATTCGTAGCGCTGGTCTTCGACGATGTTGCGATTAGTGACGTCCCGACGCTGGGAAGAGTGCGCGACGCGGCCGCCAAAGAGATTGACGCCATGAAACCAGGCGATCGCATCGCGATCGTCACCACCTCCTGTGCCATCGCGCAGGATTTCACCAATGACCGCGCGAAGCTGCATGAGGCGTTATCGCACATGCAACTCTCTCCCGCACCGCTTTGCCGCGTGTCACGGGCGCAAATCGAGCAGATGGAAGTGCTGAAGAACGTTGTGAAGCGTCTGGCCGGTCTTCCCGGCCGGCGCGTAGTGCTGCTGATTTCGCCGGGCTTCTGGGTGGGGCACGACCGTTCGAGCGAGCCCGTGGAGCTGATCGATCAGGCCGCCGGCGCAAGTGTGGTCATCAACGCGCTGGACACCGGCGTGGTAGGCGGCCTTGCGCGCACCATCGTGAGCCAACCCTCCCCCGGCGCGCCGCCGATTACCAATCCGGAGGTGCTCGACCAGCTCGCCCACGGCACCGGTGGCCAATACCTGACCGGCAACGATTATGTGGTCAACTTTCGCAAGCTCTCCACGCCTGAGAGCTACTACCTGCTCAGCTTTGTTCCCACGGGCAAGGCGGACGGGAAATTCCATCAGCTAAAAGTGAAATTGGCCGCCAAAGGGAAGTTCACCGTCGAAGCTCGAGCCGGGTATTACGCCCCCGACCGCGATCGCCATTAATACTTCAATTGGAGTCTTCACTCGGGAACCACCGGTCCCGGGACCGGCGACGGCCTCGCAACTCCAATCCCTGCAACGCGAAAAACCGGGACCCGGTCCGCGGGACCGGGATGCGTGCGAAGAGTGGACCGGCCGCAACTCGCCAAAGCCCCGAAATGCGCTCGCGTAATAGCCACAAGGAGCCGTTGCGCGCTGCGAAACCCGAACTAATATCAGAGCGTCGGTACAGTCGGGTGTGACCCTCTCACAGCCTACTCCGCCGGGAGATAGGATATTCGGAGGTGGTTTATGAAAAAGCCGCTTGCGGGTAGTTTGATGTTCGCGCTGCTCTTTCTGCTCGGTGCGATTGCGGTCCCGGCGCAGCCATCGACGCCGGCTTTCCGAGTCGAGAGCAAGCTGGTGTTGGTGCCGGTAGTAGTGCGTAATGTCAGGGGTGACGCGATTGGTACCCTTGCTCGCGAGGATTTCCAACTCTTCGAGGACGGAAAGCCGCGCCCCATTTCCAGCTTCTCGCTGGAGGAAACGTCCGGCCGGGTGGCGGCGGACCGCAGCCTTGACGGAGCGCCGAACGCCGCCCCGATGGTGATGCCGGAACATTTTGTCGCCCTGATGTTCGACGACATCAACATCCGCCCGGACAGGGCCGAAGACCTCACTTACTCGCGCAAAGCCGCGCTCCAGTTTCTGGACACCCTCCAGCCCGCGGATCGCGTCGGATTTTTCACCGCAACCGGCCGGTACGACGTCGATTTCACGTCGGACCAGGCAAAGATCAAAGACGCATTAATGAAGCTGCGGCCGTGGACGACTCCCACGGGCATCGGCAGTGCATCTCCTGACATAGCCGCCTCGAATATTGTCGACATGTGCGACAGGATCGTCAGCCGGATGTCGGTACTGCCGGGACAGCGAACTTTTGTCTTTCTATCCTCGGGTGTCCCCAACCTCGCTGGAAGGCTTTACGGGCCAACCATGGCGCTTGTCCATCATGCCATCCAGTCGCGTGTGTTGATCAACACCATGGATACGCGCGGTCTGACAGCGGAGGGAGTGGATGCCAACGGAAGGATGCTCGGAACCCCGATCAGCCGGCAGTGGCGGTTCCAACGCGAAATCAGCGATGGCACCGGCGGCAAGTTCATTCGCGACACCAACGATCTGGACGGCGCCGTCCGGCAACTCGCCGCCACGCCAAAATACATCTACGTCTTGGGCTTCGCGCCTGACGCCGCGCCCGCGAAGAGCGGCTTCCACAAGCTCGAAGTGAAATTGCGCAATGGCCACGGCCTCGATGTGCAGGCGCGCGCCGGCTATTACGATGAGGGCACGCCCGAAGGAACGGTGAAGTCCGCGCCGCCGGCGCCGGCCACCCCCCCGGCGCAATACAGCGAGACAGACACCAAGGCGATGGCCCAGGCGCTCGAAATTATGCCGGAACCGGCGGCAACGCCCTCCCCAGTGCCCCCAGCTTCGAGCTTGCCTGCCGGACCGCAGAGGATTGAGGAAATGACCACCACCGGCCAGGCAGCGACTTTCGCGGTGCAGTCGAACCTGGTGGAAGTCCCCGTGGTGGTGCGCGACAGCGGCGGGCATGCCGTCGGCAATCTCAAGCAGCAAGACTTCCGCGTGCTGGACAAAGGCAAGCGGCAGGAGATCAGCAAATTCGTCGTAGTGCAGCCCGACACACCGCCAACCTCCGAGCCTGCCGCGAGCGGGCAATCCTCCGCGGCGGGCGCGCCCGGGGCCGAGGGCGCTCAGACCGCGGTCCCTCCCTCGCATTTCGTGGCATTCGTCTTCGACGACCTGCACATTCAGTTTGCCGATCTGCCACAGGTGCGCAATGCGGTGCGCAAATACCTCAGCTCGTCGGTCCAGGCGGCGGACCGCGTGGCGCTGTTCACCACTTCCGGCAAGGTTTCCGTGGATTTCACCGGCAAGCCCGGCGACGTGGACGACGCCCTGCTCAAGGTGGTTCCCAATCCGATTTCTGCTTCCGCTATGCCCACCTGCCTGTACATCAGCTATTTCGAGGCGTTCGAAATCGTGCAGCAGGTAGGGATGAACGCTTCGGTTGACGATCTTGCGCGATCGGCCGCGCTGAAAACGGCGGTCTTCGATACTCAGCAATGCCTGAGAATTCCCGATCCGCGGGGTGCCGTAAGCATCACGATGGAGGAAGTCCGGCGGGAATATTATAACGGCGAGCAGGAAACGCGTGCGGTGCTCGCGAACCTCAAGGCCCTCGTACGGCGCTTGTCGATTCTGCCTGGGCAACGCACCATCGTCATGGTTTCGCCTGGCTTCTTCGTGACGCCCGAGATGCAGAATCAGAACAGCGAACTGGTGACGCTGGCCACTCGTTCCAAAGTGCTTCTGAACACCATCGATGCGCGCGGAGTCTGGGTGGATTCGACATTCGATGCCGGCCGAAGTGGTTCCGCGCCCCCTCCGGACATTCTCGCGTTCAAGCATCTGGACGCCGCGGCCAACGACGATGAGCTGATCGCCTTGGCCGAGGATACCGGCGGCGCCGTGAATCTGAACAACGATTTCTTCGGCGGCGTCCGCAAGGCCGCCGCCGCGCCCGAATACATGTACGTGCTCGGCTTCGTTCCCTCGAATCTGAAGTTCGACGGCAGCTTTCACGGGCTCAAAGTGTCGGTGACCGGCGCCGAGAAGCTCAGTTTGCAGGCGCGGCGCGGATACTGGGCGCCGAAACATTCGGAAGAAGAGGCCGAGATCTCCAAGCAGGAAATCGAGAACGCCGTGTTCTCGCGCGATGAAGTCCACGATCTTCCGGCGGAGATGCACACGCGCTGGAGGAATGACGGACAGCAGGCGAAGTTGACCGTGTTGACCAGTCTCGACCTGAAGCTGATCCACCTTCGCAAAGAGGACGACCGGAACCGCAACGATCTCACCATCGTCGCGGCAGTATTCGATGGCGATGGCAATTTCGTCTCCGGCGTCGAAAAAACGGTTCAGCTCCGTCTGCTCGATGAATCCGTTGCCCGGTTGCAGCAGAGGCCGCCGGCAACCGTGGCCACGGATTTCGACGTGAAGCCCGGCCAGTATGTGGTGCGGCTGGTGGTGCGTGACGCCGAAGGCGGACAAATCACCGCCGAGAACGCGGCCGTCACCGTACAGTAGCTGCCAGGCTCTTTAATTCGGGTACGGCCCGCCCGCGCGCACGATGCGAATCTCGTGATCGGTGAACTGGTGGTGCGCGCCGGGCAGATCGATCTTGGGCATGTGGCAGGTTACGCAATTCTCTTTCGACACCGGGCAGGTTTTCGTGTGCAGCGCCGCCGCGTGGCATGCCGTGCACTTCGAATCGTAGCTGGCGAGGTTCGTGTCGATCTGCCCGTGCGGATCGTGACAGGCGGTGCAGCGGATTCGTTTGTCGTCGACGTCGTAGCATTTGCTGTTGGTCAGCCGGTACGGCTGGAAGCGCACCGTGTTCGGTCCGTTCATGCCGGTTTGCGCGATTTGCGCCCAGGTACGATGACACTGTCCGCACAATTCCAGCATGTCTTCCGCCGCCAGATCGCCCAGGTGCGGCAGCCTCGCGGCCGCTACATTGCCGGAACGGACCGCGGCTTCGTGTCTTTCCACGTCTCCATGGCAGGATTGACAACCCACTCCGGGCGTCACCGCGTCGAGGTGCAGCATCCCGTGGACTACCGCGCCGTTGGTGTGACATCCAAAGCAATTGGCCGCGTCTAACGGCGCCAAACGGCGGCCCGCGGCCTCGACCACGGTCTGCGGTACGGTGCCGATATCGCCAATGGTGATGTCGAGCCCGCCGATGGCGTTATAGTAGCTGGCCCGGCTCTCATAAATGGCGCCGTCGTATTGGAACACGTAAGTCTGGCCGGCCTTGCCCTGGCCAAGCGCGTACAGGATCGGAGTGCTGAATGTCTCCGTTCCGCGAGTCACCGTGATGGTGCTGCGGTTGCCCTCGGTCTTGATTTCGGTATGAAATGGACCCTCCCGGTACTCCAGAAGGGGATGTTTCTGAAGAATGTCGCAGCGCCCCACGCTCAAAGCCGCCAGCCCCATTGGCGTGCCCGGGAAGTGCGAGGCCTCGCTTTTGTGGCAGGCGGCGCAACTCGCATCGCCGGATGCCGCCACGGCGGCAAACGGCAGCAACAACAGCGCCGGCAAAGCCGATCTCACTTCGACGTTCCCCCGGACGCCCCGGCGTGCTTTTCGGCATTCAGTTCCAGAACGATGGCTCGCTGCTTGTTCACGTCCTGCTTGCGCTTCAACTTGTAGTAGGCCGTCGCCAGCGCGATGTGAGCGCGCACGTCCCGGGGGTTTTCGCGCGTCAGGCTTTCCAGCGCCGCGCGCGCCTGCTCCGGATGGCTGTCCTGAAGGTCCAATAGAGCCAGTTGGTAGCGCGCCGCGAAATCGTTCGGCCGCTGGCCCAGGGCGCGCACAAAATAGGCGCGCGACTGCGCTGAGTCGTCGCGCATCAGCAGCTTGCCGAGCTGGAAATTGGCCGCGTAGTCATTGGCGTCCGCGGCCAGTTCCTTGCGCAGCGCAGCCTCGGCCTCCGCGGTCTCGCCCAGGTTGGCGAGGGCCGTGCCGTAATAGCCATTGAGGCTCGGCAGTTGCGGATTGATCGCCAGGGCTTTCTGAAACTCCGTGACAGCGCCGGCATAATCCTGCGCCCAGATTCGCGATTCGCCCAACAGCAGGTGCGCCTCCGCGGAATCGCCGTCGCGCAGAATGCGATCCACCAGCAATTCGCCGCGCGCGGTTTGGCCATCGCGGATCAGCGCGTTTCCCAGCATGTAGTCGAGCGCCTTGTCGTCCGGCGTCTGCTGCTCGAGAGGCGCCAACAGGTCGATCGCCTTGCGGTTTTCGCCCAGCCGGAGATAGCAGTCGGAAAGGAGCAGAGCCGGTTGGCGTTCACCCGGCCGTTCGCCCAGCACCCGCTCCAATTCGGCGGCGGCGTGGGAGATGTCCGCCGACTTGTAATAAGCCAGCGCCAGGTTCATCTGCACCGGAAGGTTGGCGGGCTGTAACTCCAAGGCTTTCCGGTACTCGACGATGGCTTCCGGGAAGTCTCCGCCGTGCGCCAGCGCCGCGCCCAGATTCGACAGCGCCATCGGGTTGTCCGGAACCTGCTCGAGGTAAGCTCGGTACTCCGCGATGGCGCCCGCAAAATCGCCCGACCGGTGCAGTTCCAGGGCCTGATGCAGGAGCGCGTCCGGGGACGGATGGTCCTGGCACAGCGCAACTCCTGAAACGCCAAGTATCAATCCCGCGAACCCAGCCAAGGTCCGGCCGCAAACCAGCATCTGCCCCTCTATCCGCCTAGGATCTCATGAAAACCGGCGATCCGGCCAATCGCGGAACCGCAATCTCCTATAATGGTTTCAGAGTCCACCCTCGGTATTTGTATGGATACGCTGGCCGACCAACTCGCCCGCCAGACGCGCCTCGCCGATCTCTACCGGCCCCTCGACCGCAATCGCGTGGAGTGCTTCGCCTGCGGCCATCGCTGTCCCATCACGCCTGGATTTGCCGGCGTTTGCAAAGTGCGCTTCAATCGCGACGGCCAACTCTATGCGCCCTTCGGGTACGTGAATTCCGCGTTCTGCGACCCCATCGAAAAGAAGCCCTTTTTCCATGCCCTGCCCGGTACGCGGGCCCTTAGTTTCGGCATGCTCGGCTGCGATCTGCATTGCGGCTATTGCCAGAATTGGGTCACCTCGCAGGCGCTGCGGGATTTCCGGTCCACTCTCGATTTCGCCGCCACTTCGCCCGAGGAACTGGTTCGCATGGCGCTTCGCCTCGGCGCTACCAGCATGGTGAGCACGTACAACGAGCCGCTCATCACCGCCGAATGGGCGGTCGCGGTTTTTCGCGCGGCGCGACAAGCCGGGCTGGCCACCGGATTCGTTTCGAACGGTAACGCCACTCCCGAGGTGCTGGAATACCTCCGCCCGTGGACCGGCTTCTATAAGGTGGACCTCAAGAGCTTCGACGCCGCTCATTATCGCCAATTAGGCGGCCGCATCGGGCCCATTCTGGATTCCATCGGCCGCATTCACGCGATGGGGTTCTGGCTCGAAGTGGTGACGCTTGTCATTCCAGGGTTCAACGATTCCGACGAGGGATTGCGCGCCATGGCCGAATTCCTGGCCGGCATTTCGCGCGATATTCCCTGGCACGTTACCGCGTTCCACAAGGATTACAAGATGCTCGGGCCGGACGACACGCCGGCATCCACCCTGATCCGCGCCGCCGCCATCGGCCGCGCCGCGGGCCTGCGCTACGTCTATGCCGGCAATCTGCCGGGCCAGACGGAAGGGCTCGAAGATACCCGCTGCTCTTCCTGCCAGACCACGCTGATCGCGCGGCGGGGATTCCGTGTTTTGAAAAACCGCCTCGCAGCGGGAGGGAAATGCCCGGCTTGCGGCGCCGCGATTCCCGGAGTCTGGGGCGCGCTGCCGCGCCACCGGGAAGAGAACGTCGACCTGGTACACATCCGCTGCGGCTGAAAGGCCCTCCATGACAGCCACGCACAAATCGCCCTTCAGCGGTTCCTGGTATCCGGCTGACCGCTGGGAATTGGAATCTCTGCTCGCCGAACGGTTCGCCGAATCCGAACGCCGCACAGGCTGCCATTTCTTTCGTGGAGCTTTCGGTTACGTGGTGCCGCATGCCGGACCGGCCTACTCCGGAACCGTCGCCGCGGCGGTGTATCGCTCGCTCGCCCGCGAGCGGCCGGACCGTGTTGTCCTGCTGGCGTTTCCGCATCGGGGCGGATTGAACGGCGTGGCCGTCCCGCTGGTGGAATGCATCGCTACTTCCTTGGGCGCTGTGGAAATCGACAGCCAATTCGCCGGCTTTCCGGGCGTGCCGGAATCCCACGTCTGCGATCACTCCTTCGAGATCCAACTCCCGTTCCTTCAGAAGTTTGTTCCCGACGCGCGCATCACTCCCCTCTACGTCGGACGTCTGGATGCCGCCGCCCGCCGGGAAGCGGCGGCCAAAATAGCGGAAGCTTACCGTCCCGGGACCGTCTTCGTTGCGTCCTCCGACTTCACCCACTACGGCCACAGCTTCGGCCACGTGCCATTCCCGGCGGACGGCGAAGTGGCGTCTAACCTGCGCGAACTCGACTACGCCTGCATCGACGCCGCCGGCAGCCTGGACTCCGCGCTCTTTCTCGAGACCATCGGCAGGCGCAACGCCAACGCTTGCGGAACCGGTCCGATTGCGCTCCTCCTGGACGTTCTGCGCCGGCTCGCAGCGGGCGGTCTGTATCAGTCGGTCCTCGATTACCAGACTTCCGGCGAAATCACCGGAGACTATCGTCATTCGGTAAGCTATGCCGCATTGGGCTACTTCCCCGCATCGGCGTTCGACCTCGATGAATCGGACCGCGCCGCGCTCCTGGAGGCCGCGGCTCAAACGCTTCGCCGCCTGCGCCAATCCGGAGAGCGCCATCCGGTTGTTGCCGCGGGTTCGTCCGCGCTTTCCGTCCCCCGCGGGGCTTTCGTCAGTCTCCATCAGGGCGAAGAGCTGTTGGGATGCATAGGCAATCGCGCCGGGCACCGCGCGCTGCGCGAAGAGATCGGCGAACTCGCTCTGGCCGCCGCGCTGGACGATCCGCGCTTTCGTCCCGCCGCCGTGCAGACCGGTCCGATCGACATCGAGATTTCCCTGCTCACGCCCTTTCGCCAGATTCGCGACACGGCTGATTTTGAGGTCGCACGCCACGGAGCCATGCTTTCTCTGGGCCGGAATGCCGGGCTGCTGCTTCCGCAGGTCGCGCAGGAGCACGGCTGGAGCGCGGCGCAGTTCTGGCGAGCTTTGGCCCGCAAAAGTATGCTCCTTCCGCACGCCTGGAGCGATCCCGACGCCCGGCTGGAAATATTCGAAGCGCAGCGGTTCGGGCGAAAACAAGCGGCATGAGTTGGGAAGGCGGTCTCCTCATTCCCCCATGAACTTCACCACCAGCGAGACGCGCCGGTTGCGCGGGCTCTCGGGATTAGCGGGATCGAGCAGCACCTGGTCGGCATAACCGCGCACTTCCACTACCTGCTGCGGCCGCACACCGTGGGAGTGCAGCAAGCGGCGGGCGGCGTTGGCGCGATCGACGGAGAGTTCCCAATTGCTGTAGCCGCTGGAAGGAGCGGCATTGCGAAAGGGGCGTGAATCCGTATGGCCTTCGATCACCACCGGGTTTGGCATCTTACCGATTTCCCCGGCGAGCAATTGCAACAGGTGGTCGCCCGCGGCGGTAGGCTCGGGACTGCCGGAAACGAAAAACAGGCCTTGTTCCGTCTCGAGCAGATCGATGCGCAGACCCTCGCCGGTGACGCTCAACTGGACGTGGTCGCGCACATGGGCGAATTCCGGCACGCGGCTCATGGCGGCTTCGAAGTGCTGCCGGATCTGCGCCACGTTGCGCTGATTCACGGAGAGCCCTTCGCCGGAGCCGGCTGGCCCCGCTCCCCGCTTTTGGGTATAGCCCCTGGGATCGCGGAAATAACCCGTGATGGAAGCTTTCACGCGATCGGTG
The DNA here is from genome assembly GCA_035509055.1 of Bryobacteraceae bacterium. Classification (GTDB taxonomy): domain Bacteria; phylum Acidobacteriota; class Terriglobia; order Bryobacterales; family Bryobacteraceae; genus PALSA-129. The sequence goes on along the minus strand of DATJMA010000011.1, from coordinate 1,955 downwards.
GCGTTCATCATCCACAGCACGATGAACAGCGCCATCAGGGCCGTTACAAAATCGGCGTAGGCCACCTTCCAGGCGCCGCCGTGCGAGCGCGGAAACTCGCTGCGGGCGCGCGGTGTGGCCAGCAGACCGGCGCCGCCATCAGGCGGAGGCTGCGGGGGCTGATTCGATGGTTGGGGCATTTTCCGGACTCCCTGCCGGGGCTTTCTCTCCTGGCCGGACGATGGGTGGAATCTTGGCGCTCCGGCGGATGGTGGTTTCGAGCTCCAGGAACGATGGGCGCGACTCCACGGGAATCGATCGGCGGGCATACTCGACAGCCAACACGGGAGACGCGCCGCGGAGAAACGAACACATCGCCACCCGCATGACCTGCAGAAATTGCGCGTGCTCCTCACCCAGGCTCTCCAGGCGCGAAGCCACCGGACCGACCATGCCATAACAGAGCAGGATGCCGAGGAAAGTCCCCACGAGCGCTGCCGCCACCTTCTGGCCGACGGTTTCGGGCGAGGCTCCGATCGCTTGCATCGTGATTACGACGCCCAGCACGGCGGCGACAATGCCGAGGCCTGGCAGCGAATCCGCCACCGTGTGCAGCGCCAGCACCGGTTCGTGCCGCCCGCGCCGCTGTACATCGATATCGAGATCCATGAGTTGATCGAGTTCGTGCGGCGTGGTGGCGCCGATCACCATCATCCGGAAGGAATCGCAGATGAAATTGCAGGTGGGGCGATCGTGCAGAAACTCGGGATACCGCGAAAAAATCTGGCTCTTTTCGGGGGTATCGACGTCGTTTTCGAGCGCTGCGATGCCGGCCCGTTGCACGAAGCAGAACACTTCGTACAACATGCGCAGGTGGCGCAGCAGCGATTCGCGGCCATGCGGCGGTGCGACGAAAGCATCGCGCGCGCCGGTGATCATCTTCCGGATCAATGCCGGACGGTTGGCGACGAGGATGGTGCCGGCGGCCGCGCCGACCACGATCAGCAATTCCGCCGGTTGCAGCAGGACCCAGGGATTCCCATGTTCGAGCAAATAGCCGCCGAGAACGGCGGCGAAAACCGTCAGAACGCCGATGAATGCAAGCATCTGTTCCTGGATCTTATCGGCCGGGTTCAGCCTGGTATAACAGCCTAAGGTGTTCGGCTTGACAGCGTAGGAGAGAGCGCGTAGCGTACCGGTATGCGATACGCCATTCGGGTTCTACGAAAGAGCCCCGGGTTCGCGGCAACCGTAGTGCTGACTCTGGCGCTCGGAATCGGCGCCAGCACGGCGATTTTCAGCGTTACCGACGCGGTCCTGCTCAAACCCCTGCCGTATCGCGATGCCGGCCGGCTGGTGCTGGTTTTCTGGGAAAATCGCCAGGCTAACCTCAAGAACTTCACTTTCTCCAATGCGGATTTCTTCGACTTGCGCGACGGCACCCGCGAGATTTTCGAAGATATCGGCGGCGTCACCGTCTTCCGCGCTTTCGTGCCGCGAGAAGATGGCTCGACGGAACTCGTGAGCAAGGCGCTGGTCACGGCGAACTTCTTCGGTTTGGTGGGCGCGCGCATGGTTTTGGGGCGCGATTTTAGCGATGCCGACGCCGTGCCGCAGCCCACCGATCCCAACGTGTTGATTCCGCCGGGCAGCGCCGCCATCCTCAGTTATGAATACTGGCAGCGGCGCTATGGCGGAAGCAAGTCGGTACTGGGGCAGGAGATCGTGGGTGCCGGCACGCCGGGGCCGCGAATTATCGGGGTGCTCGAGCCCGGTCTCAAGATCTACCGGCCGCCCGGCCCCAGCGCGCCGGAGTTCTGGGTGGCGAACAACCTGGGCTACGACACGGCGCACCGCACTCTGATGACGGTAGGTACCATCGCCCGTTTGAAACGCGGGATCTCACTGCAACAGGCGCGGCGCCGCCTCGATGCGTTGACTCCGGCGATTCGTAAGGATTCGTTCGATCCAGCGGC
>DATJMA010000010.1:0-42360 GCA_035509055.1 Bryobacteraceae bacterium | reverse complement strand
TGCGCGTTCGAGCTGAATTTTGCTGAGTTCCTCGTTCTTCACCGCCTTGCGGTAATCGGAAAACGCGCCCGCGATATCGCTGCTGCGCACCTTGAACAACGGTTGTCCCTTCTTGACTTCGTCGCCCAGCTTGGCGTCGATTTCCACAATCTTTCCCGATGCCAGCGACGGCACGGGAACCTGCCGCGAGACATCGGGATTGACGACGCCGGTGACGTTCAACTCCGGTGCGGCCGCGTATTCCGCGGCGGTGGCCAGCGGAAACTGCTCGGGGTGGGCCACCTGGAAATTGTTGGGGTCCATGTCGGGCACCACCGTCGATTGCGCCGGCCCCGGCAGGCTGCCCGGCGACTGCGCCGAAACGCCTCGGCCGCATCCTGCCAGGGCGAGAGCCGCGTGCAGGCACAGCCCCAGTTCCAGAACATGCCATCGGTTCATAGAATCACCTCGCGGCCCACCGCCATATTCATTTGGGCCGCCGCGGTCAAGTAAGAGCCAACCAGATTCAGGTAGGCCAGCCGAGTGTCGCGGTACGATTTCTCGGCATCCAAATAGTCCAGGAGCGAAGCGCCGCCGTTCTGGTAGGAGAAGGCCACCTTGTTGCGCGTCTCCTCGGCCAGCCGCAGGTACCGGTCGCGATAAGGCTTTAGCAGGTCGAGGGTGCTTACCACGGTGTAGTAAGCCGAATCGACATCGGAATACACCTGGGCCTTGGCGGCATCTTCGACCCGCTCGCTGTGCCTCACATCGATCGCTGTTCGCGCCTTTTCGCCCTGATTGCGGTCAAAAATCCGCAGCGGAATGGAGACGCTGAGGCCGAAATAGAACGGGATGGGCGGATTGCGCGCGAAATCCACGCTGAAGGTCGGATCGGTCGATCCGTTGGCGATGGCCAGTTGGTGATTGGCTCTCGCCAGTTCGACGTTTTGGACCGCAGCCTTCAGATCGGGCCTTGATGCCAGAGCCACGCTCCGGAATTCTGCGATCGGGTCGAGCCGGTCGGAGAAATCGTAGGTCCCGGCGATGTCGAACCGTTCAATCGCAGTCCGATCGTCGAGCAGCATCAGGATCTGGATTTTCGATGTGCGCAGGTTGACAATGGCGGTGGCCAAGTCGCTCTCGAACTGTACGCGCTGTAATTCGAGCCGGTCCATGTCCACCTGCGCCAAGTCGCCGGCGGCAAGCCGCTTGCGGTTCACGTCGAGCTCGCGGTCCCAGTAAGAAAGATTTTTGCGGGCATTTTGCGCCACCGCTTTGGCTTGCAGAACTTGCACAAAAGCGTTGCGCAGGTTGAACAGCAGATTGCGCTCCTGATCGTCGTAGGTGCTGGAGGCGATGTCGGTGGACTTGCGAGCAGCTTCGAGACGCAACTCCCGCTTGTGGTCGCGCTCGTGCAGGTAGCTGATGCTCAGGGACGGAAAATTGTTCGTCAGAGGCCGATAGACCGGCAGACCCGAGACCGGCGAGGGTTGCGTCGAAAACGGCACAATCTGGTCGAGGCCAGTCCCGATGCTGGGGTTGGGACGCAGGTAGGCCGTGATTTCCTCGGCGCGCGACTCGTCGATAGTCAGTTGTGCCGCCCGCACGGTGGGATTCGAGGCTTTGAACTTCGCCTTGACCTGCTCCCATGTGAGGGCGGTCTGCGCAAAAGCCATGGGCACGAACAGTGCGGCGGACAATCCGCCGATGAACAGTCTCTTCATAGGAATCGAGGCACATTCGTTGAATATCGCGGGACCGCATGTCGAGGCTACCCATCTTGTGTTCAGGGGAGGCATTCTTCCGATCAGTCAAGAGACAGGCAATTTGGTCTTTACGCCAAACGGCCGATCTTTTGTCCGAGAGTCTTGGCGGGAGATGTAATTCGCCTTATGCTGACACCCAGTGGTGAGGGAGGCGTCAGTTTGAACCAACCGACACAGGAGAACCCCATCCGTCTGCTGCTGCTGGACGACCAGGCTCTCTTGCGGGCCAGCCTGGCGCATTTTCTGGCGTCGGACCCCGGCCTGCTCGTGGTGGGCGATTGTGGCGGCGCGGAGGAGGCCCAGCAAGTTTTAACCGCCTCGCCGGTCCACGTCGTCCTGCTGGACTTTGCGCACGCCATGGAGGATGACGGGGCTCTCATTTCTAGGGCGTACCGGCAAGGATTTTCGGGGCATTTTCTGATATTGGCCGAACTGGCAGACATGACGAATTCTGCGGTTGCCATCAGACTCGGCGCGTCGGGAATTTTCTTGAAATCCGAAGCGCCTCACCAACTCGTGTTGGCCATTAGAGTGGTTGCGAGCGGGGGAGTCTGGCTCAAACCGCACATCGTGCGCATGATGGCCGATGAGTCGATTGCACGCTTTCCGCATGCCATGCCTCCTATAAAGGGCGAAGGCTGCGCGAACCTGCTGTCCGACCGCGAAGAGAGAGTCCTGATGGGAATTCTCAGGGGCCTGACAAATCGGAATATTGCGGAAAATCTCGGGCTTTCCGAAAGCTCGGTCAAGACTGCCGTGCAGCAACTGTTCTATCGCACAGGCGTGCGGACGCGCGGGCAGCTTGTGCGGGTAGCAATGGAAGGTTCGCTCGGGCCGCGCAACGGTCTGGAAGACGCGGCAGCGGCATGCCGCCAATCGAACGATTAAACGGGCCTCACAGGATATTGCGGTACTCCTCCAGAGCTACGCGCACGAGTTGGCTCCTGGTTCGCACGCCGGTCTTACCGAACAGTTGCTGCATAGTATTCTTGACGGCGCTTTCCGAGATGTCCATGCGCGCGCCGATTTCCTTGTTCGTGAGGCCCTGTACCAGCAGGCGGAGGACTTCGGTTTCGCGTGTGCTCAAGGCTTGGCCTTCGGGGCGCTCCGAGCCCGAGATATCGATGCCTTCCTCGCTGATGTCGGCAATAATTGCGGCTAAATGGGGAGTTCGCCCCTCCTGATAGGTAGAAAACCAGACATCGGCCGTGAATGGCTCTCCATTGCCGCGCTGCCCGCGACACTGCATGGAAGCCCGGAACTGCGGCGCCTCTTCCCAGCGCAGCGCATGGTGCAATTCCGGCAGGAAAGCGGCAATCGGATAGCCAATCAAATCGCCAGATCGCGGGGCCAGAAGATCCACCGCGGCGCGATTAGCGATTTCGATGAAGCCCTGCCCGTCTACCGTTACAATTGCCGCCGGACTGGTCTCCACGAGCGCCTTCAGCCGCGCTTGCGATTGCAGATCCAGGCGCCGGTTCCGTACCAGCTCACCGACGAACAATCCGCACCCCGCCAGCGCTAATGCCTGGAAAATCAGGCGAACGGCAGACGGTTCCAGCGAGCTGAACAACTCGGCGAGGACGGCGCAGGCGAGACCCAAAAGCGCAATCGTCCAGCGCGGCAGGAATGCCGCCGCGAACACGATCGGGAAAAGGTACAGGAAACCGAGTGCTACGTAAGGCTTGGTCCACCAGTCTACCGCGGCAACGATCAAAACCAGGATGCCGCTCGTGACGAGCACCGGAATCCGGCTTTGCGTGCGCCACAGCCGTTCTAAAGGCAGCATGGGCGAAAGATATTGTCGCGCACTTCGGCTGGTCCGCAGTCAATCAATCGGGTTAATCAGTCGATTAGCCGCCCGATTAGCCGTTACCTTAACAGAATTGCCGCCAGGCAAACCAGGATGAAGATCAGAGCCGCGATCGCAATTCGGAGATAGGGTTGCTGGTCGTCTTCAGGTTCCTCGGGCGCCGCCGGTCGGAGAATGCTCAGGTTCTCGACTTCCAGCGGAGTTTCGCGGAGCGGCTCTCGTTCCACGAAGGGCTCAGGTTCGAGAAGTTGGAACGAGGGCGGCTCGATAGAAAGGTGCTCGAGGACGGGCTTGAGAGCCGTCTCAGCCGGCGGTTCGGGCTGTGGTTCGGGCCCCGGCTCTGGCTGGACATCGACGGGCGCCGGCGCGGGAGGGGCGACGGGTCGCACCATGCCCCGGGCCTCGTCGCGCGCGCGGCACGCCGTTTCCAGGCGCTCTTCCACCCCAGCCTCGGCGGCGCCGGGCTCGCTCAATGCGGTCCGGTAGGAGTCGATCGCCGCCTCGTACGATCGCGAGGCCAGTTGCCGGTCAGCCGTGGCCAGCAGGTCTTCCAGGCGGGTCCTCATGACGCTTTACTCCAATGACATTATGGCGGGTTCGGCAACGCCCAGCATCCGCCTCACGCGCGCGGTTTCCTCCACCGGGGTCGCGCCGAACAGCCGCTTGAACTCGCGGCTGAACTGCGAAGAACTCTCGTATCCCACGCGCACGGCGGCCATGCCCGCGCGGAGCCCTTCATGCACCATCAGCATGCGCGCTTTGTGCAAACGGATGGTTTTCAGATACTGCAATGGCGAACTGGATGTCACCGCCTTGAAGTTCTGGTGAAACGCGGACGCGCTCATGCCCGCGGTTTCGGCCAACTCCTCCACCGTCAGGTTGCGGGCGTATTCCATATGGATGCGCTGCACCGTGCGATTCACCTGCCCGAACCGGCTATGGAGTGCCGCTGCCGCACGCAGCGCCCCGCCCTGTTCGCCGCACAACACGCGGTAAGTGATTTCGCGCACGATCTGAGGACCTAATATGCGGGTGTCGGCGGAATCGGCGAGGCATTCGAGCAGGCGCACTGCGGCTTCGCTCAGTTTGGCATCCAGTTTGGTGGAGTAGATGCCTTGCGGGATAGGGGGTACTGCGGCACCCCGCGGGCCATCCATTTTCATGAGCAACTCGCCCAATACCGCAAGGTCCACGCGAATGGATACCGCGAGCAGCGGCTTTTCGGGCGTGGCTTCGGTCTCGCACTCGAACGGCATCGGCACCGAAAGCACCAGGTAATTGTGGGCGTCGTAGGTGAAGACCTGATCGGCGAGAAACCCGCGCTTACGCCCCTGTCCGACGATCACGATTCCTGGTTCGTACAGCACCTGGGAGCGCGGAATAGGCTGGCTGGCGCGCATCAACTGGACGCCGCCGACGGCGGTGGGGTGGATGCCTTCGAGGCGGGCCAAGCCGCTCAAAAGGCAGGTCATCCGGCGATTCGCAGCCTCCAAACCAATTTCCGGCATTGATAGAAATGTAGCATGTAAAGAGTGTTTCCAAGCACTTTCGCTCAGTTGAATTGTAGTTTTAGGCAAATCAAGCGGAGTTTTCGCTATTGAGGGCCGGGGCTGGCCGGAGTTCAATGAAAGGGAAGGAGAAATTCACACCGATGTCCGTCAGTGCTCAATCTCTATCGACCAGTGTCAAAACCAAGACGGCCCGTTCGTGGGCCGCGCAGAGCGCCACTTCCGCGCTTGCGCCCTTCTCCATCGAACGCCGCGAACCGCAGCCCAGCGATGTGGCGATCGAGATCCTCTATTGCGGCGTCTGCCACTCCGATCTGCACATGGCACGCAACGAATGGCAAATTTCCACGTACCCCCTGGTGCCGGGACACGAAATTGTGGGGCGCGTCACGAAGGCGGGCAGCGCCGTGAAGAAGTTCAAGGTGGGCGACCTGGCCGCCGTCGGCTGCCTGGTGGATTCCTGCCGTACCTGCGAGAGCTGCCGCCACGGTCTGGAACAATATTGCCTGAACGGTCACACGCTCACTTACAGCAATCCCGATAAATATTTAGGCGGCATGACCTACGGTGGCTACTCGGAGAGCATCACGGTGGACGAAGCTTTCACTTTGAGGGTCTCGCCGAAAGTGGATCTGGCGGCGACCGCGCCATTGTTGTGCGCGGGCATCACCACCTATTCCCCCCTGCGCCACTGGCAGGCGGGTCCGGGAAAGAAAGTCGGCGTCGTGGGGCTCGGCGGTCTGGGGCATATGGGCGTCAAGTTCGCGCACGCGTTCGGCGCGCACGTGGTGCTGTTCACTACCTCTCCCGGCAAAGTCGAAGACGGCCGGCGGCTGGGCGCCGACGAAGTGGTGGTTTCCAAGGACGCCAATGAAGTGGCAAGGCACCGCGGCAGTTTCGATTTCATTCTCGATTGCGTTTCGGCCAGTCACGATATTAACTCCTACATGAGCCTGCTGAAAGTGGACGGAACGCTGACCATCGTGGGCGCGCCCGAACATCCGCTGCCGGTGAGCGTGTTCAGTATGATCATGGGTCGCCGGAGCTTTGCGGGATCGGCGATCGGAGGCCTTCCGGAAACCCAGGAGATGCTGGATTTCTGCGCCGAAAAAGGAATCGCGAGCGACATCGAGACGATCGGGATTCAACAGGTCAACGAGGCTTACGAGCGGCTTTTGAAGAGCGACGTGAAATATCGATTCGTGATCGATATGGCTTCGTTAAGGAAGTAACGCCGCTTGGCGGGGCAGCCAGGACTGGATTGGCTGCCCCACAAGCATCTTAGTGTCCCGACACGGCGACTGTCACTCCCGATTGCGCGCTCACGCCGCCAATGGTCACAGTGACCGCGGCATTTCCGGCGGGCAGCCCACTCGGGACGGGAACGTTGATCTGCGTCAATCCGGCGATCTGGCCGGGAACTCCGCCGCAATATTGCGGAACTTCGGAAACGCCGCCGATGGTCACCTTCACCGGCAGCACGCAGTTCGCCGGTCCGCCGTAAGGCTGGCCATCGACGCCCGGGGGGCTGGTCGGACCCGCTCCGGTCACGTAGAGCTCGATGTAATCGCCGGCATTGGCGGGGTTCGCGGCATTGTTATAGCTGAAGGTATTGTTATGGTCGTTGATGGCGGCGGCTTGTCCCTGGCCGGAAAGATTGGCCGTAAATATCCCCGGCGTGGATTGCGCCAGAGTCACGGGGAACGGCGAGGAGAACTGGCCCTGGTATTGAACGAAGGCCTCGACGGTCTGGCCGCTGACCGCGAACGGCACCACCACGGCGAGCTGCGTGGCTTCGGCGTACAAAATAGGCGCGGGATATCCGCCAATGGTCACGGTCACGCCGTTCAGGCTCGTAGGATATACGCCGCTCAGATCGACCGAATTCACCGAGAGGGCTGCGGGACCCATCCCGGAGCCGTAAAAGACCACCACGTCTCCTCCGGATACCGGACCGGTCAGGTTGCTGGCGGCGTTGGCCGCCGCGGCAATCGAAAGCTGGTACCCGGTGAAGGTCAACAAGCGGATGGCGTTGTTGGCCGAATCCGCTACGTAGACATTTCCGTTGGAAGCCACGGCGGCCGCGATCGGGCCGTTCAGTTCGCCGGCAACCGCGGGACCGCCATCGCCCGCGTACCCGCGAGTTCCGTTGCCGGCGATGGTGGTGATGTACCCTGTGCCAGCATATACCTTGCGAATGGTGGCGCTGCCGCTCGCGACGTACAGATTGCCGGCGCTGTCCACCGCAATGCCGCTGGGATTTCCAATCACGGCGGCGGTTGCGAGGCCGCCATCGCCGCCCACGCCGGGAAGTCCATTGCCGGCGACAGTCATGATATTGCCGCCGCTCACCTCGCGGATCACGTTGTTGTTAAGGTCGGAAATATAGAGATTGCCGTTGGAATCCACCGCGACGCCTGTGGGTCCATTGAGCGTGGCGTCGATGGCGGGGCCGCCATCGCCTGAATAGCCGCTATTGCCATTGCCCGCGACTGTGGTGATGTTGCCACCGGAAACTTTGCGGACGCGCTCGTTGGTGAAGTCCGCGATGTACAAATTGCCGGCGGAATCGACCGCCAGGCCGATGGGGACGAAAAGCTGCGCGGCCGTCGCCGAGCCGCCATCGCCGCCATAACCCGGGGTGCCATTGCCGGCGACGGTCGTAATGGTGCCGCCGGAAATCTTGCGTACGCGCGCGTTTTGCGTGTCGGAGACGTAGACGTTGCCGCTAGTATCGACAGCGATGCCTTGCGGGTGGTTCAACTGCGCCGCCGCAGCGCTGCCTCCATCGCCGCCATATCCCGCCGTGCCGTTGCCGGCAATGGTGCTGATGGTGCCTCCGGAGCTCACCTTTCGCACCACGTTATTCAATGTATCGGCGATATAGAAATTGCCCGACGAATCAACCGCGACGGCGTGCGGCGTGTTCAGCTGGGCGGAGCTCGCGGGACCGCCATCGCCTGAATAGCTCACCACACCATTTCCCGCAATGGTGGAAATCGAGCCGCCGCTGACCTTGCGGACGCGATAGTTGAGGGAATCGGCAATATAGACGTCGCCGGAAGAATCGAGCGCCAGGCCGGTGGGAAAATTCAGTTGCGCCTTGGTGGCGGCGGACCCATCACCGCTGAATCCGGCGGTGGCGTTTCCGGCGACGCGGTAAATGTACTGCTTGGCCGCGTTCACTTCGCGGATCACACTATCGCCGTTCTCGACAAAGAACACGTTGCCGTTGGAATCGACGGTAATCGCGTAGGGAGTTACCAGGGCGGCGCTGGTGGCGGGGCCGCCATCGCCGGCATCGCCGACGCCCGCCGTGAGGCTTCCGGCGATGGTGTTGATAATGCCGGTAGACGCCGTCACCTCGCGAATGGCGGCGTTGGCGGAGTCAGCTATGTAAATGTTGCTGCTCTTATCGACTGCGACGTCGAGCGGTGTGTGAAGTTCCGCCACGAGCGCCGAGTAGGTGTCGCCGGAGTAGCTGCCGAAGCCATCGCCCGCCACCGTATGGATGATGCCATCGGTGGTGACTTTGCGAATGATGTTGTCGCCGGTATCGGCGATGTAGACGTTGTTCGAGGAATCGACGCAAACGCCGCTGGGCAGCCGCAGCAGGCCGTTGATGGCGAGGCCGCCATCGTTAAAGCTGTTGCCGCCGCCCGTGCTGGTGAAACCGTTGCCCGCGAATGTTGTGATCACACCCGCCGGGCTGACCATGCGCACGCGATTGTTGACGGAATCGGCAATGTACAGATTGTTGTTGGAATCGAACGCGAGTCCTTGCGGCCCGTTCAATTGCGCTTGCAAGGCAGGCCCGCCATCACCGGAGAATCCGGCTCGCGAATTGCCTGCCACAACGGTGAGATTGCCGCTGCCGTCGATCTTAAAGACAGCGTTGCTGCTGCTGAAATAGAGGTTGCCCTTGGAATCGACCGTGACGCGGTTCGGTTGCCCGATGGAGGTATTGGTCGCGCCCACGGGCGTTGGCGGTGGAGCGCCTCCGGCGGCAGTGCTTAACGAGTACTGCTGCGCGAGCGCCAAAGAGCTGCCTGCCAGCAGCCAGATTCCGCACAGCTTTCCAACCGGTCTCGACATTTAGACTTTAGTTCCTGTCAGGATGTTTGAAGGATGAATAACCATAGTAAGACGTTTTGGCATGATTGTGGTGCGAACGGCGGCATCGCGGCGTCACCGGGCTACTGCCTCCGCCATGGCGGCTAAGGCATGTGCGCAATCTTCACGGGTGGCGTCGTAATGCGTCACCGCGCGCATCTGGCGATCATTGATTCCGTTGATAAGCACGTTGCCGCGTTTCAATAGCACGCTGATGGCCGTGGGAGTCTTGCCGGTGCCGCTGATGTCGAAGACTACGATGTTGGTGGCCACCTTGGCGGGGTCGATCTGAACTCCGGGGATTCGGGAAAGGCCTTCGGCCAGGAATTTGGCGTTGGCATGGTCGGCGGCGAGCTTGCGGGGGGAATCTTCCAGGGCGACGAGGCATGCCGCGGCGAGCACTCCTATCTGCCGCATGCCGCCTCCCAGCCGCTTGCGGTAGAGCCGGCCCTTGGCGATGAGATTGGCCGGTCCGGCAAGAATCGACCCCGCCGGCGCGCCGAGAGCTTTCGAGAGACAGAACATCACCGTGTCGGCGGGAGCGCAGATTTCGCGCACCGGCCTGCCCGTGGCTTCCGCGGCGTTGAAGATACGCGCGCCATCCATGTGGACCTTAACGCCGCGCTCGTGCGCGCCCTCGCAGATCTCGTAGATGGTTTCAAGCGGGTAGACATTGCCGCCCCACATGTTGTGCGTGTTTTCGATTTCCACCAGGCCAGTGGGCGCGGAATAAGGATTGACGGGCTTGATCAGGCGCTTGATCTCGTCCCAGCTCAGAATGCCGTCGGAGGTCTGGATGGTACGTAGAATGCAACCGGAGAACCAGCCGACCATGCACATCTCGTAATCGAGCATATGGGCGCGGGAATCGCAGATGACTTCCTGGCCGTGTTCGGTGAGCAACTTCACCGCGATGGTGTTCCCCATGGTGCCAGTGGGAACGAACAGCGCCGCTTGTTTGCCGGCGGCTTCGGCAGCCCGCTCTTCGAGCAGGTTGACGGTGGGATCTTCGCCATAGACGTCGTCGCCCACTTCGGCTTCCGCCATGGCGCGGCGCATTTCGGGCGTGGGCCTGGTGACGGTGTCACTGCGCAGGTCAACAGTTTTCATAAGGGAAGGAATTCCTGGAAGACTTCGTTGGAGAGCATCACGCCCCGATGGGTGAGTCGCAGCGACCCATCGGTCGATTCGAGCAGACCCTGGTCGAGAAAGCGGCGGATCGGCCCGTCGAATCGCTCCCACTCTTCGCGCGAGGGGCGGATCCCGGCGGCAAGACGCAGTCCGACGAAAAAGCGCTCGTGCGCGGGGTCGGCCGGCTCGGCGGGAGACGGCGAGTGGCGCAGATAGTCGTCGATCGATTCGGGATTTTGGCGGCGTATCGTGCCGTCAAACGAATGGGCGTCGGCGCCGAAACCGACGTAAGAGGCCAGGGTCCAATATTTCAGATTGTGGCGCGACTCGAAACCGGGGCGGGCGAAATTGGAGATCTCGTAGCGCGGAATTCCGATGGCCGCGAGCCGCTCGACGGCAAATTCGTAGCAATCGGCGATCTCGTCATCGGAAGGCACATCGGCGGCGCCGTAGCGGATGCCTCCGAGTAGGCGCTCCTTGCCGAGGCGGCTGTCTTCGTCCACTTCCAGCATGTAAATCGAGACGTGCGGAGGCGCCATGCGCTCGATCCAATCGAGAGATTCGCGCCAACTGGCCGGGGTTTGGCCGGAAAGCCCGGCAATGAGGTCGATATTAAAGTTTTCGATGCCGGAATTGCGAAGCATGGCGAGTTCCGCGGCGACGATTTCGGCGGTGTGGCGGCGCCCGGTGCGGCGGATTTCGGGTTCGACGAACGATTGCACACCGAAACTCACGCGGTTGACGCCTAAGTCGGCCCACGCGCGCGCTTTCGGCGGCGTGACCGAACCGGGAGCGGCCTCGATGGTGGCCTCAAGCCACGGACGGGCGGGGATGAGCGTGAGGAACGAAGACAACTCCGCCGGATCGAGCGAACTGGGCGTACCGCCGCCGAGATAGACGGTTTCCGGCCGCCATTGCCATTCATGGGCGCGAATTTCCTCCGCGAGAGCGTGCCGATACTGCTCCTCGAGGGCGCGTGGAAAGACGCCCGAGGCGAAATTGCAGTAGGTACACTTCTGCGCGCAGAACGGGTACGAGACGTAAACGCCGGGCACTCTCCTGATTGTAGCGGGTTCCTCCCGCGGAACGGCCGGCTACATCATGTGTTCGATCTGTTTGAAGAATTGGTCGGCTGCTCTTTCGATATTCTCGGCGTGAATGCGGGTGGCCTTGGGGACCGGCGAGGTTTTGGCTTTCCACTTGTCGGCCGCTTCTTTGGCAAGGTCACGGGCGTGCTGTACTTTCAGCCCGAATTGGGCCAGCGACGGCTTGAGCGCCGGGGGCACCTTCGTACCGTTCGGCAGCGGCGCCATGGCGGTCTTAATGCCCGGATAAAGCTTCTCGCATTCCTGGAGAGCTTCGGCAATCCCGGTTTTCTTTCCCGGTAGTACTTTTGCGATAATGCTCTTCTCTTTCTGCCAATCGGAACTTTTGAGAATCTGCGGATAGTTGAGGTCCATGATGTGTTCTCCTCCGCCTGGTAACTAAGGAAACGGAGGGAGGAAGTTACGTCTTGGGCCTGAGGAAATCGGATTCCGCCTTCCATTTCCAGATTTCCTGCCGGCGGCGCGATAGTTGATCAGAAGGCCAAGTCCTATCGCGAAAGCACCTGTTCCAAATATTTCAGCGCGCGAGGGTCGGCGGATTGCCCGAGCCAAAAGATCGCCTGCTTGCGGACTTCGCGGTCGGAGTTGGTCTCCGCGACATGGATCAGTCGGGGAACGCCTTCGTCTTTCGGCAACTGGCTGAGGGCGAACACCGCCTTCTTCTTCACTTCCACTTCGGGATCGTTTTGTGCGGCGGCAGCCAGGAATCCCGCGGCTTTCTCGCCGGCCTTTTGCGCCAGCCAGAACATGGCCTGGGAGCGGACCTTGGAATCCGGATCGTTCCCGGCCATGCGAATCAGCTCATCAGTGGCGCGCGGATCGGCGACGAGGGTGAGATGAAAGGTCAGCTTTTCGCGGAAACCTGCATCGGCGTCATGCGCCAATTGCTGGAGGGCCGAAAAGCCCTCCGCGCCCCGCTCCGAGGCAATCCAGAAAGACGCCTTCTCACGGAGATGCATGCTCTGTCTGGCCGAAGCAAGCTCGGATAGGACGCGCGTGGCCGAAGGGCTTTCATGAAGGCCGATGGCCATTAGAGCGTTGTCGGACGTCTCGTGCTCGGCGACGCCGCGCAGGACGGCGATGCTTTCTTCCTGCTTGACACCGCTGAGCCAAATCACCGGCACGCCGCCAGCGTCGATCTGGCAGCCCTGGCTGGCCACTTCCACCTTCGAAATCGTGTGATTCGCCAGGCGGAGGAATATGTAGGCCACTGCCGGGGTGGCCGGGCTCGCTGTCTTGCCGGAGACATAGCGGCCATCCTCGAGATACTGGACGCCGCAGCCATTCCCGTAGCGGTTCCCGGATGAGCGGTTGGCGGCGATCTCATATCCGGCCCACAGCGGCCCGGCGCTGCGGCCCAGATCATCGAGTTTTGCCGCGAGCGACGGCGCCGCGGTTTCCTGACGCAGGTTCGCGTTGCGCACTACGGGCTGAGCGCTGGCGGAGGCCAAGCCGAACGTGCCGGCCGCGAGCAATACCATTCGAATGCAATTCACGTTCATAAACGTCTCCTTCCTGGCGCTACTTGAGCAACTCCATCATGTATTGCGTGGCTTCCCGGTCGTCCATGATGCTGAGCTTCTCCACGATCTTCTTTTTCATGGCGACCTCTTTCTCGGCGCGTGCGAGCGCGACCAGATCGTGAGCGTCGCCGGCAACAAAGAGTCCGTCGAGAGCGGCTTCTTTGCTGCCCGGGTCGCTCGACTTCTGGTATATTTCTACCAGCATCGAACCGGCACGCCCGCCCGCGACGCCAAGATTCCGAATGGCTTTGCGGCGCAGTTGGCTGTCGGTTTCGGTGGTGGCGATTTCCTTGAGCGCTGCGTTGGCCCGCTCGCCGCAAGGCACAAAGGCGTCGATAATCGCTGCCTTGGCATCCGCCGTCTTCGAGGCGCGATACAGGGTCAGGAGTTGATCGGCCTCGCCCATGGCGCCGAGGGTGTGGACGGCCGTCCGAATAAGCATCGGGTTGGTTTCGCCGCGTGCGGCATCGAGGAGCTTGGCGCTGTCGTCCGAAACCAGATACGACTGAAGGATGGCCTTCTTCACTTCGAGGTCGCTGGAACTGCGGTAGATCCCATCGAGAATCCCATTGGCTCGTTTGCCCTCCATCGTGGCGAGCATATGAATAGCCTTGATCTGCAATTCGGGGCCGGACTGCCCGCGCGCCACTTGCGCCAACACATCCTGAGACTCCTTGGAATCCATCTGAGTGAGCACGAACAGGGCGCGCTCTTTCATCTTGGGGGATTGATTTCCGCTGAGGATGCCTTTAAGAATCGGGACGGCTTCCGGCCGGTCCTGCTGCGCCAGCGCGTTGAGAGCTAGCAACTTCAGGTCTTCGTCCTGCTCGCTTTGCGGGGAGACGCCGCCGCTCTCTTTGTGGATCTCGATTTCGAGCACGCCGCAATCCTTGATCCATGTGCTTCGCGGGTAAGCGGTGCGCAGGCGCGAGCAGGTCTCCAGGGCATCCGCTGAGTGCCCCATCTTGTTTTCGGCGTAGGCCTGCCAATAGAGACCGGCGTCCGCACGGGTGCCGTGCATCTGAGCCACAGCCTTGAACGCGGATTCCGCCTCCGCCCAACGGCTGGAGTTGAGGAGGGCGCGGCCTTCATCGTATTTTTTCTCTTCGGGTGAAGCCGCCGCTGCGGAGGTCTGGGCCGAGTTTGGGAGGGGCGGCGCCGCGGCTGCCAGCATGGTGGCGTAGCCGCCGGCCAATGCGACGGCGGCTAGCAGCGTACCTCCGGCTACCCGTTTGGAGTTGTGTTTTCTCATAATCTGGAGTCCTTTTCAGTTTTGTTTTGGCGGTCTCGAACCACACGCAGCTCAAACAGGAGGCCATCGAGATTCATTTGCTCGCGCATGCGGGCGAGGTCGCTCCCCTGGAGCGCGGCCGGTTCGTGAGCCACCTCCACCAGCACTCTGTCGAGCCGGTCGAGAACTTCGGCGAGCGCCGGATCTTTCGAGGCAACGGCGGTCTGCCGATAGAGTCGGTTGTCTTCCAACAGGTCCGAAGCTTCGCGCGCGAGCGGCCCGCTTTCGGCTCGCGCGAAGCGGCCGGCGTGATCGAGTTCCACCAGCAGCCGTTCGGAACGATCCAAATGTTCGCGGACCACCAGCAGGACCACTCGTCCCGGCTGCGCCGGCGCTTCGAGTGCGAGGTTGGATGCCGCGTGCCGCCGTTCGAACAGCCTTCCGGCCCAAAACGCCGTGCCGACCACCACCAGGGCGGCGAACGCTCCGGTCCAAGCCAGGCGGCGCGGCCGCCATAGGTGGAACCGGCCGGAAGTGCGCGGGGCCTCCCTGCCGGCGCCATAGACCGGCAAGGAGGGATGAATCGCCATCCAAACCCGGTCTTCCAGGCCGGGAGCCGGCCCTGGCGTGCCGGCAGCCCTGGCAGCGGCGCTCTCCAGAAGCGCGACGAACTCCTGATATCGCGCCAAACATTCCGGGCATTCGCGCAGGTGGCCCTCGCGGCTGCTTTCCGCGGACTGGCTCAAGACGTAGAGTTCTTCGTCGCTGAAATGCTTCATTGCTTCACCTTCAGCGGGGCCATCTCGCGTCGCAGTTTCTGCACCGCGCGAAACACCGCTTGTTTGGCCGAACCCAGGCTGATGGCGAGCAACTCCGCGACTTCGTTCATGCTTCTGTCCTCCATGTGCCGCAAAGAGAAAGCGGCGGCCTCCACTTCCGTCAGCCGGGCCATCGCCGTGCGCCGTTTCCAGTCCAATTCCGCGCTGAGCAGCAGTCTTTCCGGCCCGGCAGCGGTATCGACAGCCCGGGGAAGCGCGTCTCCTGCCGGCCCCGGCTGGCGCTTGCGCTTTCTGAGCAGATCGATGGAACAATTCACTCCGATCCGGTAAATCCAGGTGCCGAAGTCCGCGCGAAGCTCGAAGTTGCGGATCTGCAAATAGCCGCGCAGGAAAGTGTCCTGAACCACCTCTTCGGCATCGGCGTCGTTGCCGGTGATCCGCCGCGCGGCGCGGAACACAATGCCGCTATAGCGGAAAACCAGGTCGCGGTAGGCGTCCCGGTCGCCGTTGAGAACTGCTTCTACGCACTCGCGGTCGGTCGAATCCATCAATTGCAGGGTCGAAACGGGCCGAGGCTCGGGGCGGCCCGAAAGTTGCATCACCTATTCCTCATGTTCCGCCCATTAGACAGTATTTTGGGGCGGTGGTTACGATAAAGTGGCCGCGTCTTTGAAAATCAGACAGCGCGACAGAATCCACCGGTTGGCGATCAGAGACCCCGTCGAGATCGGGGGAGTTCCCGATACAGGCGGGCCTTGGTAGCTCGGATCAGCCGCCGTAAGCCACCAGTACTGGTCGCCAGAGAGCGCGCAGACCACGTCGTCACAGCGGTCCGCGCGATATCAGGCGTTTGGACCCAGTCCCCACCAGTCTCGCAAAGGAAATCGCGATCCCGGTTCAGATTCAAGGCGCGTTGGCCGAGCGGGTTAACGGTGGTCCGTTGGCGCATTCAGACGACGAGCACGGTTAGCGAACCCGGACCATGGACGCCGCGCACGAGTATCTGCTCGATATCGGCGGTGCGGCTGGGGCCGGTGATCAGCACCATCGAGCTGGTGGCTTCAGCGGGATTCGGCAGGAGCGAGAACAACTCGTCGAGGCCGGTGAGAATGCGTGCTCGCGGCACTACGGCGATGTGGGCCGGAGGAAGCAGGGAGATCATGCGCGCTTCGTGCGGGCTCGCGAGCAGCACCAGTGTCCCGGTGTCCGCGAGCGCGTAATCCGCGCAGGTGATGCCGGCGTCAACCGTCGCGCATAAGTCGCGGAGTTCCTCGCGACCAGTAATCCCCGATCGAACTCCGGGAAGGCCGGTGATGCCACAGTCCGCGAGGAACGGCGCGTTCGATGCGACGGCTGATTTTCCCGCGACGATATTGGCGATGAATGCGCGAGGGTCGTCCGCCACTACCGCCTGGCCGGCAAGCGCGCGCACACGCTCGAGCAGCGAGGCGATACGGTCGTCGATGGACACCTGTGGAATGCGAATGCGGACGGGAGGTGGATCGGCCACCGCCTGGCCGGCACCGCGGCCGAGCGCGGTGCGGACCTTGTGCAGGATGTAGTCGCGCGACATCAGCGGCGCCGCCACATTTCACGGAAGCTGTGCGCCGGAAGCGGCGGCAGGTCGCGTTCGCTCAGCCAAGCGCCCAGCGGACCCTTCCGGCTGGTGGGCCAACCCATGGAGCGGGCGATGCGGCCCGCCATTTCGAAAAGCGGCGGGTGCGTCATCAACCACGCGAACAGGCGAAATCCCAGTTTTTCGAGGCGATTGCGCCCCTCGCGCGCGTCGGATTTTTTAACCTCGGAACGGAGATCGAGCAGCACCTTGGGAATGTCGATCTTCACCGGACAGACTTCCCCGCAGGCGCCGCAGAGGCTCGACGCGAACGGCAGCGCCGGCTCGTGCTGGGTGCCCATGAACTGCGGCGTCAGAATAGCGCCGATCGGTCCCGAATACACCCACGGAAAGCTATGCCCGCCGATCTTGCGGTACACCGGGCAGGTGTTCAGGCACGCGCCGCAGCGAATGCAGAAGAGGGATTGCCGCTTGCCCTTATCGGGAAGCAGGCGCGTGCGGCCGTTATCGAGCAGCACGACGTAGAATTCTTCCGGCCCGTCGATTTCGCCCTCCCGCCGCGGTCCGCTGAGGAACGATGTGTACACCGAAAGCAGTTGTCCCGTGGCGCTGCGCGCCAGCAATTTCAGGAATGTGGCGAGATCCTGCGCGCGCGGGATGACTTTCTCGATGCCCGCCACGGCAATGTGAATTTTTGGCGCCGACGTGGTGAGGCGCGCATTGCCTTCGTTTTCGACGATCACCACGGCGCCGGAATCGGCCACCAGGAAATTGGCGCCGCTGATGCCGATATCGGCAGCCAGGAACTTCTCGCGCAGGACCGAGCGCGCCAG
Organism: Bryobacteraceae bacterium; assembly: GCA_035509055.1. Lineage (GTDB taxonomy): Bacteria > Acidobacteriota > Terriglobia > Bryobacterales > Bryobacteraceae > PALSA-129. The sequence continues at coordinate 25,002 of DATJMA010000010.1, read as the reverse complement.
CGCGGTCTGCTTCTCGATCACTATTTCGCGCGGCGCGTGCAACTCGCGCTCGAAGAGATCGGCCACCTGGTAGCGCGTCATGTGCAGTGCCGGCGCGACGATGTGGTAGGGCCGCTCGTGCGCCAGTTGCAGGATGTACTCGCCGAGATCGGTCTCCACCGATTCCAGGCCGTGGTGCTCGAGACGCTCGTTGAGATCGACTTCCTCGGTGGTCATCGATTTCGACTTCACGATGAGGTGGGCGCCTCGCTCCTTGGCGAGATTCAGGATAAAATCCGAGACTTCGGTGCCGTCCTTGCAATAAACCACCTTGCCGCCGTGCGCGGCGACATTGCTTTCCAACTCTTCCAGGTAGTGGTCGAGATTGTCGATGGTGTGCTTTTTGATGGCGTTGGCTTGCGCTCGAAGCTCCTGATAATCGGGCAGTGCGGCGGGAGAAACGGCGTCGATACGATTTTGCTTCAGGCGCGCCGTGGAGGTGTAAATCGCCAACTGAAGCTTGGGATCCACCAAAGCATCGTGCGATTTTTGGGCGAACTCGGTGGACATAAGATCAGCGGCTGGCGAGGACTTCCGCGAGGTGGAGGGTGCCGATGTGCGATCCGGCGCGGGTGAGGGCGCCCTGAATCTGCATCAGGCAACTGGGATCGGCGGATACCACGGTCTGTGCGCCGGTCCGCTCGATGGCTTCGATTTTGGTCCGCGCCATGGCACCGGAGAGTTCGGCGAACTTCACCGCGAATGTGCCGCCGAAACCGCAGCATTCTTCGGCGGGGACCATTTCGCGCAATTCCAATCCGCGGACGCGGGCGAGCAGGCGCCGCGGCGCGTCCTTGACGCCGAGTTCGCGCAAGCCGTGGCAGCCATCGTGGAAGGTGACGACGCGGTCGAAGCGCGCGCCGACGTCATCCACGCCGGCGACTTCGGTGAGAAACGTGCAAAACTCCCAGACACGCTTTTCCAGGGAGTGTACGCGCGCGAGCGTGCCGGGTTCCTTGTGAAACAACTCGGCGAAATGGTGAACCACCATTGCGGTGCACGATCCCGAAGGGACGACGATCGCCTCGCTCGATTCGAAAGTATCGAGGAAGTGGCGGGCTACCGTGCGAGCTTCGGCGCGGTAGCCGCTGTTGAAAGCGGGCTGGCCGCAACAGGTCTGATTTTCGGGGAAATCCACCTGGTATCCGGCGCGCTCGAGAACATCCGCCATGGCCATGCCGACCTGCGGGAAGAGCTGGTCGACCATGCAGGTCACGAACAGCGATACCCGTCTACCCATGCAGAGAGAAATTGTATCAATAATTTCACGTTGGCCGTTGAGGTGGGGCCGCCTGAACAACTTGCACAATTCGGGCGAATGGCAAAAAAGCGCACCCGGTTGAAAACCCGCCGGCGCCCCGGGAAACGAGATATCTGCACGGGAGCTTCGCGCGCGGTTTCCGAAAGCCGCCTGAAAGCATCTCAGGCGTGATTGCCTGCCCCACCGTTATAGCAGATTGTCTATGGTAGATAATCTGCTATAGTGGCTCCATGCCGGACCGTATCGAACTGCTGCACGGAACCCTCGACCTGCTTATCCTCCAGGTGCTTCAATGGGGGCCGATGCACGGCCACGGCATCGGGCAATCTATTCGCGCCCGTTCGCAGGACGTCTTGCAGATCGAACACGGCTCGCTCTATCCTGCGCTTCACCGGCTGGAGAAGCAGGGCTGGCTGGCGTCGGAATGGCAGATCTCGGAAGCCAACCGGCGGGCCCGCTATTACAAACTCACCCCCCGCGGCAAGCGGCAGCTGGTCGAAGAGCAATCGCGATGGAAACAACTGGTGCGCGCGGTGGCCCGCACCATGAAACCGGTCAAGGAATAACACTATGTGGCGGCGATTCTTCCCGCAACGCGCATCCGATGCCGATCTGGATGAGGAATTCTCAGGTCATCTGGCGATCGAAACCAAGCAACTGATGGAAGGCGGCTTGACGCGCGAAGAGGCGGAAATCGAAGCCCGGCGCCGGTTCGGCAGCGTGGCCCTGATCGCTGAGGATACGCGCTCCGTCCGCGGATTCGCCCTGCTCGGGCGTCTCTGGCAGGACGTACACTACGCCGTCCGCGTATTGCGCCGCGCTCCGGTCTTCACTTCCGCCGCGGTGCTTTCCTTGGCGCTGGGGATCGGCGCGGCGACGGCGGTCTTCAGCGTTGCCGACACGGTCTATTTGCGCCCCTTGCCTTACGCCGATTCCGGCCGGCTTGTCTGGGTAGCGGTCCGATTTCCCAAGTTGGGCGGCCCGGCAAGCGGGTTCGTGCTTTCGCCGAACTATATCGCGTGGCGTCATGAAAATCACACCTTCCAACAGTTCGCGGCGGTCGGTGCGCGCTTTGCCGGCGTGTTGACGAGCGACGGGGAACCGATAGAAGTTCGCGGAGCGCGCATATCAGCCAATTTTGTCGACACTTTCGGATACAAGCCCGCTCTTGGGCGTACGCTCCGCGCAGAGGAGGAACTGCCCAACGGTCCGAAGGCACTGATGCTCACTTACCTGCTCTGGCGCGACCATTTCCACTCGCGCGGCAGCATTGTCGGATCGACCATCCAGCTCGACGGCGAGCCGCACACGGTCGCCGGGATTCTGCCGCGCAACTTTGTCTTTCCATTCGACGACCATATCGATATCGTGATTCCGCTTCCCGCGCCGCCAACCGCGAGCCTGCATGACCGCGGCATGGCGGCCTGGACGGTCTTCGGACGCCTGAATCCGGGTATCGGAATAGCCCAGGCGATTGCGGATCTCGACCGCCTGCTGGCGCTGAGCAGGGCCGATGCGCCACAGATTTTCCGTCCGGAGAACACAATCGCCATCGAGCCGCTACAAGAGCAGCGTGCCGGCGACGCTCACACACTGCTTGTGATCCTGTTGAGCGCCGCCGCCTGTCTGCTCGCCATCGCCTGCGCCAATGTCGCGAATCTTTTGTTGGCGCGCTGGTCGTCAAGAGCCCGGGAGTTGGCTGTCAGGGCGGCCATCGGCGCGGCCCGAGGACGCCTGGCGCGGCAATTGTTCGCCGAAATCGGCGTACTGATAGCAGCGGGGACACTGGCGGGCATGCTATTGGTCAAAATCGCACTGGGCGGCTTCGTCCATTTTGCCGCCGGCGAATTGCCTCGCATGAACGAAGCCGGCGTCGATTTCCGCGTTTTCGGCATTGCCTTTCTGATTTCGGTGGCGACGGCGCTGCTTTTCGGCGCTCTTCCGTTGTTGCGCGCCGGCCGCATCGATCTACAATTCGTATTGAAGAACGCATCTCGCGGGGCCACTGCTGGCCGGCAACTTATGCGGCGGGCTCTGGTTGCGATGGAAGTGGCGCTTTCGGTCGTTCTGCTGTCGGGCGCGGCTCTGCTGTTCCAAACGCTTTGGCACATGCGAAATGACCGTCTCGGTTTTCCACCCGAGCACCTGCTGACGGTTTCCGTCCCGCTCCGTGGCTCCCGCTATGATGCCGCGGCCCGCCGGGAACTTGCGTCAGAGATCCTAAACGACCTCGCTCGTATGCCCGGGAACCAAGCCGCCTCGCTTACGGAGTGTTCTCCGCTTGTGGGCGGGAGGAGTTCCGTCGTTTTCTCCCGCTCCGATCGCCCGCTGCCCGAGGACTGGCACCGCGGCGACGGCATCGGCATTTGCAATACCGATGCCGAATATCTGCGCGCCGCCGGAACTCGCCTGGTACGTGGCCGTTTTTTAAGCCAGGATGACTTCCACTATCCAGGAACGCTAGCGGTTATAAACGAAGCCGCTGCCCAGACATATTTCGCTGGCGAAGACCCGGTCGGCAAACAGATTCTCGGCGGACGCGCCGCCGGATGGAAGACCGTTGTGGGTGTGGTTGCCGACACCAAAAACCATGGACTGAATCAGGCGGCGGCGCCGGAAGCATGGATCAACGATACGCTGGAAATCGTTTCGTCCGATCTTCTCTTTCTGGTGCGGACCTTAGCCCCGGAAAGCGTGGTAGCGCAGACACTTCGCGCCGGCCATCCCGATCTCTTCTCGAAAGTGCAGACCCTCGATGACGATATCGCGCAGCAGGCGGCGAACCCACGCTTCAATACCGCGCTTCTCTCCACATTCGCGGCGATCGCGTTCCTGATGGCGATGGTAGGCGTCTATGGCGTGCTGGCCTTCTCCGTGGCGCAAAGAAGAGCGGAAATTGGCATTCGCATGGCGCTGGGTGCGGCGCCCGACTCAGTGCTCGCGATGGTTATGAAAGAAAGTGCGGCGACCTTGATGGCCGGCGCGGCAGTGGGCGTCGGCGGAGCGCTGCTGCTCGGCCGCTACCTGACGACGCTCTTATACGACATCAAACCCAACGACCCCGTCACTTATATCGGAGTAGTGGCCGGGCTGGCGATTGCGGCACTGTGCGCCAGCTTCCTGCCCGCGCGCCGGGCGTCGCAACTCGATCCCGCGATCGCTCTTCGGCATGAATGAGCGCGTCTACTTCGTTGAGATCCAAATCGGCATGATGCGCAGCATTCCACCCTTCATCCAGGCGTGGAACGGCACCGGTCCGAAAATCTGCGCCAGCTTCGATTCGAGCACGTCGTCGTCGGTCGAACGGTGCGTCAGGATGTCGAGAATCGTGCGCCGGCCGGGATACATCACGATGTCCACATTCTCGGTCTGCGGGATTTGCGCCTTCGCCTTTACCATCTCGACGGCCGTGTCCAGCCCGCCAAGTTGATCGACCAGGCCGTTGTCCCTTGCCTGGCTACCCAGCCACACGCGGCCTTGGGCTATCGGTTCGATCTGATCGTACGACCGATGCCGGGCAGCCGCCACCTTGCTGACGAAATCGTGGTAGCTCTCGTCGATGCCGTTGCGGAGCATCTGCCGTTCGTCGGGAGTGAGTTCAGTGTAGTCGGAATCGATATCGGCGTGTGTGCCGCGCTGGACCCCGTCCTTGGTGACCCCCAGTTTGTCATAGAGACCGTGCAGATCGGGCTTCCCGAAGACCACGCCGATCGACCCGGTTTCCGTCTCCGGGTAAGCCACGATCGGGTCGCCGGTCATCGCCATGTAATAACCCCCGGAAGCCGCGACGTCGGACATGGAAATCACCATCGGCTTCTTTTTGCTAAGGAGGTTTAGCTCGCGCCACATATCGTCCGAGGCCACCACTTCTCCGCCGGGCGAATCGATGCGCAAGACGACGCCTTTTATGGAGGAGTCGTCGCGCACCTTGGTCACCAACTTATCGAAATCGTAGGAAGTCAGGTCCGATTCGTCGGCGCCGTTGTCGTTGGGGCCGCCGCGCACGATATCGCCCTGCGCCACGAGCATGGCGATCTTGCTTTTTCCCTGCAATCCTACCGAACTGAGCGGCACTTTGAGATAGTCGTCGACCGCGACATGATGCAGGTCGCCCGAATGCAGCTTATCCTTCAGTTCACTCCACATCTGGTCTTCGAATTCGAGTGTGTCGACCAGCCCGGCCTGGAGGGCCTGCGGCGCGGTGAAGGGTCCCTGATCGATGATGGTGCGCACTTCATCGCCGGTTTTCTTGCGGCCGGTGGCAATGTGGCTGACGATATCGCCATAGAGCCCGTCCACTACGCTGTTCATCACTTCGTGAGTCTCCGGGCTCATGTCGGTACGGGTGAACATGTCGCCGTAATCCTTGTATTTTCCGGCGTGCTCCACATCCACCGTGACGCCCAGCTTGTCGAGGGTCTTCTTGAAGTACATCAGCTCCGCGCGCAGGCCTTTGAGCATGAGCTGGTCGGCCGGACCGAGGTAAATGCGATCCGCGGCGCTGGCGAGATAATACTCACGTCCGGTCGGGGTGCGGAGATACGCGTAAACCGGCTTCCCGGATTTGCGGAACTGTTCGATATCGGACCGCATTTCCGTCAGCTTGCCCCAGCCGCCGGTCAGTCCCTCGGGTTCGAGCACGACAGCCTTGATGTTGCCATCGGCCGCCGCCTTCTTGAGTGTCTGCCACAGCCCAGAAACTGTCAGGCGCGGCCCATCGCCTCCGAGCAGAGCCGGCAGCTCCACCGGTGGCTTTTCGGGAATTTCGCCCTGGAGCCGGAGGACCAGGACGGAATTCCCGGCGATGGACGGAGGTTTTTCGCGGAACCGCAGGGCCGCGATGAACAGGAGCACGACAGTCAGAATCACCAGCGCAATGCCGGTGGCGACGCCCAGCAGAAACTTGCCCATACCTATTCCGAAAGTAGCACGCGCCGCAGGCCGGGCGTGTTCCGTTTCTTACGAACCTGGTTCCAGCCCGCGGCGCAGCGCACGCAGGTCGATCCCCAGCGCCTGGCATTTTTTGTACAAATGGCTGCGCTCGAGCCCCAGCGCTTTGGCGGTATCGGTCATGCGCTGGTTGTGCCGCTTCAGTTCCGCAAGAAGCTGCTCGCGCTCGAAATGGTCCACGCGCTGCGCCAGGGTTCCGCTGGTAGCCGGGGTGGCAGAGGACTGAGCCGGACCTGGTTCGTGCGCGGCACGCGGTAGCGCCAGCCGGACAGTCGCGGCATCCACCGGACCGTCGGCCAGCAGCCACAGGCGTTCGACCACGTTGCGCAATTCGCGCACATTTCCCGGCCACGGGTAGCGCTGCAGCTCTTCGATCGCGCCCGGCTCGAATGGTTTTGGCTTCCAACCGTTTTGTTGCGCCACCTGCGCGGCGAAGTGCGTCACCAGCGCCGGGATGTCTTCCACGCGTTCGCGCAGGCCCGGCAGAACGAGCGGATAGACGTAGATGCGATGGTACAAATCCTGGCGGAAAACGCCCTTTTTTACGAGGTCGTCGAGATCGCGGTGCGTAGCCACGATCACACGCACGTCAACCGGAATGGTGCGGTCGCCGCCCACGCGTTCCACCTGCCGCTCTTCCAGCACGCGCAGCAGTTTGGCCTGCATCACCAGCGGCATGTCGCCGATCTCGTCGAGGAACAGCGTGCCCCTATGCGCCTGCTCGAACTTTCCCACATGCCGCGTCGCCGCGCCGGTAAAGCTGCCTTTCTCGTGTCCGAAGAGCTCCGATTCAATGAGTTCGCCGGGCACCGCTGCGCAATTCAGCGTGACAAAGGGACCTTCGCGGCGCGCACTCCGCTCGTGCAGCGCTCGCGCGATGAGTTCCTTCCCCGTCCCGGTCTCGCCGAGGATGCAGACGCGTGCCTCGCTGGCCGCTACGCGATCCACCTGCGCCATCACGCGCCGCATGGCTTCGCCGGAGTGTACGATTTCGTGCTTGCCGACGCGCTGGCGCAGCTCGCGGTTCTCCGCTTCGAGGCGCTTCAGCTTGAGGACGTTATCGACGGTGAGCAGCAGCTTGTCGGTGGAGAGCGGCTTTTCAAGGAAATCGGCCGCTCCGAGCCGCGTGGCTCGCACGGCCATGTCGATGGTCGCCTGCCCCGAGATCATGACCACCGGCAGCCCAACTCCGAGGTTGCGCAGTTCCTCGAGCAGTGCAATGCCGTCTTTGGCGGGCATGACGACGTCCGAGAGCATCATGTCGAACGGCTGCGATTTCACGAGTTCCAGCGCGCGGCTGACGTTGTCGCAGACAGTCGCTTCGTGCCCTGCGAGGCGGAACGCGCGCGCCAGGGAGGCCAGGGTGCTGGCATCGTCGTCGACTATGAGTAGGTGTGCCATGAGTTATTGGTTCATCCCAAATCGATCCGGAACGTCGTGCCTTTGCCCTTTTCGCTTTCCACCGAGATCCGCCCTTTATGATCGCTCACCACCGACTGCACAATCGCCAGCCCCAACCCCGTTCCGTGCGTCTTCGTCGTGTAGTAGGGCGTGAACAGGCGATCGCATTCCTCCGGCGTCAATCCCTGTCCCGTGTCGGACACCTCCAACCGCGCACCCGAACCGGCCGCGACCGTCCGCACCGTCAGCGTGCCGCCTTCGGGCATGGCGTCGACGGCGTTTAAGATCAGATTCCGCAAAACCCGCGTCAGTTGCTCTCCGTCTGCCTGCACCGGACGCAGCGCCGGGTCGAGCTGCGCCGACGCGCGAATTCCCGCCTTCGCGAGCTGCGCTTCGAACAGCCGCATCGTCTCCGCGACAAGCGCGTTTAAATTCACCGATTGCATTTCGGGTGCCGGCATCTTGGCGAAATCGCTAAAGCGTCCGACAATCTGCTTCAGGTTCGTTAGCTCGGCGAGGAGTGTGGACGTGCCTTCGCGAAAGACTTCATCGAACTGCTCGGGGTAATGCTCTCGCGCGCGCTGCATGTTCTCCACCGTGATTTGCAGCGGGAATAGCGGATTTTTCAACTCGTGCGCCAGCCGCCGCGCCAGTTCGCGCCACGCGGCCACGCGCTCGGCTTGTACCAGCCGCTCGCGCTGCTCTACCAGTTCGTGCGTCATGCGATTGAAGGCTCCGGCGAGCTGCCCGATTTCGTCCTTGCTGCTCACCGCTACCGTCGTTCCCCAGTTGCCCGCTGCCACCTTGCCGGCGCTCTCCGCGAGGCGCCGCACCGGCCGGGTCACTCGCGCCGTGGCCCACCAGCCAAGCGCGATCGCCATCAGGATGCCCGTTACCGTCACGATCACCGCCGTCCGGAGCATCGCCCTTTCGAGTCCCACCAGGTCGCGCCGCGAATTGCCGACGAGCAGAACGCCGAGGACATCGTTCGCGCTGCCCTTGAGCGGCAGCGCGTGAAAAGTTTCTGCCGATGCGCCACGGCCGATGGTTTCCACAGCCTCACTCGCCTGCTTCTCCACGCGCTCCACCAGCGGGCGAAGCAGCACCGCGGCCGCGATGGGGCCCTGGGCATCGATCAGATCGGATGGCGAAAACGCCGGCGCCAGATTGCGGTAGAGCAATACGCGCATGCCCTCCGGCGCTACCAGTGATGCAATGAACTCGCGATCCAGAATACGCCCCCCGGCCACGTACAGTTTCATATCGCCGGCAACCACGGTGCGCACCGCCATCATCGCCAGCGCTACGGAATCGGGCAGGTCTTCGCGTTTGAGAAAGGCCGGGCGCGCCTGCCAGTCCGACTCGGCCGGCAGCCAGTCCTCTTTATATCCGAAGCGCGCCTGCCACTGTGCCGAGGACACGATGGCACCATCGCCGGCCACTAATTCCAATAGGTCAAGGCGATGGGTGGAAGCCAGCGTGCCGGCCTCGGACAAGTAGGCCGACGGATCCGGCGTAATGGCAATCTCGCGCGCCACGGGAGATTCGGCGATGCCTTCCACGGTCCACACGATCTCCTCGCCGCGGCGCTGGAACTCCTTGTCGAACTGCGCCACGATGGCGTTCACACGGCGTGCTTCCATGTTTTCGAACGCCGTGCGCGCGCGGCTGGAAACAATCAGTTCCACCATGCCGACCGCAGCGGCCACGGCGACCGCGAAGAGTAGCAGCAAGCGCGTCCGGAATGTCATGGCCGCTCTTCCACCCAAAGGCTGTCGAAGCGCCACTCGCCCAGGGGCGTAATCACCGGTCCGCCCTGCACCCGCGGCCCGGCGCCATAAACTACCGGGAGATGGAAGAGGGGGATGACACGGAATCCATCGAGCAACGCACGCTCAGCCTGGTATTGTTCCTGCGGATTGCGTGCCGGCGGGGGATCACTCAGACCGAGCGCGATCGCCACGCCCGCCAACGCGTGCGCCGCGTCGGCAAACGCGATGCGCGTTTCCACCAGGCGCACGTCGGGATTCGCGGTGGGGGGCACTACCGAGACATTCAGGTGAGCATCCCGGGCGTTGAGTTGAATGCGGTCGGCGATGCCGCGATTGGCCGGATCGTCCGCCGCCAGGGTGAGGCTCCGGTCGACGGGGGGAATCGCCGCTACCAGCGCTTGCGCTTTGGCCAGATCGGCCGTAGCGCTAAAGACGAATGCGTAACCCGTGATCCATTCTGGCAGCAGGGCGCCGGAGATCTCGCCCTGCTTTTGCAGCAGAACGCTGTGGATGGCGTTGCGATCCACGGCCAGCGCCAGCGCCTCGCGTACGCGGGCATCGCCGATTCGCGGACCGAATACCAGCGCCATCAGGCGTACCGGCGAGGACGGCCAAACGCGCCGTCCCGGCGCCTGCCTGCGCAGTTCTGCCGCGCCGAGTTCCACCACGTCCGTTTTCCCCAGTTCGAGATCCACCGATTGATCGCGCAGGGCACGCCCCAACTGGATCTCCACGTTGTCGAGGAACGGCCGTCCTCCGGGCGCGTTATCATCAGCCGTGAAAATGGCGCGACGGCCGGCTTCCCACGTCGTCAATATGAATCCCTTGGGCACGCCGAAGATTTCCGGCGAGGAGGGCGATTCGTGGATTTCGACCCGCAGCGTGCCGCCATAGCGGGGCCGGGTGGCCGCGAGGCAGGCCGCCGCCAGCATGAGGGCGATTGCCAGGCGCTTAATTTCCACAGACCACCGTGACCACATAGGCTGAATATTGCTGCGACCGCAAATTCTTCACTACCGCAGTTGCCGCGCTACCGCCCGAGGTCCAGAGGGCCATCACCGGCCCGGGAAAATCCGCTGGATCCGTTAGTGGTTGGGGCGTTCGGTCCGACACGTTGAATGCCTGGATCGAATCGAGTTGGCTGCGGTCTCCCGGCCGTGTCGCCAGCACCTGCGACCCCGCCCCGCAATGCGCGTCGGTTCCGGCGATGTCGGAGCCCCACTGCGCACTCGATACACCGGACGGTTCGAGGGCGTTGTCAAAGACCTGAATCCTTCCGTCGGTGGCTGCCAAAAGCCACCAGGTCCGGCCCTGCGATTCCACGCTGGCCGCGGAGAAGAACGGCGGTATGTTCTTGCGCTGCCCGCCTTGCGTGGTGATGCGTCCATCGAAGTAGTTGCGGGCAGCGGCGAAACTGGCCAAGAGCAGCCCGCGGCTGCCGGATTCCAGCACCCACGGCTCTTCGCTCGCATGGCATTCCGCGGAGAGCGAGGGGTCGGCGGTCCCATCGCACTCCAAGCCGGGCAGGAGTGCCTGGAAGCCGGCGCCTCGGAGGCGCAGATGGCCGCGCAGGTCGGCCGGCCACGGTTTGGCCGGTGTCAGGAGTACGGTGCGCTGCGACTGCCATTGCGCGCCGTTGCGGGCATAGAGCGTGACGCCCGAAGGCGAAAGCACCAGCATACCCGCCGGCGGGAATGCCACGTCGAGAATTGGTTCCGGTTGTTCCCAGACCAACTTCTTCTCTAAGGTTAGTCCGCCTGAAGGCGTGGACGCGGGTTCGACGCGTTTCCACGCGGAGATCCACACCTGGTGCTCATCGCCCTTCGACGCTTCTTCCACCAGCAGGTACTGCGAGGCATCCTCGGAAAGGGTGACTTTCGCTTCCACTAGAGGAGCGAGGTCGCCGGTTCGCAATCCGGCTTGCTGCAAGGCGTCTTCGAAGGCGGCTCGCGCCTGGTTCGCAGCCGAATCCAGCGAGGAAAGATTGCGCCAGACGATGGCGACCGCCGCGCCTCTTCCCGCAAACGCCGTCGTCTTGCGGGCCAACTCTTTCGCGGCGCCGCCCGGATCGTCAGCGGCTCCCGCGCTCGCACTGAAGAACAGGAGCGCGGCCGAAACCGCGTGCCATCCCTTCACGGCTGCGATCATAGCACATCGCGGTTCTCCGACCCGGTGACGATGCGAATCACGCCGCGCAGGCAAGTTCGCGCTACAAAAAATGACACCGGAAAAGTGATGGCAGCCATCAACAGGTAACCCAGTACGCTGGTCATGGAAGTCTCCTTTACTGCCCCGCCATGACGGCCGTGCCGTCACCGAAGATCTGATCGAGTTCGGGAGTCCGCTCGGCGTAGATTTCCACCTGGTCGCCAACATCCACCATGCGGAACAACTCCTCCACGTCGTGGTTGCGCATCCGGACGCAGCCGTGCGAGGCATTGTGCCCGATCGACGACGGCACGTTGGTACCGTGGATGCCGTACCCTTTTACGCTGAGCCCGAGCCAGCGCGTGCCGAGCGGGTTATCTTTGCCCGGACCGATGACCTTGCCCTTGTAGTACCAAGTGGGATCGGTGAGGCTGTTGACGATTTTGTAGACGCCCACCGGACTCGGCGATTCCGTTGCGCCGACGGCGGTCGGGAAAATCCGCACGACGCGATCATCCGCGAGTACCGCCAGTTTCCGGTCGGCAATACTGACTACAATCCTACGCGAGGGACGTGCGGACTTGTCTTGCGCCCAGGCTTCCGCGGCAGCAATTAGAATCACGCCGGTAAAGGCTGCCACCTTCCTGATTTGATCTTCCGGTCTAAGCATCTCTCCGACCTCCTGCCGGGGCGGGAGGATGCACCGCATCGACCAAGATGCAAGCTATTGATATTTAATTACTTACTGTCTTTAGCGGGCGTGTCAGTCGAGACACGCGTGGACTCCGGGACGCGTCGTCAGACCGCCACGGGCTCGTTGAGTCGGATGATCTTTTTCTGAATGGCGTATTGCACCAGTTGAGCCTTGTTGTGGATATCCAGCTTTCGCATCAGGTTAAACTTGTGCGCCTCCACTGTCTTGACGCTAAGGTCGAATCCGGTGGCAATTTCTTTCACGGATTTCCCTTCCGCTAGCATCTTGAGGATCTCGCGTTCGCGCTTGGTGAGAGTCCCGAAGCGCGGTTGCCGCACCGGGTTGTTGCCCTGACCGCGGAAGCCGTCCACCAGCCGCGTGAGCAGGCGTGGACTCAGGTAGCTTCCCCCTCGATGAACCTCACGGACCGCGGTCACCAATTGGTCTGCCGGGCTGTCCTTGAGAACGTACCCGTTCGCGCCGATCTCGACACACTCGGCGAGGTAGTCTTCGTCGTCGTACATCGAGAGAAATATGACCTTCGTGTCCGGCCTTTCTCTGCGGATCTGGCGCGTGGCCTCGAAGCTGCTCATCCCGGCCATCCCGATATCCATCAGGACAACGTCCGGACGCAACTGCCTGGCAGCGTTTACCGACTCCATGGCGTCGGCGGCTTCACCTGCTACCTCCAGGTCCGGTTCCGTCGAGAGCAGCGTTCGGATACCCTGCCGGAACAAAGTGTGATCGTCAGTTAGCAATATGCGAATTTTGGCCATGATGTGTCCCCGCGGCAGAGTCTTGCGGCAACTCGAGCACCACCTTGACGCCCTTGCCGGGCGCGGTGCGAATGGCGAGATTCGCGCCGAGCAGCGCAGCCCGCTCACGCATTCCCGCCAAGCCGAATGACATCGGCCTGCTCAAAGCCGTTTCTTTCGTAAAGCCGGCTCCGTTGTCCGAAACGCTCAACCTGATATTTTTATCGGTGGATTCGAGGAAAAAGTTTACACGAGTCGCCTGCGAATGTTTCGCGATATTCTGTAGGGACTCTTGCGCCACGCGGTAGAGGACTTCCTGCGCCCGATGAGAAATCGCTGCCTCACCCAAGGAAATCCGCACTCGAACAGCGGCGGGATGAGACTTGGCAAATCGCGCGACCAGATGGCGAACCGCGGCTTCCAATCCCAGCCGCTCCAGCATCTCCGGACCCAGTGCCGCGATAATCCGCCGCAATTGGACGACGGTATGCGCCGCGATCTCACGCGTTTCGGCCAGGCGGGCCTTCATTTCGGTGGCGGCATCCCGTTCCAGCAACTCCAAATTGAGACGAAGGGCCAGCAGCGATTGACCAGCTTCGTCGTGCAGTTCCCGCCCGATACGGCGGCGTTCGTCCTCCTCCGCGCGGCGGCGATCGGCGTCCAACCGGCGGATCTCCGCCTCCATACGAACTTTTTCGATGGCTTCCCGGCAACGCTCGCCGACTGCTTCGAGAAGGGTCAGTTCTCTCGGCAGCCACGGAAAGAGGCTGTCAAATCCAAACTGCAACAGCACCGAATCGCGGATGGGAAATGACCAGTACGACGCAAAACGGCCGCGCATTTCGGGGTCGGCAATCAAGTCTTCCGCCGCATGACCGCGCACAATGTACAAAGGATGACGCAACCGCCCGACCGGCGGCCGGTCGAGGAGGAGCAATCGCCCGCTGCACGCTCGAAAGGTGCGGGTGAGAATGCGGACGAATCGGCGCAGCAGGTCGTCCAGCCCTTCTGCCTCGATTTCCGCGCGGTACAGCCCGAAAAATGTCTGCGCTTCGGCCTCCCGAACCTGATAAAAGGCCTGACTGAGGGCAAAAATCGTCGCCAGGTGCAGTTGTTCGCGTGCCGGTTCGAATTGGCCCGGCAGCGCCTCTTCCAGCAAGGCGTCGAACGTCTTCAGGGCGGCCTTTGCCTCGCCCGGTTCGACGTTTAACTTGGCCAGGCGGCGCCCATTGTACACCACCTGTTCAAAAAACTGCGAAAGCATGTCGAAGCGGCTCGCCGAGGCCGCCGTAATGGCCAGAAAAGCCCGCGATTGCCTGCGCCCGTAGCCGCGATCGCGCAGCGTCGTACGGAATTGACGATCGAGGCGGTTCGCGAAGGGCGCAACCGCCGAAGTCATGTTCGCGATGTGGCGCCGGGCGGCGGCGGAAAGTGGAGGATCGGTCATCCAACTGACTATCGGCCGCGCAAACGCCTTACTTTAGGCGGACCAACCGATATATTGCACTTCTTCTTCGAGTTCGATGCCAAAACGGTTCGCGACTCGCGACTTCAAATCCTCGATCAAGTCGCGAAGGTCTGCCGCCGTACCGGCACCACCGTTAAAGATCAGGTTGGCGTGGTACGCGGCCACGTGAATATCGCCGCGGTCTATGCCCTTCGCTCCCACCTGCTCGAGAAACCACGCCGCGGGCACCTTGCCTTCGCGTACGACTTGCACGGGCACCTCGGCCGCCGTTTTCGCCGGCAGTTCCCTCAGAAGTAAATTCTTGAAAATGCTGCCGGCGCACTTCATGGTGACGGGAAATTTTTCATTGCGGGACTTCATTATGGAATCGGCAGTCTCGCGCAGCACGTGCGGATCGCCGGCATCCAGGCGCAGTTCGGTGGAGAAGACGATCCAGTCCTTGTGGCGCTTGAAAACCGATTCGCGATATTGAAACTGGCACTCTTCGTGGTCGAACACGCGGACGGATTCGCCATCGTAGAAACGCACCTTGACGACGCGCTCGGAAAGCGAATGCCCGTATGCGCCGGCATTTCCATATACCGCCGCCCCGACCGATCCGGGAATGCCCGCGAGAGTTTCGAGGCCCACCAATCCGCGCGCGATGGCGAAATCCACCAGGTCCTGAAGGACTGCGCCGGCGTCGGCATGCACTCGCCCCTTGGCATCGAACAGCCGGTCGCCACGGTAACGTAGCACGATGCCGCGAAATCCGGCATCCGACACAATCAAATTGGTGCCGCCGCCGATGACCACTGTTTCCATCCCGCTCGCCCGCGCAGCCGACAACGCTGCTATGAAGGCTTCGACGCTGCCAGTCTCGGCGTAAAGGTCGGCCGGCCCGCCAATGCCGAATCGCGTGTAACGGGAAAGCAAAGCGCCCGGCAAAACAGTTAGATTAGGGATTTCGGCGAGGCGCAAGCGCGCCTCTTCCGTGATGGGCATTAATTCGATTATAGGAGGGTGTGGAATGAGTTCGCGATTTTCCGGATTTCCGCCAGAGGGCCTGAAATTCTTCCGCTCGCTCGCGCGCCACAACAATCGCGATTGGTTTCAGCCGCGGAAGGCCCTGTTCGAGGAGCAGGTCAAACAGCCGATGCGGGAGTTGGTGGAAGCGCTGAATGGCGCCATGAAAAGCTTCGCCCCCGACTACGTCACCGACCCTGCCAAGGCGATCTATCGCATCTATCGCGATACCCGCTTCAGCAAGGATAAGACGCCATACAAAGATCACATCGCAGCCAGCTTCTTCCGCAGCGGCACGGGCCCGCATAAATTCGGCGGCTATTACGTGCATGTCTCGCACAAGGAGGTGGCCGTCGGAGGCGGGGTTTACATGCCGGAGCCCGGCGTGCTGCTTGCCATTCGGCAGTACATCGCCGAAAATCACCACCAGTTGCGCAGGATTCTGGCCGCTCCGGCCGTGCGGCGTTCCTTTGGCGAGTTACAGGGCGACCAACTCTCGCGTGTGCCCAAAGGTTTTCCCGCCAACCATCCCGCGGCCGATCTGCTTCGCTTCAAGAGCTGGATTCTTTATGTGGAACTTGACCCGGCGTTGGCGACCACGCCGCAATTCTTCGGTGAGGTGGTCACACGCTTTCGCGCCATGAAGCCGTTCCTGGATTTTCTGACCGCGCCCGCCGCTACGAAACGGGCGAAGATCGATCCGCGCGAACTATTCGTCTAGCCTCCGACAAAAATCGCGCGCTCCGCCGCCCGTCGCCGGACCAAACCGGGAAGCACGTGGCCGTCGGCGCGGTCGATGTCCAGCAGTTCGTCGGCCGCCCCGGCATAGTCGCCCGCGTTGATCTTCGCGACCAACCGGGGAGCAATCGACGGCAGCCGCTGCGCGCCGCCGCGCAAATTGAAACACAGCGAAACCAGGGCATCGTGCTGCCCTTGCGTCAGCGGCGCGTGGATTACCTTGGCCAACCCCTGGTCCACCGCTTCGACATCGCGGCGCAGAAACTCCTCCGCCAGGTCTTCGGTAATCCGTAGTCCTTCCCGCACGCCTGCGGTGTGACCCCAACCGATCGTCCAGACTCCCGCTGGGCAAAGGTAAGCGTCGAGCCGCAGCGACTCGAATCCCTTAATCAAATTAATGGCCGCCGGACTGTATGTCATTCGAAATTTCTACCTTGTCGAAATTCGCCAAGAGCAGATGCGTGAACTGATAGAACCAAGCGTAAAATCGCGATCCCATCGCCGTCGGTGCGGGGAGCGCCCGCGCTGCCGCCGACAACACCAACGCCCCCGCGCTCCCCATCAGCAGATTCAAAACATGTTCTTGCATTCAGGGCTTCCTATTTCGCCTTCGGCAGGTTCCTCAAGTTGATCAACACCCCCGCCTCGGCAATTGGATTCCAGCCAATTCCATCGATGTACAGCATTCTAACCGGCAAAATGAAACTGAACACCGGTGTAATCTGATAAATCGCAGTTGCCACAAGAGAAGAAGAGAAGTTGACGGTGAGCCCCGACGTCTGCGATTGCGAAAAGCTCGGTCCCACGTCCGCGCCAATCAGGAAACTGGCCCGGCCCGTATCGAGGATGTCCTTGTGAAACCCTTGCCGGATCGAAGACTGGATTGCATAGAAGTGCTTTCTAGTCGTGGGGTCGGTCGCGAGTTTCGGCAGTATATCCGCAGTCGATGTGCCATAAATTCCAGCTGATCCCACCACCGGGTAGACGGCCGAGATACCCATCGTGAATCGCGGCGTGCCAAGCTGGTTGAACTCGCCGAAAGCCGAAACCGCGGCCGGCAGCGGGATCGCGGGGAAAGTGACAGGCGTCGTTGCAGTTTGCCCGAACGCCGCGACGGCGAACAAGGCGGGAACGATCTTATGCTTCATTTCAGACTCCTAAAACCTGGCTCCAGTCGATGCTGGCGGCAGCGCTATGCCCGGCCGCGACCAGCGCCGGAATGCCGGAAAGATCGTCCATCGAAATGTCGGAAGGCAACTCCCAGTCGAACTTCTGCTGAACACCTGGCCATTGCCTCCTGACGGCATGGTCGACCCAATCCTCCGAAGTATCCACAAGCGTGTCGGTGGCCCATCCGATCGTGGCGAGCAAGCCCTGGGGCGGTTTGTTGCCGGCTGGATAGTAACCCGTTCCCAGCGACACCAGCCTCGTCTTGGCCGGAACGAAAACGTCGTATTCGAACATTTCCACGCACGCCTGATAGGAAGGGTTCGCGAGCCCGCCCGTCCCCGCATCGAAGAAGGAGAGCGCCCGTTTGTCAACCGTCAGCGGCCAAGCGCTGAAGTATGTAGGCGCGCACGCCGATGCCACCGCCGCGTCGATCAATTTGGTGGTCCCGGTCGTGCGAGCATTGCGCGTCCCATCCCGCACGAAGAACCAATCGTGTCCGTTCGCCGCGGTCGCCGAAATGCAAATTCCGATGGGAGAATCGTTCATCGTCCACGAAGCGGCGCTGCCAAAGACATTGTTGAGAACCCTCTCTAGGCTCTTCGGGTCATAAATATAACCCTCGGCTGCCCGTTTGATATCCGCAATTGCCCCGGTCGGAGTGAAAATCTCCCTCGACTGGGTGGTGTAAACGTCGAGCAACTGTCCGGCGGGAATGCCTGCCGCGACTCCCGCCGCGAGTAGTGCGCCCGTACTGGTCCCCGCGACATAAGAAAAGATGTCCCGCGTGAGCTTGCCGCGCTGCTGTTCCAGCGATGCGAGCACGCTGCACGGAACGATCCCGCGGATTCCGCCGCCGTTAATGGAAAGAGCGCCGGTCATAGTGGTCTCCTTCAATGTGAAGTGAGGAACTGTACTCCCTTTACGGTGAGACTCGTGACTGGATTCAGGTCGCGGTAAATGACTACGCCATTCAGGCCATAACCCAGCAGCCTGTCGTACCACTTCGGTTTCGTAAGCCGGTTCAGATTGGTGGCCACGCCTGAAAACTGCGAGGTTGCGGTGTCCACATTGGCCGTGATCCGCTGCCCCTGCGCGATGAAATTCGGAACGGCCGCTCGAAAATCGCGCATAGTCTGCGCCGTCTCCCCAGCGGTCACTTTCGATGACGCTACCAGTCCTAGCAACTGCGGGTGCAGATCCCTGACGGTGCGATCGGTATCGCGCAGTGTCGTTTGTGCTGCGCTTAGTACAGGCTCGAGATCGCCGCGGAGCGAATCGGCGGTCCCCAATACCGTGTCCACTCGCGCCAACGTGTCGCCCACTCTCCGGTCCGCTGCCGCGCGTATCTCACCCGCTTCCGCTAGCATGTCCTTGCGCAGCGCTGCAATTTGCCGCTCGCTGCGAACCAGTACTTCCTGCCGCGCCATGCCTACTTCCTTCAACAAAGCCGTGCGAGTGGCATCCACTTCGCCGGGCAAAGCCGAGACCGCCGCCGTCGTAGCGCGTACCAATTCGATGGCGGACACCACCAGTCCAGTCAGCGCCGCCAACAAGGCGCAGACGCATATCCGCAAAGCAGTTTTCATGAGGATTGGGCCACGACCCGTCCGGGGTGCCAACCGTGCCGCCGGACGGGTCTCGTGGCGCATCGGAAGCTGCCCGCCCAAGCAAGCTTCCTGTGCGCACGAAAGTAGCATTCAGGCGTTTGGGCACACCGCGCGCCGGTGAGTCAATCTGCTGAAAGTATAGGAAATATATTTTCTTCTCGCGCGTGATCGTTAAGCGGTCAATGTGGAAAAGCGTGAGGTGAGATTCTTTTTCAGCGAAAAATTCTGATACTTAGAAGCGAAGGCGGGGCCGCGGAGTCGTGTGCCTTGGCGGGCAGCCGATTCCGGCGCATTGCCTTCGCTACCCGTGATCGTCGTTATCCCACGTTCCGGCGATGGATGCAAGCCCGGCAAGTATGATCCCAAGTGGCTTCCCCGGCAGCGCCTGGCTTGCGGCCGGATCGCAATCGAACGAAACAGTTGTGCCGGGAGTGTCAGCAAGGCCTGGGAACGTTCAACGGGAATCAACTGTTTCGTGCCAGTCGCCTGCAACATGGACAACCTCATAGAGGTTAGGATTCGGCTGAAAAGCCGACCACGCCGGTTGGTCTACAAGTTCGCGGAAACCGGCGTCATGCGCGGCCTCAAAATGCGCGATTGATGACCATCGGGCGATGTTAACGAAACGGAACGGAGCGTCAGGCGTGATTGCACGATGAAGTTTATGGCCTAAATAGCCCGGCTTCTTCTGCAGATAAGCATTGACCTGTTTCCAGCATTGCAGGAACAGCTGCTCAAGTCCCACCGAGATGTCGAAAGAATTGATCAAGGTAATGGCGGTCATTTCATCCCTCAGTAAAATTCTGTTTTCTGAGAGATCTTAGCTAGTGCCGGCGAGGCGGGGGTCCGATGATGGTGGTGGCATGTTGGCTCAAAAGCCTGGCGGCTTCTTTGCCGAATTCAGGACTATCCGCCGGCACCCGCTTAGCCAGTTGATCCAGTTCCGGAAACAGGCGTTCAAATCCAGCAGGCTTACCTGACCCAAGGAAGCGAACCGGCGAAGAGGAGGTATTTCCCTGTGCGTGAGGAATACCTTTGGGTAACAAAGCAAAGGTGCCCGGGCTTAAATCTTTCCATTGGCCACCCACGAAAATCGAGAGAATGCCGTCGAGCACGTATACGGATTCGTCCATATCGTGGTGGAAATGGAGTGTGGTCATGAAACCAGGCAATTCTTCAAAGTGGCCAAGCCACCACTCGTTCTGCGATTTGGCGCCGTCGATCAGAATTCGCGCCTCTCCTAAGCCTTGACTGAACCCGACGACCTCCTGCGTTCTGACGATTAATGGCTGAGTTTCGGAAGTTTTCGCGGTATTCATAGCTATGTTTCCTCCCAGGAAAGTGACTCTGGACGCTCCGTTCGATAGGGCAAGGGCCATGAGATTAGAGAAGGATCGGCGATTCATGATTCTTTTTTTCTTTTGGGCCTGGCTGCAACCTCTTGTTCCGCCTGCTCCAGTGCGCCCGCGACCAGAGTCTCCGCAGCCCAGATGGAAACCCGCGTGGCTTCTTTTTGCGATAGACCCCACAAATTCGTCAATACCATTACCGACTCGATACCAACGCACAATGAAAGGGCCGAGGCCAGCCGCCCAAAGCGCTTTCCGCCGAGCCGCTTTCTGGCCGGGGCGAGGGCAGTCCTGATCCAGTCAATCCGGTTCCTTCTCACCGGCATGAAGTCCTCAGCGCCGACGACGTCGTTACTTGGAACGTGCTCGGCAGTCAGGCGCACAATCGTGCGCAAAGCGCCTTGGTTGTGATAGACAAATCGCTGTACCGTGGCCACCAGAACCCGAATGCGATCGCGGAGGTCTTCCGGAAATTCCGTATTCGATACCAGGGGTTTGGCGCTTTCGATGGCAGCCTCAGCCAATAATTGTTCCTGCGAAGGAAAGTACCGGTAGGCGGTACGTCGGGAAACCTGTGCCGCTTCGGCAACGGCTGTCACAGTGGGTATCTCGCCACTCTGGATCCGTTCGGAGGCGGTCTTCACAAGGAGAGCGCGCGTGTGCGCGCGCTGCCGGAATCTGCCCTTTTCTTCTCCTGCACTCATCGCAGGCTCTATTGTACACATAAGTGCCATAACGGCACAAGTGTGACAGGAAGCTCCAAAAAGTGTGCCGGCGCTATTCCGGCTGCGGCTCCTGCCTGCCGACTCCCATATGCCGAAGTGATATCGAGGCGAAGCTTTGGCTTGGTTAGTTGGCCACGGGAATGCGATCGGCGCCGTCCACCACCACGCCTTCGACCTGCTCTTTACGGCTATCGAGCTTGAGGCCGAGTTGCTGCTGGAGGACGTTTTGCCATAGGTTGACGGCCGGAAGGCCGGGTTCGACTTTCATGTCGTACTCGAAATCGAAAACTCCAGGCAGGCCGGTCTTATCGAAAACCGGAATGGGCGGTCCGCTGGCGATCGAAGGCCGGGAGGGATCTTCGGTCGCGGCAGGGATGGACAACTGAATGGAGATGAGTTCAGCCAACTGCCAGCACTTCTCCGTGGAAATGACGGGAGCCGAGGGGCGCCGGCGTGCCCTCTCCGGCACGGCGTGAATCTTCGGCCCGCCGCGGTCGATTACCAATTCATACACTTTGAGCTCGCGGGTTTCGTGATGCAGCGCGAGATGAAAGCGGCTGCCGAGCAGCGACTGCAGAATGCGCCCGAGATCTTCTCTTGAGACGGCGCGCCCGGCCTTGTTTTCCACTTCATATTCGCTCTCGTCGAACCATTCGGTCCGGTGAATACCCGCGCTGGCTCGAGATTATAGGCTTCCGCGATCAGGCGCTTCAGAGTGACGTTCTTCCGGCGGGCTTCGCGGAGGGTTTTACGGAGGCGACGCCGAAGGACTGAGATTGGGCGAGGGCGCCGAAAAGAAGCACGAGTTCAGGCAAGGCCGTTCTCGACCACTTCCGCACGAAAAAGATCGCTCCCTCGCGCCCGCGGCTCATGAACGCAGGTTCTTCTCGAACAGGCTGAGGATGCGCTTGTATTCGTCGGCCCAACTGGTGGGCTGGCGAAAGCCGTGGTCCTCGACCGGGTAGGGCGCAATGCTCCAGTTCTCTTTGCGGAGTTCGATCAGGCGCTGCACCAGGCGCACGCTGTCCACGAACTCAACGTTAGTGTCCACCATGCCGTGGCAGATGAGAAGCGCGCCCTTGAGCCCTTCGGCAAAATAAATCGGTGACGACTTGCGGTAGGCATCCGAATCGGTCTGCGGCGTGTTGAGGATGGCGGCAGTGTAGCCGTGATTGTAAAGCGCCCAGTCGGATACCGGTCGTAGCGCGGCACCGGCGGCGAAAACGTCGGGTTGAGTGAACATCGCCATCAGGGTAATGAATCCGCCGTAGCTGCCGCCATAGAGGCCGATCTTTTTCGCATTGACGCCCTGTTCGGCGGCCAGATATTTCGCGGCGTCGACGATGTCGTCCAGATCTTTGCCGCCCATATGCTCATAGATCGCGGTGCGCCAGTCACGGCCATAGCCCGCGGAGCCGCGGTAATCGACATCGATCACGGTAAATCCGCGCTCCATCAGGATATGGTCGAACATGTATTCGTGATAGTAGGTGGACCATTTGTGATCCACGTTCTGGAGGTATCCAGAGCCGTGTACGAAGACCACGCCCGGTCCGCTTTTCTTGAAGTTGGCGGGCTTGAAGAGACGCGCGGGAACTTTAACGCCATCGCGCGCGGGTACCATTACGATAGGCGCGTCGAGCCACTTGTATTGGAAGAACTCCGGGGCGGGCGAGGTGGTGATCTTGGTTGCGGGCGCACCCGGCTTGTTGTCGCGGACGAACAACTCGGTGGGCTTGTTGGTGTATGAATAGATATCGGCGATTGTGCGCTCGTCGGGCGAGAGAGTGGCGGCGTGCTTGCCGGGCTCGTTGGTGATGCGGGTGAGTTCGCCGCCATCGGCGGGCATTTCGTAGAGGTACTGATCGAAGGGGCCGTCCTTGGAAGCCGTCAGGTAGAATTCAGACTTGTCGCGCGACTGGCGCACGTTGAGCACTTCCCATTTGCCGGACGTAAGGGCGCGGGCGTCGCCGCCGTCGAAAGAGACGGTGTACAAATGCGAATAGCCGGTTCGTTCGGACTGGAAGTAGATGTCGCGGTCGTTCTTCATCCAGCCTAGCGTGTTGGCGCCGGGACCGCCGATCCAGGCGTTGTCGTGATCGTGGACGAGTTCCCGCGTCTTGCCTGTCGCCGGGTCGAGCGCGAAAATCCAGCGGTCCTTGAAATCGGCAGAGCGGCCGGCGATCACGGCTTTGGTGCCGTCGTCAGACCAGAGCGGCATACCCAGTTGGATGTCGTGACCGCCATCGGATGTATTGGCGGAGGAATCTTTGCGCTGGCCGCGATCCACCCAGTTGACCTCGCCGGTCGCGGTGCTGAGGATAGCGATGCGGGCGGTGGACTGGAGGTCGCCGACGTTCGAGCGGCCGTTGATGTCCTCGACGTATCCCGTATCGGATATGAAATTCGGCACAATCGTGGGCTTGGCGGCGCCGGGGTCGACGACGGCGGCAAAAACATACTTCTCGTCGGGCGAGAGTTGGAGGTTGCGTACTGTCTGGGTTCCGGTTAGGTTGAAGGGCTTGCGCTGATCCGGTTCGGCTTTACGCTTGGCTTCGGCTTCATCGTGCGCGGCGACGCGCTCGCGCACTACCTCGATGAGTTCCTTCTGCTCTTTTTTGAGCAGTTCCTGGCTGGCAGACGTGGGCTGATTGGCGCCGCTTCGGCTTCCCTGTCCACGGCCGATCGATTGGATTTGTCCCTGGCCGCGTCCGCTTCCCCGCCCGCCCGAGCCGGGCGCAGGCGGATTGGCAGCCGCGGGCAGGCGAATATCGCTCATTTCGACGAGCATCCCGGAATCCACGGACATCACATAGACATTGCCGCCGCGGGTGAACCAGATGCGTTTGCCATCGGCTAGGAAGTGGGGGTTAGCCTCGACGTCGGAAGTCCGGGTAAGCCGCTGGATTTTACCGGTCGTGTTGTCGATGACGAACAGGTCGTCAGACTTGGCGTACACTGTTAGGCGCTTGTCTTTGCTGCTATCGCCCACGGCGGCGGGAAGGTCATGGATTTCGGCATCGCTGAGTTTACGCAATCCGGAACCGTCGCGGTTGGCGACGTAAGTGTCCATGGGCGCGTCTTCCTTGTCGCCGTGCTGCTTCCATTGAAAATACACGTGCTGGCTGTCGTAGGACCACTGGGGCTGCGCCGGTTCATACCCCACCAGCGCGGGGCCGCGCATGATGTTGTCAACGGTGAGGGCGAATTGGCCGGTCGTTTGCGCCTGCGCCAGAAAGATCGCCAGGCCGAAGGGAAAGAAAAGTGAGCGAGTCAAGCAAGTAATGATATCGCAGTATGGGGTATCGTATTGGCATGGCTCTATCCGCGCGCAATCAGCTTCGCGGCCGGGTGAAAGAAGTGAATCTCGGCGGCGTCATGGGACATATTGTCGTCCAGGTAGGCGAAAACGAAATTGAAAGCGTCATTACGAGGCGCAGCGTAGTAGAGATGAATCTGCAGGTGGGCGACGAGGTCGCCGTGGTGATTAAATCGACCGAGGTGATGATACAGAAGTGAAGGCGCCTATGCGTCTCGATCCCGGGTTGACTTCGGCGGACACAAAAAGCGCCGCTCCGTCGCCGTGCCTTTGGAAACGGCTGCCCTGCTTAACCATGCGCCTCAGCGCACCGGCAAGCGCTGGCCGAGTTCGCCGGCCCAATTGAGGATCACCTTCAACTCCGCGGTTGGCTGCGTGGGTTGGGTGTCGCGGATCAGGATGAAGCCTTTGCCATCGCGTGTCACGGCATAATCGTGGCCGCCCTGAAAGAACGGCCCCTCGAACAACAGATGCGGAGTACCGGCATGGACCTCGGGTGACGTTTCGATGGAGACGGCCATCAGGCCGACGTGGCGGGCAAAAGGCCGTGGCGCTTCGGGATCGGGAGTGGTGAGGTAATACAATTCCTTGCCGTCCGGCG
>DATJMA010000009.1:0-24319 GCA_035509055.1 Bryobacteraceae bacterium | reverse complement strand
GGATATTTACGTCGCCAACGACTCCTCCACCGCCACGCTCTACCAGAACCAGAAAGACGGAACCTTCCGTGACATCGCCATCGAATCCGGCGCGGCGCTTTCACCCGAAGGAAAACCACAGGCGGGCATGGGCGTCTCCATCGGCGACTATAACCGCGATGGAAATCTCGATGTGGTAAAGACCAACTTCGCCGGCGACACCGATTCGCTCTACACCAACTTAGGCGACGCCACGTTCGAAGATCGCACGTATCCCAGCGGCTTGGGCGTGAATACCCGCCTGTTGGGCTGGGGAGTGGGCTTCTTCGATATGGACAACGATGGCTGGCTGGACATTCTGATGTCCAACGGCCACGTATACCCTGAGGTGGACAAATCCAATGCCGATTTGAAATACGCCGAGCACAAGTATCTTTACCGCAACCTGCAAAACGGCCGCTTCGAAGAAGTGACCGATAAGGGCGGACCCGGCATCATGGAGAACGTTCCCGCGCGCGGGTGCGCCTTCGGCGATTACGACAACGATGGCGACATTGACGTGGCTGTCAACTGCGTCAACGCCATCCCGCAACTCCTCCGCTGCGACTCCACTCTCCATCGCAACTGGATCAAGATCAGGCTCCAGGGAGTGAAATCCAATCGGACCGGCATCGGATCGCGCGTGACGGTGGTCGCCAAAACCCGGCCCGATGCCCAAAAGCCGCTGTCGCAAATGGACGAACTGCGCAGCGGCGGCAGCTATTTTTCACAGAACGATCTGCGCATGCACTTCGGGCTCGACCAGGCTGCCAAGGTAGACAAGGTCGAAATTCGCTGGCTGAGCGGGCAGGTGGACGAATTGAAAGACCTGGAAGTGAACCGGCTCTACACCATCCAGGAAGGCGGCAAGATTCTGAAAGCCGAAACCCTCCGGCCGGCCAGGAAAGGATAGTCCGCGATGGTTGGGCTTGCGCTGATGTTGGTTTTTCTCTCGGCAATCGCCTCGGCGGAGGCCCGCTGCCCGTGGTTGAATGCGGCGACCGCCGGCGGAGTGTTGGGCGGCTCGGTGGAGATGTCGGTGACGGCTACCAGTTGCGAATTCACCCGCTCCGGTGCGCTGCTGCGGATCGAAGTCGCTTCCGCGAGCGCCAAGGCGGCACATTGCGGAGCGGGCGCCGAGGCACTCCGGGGCATCGGCAATCAGGCATTCGAGTGTGCGTACCAGGGCCAACCCGGCTGGACCGGCCAACAGGTGGTCGGCAGGGTGCGCGACCAGGCCTTTGTGGTTCGCATCGCCGCCGCCGATCGGGGGATGGCAAAGTCTCTGCGGGAGAACGTTCGAAAAGTCGCCGAACAAGTGGCGGGAATTCTCTTCTGAGGCGTTTATTTCTTCGTCCCCGTTTGCAGCATTTTTTCCTTCTCTTGCTCTTCCGCTTTGCGCAATTGAGCGGCCTTTGCGAACGCGGCATCCGCGCCGGGCTTGTCTCCCTTGCGCCGCAACAACAGCCCCAGATTATTCCAGGCCGCCGCGTTCCCGGCATCGAGCGCCACCGCGTGCTGCAGCGCGTCGATGGCTCCATCCGCCTGCCCCTGATCTTTCAGGATGTTGCCCAGTTGATACCACGCGTCCATATAAGACGGCCGCGCTGCCACGGCGGCGCGCAGTTGTTCGACCGCCTGATCCGGATCTCCGGCGTCGAGGTAAGTGAGGGCGAGGCTGTAGTGCGCCTCGGCTAGCGAAGGTTCCAGCGCCACCGCTTTCGCCAGTTCGCTTTCGGCGTGCTTCAGGTCGTCGAGCGACTTATAAGCGATGCCCAGGTCGTAGTGCGAGCCGGCATCGTTGGGGTGGTCGCGGACGAGAGCCGATAACTGCCGGATCGCGGCCTGGAAATCCCCGGCGGCGATGTAGGCGAACCCCACGTTCACCTGCACGCGAAAATTGCCGGGGTCGTGCGCCAGGATGCGGCGAAATTCCCGGAGCCCGGCATCGGGATCTCCGGATCTCACCAGGGCGTCACCGAAGTTATTGCGCAGGACATCGTTATTCGGCTCCAGTTCGAGCGCGCGCCGAAACCCGTCGCGCGCTTCGGCAAAGCGATTTTGCCGCATGTAGGTTGCGCCCGTATCCGCGTACGCCTGGCCGAGACGCGCGCGATATTCGCTGTTTCCGGGCGCGAGTTCCACCGCCTGGCGCAGCGCGCGAATCGCCGCGTCGTTCTGATGATTGAGCCAGAGAGCCGCGCCCAGGTGGTACCAGGCCAGCGCCATTTTAGGATCGAGTTCGGTGGCGCGCCGAAGGTAAGGGATGGCGTCCGCGGTGCGATTGGTCGCCGCCAGCAGAAATCCGACCTCGTCCTGGTACCCGGCCGACTGGGGCGCCAGCACCGCCAGTTTGCGGTACGCCTCCAGCGCGCCTGCCGCATCGCGGCTGGCCAGTTTCTGGCGGGCGATCGCATCCAATTGCTGGACGCTGGCCGGCGCTTGCGCGGCCACAGGCCGCGCGCACACCACCAAAAGGCACACACCTGGTATCCAACCCCGCTTCATGCAACTCTGCGAAGTCTATCACAGAGCCGATACGCTCCCTCAGAAGCGGACCGTGCCCGAGAATTCCAACGTTCTCATACCCGTTCCGTTCGACCCATTGAAGGCCAGGGAGCCGATTTCGCCGACCGTGGGGCTCTGGACGTTGTTATTCGGCGTCCCCAGGTTCGTGTGGTTAAAGAAATTCCTCGAATCCATGCGCAATCCGAATGACACGCGTTCGTTGATGCTGAACCACTTCATGATGTTGAAGTCCTCGTCGATGAAATGGGGGCCGATCAGGGTGTCGATCGGGTAGTTGCCGAATTGCCCGCTGGCGGGCCAAAGGTATGGTCCGGAGGTGCACTGCTGATTCGGGCAGCCTGTGATCCACTGGTTCCGGGTTTGGTTGCCGGGATACACGGCTCCATTCCCGATCACCGGGCGATTATTCGGCCCCGCGCTCGGTTCCACGTTCGGGCCATAATTCTGGATTGACGGCGAGAACGGCAGGCCGCTGTAGAAGGTCGTAATGCTTCCCAGCGTCCACCCGCCTAACGTCAGGTCGATCGGTTTGCTGACCTTCGACCCGAACTGCCGGCCATGCCCGAACGGTATGTCGAAGTTCTGCGCGATCGTGATCTGGTCGTGCGGCAGCAGGCTGGTCTCTCCATAACCGCTGACGCCATTCTGTGGACCGTAGATGAAATAGTAATTCGGGTCGTAAGGACCGTCCCAAGTGATGTTCTTCTGGTAAGTGTAGTTCCCCTGCACCGTCCAACCCTTCAAAGCCTGTACCGTGACCGTGCTTTGAAATGCATTGTAATTGGAGTTCGTGCAGTTGCAATAGTAGTTGAGCGCCTGCGTCCATCCATACTTCGCGAAGTAAGGCTGCACCGCCGTCTGCGTGCTGGGAATCCACTCGGCCTCGTTGGGATTGATGTTATTGCTGGTGCCCAGCCAGCCATGGCGCGTGACGTTGCCGACGTACCCGCCGCTCACCGAAACCTTGTTGGTAATCTGACGCTGGACCGTGAAGTTGTATTCGTAAACCACCGGCATCGTCATGGTGGCCGGCCGGAACTTGGGCGTAATTCCGTTCGGCAGCGGGAATGTCCCATTGGAACCGACCGCAATCGCGGGCGGAGCCGGTGGACCCTGCGCCAGGTTGAACACCGCCGCAAACGGCGCGCTGGACGGATTTACCACCTGCTGGTCGCTCAAAACGGGCGGATTCTGCGTGACGTTGTGGCCGAACGTCGAACCGAAAGTGCCGAGGTTATAGGACCAGCCATAACCCGAGCGGATCACTGTCTTCCTGTCCAGCTGATAGGCCAACCCGATGCGAGGCGCAAACTCGTGCCAGTTCATGGTCTGGATGCCGTGGCTGGAAACGCCCCCTTCGCCGAAAACATACATCAGGCCATTTGCCAGATCGAGGGTGGCGCCGTTTCCGGGCCCGTTGACGGTCTCCGGAAAGACCATTTCCCAGCGCACGCCGAGTGTCGCCGTGAGCTTGGGAGTAATGCGCCACTCGTCCTGCCCGTACCAGAAGAATCGTTTTTGGCGCTCCTGGGCATCCGTGCTCGAACTTACATACCGCTGCAGGTTATTTACCCCGCCCAGCAGGAAGGAGGCGATGGCGAGACCGTCGACCGGCTGCGCGCCTGCCGAGGGAACATAGCCCGTGTAAGCATCGGTGAAATATACTTGTCCGGCGCGGTGGCTGTCGCTCGGGACTCGCAGGTTCAGGGCGTAACGCAGATCGGCGCCGAACTTGAAGGTGTGATTGCCGTGGGTTTTCTGAACGTTGTCCACAAATTGGATCTGGCGCTCGAGTTGCGTCAGCGGGCAGTTACACTGATTGACGTCCAGCGCGTATCCGAGTTGCGAATAGGTCGAAGAAGCTCCGGCGCCCGAGTTACCCACCGAGCCGCCCGGGTTCTGAATTTCAAAGGCCGGCATGCCGGAGGTATACGTGTCGTCGAGATTCAGCCCGGGAATGCCCGCCTGCGTGGCCGGCTGCGTGCCATAGCCGTTGGGAACATCCGTCACGTGATAACGCATGTACCCGAATCGGAATTCGTTCACCAGGGTCGGCGATAGAGTATAGGTCCAACCGGCTGCCACGCTTTGATTCAATGCCTGCGAACTACCCGCATAATTGGCGATATCGGGTCCGCCCGCAACCAGTCCGAAAGCGCCCGGAGCCTGCTCCGTGTAACCGGCATAGCTGTACCGGCCGAAGATCGCGTTCTTCTGGTTCAGATAATAGTCCCAACGGGTGTTCCACAGGTTTCCGGTAATCGCGACGGCGCCGCTGGCGTCGTAATTATTCTCGTATGTGGTTCCGAACGCCGAGGTGTTCGGCAAGGGGAAGTAGGCCAGCAGCGCCTGCGCCTGTGGACTCAACCGGCTGGTCGGGATAATGTTACCGGGAAATGGCGTCCTCCCCACACCGGTGTTGGGGTCCCCTGTGGTGGGATCGTAGATCTGGTATTGCGAGCTCGCTGCCAGCCAGTCGCTCAAGTTGCCCGTGCGATCCTGCGCCGTCGGCACGGTAGTTACCAGCGATCCGCCTTGCGACTGCCGGTTCAACTGCGTATCGGCGAAGAAGAACAGCTTGTCTTTGATTACTCGCCCGCCGATCGACCCGCCGAACTGATTCTGCCGGTACGGCGGATTCAGATTCGTGAACGGATTTCTGCCGAAATCCTCGAACCCCGGGGTATTTACCTGCAGGTACTCGAAGGCATCGCCGTGAAACTGGTTGGTGCCGGACTTGGTGGAGTAACTCGCCACACCGCCGCCCGTATACTCGAACTCGGCATCGAAGTTCTGAACCGATTGTTTAACCTCGGCAATGGAATCGAAGGTAGGGTTGATCACGATGATGCCCAGAATCGGATCCTGGTTCGTCGTGCCGTCCAGTTCGTACCCCATGGTGTCGAAAACCTGGCCGTTCACCTCCATCTGGATACTGCCTTGGGGATTTTCGTCGGAGGCGTGCGCCCATCCAAGCGGCGCGGTTCCGGGATTCAGCAGTTCGAAAGCCTGGAGATTGCGCCCGACGCTCGGCAGTTCCTCGATTTGATGGGCATCGAAAGTCTGCGCCACGTCCGCCCGGTCCGTCTGAAGCAGAGGCGCGGTCTCGGTGACGTTGACCTCCTGCGTCACGTTGCCGACTTGCATGGCTACGTCGAACCGCGAAGCTTGGTCGACCTGTACGGTAATGGGAGTGGACGTAGTCTTCTGGAAGCCCGTGTTCTCGATGGTGACTTGGTAAGACCCGGGGATGAGATGTCCTACGTTATAGTTACCGGACTCGTTCGTTGTAGTCTCAAACTTAGTCCCCTTGGCGATATCGGTGACGGTAACCTTAGCTCCGGCGACAGCGCCTCCCGAGGGGTCCGTGACAGTACCGATGATACTGCCGAAAACCTGCTGGGCGTTAAGGCTTCCGCTGAACAACACGAGGAAGACTGCAAACCAAACTGCGCAAGAACAAAATGAGCAACGGCTATCGCGAGACATGGCGATCCTCTCCTCCTGACAGCAAAGGACGCAGTGCAAAAGACTTAGAGTTAGTATATCCGGATAACAGCCGGTGTCCGCGACAATACTTACACTTGGTGTAAAAAGGCGGAAGTGCTTAGTGCGGAATTACACGTTCAGACTACTGAACCTGCTTGGTTTGGCGGGCTTTGAGCCCGTACTAGAGGTTATTCCCCACTAAGCTCTGGCCCATAAGGGCTACCGCAGAGCATCAGAGAGACGGGTGTAAACCGCATTGGTCCAGCCGAACCCCGGTTCGTTACTGTGGTAACCGAACCGGATGGTGCCGGTGGAAGTCCCCAGGTCCGTCACATCGTACTTTTCCACGATGAAGCCTTCCCGCTGATACGACTCGCGTACCAGCGCCAGGAATTTGCGCGCGATGCGATCGGCATCCTGATCGAACCCGTAGCGGCGAAGCCCTTCCACCGCGATCATCTCCAGCGGCGCCCAGCCGAACGGCGCATCCCACTGATTGCCGCTGACGTACGTGCTGGTGCGCAGGCCGCCCGGTTGCTCGAACAGGCTCAGGTTGCTTTTGATGCGCCCAGCCTGCGCCGGAGTCGCGATGCCGGCCCAAAGAGGATAAAACGTGGTCAGGAACGGATAGGAACGGCGTTTCCCGAGTTGGAAATTGAAATCTTCATACAGGCCGCTCGGTTCATCCCACAACAGGCGGTTGATCCGCGCGGCGCGCTCCGCGGCGCGCGCCCGCCAAGTCTTGCCATCCTCCGCCCGTCCCAGAAGGTCCAGGATCTGGCCCGTCTGTTCTTCCATCAGATAGAGCAGCGAATTCAGGCAGACCGGATCGTAATGAATGACGTCCACACTGAACGGTCCAAATCGATTGGAAGGATCGAAGCCGGATTCCCTCATAGACCGGTCGCCCTTATAGAAAAGCGGTTTCAGTCGATCGTGGGCGCGGTCGAAATACTGCGTCAAATCGTAGTCGCCTACGTCATGCGCGCGATAGTATGCCTTTACCAGGTCATAATGGTTGCGCCCTTCGGCGTCTTTCTCGGCCGACAGCACTTCCGCCGCCGGGCCTTCTCCTTCGGCGAAATAGCGCGACAGGCCGGTTGCCGGAGTCAGGTGCGGCTCTTCGGTCCAGAATCTATGCGTCGCCAGAATCGCCGGAAGCGTCTGCCGCAACCACTCCCGATCGCCCGCCGCGTGGTATACGGCCAGTATCATGCCGGTAAGAAACGGGGGCTGCGAGCGGGTCAGGTAGTAAGTCCGGTTGGCGTTGAGTACCTTGCCGTAATTGGCAATTTCATAGAGGAAGTTATTCACCATGTCGCGAGCCAAGGCGGTTTTCCCGTCGTGCAGCAATCCCAGCACGATGAAATAACTGTCCCAACCGTACATCTCGTTGAAACGGCCTCCCGGCACCACGTAAGGCCGTGGCAGGTAGAGCAGGCCCTGCTCGGGCACCGGCTGCCCCGCGGGCGGCAGCTTCCTCAGGTCGATTTTCCGGAAGTCGTCGCCCATTTCCCCCGACAGTTGCCGCCCGATCTCCTCGAGGTTAGCGTTCGCCGGAATATAGACCGGCCAACGCCCGTCGGCCGGCGCCGGGAATTTCGGATCGATCGCGGCGCGCGCCAGGTCGCGGTGAGTGCGGGTGAGCGTGTCCCACGTTTCGGCGATGTACTTCTCGATCGGGACCCGTGCCGGCGCGGCAGCCGTCTGCGCCCACAGCAGAACCGGCGCCGCCAGCGCCGCCCAGGCAACGCCAGTGCGAACCATCCTTCTCATCGCAACCCGAAGGTCACCTCCTTCGAAACATATTCCCCCGCCCTGCCCGCCGGCATTTCGACCACCGCGTCGCTTCCCTCGCGCCGCGCTCCCGCCATGGATGCCACCTGATCCGAACCCCTAAGCCGCAGGCGGTACGTTGCCCCCGCCAGGCCCGACAGCGTGAGCCGCAGGCCGCGGGGCGTCTCCGTCCAATTCTCCGCTATGACTTTCAGGTTCCGGCTCGGCTCCGCCAGCTCGACGGGTGTGCGCACCACCGTGTATCCGAACAGCCCCGTGTGCCGCAGCACGACGCGCGTGGTGCCGGCATGTGCCTGGAGGCGAATGCGGGGGTGCCAATCGCCGTTTTCGCGATCTGCGTCCCATTGCACGGCGGCGCCATCCACCTCCGCCGCGGTCACCCGCGCGCAGGGCGGGTATGCCGGAGCGAATTCGAATGCCACGGCGCGCGATCCCCGGT
The DNA here is from genome assembly GCA_035509055.1 of Bryobacteraceae bacterium. Taxonomy (GTDB): domain Bacteria; phylum Acidobacteriota; class Terriglobia; order Bryobacterales; family Bryobacteraceae; genus PALSA-129. The sequence continues at coordinate 16,047 of DATJMA010000009.1, read as the reverse complement.
TCGCGATGCTCAAAGTAAGCGAGGACTGATCGCGCGTCAGATCGAGATTCAGCCGCCCCTCGGGAAGTCTCACGCCGTCAACCCCCAGGCTATCCCAATCGGCGGGAAGATGGGGCGCGAAACGCACGCGCGCCTCGACGGAATCCACGTCCAGCCCCGCCAAGCCCCGCAGCAGCGGCGAGATCACCATCGCGGCCGACCACGTCTGGTGCGGAGAAGCAGTCGATAGAGGCGTCGCCGTGCTGCCCGAAAGCACTTCGGTGGTGTTGCCGCCGGCCATCAAGGCCAGTTCCGCATTCGCCTGCAAATTGGCGAAAGCCGGCTGCGCCCGGTGATAGCGATACTCGCCCACCGACGCCCACCCCGTGAAGAGCGGCCACACGGACCCGAAATGATAGCCCGACGGGTCGTAGATTTTGCTGCTCGACGAGATGATCCGCATGCCCCAATCGGCCGCGTGATCCTCATGCGCGAGCGTCCCGATCATGGCCGCGGCGTGCGCTGCGTCGAGCAGACCGAACCACATGGGAACCGTCGCCAGCACGCTCGGTTCTTCTACCGGATGTCCCGCCGGATCGATGGCGAACGCGTATGTATGAGCGCCGGCCTGCCAAAACATTCGTTCCAGGCCCTGTTGTTTGGCCGCGGCTTCGGTTTCGAGCGACTGCGCTCGCGCGGTTTCCTTGAGGAGCCGCGCGAGCCACGCCATGGAGCGCAGCGATTCCACATAGCAAGCAGCCTGATACAGCTCCAGCCGGACCGGCAGCAAGGGTCCGCCTTCCACCCAGCCCGGTCCCACGTGGAGATTCTGCGGGAACCCGTCCGCGTCGAAAGTGGAGCGCATGAAATCGATCGCCTTCCAAAGCCGCGGCGCCTGCTCGCGGGCGAACGCCACATCGCCGCTGGCGGCGACGTAATCGCGCACCGCGACAATAAACAGCGGCGTCGAATCGGCGGCGTTGTATCCGTAAGGAAAGTCACGGAACCACGGCGTAAGAGAGGCACTCTGCGAGATTTCGTGCGGGATCTTGCCGTCGTCGCGCTGAAATTTCGCGATGAACGCGATGGCGCGGCGCGAATTCTCCCAATCGCCCGCCGAGTTCAACGCGAACGAGGTCCAGAACGAATCGCGGCCGAAAAACCAGGCGAAGCCCGGCCGGTATCCGCCCTTCGACGGTCCGTATCCGGCCACCAGTCCTTCCCCGAGCAAAGGATTATCGACCATGCTTTTCACTTCGCTGACGCGCGACCAATCGTAGGCTTTTTGCAACTCCGCGTCCGGCAAACGAAGCGAGACCGTGCCCGCAAGATAGTCGCCATAAAAGCGGTCCGTCGCGGCGATCAGGTCCGCCGGATGCGCGGTCAAATCGCCATAGGCGGCCAGCGCTTCGTCGGAGCTTTTCAGCGATGCCGCGATGGCGATGGCGCGTTCCACGTGGCCGCTGATCGTCCCCATAGTGAATTCGGTCTCCGTGCTCGACGAGTAGTTGGTGGCATATTCCAACGCTACCGGCGTGGCGCCCGGCGAGCCCACCACCGCCGCAAACTTCTGACCGTCCGCGCCCATGCGAAAGACGCCCTTGCCGCCGTCCCAATGGCCGTAGCCGGACCCGAACGACCCCGGCCACATCAGTTGAAAATCGCGCGTGAACCGGAAATCCACCCGCACCGGATTGCGCGCATCGACGCGCAGGCGAATCAGCGCGCCGCTGGTGTGGCGCGGCACGCATAAGTCCTCGGCGACGCTAAAATCGTCGGCGCTGTAAACGATGGTGTAACTTCCGCCTCGCGATTCGATGCGGCGGGCGATGCTTTCGGCGGGAATCTCGCGGTCGGCGGAGTAGAAGACCAGGCTGAGGTCGCGCAGGATTTTCAGCGGGTAAACGAATGCTTCCAGCTTGCCTTGCTCGTTGCCGAACAGACCCGCGTTCGGCCCGGTGGCATCTACAAATTCCCAGCTATGCACGGGACGCGTGATTTCCGGTTGCGCCCACAAGGCGGCGACGCTCCAGAGGAATGATAGCAGCGCAAGTCTGGTCATTTTCAGTCCGCTTCGCCCGGCAAATTCACCAAATGCCGGCTACACCAGTTTATTCCAGGCTTCCCGCGCCCATCGGATCCGTTTTTTTGGCCCGGCAATTTTTGCCGCCGCCCCGCTCGAAGCTGCATGTAAGTTCTGCGGGCAGCCTCGGGACTTCGCGATTCGTCCGCGTTCGACACCGGGATTGCCCGAAGGCTGCCGCCCCGGGCGGTGCGAAATCAGACCGCTGGCGCGCAGGCGAAATGCTCAATTGCGGGCTTCCGATGGTAGCGTGCTTGCCCTGTTTGATATGGGGAGGCAGCTGAATGAACCGAATCATTCGAAGTTGGGAATGCATGGCAAACCTGGAAAAAGGGGCGCCCGTCGATTTGCGAAAAAGATCCGCTTATTTGTATCGCACGCCGTGCTTGACCACGATATCCACGTTCTGCAGCAGATCGACATACCGCAACACATCTCCGCGGACCGCGATGATGTCCGCGTATTTGCCGGGCGTTACCGTTCCCACCTCGCGGTCCACCTTCATGGCAACCGCCGGCCAGAACGTCGCGGCGCGAATCGCGTCCATGGGATCCACCCCCATCACTCGAACCCAGACATCGATCTCGTTCCAAGTGGTCTGGGTGTGGAACTGCGCGGGAACGCCGCTGTCGGTGCCGATCAGCAGCACCGCGCCGGATTCGCGAAGCTGCTGAAATTTTCGCTTGAGGGTAGGTTTGCGCGGCGGCACCATGCGGTAATACTCGAGTTGATCGAGGTGCTGCAGCGACTCCCGTATATCGGTGACGATCGCGGGCGGCAGGCCTAAGTGCCATCGCGGATCGTTCACCAGTTCCGGATGGTCGCGAATGTAGTCGTAATTCCACAACACCTGCACGGTCGGAGTCCAGAACAGCGGCGCGAGGTTGCCCCGCGCCGTGCGCTCATGCAGTTTCTCCACGATATCGGGCGGATATTCGGGCGCGGTGGCGAGCCCGGTGTGCTCGAAATCGTCGACGCCGGCTTCCAGGCCGTAGCGGATTTCGTTCGGCCGGTGCGCGTGCGCCACCACGGGCAGTTTATGGCGGTGCGCCTCATCCACAATGGCCGCCACTTCCTCGCGCGTCATCTCGTCCTGGTCGATCATTTTGATGCAGTCGACGCCGGCGTCGGCCAGCTTGCGCACTTTTGCCCGCGCATCGTCCACCCCGTGAATCCCCCAACGGAAATATTCCGTTCCCGGATACGGTTCGTGCTGGAGAAACGGGCCCGCAACGTAGAGTGTGGCTCCGGGAATCTTCCCGGCGCGGATGGCATCGCGCACGTGAATGCTCGCCTCCAGCGGTCCGCCTAGATCGCGCGCGCTGGTCACGCCCGCCATGAGGAGCTGCCTGGCGGAGGCGGGCATGATCACCGATTCCATTTGCGGCGGATACGTCTTGTCCCAATGGGCGTAATCGGAATGGCCGCTGAGCATGGTGTGGACGTGCATGTCCCACAATCCGGGCAGCACGCTCATGCCTTCCGTGGAGATCACCTGCGCATCGGGCGGGACCGGAAGCGAACCCACCTGCCCCACTGCCTGGATCTTCTCGCCATCGATCAGGATGACGCTGTTGCGGATGGGGTGGCCCCCGTTGCCGTCGATCAGGGTGCCGCCGACGAGGGCTTTCTTTTGCGCCATCGCCGCAAGCGAGAACAAAAGGAGACAGACAATACGCCGCCGGACCATCGCACGATTATACCCGGGTTGTATACTGGTGAACATTCGCCACACCGGGTCGTTGATATGCCACAAGATAACGGAATCGTCACCATCCCTGCCCGTCACTCCGTGGAAGAAACCGTGCGGCGGCTGGAAGAAATGCTGGCCGCAAAAGGCGTCAAGGTATTTGCGCTGATCGATCACAGCGGCGAGGCGCAAAAGGCTGGCTTCGAGATGCCGCCGTGCAAGCTGCTGATCTTCGGAAATCCCAAGGCCGGCACACCGCTGATGCTGGCCGCGCCCAGCGCGGCGCTCGATCTGCCGCTCAAGATTCTGGTGTGGGAAAAGCCGGACGGCACCCCGTGGCTTTCCTATAACGATGGCGGATGGCTGCAACAGCGCCACCAGCTGCCGGCGGAATTGATGAATAACGTTGCGGTGGTGCCGGTATTAGCATCTAAAGCCGCGGAGTGACATCGTGCTCCGGGCGGCCGGCCAGGGCACCTGACCGCGTGGAAATCTTCGTAATTTCCATCCTGAGGCAAGGCCTTGGCCGGGCAATGCTTCGGGACGCGAGGAAACCGACCATGCGGTCGCGGGACTAATGTCCGTACCGTTTTTCGCCCGCCTCGATCCGCACCGGCAGCCGATTCTCGGGCGGGGGCAGCGGGCAGGTGGCATACGGCGTGAAGGCGCAGGGTGGATTGTAGGCCTTATTGAAATCCAGGACGACGTGCCCGTCCTTCGGCATGTCGGAGTAGAAGAATCGTCCCGCGGGGTAAGTTTCCTTGCCGGAAGTCTCGTCCTTGAAGATATAAAACAATTCCTTCGCGCCGGGTTCTTCCAGGATGGGGTGGAGCGTGAATTCGCGCCCGTGCAGTTGGAAAACCGCATAGCCGGGGCAATCGCTGGGTTCGGTCTGCCCGAGCACGTTCAGGATCGGAATCTTCTTGGGCTCGGCCACCCACTTCGCCACCACCCGGTAAGATTCGTCCGCCGGGAAAGATTGGATGCCCTTGAAGTGGACGCGCGCTTCGCTTTGCGGATCTTTCAAGCGGATTCCGAAGCGATCACCCCGCTGAATCACCAGCAGACGAAGGCGGCCGACCACGACGACATCGTCGGAATCGGGCCTCAGCTGGCGGGTCGTGCCGTCGATGTTCACCGAAACCTTACCATGTTCCAGGTGGAACGCCCCGGCGTGCGCCGGGCCATCGGGCAGCGCCATTTCGCAGGCTGGGTCGGTGCCGAACGAATTGGCGCCTTCGTGCAGCCAGAACAGCCCGGCAAGCGAAAGCCAGCCATCATCGGCCTTCAGTTTGGCTTCGCGGCCGGCATGCCAGGCAGCGATCTCCGACGCGTAATTCGATGCCGCCAAAATAGCGGCCGCGCCCAGCAGTCCCAAAAACACCCGCGCAATCATGCGTTCTCTCCCGGACCGGGAATCAACTGATCGAGCAGCGCGGCGAACTCGGTGGATTTACGGTCGACTCGCTCCTTCAGGCTGGTAAGATCGTTTTCGAGCGAGCGCAACTTGTCGGCGAGGTGGAGGCATGCCAGCACGGCGATGTGCGTGGAATCGGCGTTGGGCGCGCGCGACGCAATCGAGAGCATCAATTCGTCCACGCTCGCCGCCAAGGCCTCCACCTGGCGCGGGTCGTCGGCCGTCCGCAGAACGTACGGCCGGCTGAGAATGGTCACGCGAACGGGCTGCTTTTCGGTTACGCTTTCCATCCGCAAACCTCCCGAAACGGCGCGGCTAACTGCCGCTCAACTGGTCAATCTGCCCGAGCAGTTTTTCGATGCGCGCGCGAACCTGCTTGCGCTCGGCCTGCAAGGTTTTGACTTCCTGCGCCAGCCGGTCCGTCTCTGCCTTGGCCGCGGCGGCAGCTTCCACCGCCGCGTTTTTTTCCTGGCGCAATTGCGCCACCCATTGGACCGCCCGCTGGATCCGGTCTTCCAGACTGCTGAGGGAATCCACTTCGAAATCGAGAGGGCTCATGGTCCGATTTTACGCTTTTGCGAGGGCGTTTTTGGCGGTGGAAACCAGTTGCTGAAACGCGGCGTCGTCGTGGAGCGCGATATCGGCCAGCACCTTTCGGTTCAGGTCCATCTGCGCTGCCTTCAGGCCATGCAAAAACTGGCTGTACGAGATGCCGGCGGCGCGGCAGGCGGCGTTGATGCGCACAATCCACAACGACCGGTAGTCGCGCTTTTTGTTTTTGCGGCCGACGTAGGCGAATTTCAACCCACGTTCCACGGCTTCCTGCGCGGCGCGGTTCAGTTTGCTCTTGGTAAGAAAATAGCCGGATGCCAGACTCAGCGTCTTCTTGCGAGTGGCTCGGCGGTGGGATCCTCTTTTAACTCTCGGCACGTTTCATCTCCTTTTAATATTGGATTGGCGGATCGGGCACGTGCGGCGCACCGTCCGCGCAATGAGCTCACCCTAGTAGGGGAGCATGCGCTTCAGTGCCGGCTGGTCGGCTTTGTCGGCCACCACGGACTGATGCAGTTTCTTTTTGCGCTTGTGCGGCTTCGAGGTCAGGATGTGCCGGCCAAAGGCATGATTGCGAACCACTTTGCCCGTGCCGGTTTTCTTGAACCGCTTAGACGCACCTTTGTGGGTCTTGAGCTTCGGCATGATTGTTACCTGGATCTTTCGAGGAAAGACTTTAGAATTATAGCACGGTGAAAACAGCTCTCACAGAGGCTGGTAGTCCGATACTTCCCCGTCACCATCAGGGAGGGCCTCTGGTGCCAGGCAATCCGTTCGACAGCCCTATCTCCGTGGCGGCCCCACTCCCGAGGCCGCAACCGCACCCGCACGGAAATGTCGGACGACCCGGAGGCTGACGCACAGAGAACTCTGAGGAAGGCGTCGGCGCAAGGCCGCAAAGGAGGTGAGGAAGACAACACCAGGGTTTTGCTTTTCTCTGCGAAGCCGGGAAAAGCCTGCGCACCACTGGATCAAAAGCTGCCCGCCACGAACTGGAGGCGTTTCCCGGCTTCGCCCACAGGTACAAAACCATCTTTATCCCTGCTTGAAATAAAGCTGGGATTTCCCGCAAAACTACACGGTCCCGGAAAACTCCGGAAAACCCCTGCCCCTCCCGCAAACCTGTCCGTCTCTGGGTGTCCGTGTGGACCCAAAAAATTCAAAGCCCCATTTGCAGATCCAAAGCCCGCAGTTCCACTACCGCCTCGCGGATGGTGGAACGCAGCAGAAGCTTGCTGGCGCCGTGGGGTTGCTCGCGGACGAGGCCGTGAATTTCCTCCAGCAGTTTTTTGCAGTGGCGGTGAGCCGAGGTGAACGCGTCGCGTTCGGCCTGCGCGGCCGGCGTCGTGTCGCGGCGCAGTTCGGCCACGGCGGCGGCGACCTTCTCGGCGTTCTCGGAAATCAGCGCGATGACCTCACCGTGCGCGTGGAGGTGCCGGTCGCGGACGGCCGGCGCGATGGCGCGGAAATCCTCCGGCGAGATGCGGGTAAGCTGCGCCAGTTCGAAATAGGCAGGCCCGAATTCTTCCAGGTTGCGGATGACGCGGTTGGCGGCCCGGCTGCTCAAACCAAGATATTTGGGACAGAAATCGAACCAGGTCTCCGCCCGGGTCAGAAATAGTTTCTCGTCGCGCATGCGCCGCAGGCATTCGGCATCGGCGGCGGAACAACGTCCCGCGATGGTGCCGAATGCCTGCCGGCGGCCAATCATTTCTCCCAGCTCAAATACCGCCTGATCGTCTGCCGGCGGGATTGTTTGTACCTCGTCCATGTATGTACACTCCTGATGTTCGAGACAGCCTGTCTTAGGAATCGGAACGGCTTGTTGAAAACAATCAACTTAGCTAAAGGCTTCGAGACAGGCTGTCTTGAGACGTTCCCAGCATGGCATTCCTCCCATTCCGGACCGTTAGCCGGCCGGCACCCTGCGGCTGCAGATTTCGATGCAACCAAAGGAAATTGGCCGCCTGAAATATTTTTAAAGTTCTTGTGAACGCGCCAGAGTGACCGGCGCCGGACGGGACGGAAGGACTCGAACTTCAGTTAGGAATCGGTTCCACAGTCGTGGGTACGAAGTGCCCGGGAATGGGCCGGATGCGCCAGTAGCGCCACGGCCTCACGCGGACAGGCCATAAGATCCCCACACATCATTATGGGCGGAGTTTGATGGCGTGCTTCTTGTGATTCTCGCCCCGCCGCTTGCGCAGCAGGTATTCCTGGCTGTTGATCTTCGGCTTGCCGTCGCTTCCCTTTTTGCGCGTGTATGTGCCGGCCGCCTGCATGTGGCGCGCTTTGACGTTATCGGAAAGGTAGACGGCCAGCACGTCCTCGCGGAGCCTGCGCACCAGCGCGCGATCCAGGATGGGCACCAGCACTTCCACTCGATGGTCGATATTGCGCGGCATCATATCGGCGCTGCCGATATACACTTCTTCGTCGCCACCGTTATGGAAGTAATAGATGCGGCTATGTTCCAGGAAACGGCCCACGACACTCGAAACTTCGATGTTTTCGCTCACGCCGGCGAGCCCCGGGCGAAGGCAGCAGATGCCGCGCACGAGCAGTTGAATCCGCACGCCTTCGCGTGAGGCTTTATATAACGATCGGATGATGTGCGGGTCGCAAAGCGAGTTCACCTTGAGGATGAGGTGGGCCTTGCGTCCCGCTTTGGCGTGTTTGATCTCGCGCTCGATCAGCGCTTCCAGCCGCTCGCGCAGGTTCACCGGCGCCACCAGTAGCCGCTTGTAATCCGATTTATAGGAATAGCCGGTAAGATAATTGAACAAATTACTCACGTCGTCGGCGATATCTTCGTCGGCCGTGAAAAGTCCGATGTCGGTGTATAAGTGGGCGGTAACCGCATTGTAATTGCCGGTGGAGATGTGGACGTAGCGCGCGATTCGGTCCTGCTCACGCCGCACGACCAGGGCCACCTTGCCGTGGACCTTCAGCCCCATCAGGCCATATACCACGTGTACGCCCGAACGTTCCAGCGCCCGCGCCCATTCGATATTGCTTTCCTCGTCAAACCGCGCCTTCAACTCCACCAGCGCCGCCACCTGTTTGTCCTCTTCCTGCGCTTCGAGCAGCGTTTCGACCACGGGAGAGTTCCGGCCCACTCGATAGAGGCAGATTTTGATGGCGAGCACCGCCGGATCGTGCGCCGCCTTGCGCAGAAACTCGATCACCGGCTGAAAGGAATCGAACGGGTGGTGGATCAGGATGTCCTGTTTGCGAATGCGGCTAAAGACGTCCTCCTCATCGTTGAGGGCGGCCAGCACCGGCGGCAGGGCCGGCAGGAAGGGCGGATATTTCAGTTCTGGCCGGTCCAGGTTGTAGAGCCCCATCAGGCGTTTGAAGGACAGCGGACGCGCGATGCGATAGACCTCGCGCGGCGTGATCTCCAGGTTCTGAATCAGGATGGTAAGGATGGACGCGGGCATGTCCTGCGTCACCATCAGGCGGATGGGACTTCCAAAACGCCGCTGCCGGACGCCTTCCTCCACGGATTCGAGCAGATCTTCGGCTTCCAGTTCCTTGATGGCCACGTCGGCGTCGCGCGTGATGTGGAAGGGGTGCGCTTCCAATATCTCCATGCCGGGAAACAAGGCCGCGAGATTGGCGGCGATCACTTGTTCCAGCCACACCAGGTCAACGCGCTTGCGGATTTTCTTGGGATTGGCTTTGGCGGACCCGTTCAGCATCACCAGTTGCGGAAGGGAGTCGGGAACTTTGACGCGCGCGAACCGCTCTTCGCCGGAATGGTCGCGAATCATCACCGCCAGGTTGAGGCTGAGGTTGGAGATATGGGGGAACGGCCGGCCGGGGTCGAGGGCCAGCGGGGTGAGCACGGGGAATACGGTCCCGGTGAAATATTCCGCGGCATCCTTTAATTGGCCGGAGCCGAGATCGGCGTGGTCGCGGACGAAAATGCCTTCCTTTTCGAGCAGCGGCAGCAGCTTATCCAGGCAGCGGTGGCCGTCGTTGAGCAGTTTCTTGTATTCGCGCCGGATGGCCACCAGTTGAGCGCGCGGGCTCATGCCATCGGGGCCGGTGTCGGTCAAACCGCCATCCATCTGGGTGGCGAGTCCGGCGACGCGGACCATGAAGAACTCGTCGAGGTTTGAGCCCAGAATCGAGAGAAATTTGACGCGCTCGAGGAGTGGGTTGGCATCGTCTTCCGCCTCTTCGAGCACACGCCGCTGGAATGCCAGCAGGCTCAACTCGCGATTCAGGTAGAGCGAGGGATCTTTCAAGTCGATACCCGCCGCTGCCCCGGAGGACACCGATGCGGCCGACCCGGCTCCGGCGGCCGCGGATTTTGCGCGCGGTTCTTTCTTAGGCATGACTGTGGCTCATACGAGTTCCGGCTCATATTAGTGTAGTACGGGACCGGACGGCAGCCACGCCCGCGGGGCTAAGCGGCAGGCGGAAAATTGCGGCGCTTTTCGATTTCGGTGAGCGGCCTCAGGCGGTCGCTCGGCCGCCCGTGGGCCGCCTGGTTCGCATTATGGCGTGCTTCAGTGGTTGTGGCGAAGCTGTAAAAGGCCTTTAAGAGCCTGGTTGCTGGTGCCGGCTTTGGTGGCGGGTTCCTGATTGTGATCCATCGCGCGCTCTTACCGCCTTCTACTTTGCCTAAGCTGCTACAATCGCAGAGATGGCCAACGAGATATTCGCTCTCTTCGACACCACCGAAGGCAATTTCAAGATCAAGCTGTTCGCCGACAAGGCTCCCAAAACCGTGGAGAACTTCGTCGCGCTCGCCGAGGGCACAAAGACCGGGAAACCATTCTACGACGGCACCATTTTCCATCGTGTCATTCCCGATTTCATGATTCAGGGCGGCGATCCCGAAGGCACGGGGCGCGGCGGACCGGGCTACAAGTTCGCCGACGAATTTCACCCCGACCTGAAGCATTCCAAAAAGGGCCTCCTCTCCATGGCAAACGCCGGGCCGAACACCAACGGCAGCCAGTTCTTTGTCACCGTGGCCGCCACGCCGTGGCTCGACAAGAAGCACAGCATTTTCGGCGAAGTGGTGGAAGGTTATGACGTGGTCCACAAGATTTCCGAAGCCCCGCGGGGTCCTCAGGACCGGCCGGTAAAAGAAGTCAAGGTCAACTCGGTGAAAATCGAGCGGACATAGCGCGCACGTCTTGAGACTGGCGATTTTCGGCGGTACTTTCGACCCCATTCATCAGGCCCACCTGGCAATCGCCCACGAGGCCATCGGCCGCTGCGGCTTGGATCGCGTGCTGCTGGTGCCGGCCAATAATCCACCGCATAAGAGCGCGCTCACGCATGCGCCTTACCAGGATCGTCTGCGGATGGCTGAGATCGCGTGCCAGGGGCTGGCGAAAGTGGAGGTTTCGCGGCTGGAAGAAGGCACCGAGTGGAGCTATTCCATCGATACCATTGAAAAGGTGCGCGCGCGCCTCGCGGCGGGCGACGAACTTTTCTTCGTAATCGGCGCTGATGCGTTCGCCGAGATCCGCACGTGGCATCGCTGGCGGGACGTGGCTCGCGCGGTATGTTTCCTGGTGGTGAGCCGGCCGGGCGCGGCCTACGAGGTGCCGCGCGAGGTGCGGATCGAGCGCCTCGACCGGCTGGAACTGGCGATCTCGTCGTCGGAGATTCGCCGCGCGCTGGCAGCGGGCAGGCGTCCGGAGGAGGTGCCGGGGACGGTGCTGGAGTATATCGTGGCGCACGGGCTCTATGGCACGGGGTCCAGCGAGTGAGCGCATGGTGTCCAGCCTGTGTCGATGTAAGCGCTTGAAAAACAATGTCATTTCGCTCATATTAGATTTTTTACAGTTGCTGTGAAAGATCGGATTTGTGTAAAATTGCAGACGATGGCCAGCCGTTCCCATTCAGCCATGCTGGATCCCGCATTGTCACGGGTCAAAGGCCTGGCGGTCGAGCGTGGTCCGCGGCCGTCCACACTCCTGGTGCGGATCGCGGGGGGAAAACCGGTCTGTTTCGAAGTCAAAAATGTTCCCGTCCTCAGCCAGGAGCGGGCGATGGAGATGATTCGGCTCAGCCGTTCCGGTACGCGCAAGGGTCCGTGCGCCGGCCGGATTCTGATTACCACCGGACAATTGTCGGAGCCGATGCGCGAGAGACTGCGCGAAGCTGGGATTTCGTGGATCGAACGCCTGTCCGGGACCTGCCGGCTGATCGGCCCGGGATTATTAGTTGACATTACCGGCAAGGCGTCGGATGACCGCGCGCGGAAGCCCGTCCGAGCCCGGCTCCGCGATAAATCGGGGCTGCTCGCTGAGACACTGCTCGGGCTCGAGCCGGATGAGCGGTTTTCACTGGTTGAAATTGCCAGGCAGGCCGGCATATCTCCGGCATTAAGCAGCAGAATTCTTCAACGCTTGAGTCATCTGAAGGTCATCCGGAGGACCGGGGCAGGGCCGGTAGGATATTGGCAGGTTGCCGATCCGGGAGCGCTGCTGGATCTTTGGTGCGCCGAAGAACGCTCCCAACCTCCCTCGTCAGCAGGTCTCTATGTCTGGAGCCGTTCTGCGGCAGAACTGTACGAAAAGCTGCCGAAACTAGACCAAGCAGCCGGCGACTGGGCGCTTGGAGGGACGGGCGCGGCCAACCTGTACGCACCGACATTGACGACCTACCCGGATCCGGTAGTTTGGGTAACCCAACGCATCCCCGCTGGAAAAATTGCCGGGGCGCTTGGCGGGGAAATAGTAGACAAGGGCGCGAATCTACAAATCTGGCAGTCTGAAGGCGACATCGCTCTGCGACACTCCAAAGGATGGAGCGCGGCCTTCGCCGCCGGAGCTAGCGGCGACGCGCGCTTCACCGGACTGCGCCTTATTTCGAAGCCGCGCGCTTATCTCGAAGCGATGGCCGGCACGGGACGGTCCGTGGAAGTTGCCCGCAACCTGCGCCAGGCGATCCTCTCCGGTAATACGTCTAAGCGACCATGACACCTCACCCTCGAGAGCCTTATACCCCGGAGGCTTTGGCAGCCTGTGCGAAAGCGCTTCGCACAATCCTGACCAAGATCGGAACGTGAGGCTCGCAATTGGTGCTGATCGGGGGTTTGACGCCTCGTTATCTGATAAGCAGCCCGCCGGCCGGGATGGCAGAGCACGTGGGGACGACGGATTTGGATGTCGTCGTGGGAATTTCGTTATCGAGCGAGGAAGACGAAGTCTACCGCAAGCTGCAGCAGCATCTACGGGAGGCCGGCTTCGCGCCGGCGGAGTCATTCCGCTGGCAGCGAAGCGTGGATGGCGTGCTGGTCCAATTGGAGTTCTTCTGTCCCGCCGGGGACGGACAGCCCGGCAAACTCCTGCGAAATCCGGGAGGCGCCGGATCCCAGATCAGCGCGATTCGAACGCGCGGCGCTGAACTGGCGGGGCAGGATTTCATTACCGTCCCTCTGCGCGGAGAGCTACTCGATCACGGCGGCTTTCAAGAGAGGGTTGAACTGCGGGTAGCTAACCTGCTTCCCTTCCTCGTGCTCAAGGCGTTCGCAGTGAACGACCGCGACAAGGCGAAGGACAGCTACGATCTGGTTTGGACTTTAGATGCCTACGGGGAGGGTCCGGCCTCTGCCGCGGAAGAGGCGGCTAAAAGCCCCGTGATCGGCAATCCGAACATAGCGGCTGCCATTTCTTGTATGCGCGAGCAGTTTCAAACCATCGGGCACCGAGGCCCTTCCCAGTACGCGATCTTCGAGCTGATACACGAGGATGAGGACGAACGGGAGCGGCTGCGGCGATTTGCTCACGGGACGATACAGGAATTCCTGGTGCGATGGCGCGAGCTAAGTTTGCCCGAGTACCAGCGCTAAACTCATGGCTCTAGAGAACTACAGAAAACCGCGTACCAGACGCCTTCCGTAGCGCGTATTGTAGAGATATGTTCGGCCGTGTATTGCTGCCACTGGCGCTGCTGCTCGCCAATGGACGGGCGCAGACATCGGACGTCGTCATCCGGAGCAACGCGCGGGAAGTGCTGCTGGATGTCGTGGTGCGCGATGCGCACGGTAAGCTGGTCACCAATCTCAAGCCCGAGGAAATATCGGTCTATGAGGACGGCGTGCGGCAGGATGTCCGCTCGTTCCGGCTGGTGGCGGGCAGCGAAGTACGCATCGACGACGAAAAGCAGGCGGCGGAAGCGTCACAGAGTGCGGTTGGAACGGCGCCATCGGCCCGTCCTCCTGTGAACCCTTTGCGCACGATAAATGTGGTGTGCCTGATATTGAATGACGTCGACGTGGTGAACAACGACATCGCCGGGAGTTCCCTCATCGCGCCGACGCGCGGCTTCGCATTCAAAGCGGCCCGCAAATTCATCGAAAACGAACTTCGCCCAAACACATTCATCGGCATTTTCACCCTGGACGCCACCGGGTTGAGGCCCGTTTATCCGTTCTCGAATGACCGGGAGCGTTTGCTGAAAGCCGCCGAACTGGCGGCCGCCAACCAACTTCCGGCCGTCGCCGTCGGGTCGGCAGCGGTACTGAATGGTTTGAGCAATTCAAAGGGCGTCAACAACATCGGCGTCAACAGCATCATCGTCGGCAGCACGGGAGACGAAGGCGATCCTCTCGGGTCGCGTGCCGACATGAGGTCCGCAGCCATCGCGGGACTTCGTGAGGTCGAGGCGCTGAAAGTGCTGGTCCGGCAACTCGGCTCGTTACCTTTCCAAAAAGCGGTCCTGCTGCTGAGCAATGGACTCACCCGCCCTCCCGATCAGCTCGAGTATTGGGATTCGATGATCCATGCGGCAATAGATGGCGGCGTCACGTTCTACGCTATGGACGTTCATGCCCTCGACCCGTTCTACTACCCCACCGCCGTCTCACAGGGGACTTTGAACTATGCGGCGTCACTGAGCTCACAGCAGGGCGCGACCAGTTTGCAAGGGTACACGCTACAGGGCGATGCCGCCGTTACGCTCGGCGGGTTGGCAGCGCGCACCATGGAACAATCCCATCAGGACGACTATGTGAGATTCGGCGTGTCGAGCGCCAATCCACAGGAGGCGTTGCGCGAGATTGCGGAACGCACCGGCGGATTCCTGATCGCTAACACAAATAACATCGACCAAATGCTGTCGCACGTGATGGAGGAAGTGGACACCCATTACGAGGTCGCCTATCCGCCAAAAGCGGAGCGCGACGACGGGCATTTCCGCCAAATCGAAGTGAAGCTGGCGCGCGCCGGATTGCGCGTGGAGACCCGCAATGGATATTTCGCAGTGCCGGATAACCGCCATCCGCTCACGCCGGAAGAAATGGCCGGACTGCGCGCGCTCGATACTCATCCCCAGCCGCACGCGTTCGATTTCCTGTCGCGCGTGTATCGCTTCCGCGAATCGGGCGGCAAGACGCAATACGCTATCGCTTTCGAGATGCCGATCGACAAGCTTACGGCAACCGCCGAAGGGCGCATGCACCGCCTGCACGGCTCGCTGCTGGCGCTGGTGAAGAATCAGGACGGGGTGATCGTCGACCGCGTGAGCAAAGACGTGCCCTCGGAAGTTTCGGACGATTCGTTCGCCAAGGTGCGCGAGGAATTCATGACCTGGCAGCAAGCCGTAAACCTGCCACCGGGACGCTATTCGGTGGAGACCGCGGTAGTCGATCACGAAGGCAATCGGGCCAGCACGGGCACGGTCGAAATCGACAATCGCCCGGAGGGTGGGATCGGATTGAGCGACCTGGCGATGGTGCGCAAACTCGAGGATCTGACTGCGGAGCGGGATCCAGCCGACCCGTTCGAATACGGCTCCAAGCGTGTTTTGCCGTTCGTGACCGACAAGTTATTCGCCGGTACGCCGCCGTTCCTGTATTTCATGGTTTATCCCGAGGCGGGAAACCCGGCCACGCCGGTGCTGCGGGTGCGTTTGCTGAAGGACGGCAGGACGGTCGCGACGCTGCGGCCGGAGGTCTGGTCGCGGAACAGCTCCGACGGCATCCCGATGGTGCTGGCAATGAGAACCCAGCCGGGCAGCTACGAGGTGCGGGCGACGGTCACGCAGGGGAAGCATACGACGGAGCGGACCTTGCAATACACCCTCGGGGGTGCTGGAAGAGAGGCGGGACATGATTAGCCGCATAGCTGTGCCGTTCGCTCTGCTAGCCGCATGCGGACTTGCCCAGACCTCGGACGTCGTGATCCGGAGTAATGCGCGGGAAGTATTGCTGGATGTGGTGGTCCGCGATGCGCACGGTAAGCTGGTCACCAATCTCAAGCCCGAGGAAATATCGGTCTATGAGGACGGCGTGCGGCAGGATGTCCGCTCGTTCCGGCTGGTGGCGGGCAGCGAAGTGCGGGTGGAAGATGA
>DATJMA010000008.1:0-31014 GCA_035509055.1 Bryobacteraceae bacterium | reverse complement strand
CTCAAGCCCTCTCTACGGCGTTGGAAGAAGTCAGCAAGCTCCTCGGCGCGTACACCGTCGCCATTCTGGCTTCTGACTCCTGACTCCTGACTCCTGACTTCCATATCCCGCAGGGATATCAAGGCGAAGCCTTGGCTAGTTGGGAGCGGACCGCGCGGCAGGTGCTCGATATTTACGAAGAGGCGGCCATGGGACGGACCAACCCTTACCGAGGATGCGCGAAAGCCGGCGGCGCCACGCCACTTCGCCCGATTTAGCGGAACGTCACGTCCGATCCCTCCCGCGCCACGGAATGCCTGGCTAACGCGGCCTCCTTCCGCGGAAAATCGCTCCGGAAATGGGCGCCGCGGCTTTCTTTCCTTGCCAGTGCGGACCGCGCAATCAGCAGCGCCACTTCGCTCATGTTGGCAACTTCCGCCGATTGCCTCAATGTCTCGGCCGGGGGGCGCGCTGCCTCTTCCAGCAGACGGCATGCAGTCTGCAGCCCCGCTGCGTCGCGAATGATGCCGCAGTGCTCCCACGCGAGCGCGCGGATTTCGCCGGCGGTCAGAGCCGACCCGTGGAATGGTGGAGCGGCGCCGGGTGCCGGCCAATCGCCCGCGGTCCATTCCAACATCGCGCGCCCGGCGCGCGCGCCGAAGACCACTCCTTCGAGCAAGGAATTGCTGGCCAGGCGATTGGCCCCGTGCACCCCGGTAGAAGCGGCTTCGCCCGCGGCGTACAGGCGGGGAAGACTGGTGCGGCCCTCCAGATCGGTTGTTATGCCGCCCATGGCGTAGTGCGCGGCGGGCGCTACCGGAGCGGGCTGCCGTTCGAGATCGATACCGTACCGTAAACAGGTCTGGTAAATGCGCGGAAAGCGGCCGGGAACGAATCCGGGCTCGCGGTGGGAGAGATCGAGCGCGACGGAGCCGGCGCCGGTCCGCGCCATTTCCGCCACAATGGCGCGCGCCACCACGTCGCGCGGGGCGAGTTCGGCAAGTGGATGGTAGCGCTCCATGAAGCGCTCGCCGCGGGCATTCAGAAGTCGCGCACCTTCGCCGCGGAGCGCCTCGGAGACCAGAAATCGCGGCGCACCCTCCACGTGGAGCGCCGTGGGGTGGAACTGCACGAACTCCAGGTCGCCGATCTCGGCGCCCGCGCGGTACGCCATCGCGACACCGTCCCCGGTGGCGACGTCGGGGTTGGTGGTGTTCAGGAACACGCTGCCCAAGCCGCCGGTCGCGATGAGGACCGCGCGCGCGCGAACGGTTTCGATCGCCTGCGAGCGGCCATCCCAGAGGAGCGCGCCCGAAACGCCGTCGTCCAAGAGCAGGCCGACAGTGGCGGCATAGCTTCTAAAAACCATGTTGGGAAGAGAGGCGGCCTTACGGTATAGCGTCTGTGCAATCTCCCGGCCGGTGGAATCGCCATGGGCGTGCAGAATGCGGTTGCGGCTGTGCGCTCCTTCGCGTGTCAGGGCCAGCGCGCCGCCTTCGCGGTCGAACGCGGCGCCCCACTCGATGAGTTGCTGGATGGCCGCCGGACCGCCTTCCACCAGCGCGTGAACGGCTTCCGGATCGCAAAGCCCGTCTCCGGCGGCCAGCGTGTCCTGCTCGTGCAGTTCCACTTCGTCGTCATCGCCCAATGCCACGGCGATACCGCCCTGCGCATATTCCGACGACGATTCGCGCAGGCTGTCCTTGGCGACCACCAGCACCTGGCCGGCGGAAGCCAGCTCGATGGCGGCCCGCATGCCGGCAACGCCCGCGCCGATCACCAAAAAATCCGGATTCATCGACTACTGCGATGATAACCCGACGGTGGAAAGCGGGAGCGCGGGCCGCGCCGCAAAACCAAGGAAGGCAAGACCGCGGTGGATCTGGCCGGCCATCAGGCGCCGGCCGTCTGACCGACCACCTACTCGCCGCCGGCGGTTTCGGACGGCAAGTAATAATCTTCCACGGTGGCGGAGGCGGAAGAGTCTTCCTCCTCGGGCGCCGCTTCGGAGCTGGCGTCGAAGGTGTCGGCCGGCTCATCTTGCTCGCCCGCCTGTCCTTCCTCGCGGTGCCGGTGCCGTTTGCGTACGATCGCATCATACGGATGGCGGTCGCCGTAAGCTTCGGACGAAGGAATGGAGCCTACGCGGAAATCATCCATGGCAGATCTCCTTTTGCCGAATTGTGGCGGAAATTGGCGCCAAAAACAAGCCCTTACGCCGGCCCCGGGTTTTGACACCAGCGGGTCCACGGACGTGTGTCCCCCTAACAAAGGCTCGGGCAGCTACTTCTTGATGTCGTTGAACGTAATCGTCGATTCACCCGAATATTTGTGGTAGTTGCGGAAGTCGATCACGTTGTGGCTGCAAAAATCCGAGCCGCGCTGGCAACTCAGAGTTTCCGCGTGTACCGGCAGGAGATATTGTTTGCTGTCGCCTAAGCGCGTGTACTGATAATCGACGGCGGATTCCACATCGTCGGTCGGAAAGTCCTCCGGGAACCCCACGGCCTGCATCTCGATACGGAGTACGCGGGCGGTCGCCGGGTCGATCCAGATGGAACCCTTATAGGCCGGCATGTAGGTCTGGCTTGCCATCACGATCCGCCAGTTGGAATTCTCCCGCCTCACGCTGTAATCGTAAACCTTGGCCATCACGCCGCCCTGCCGTTCCTCGCGGCGGTAATGGAACTGCGCAGCGGTCGCCGGAGCAAACAACTCGATCAGGATCGTCCCGAACTCGCCGGTGGACCATGAACCACCCACCTGGTCGATGCTCTTTTTGGTTGGCTTTCCGTTCACCGCGATATCGCGGTAGTCTTCCTTGCCCTTGTCATAGACCAGCGCCGCGCTAAGCACATCGATGGCCTGCCAATTGGCCGGACGGGTCTCACTCTGGTAGCGCGCCATCATCTCCTGGCACACGTAATTCGGCAGCTCTTCGGTGAAATCGAGCGCGGCTTCCACGGCTTTGGCGATGAGCGGATCTCCCACGGGACGCCGCACTACGGGAGCTTCGTCGCCGCGAAGAATGCTGGGAGTTCCAGTGGTATTCGCGGCGCCGAGGTTATCCGGCGGCGCCGCGGCAGGCGTGTAATTGGGAGGAGGCGTAGGAGTTGTAGGATTGTCGGCGGCATGCTCGCGTTCGGCGTCGGCAGCCCTACCGCGGGTGAGTACGGGCGGCCCGGGGTCGTCGGGATCGGGCGGAGGTGGCGTCGCGGCGGCCGACTGGGGTGCCGGTGCGGCAGCAGGAGGCGACGCATCCTTCTTGGCGTCGTCTTTCTTGGAATCATCCTTCCAGGCGTCCGGTACGTTCTCGCCCCGCTTGTCGCCGCCGGCGGTCTCGGTATCGGCGGACTTCACGCTGCGCTCCCAATAGACGTTGACCGCGGTGAAATAGCCTTCCGCATCCTCCGGACCCTCTATGGACAACTGGTCGCCCAAATCGAACTTCGGCGATTTGATTTCGTCCCCATTGCGGAAAAACTTGGTCTTGCTGTTTCTCCGGAACTGCATGACCCTGTGGTCCTCCAGTTCCACGGTGATGGTCTTTTCGTCCATCTGTTTCAAATTGCCGCGGAAGCTGGGCATGGGGCCATTGTTGGTGGACTTGCTGGAACCCTTGGAAGGCACGGGGATACCACCAGTACGACAGGGATATCCCGGCGGACACGCCCCCGGTGGGTAGCCGCCCGGTGGATAACCGCCGCCCGGATAACCGCCTGGCGGGTAGCCACCCGGGTAGGGATACTGCCCGAAGGCGATCGAGCAGGCAAACACAAGCCAACCGGCAAGCCTGACGCCGTTTCTTCGCCCGGCGCGGCCGACACCGCGGGAGTAGTCCAGAGACAACATCACAGGATTCAGATGCGTACAGCGGTTGGGAGGTTACTTCTTTTAGCAACCCCGCACTCCCGATACGCTACTGCCAGTTGCCAGTAGTGGCGGCCTGTACCCGCGTGGTATCCTGGCCTTCGTCTAACTCAGTGAACGGAGATGCTTTGAGTTCACGCCGTCTGCTGGTCGTCGACGCCGAAAATAGCGCGCATGAACTCCTTCGCCACATTCTGGAACGTGAAGACCGGTCCATTCACGAGGCGTTTGGAAGATCCGATGCCGAAGAGTGCCTGCGGACTTTTCCGTTTGACGTAGTCCTTGCCGGGCAGGGAAGCAATGGATCGGACGGTCTGCGAATCGCCCGCCGCGTCCGCGCCGTGCAGCCCGACGCGCGCGTGATCCTGACCGGGGATTCCACTGCGGAACACGTGATCGGGGCTCTGCGGGCGCGGGTGTTTGCATACTGCCATCGTCCCCCCGCACCCGGTCCGCTGAACGAACTGGTGACTCAGGCGCTGGACGCGGTTTCCTGGCAGAACGACATCCTGGTAGTTTCCGCCACTCCGCAATGGATCACACTGGACGTTCGCTGCAAGATCGACGCCGGAGATCGCACCACCCAGTTCGTGCGCGAATTGGAGTCGGACCTGCCGCCGCACCATCGCGACGACGTGGTAGCGGCATTTCGCGAATTGCTGTTCAACGCCATCGAGCATGGCGGGAAGTACAACCCCAGAAAGCGAGTTCGCGTCTGGGTAATCCGCACACCCAAGGCACTCATTGTCCAAATCCGGGATCCAGGCAAAGGTTTTCAGTTGAATTCCGTGCCCCACGCCGCAATTTCGAATCCCGAGGATTCCCCCATTCGCCACGTGGAAATCCGCGTGGAGGCTGGCCGGCGGCCCGGCGGGTTTGGAATCCTCATGAGCCGCAACCTGGTGGACGAACTCGTCTATAACGAGCGGGGCAATGGCGTGCTCTTCGTCAAGTACCTGTAAATTCTTTGCCCGCGTTGCCACGCGTTAAAATGTTGGGGTGCTCCACCGTTTCATTCTTCACAACGACCGCATTCATGAGGCTTCCGAACGGGTATTAGCGCCGGGGCAAATCGGCCTTCTCTCCGGATGGGGAGTGTTCACCACCCTCAAGGTGGCGGATGGCGTACCGTTCGCGTTCGAGCGGCATTGGGCGCGGATCTCTCGAGACGCGGCCACGATGAACGTGCCGCTGCCACCGAATTCCGAGGCGCTCCGCCGGAAACTGCTGGAGTTGGTGGAGGCGAACCAGGCGCTGAATTCGACTCTGCGGCTGGTGATTGTGCGTAATGGCGGCGGCATGTGGGCCGGACCATCCACCGGATGCGAGAGCGATGTCATCGCGCTCACGGCGGATTCCAAGGACTGGGGCGAAGGAGTGAAGTTGGGAATCGTGGCGCACGCCCGTCACGCGGCCTGCGAATTTGCCCACACCAAGATTCTTTCCTGGGCCATGAACCTGACGTGGGTGGAAAGAGCGCACGAGAACGGCCTGGATGAGGTAATCCTGCTGAACGAACACGGAGACGTGGCGGAATGCACCTCAGCCAATATCTTCGCGGCTTTCGGCGGGCAGGTGTGGACGCCGCCGGTGGCCTCGGGCTGTCTGCCGGGGATTACGCGCGAGATCCTGCTGGGCGAAATTCGCGTGCCCGGGATTCAGGTGGCCGAGAAGAAGTTGACAGCCGCCGACTTGCAAAATGCCGACGAGGTCTTCATTACTTCCACGACGCGCAATCTGCTGCCGGTACGGGAGATTGCAGGGAAACCTGTGGGACGGACCGATCACGCGTTCCATGCGATCTCGAAAGCCTTTGGCGACTACGTGGACCGCTATGTCGCGGCGCGGAAAGCTGCCGCCGTATAAGCTCTGAGTCAACCCATAGTCGTGGGGCGCACCTTTGATCGGGCCGGCAAGCCGCCATAGGGTGTCCTGCGCAGGTCCAGGCGACTGGTGGCCGCGATTGGCTATCGCACAGGAGTTATTTGGTGGACAAAAAAGGAAATGGTTCCAAGTGACCCGATTCCCAGCTTTGCTCTCCACCGGCATGCTCGGCACAAAGCAACGCATTGAGAAGTTCCGGGTGCTTCGCCGTTCCGCTCCCCCAAAGCTGATTTCTCCGCCCCAGGATCAATGCCTTCCGGCTCACCGCGGTTCCGCTTCTCAACGGAGCCGGCCCCTCGTATCGGCCTTTCCCTCGCCTGCAACGGCTGCCCCCTTTCAGAAGCCTCCATTCCAGGGTCAACGGTCCCGGCCTGATCCTTCGGGACCTACCGGCTGGTTTCCTCGCCCGGTCCACCTCAAGCTCCCCTGCCTTCGCTGGTTCGCCCCAGTCGTAGGCAGCTTCTTCGCTTCAGGCCCGTTGCGTCTCGGCCAAACCGGCCCGCTCGGCTGCTTTCACCGCCTCCACTCCCCTCCGGGACTATTACCTCCCTCGGGATCGAAGCGTTCAACAGTTTCCGCCGCCTCGCGGCTCACCTTCCGAACCCGCCCGATTTCCTCTCGCTCCCCGCCGCCGGTTCTATTTCTAGGGTTGGCTGCGGATCAACGTTCCTGGTTCGCTACGTTTCCGGAGGCTCGCTGTTCCTCAAACCTCTTGGAACCTCCTTCACTATCCCCCCAAGTCCCTTTCCCGTCAACCGAATTCCGGTATGCAAAAATACGATTTCCACAACATTTATTTCATTTATTTCTAGTTGGTTACAGACCTCAACCGGTGCATTGGCTGTGGATAAAACGTGCGCTATCTACTCTGTTTTGGCATACTGAACGCGTGCGTCGATTGGTGGTCCGCCCTGGAGCAATTGGGGACCTGATCGTCTCCTTACCGGCAATCCAATCTCTCCGAACCAGCCATTTCGAGGTCTGGGCGCCAGCGCACAATCTGCCCCTGATTCGCTTCGCCGACGGTGTGCGTTCTATCTCCTCCACCGGCCTGGATCTGTTGGCCGTTACCGACCCTCCGCCCGGCCTTCTCGAAGAGCTGCGAACCTTCGATTCCATCGTGTCCTGGTACGGCTCGAACCGTCCGGATTTTCGCCGCCTCGTGCATGCGCTCGGGCTGCCATTCCAGTTCTTGCCCGCCCTGCCGCCCGAAAACGTCGCCATGCATGCCACGGACTTTTATCTCCACCAGGTGCGCGATCTCTCTGCGCACCCAGGCGACGCCACTCCGCGCATTTCGTGCGACGTTCCGCGCGGAAATTTCGCCGTGATTCACCCATTTTCGGGCAGCCCGCGTAAGAACTGGCCGATCGGTAACTTTCGCCGCCTGGCGCGCGGACTGGAGCGCAACATGAGGGTACATTGGTGCGCCGGACCGGACGATCCGCCGCTGGATGGCGCGGTCCGCCTCGACAATCTGTACGAATTGGCCTGCTGGTTGGCCGGCGCGCGACTCTACGTGGGTAACGACTGCGGCATCACCCATCTCGCGGCAGCTGTCGGCACCCCTGTTTTGGCGCTGTTCGGTCCGACTGACCCGGCCATCTGGGCGCCGCGCGGACCCCACGTCCGTGTAGCGTGCTGGAACGTCCAATAAGCCGGCCTGCCGCGCTACAATAGGGGCGCACCCCTCCCATGGCAGCCAGGCTTAATCCGGCCCCCTCACGCCCGCCCGAAATCGTAGATTTGCGCCGCTTGAACGCGCGCGACCTGGAGCCTCTTCTCCAGGAAGAAACCGCGGCGTGGTGGGAAACGCTGGAGTGGGATTTTGAAAAATCCGCGGATCTGGTGCGCCGCTTCGTCGACCTTCGCGCGCTCAATGGCTACGCGCTTGTGGACGACGGCATGGCGGTCGGTTACGTGTACTACGTGCTGGAAGACGCCAAGGGTCTGCTGGGCGATCTTTACGTCATGCGCGAGCACCGCACCATTGAGCGCGAAAATGTGCTCCTCTCGGCCGCCCTGGACGCCATCATTGCCCACACGCAGGTCACCCGCGTCGAATCGCAGCTCATGATGCTGGATTTCTCGATTGCCCGCTCCATTCCAGGATCGGACACCCTCCGCACGTTCGATCGCAACTTCATGTGGATCGATCTGCGGCGCGCCGAACTGGCCGAAGTCCACCCCCGCCGCGCCGTTACGATCGATCGCTGGACCGACCTCCTTCAGGAAGCCACCGCGCACCTCATCGCCGCCGCCTATCGCGGCCATGTAGACAGCAGCATCAACGACCAATACCGCACCACCCCCGGCGCGCGGCGATTCCTCCACAACATCGTCCAATATCCCGGCTGCGGCAGCTTCTTCCGCCCGGCATCCTTTGCCGCGTTTGAGCCCGCGCGGGGGGCTCTGTGCGGCATTTCGCTGGCGAGCCTGGTCTCGCAGGAATGCGGGCACATCACGCAGATCTGCGTTTCGCCGGAAGTGAAAGGCTCCGGCGTCGGCTATGCTCTGTTGCGCCAATCGCTCGCCGCGCTGCGCGATGTGGGATGCCGGGCTGCCACCCTCACGGTGACGGCGGCCAACGAGGGCGCCGTCGATCTCTACAAACGCGTGGGCTTCGAGACGATACGGCGCTTCTCGGCGTACGTTTGGGAAGGATTTCGCGGGTAAGCCGGCAGGATCATTTCCACCACCAGCCCACCGTCCGGCGCGTTGCTCGCATGGATGGAGCCGCTGTGCAGCGTTACCGCCCGATCGGCGATGGCCAACCCCAAACCAGCGCCTTCGGAACTCTGTCCAGGTGCGCGCCAGAACGGACGAAAGAGTTCGGCCCGCAGATCGTCCGGGACGCCCTGGCCGCGGTCGCGCACCCTCAGAACGGCGCTGGAATCGAGATTTTCCAGGGATATCTCCACCGAAGTCCCTTCGGCTGTGTAGCAGACCGCGTTCCGCACCACGTTCTCGATGGCGCTGCGCAAAGACTCTTCAAACCCTTCCAGGGTGCAGGCATCCGCTCCCGTCACCACCACGCGCCGCCCGCTTGCCCGCGCCTCGAAATCGGCATCGCTGGCGACCTCCTGTACCAGATTCGCCATGTCGAACCGCGCCGGCGTCTCGCGTTCCGGCCCGCAGTCGATGCGGCTGAGGGTGAGCAACTGGCCGATCAGCGCATCCAGCCGGCGCGCTTCCGCCGCGATGCGGTCGAGGTTCTCGCCAGCCTCTTCCGCGGGACCTCGCCTCGCCAGGCTGAGCGCCACCATCAGCCGGGCCAGCGGTGAACGAAGCTCGTGCGAGACATCGCCCAGCAGGCGGCGCTGTCCTTTCACCAGCGCATCGATTCGCTCCGCCATGCGGTCGAAATTGCGCGCCAGCCCGGCGATCTCATCCTGGCGCTGCTTCAACCGCGGATCCACCCGCGTTTCCAGGCGGCCCTCGGCGATTTGGGCCGCGGCCGCACCCAGGCGGTCGAGCGGCTTGGTGAGATAACTGCTGATCAGGTAGCAGAAGACCGCACCGGCGACCAAGAAGATCGAGAGGTCGTGCAGAACCAGGCGCGAAAGCGCCCGCGGTCCCAGCCCGGTGTGCGCGAAGACCACGCTAAAGAACAGCCCCACGCCGACGAGCGTGAGTCCGAACCATAACGTGATGGTCACGAACAGCCTTCTCACGGCGCCCCCTGGCCCGCGGGCCGCGCGAACAGGTAGCCTGCTCCACGGACCCCCTTGATGCGCTCGCCCCCATCCGGCAGCGGGCCCAGTTTCCGACGAAGATTGCAGACGTGCGTGTCGATGCTGCGGTCGAACGGCGAAAAGTCGCGCCCGAGAACCTTGCGGACCAAGTCCTCGCGGCTGACCGTGCTGCCTGCCACCCGCAGCAAGACGGCCAGGAGATCGAATTCCACCGTCGTGAGATCGAGTGGCATTCCGCCTCGGCGCACGCAGCGGCTGCCTCCGTCCAGGTCGATATCCCCGGCACGCAGCACTTCCGTGGAAGCATGCGGCGGCGACCGGCGTAGAATGGCGCGAATCCGCTCCGCCAGTTCCACCGGGTCGAACGGCTTGGGCAAGTAGTCGTCAGCGCCCATCTGCAGACCGCGCACGCGATCGCGGGTATCGCCGCGCGCCGTCAGCATCAACACGGGGACGCGGGAGTGCTGACGGATGCGGCGCAGCACCTCAAAGCCGCCGGTTTCCGGCATCATCACGTCCAGTATTACGAGCGAATACTCGCCGGAGAGCGCCAGTTCCACTCCCGGACTCCCGCCCGCCGCCCAAGCTATGGCGAAACCCTCCCGGGAGAGATAGCGCGTGACGAGCCGGCAGAGTTCGGCATCGTCATCGATCACCAGGAGACGTTCCATGACACGGCGAATTCTATTTTAGAACCAGACCGTCTGGCGCGCCGTCAAGATACGTCAAGGGGATTGACTCTCTTTGACGCGGCTTGACACTTCTCGACCGTGGGCTGGCGCGAAAACCCGCATAGTGAGCACATGACCACAATGCGGCAGATCACGCCTCTCCTCGTTTTTCTCGCGGTTCCATGCTACTGCCAGGCTCCGGCAGCGCCGGCTTTCGAAGTGGCATCTATCACGCCCTGCAAGCCCGGTACTCCCGAACCCCCCGGCGAGCGCAACGGCATGGTCCGGTTTACCTTCCCGGGCGGCCGATTCGAAGCTCGGGCGACATCCGTCAGCTTCCTGATCGAATGGGCGTACGATATTCTGCCATCGCAGCATTCCGGCGGCCCGGCGTGGATGGACAATGACCGGTACGATATCGTCGCCAAGGCGCCCGGCAATGCGCCGGACGATGAAATCAAGCTGATGGCGAGGGCTCTGCTGGCAGAACGGTTCCACCTGAAAGTTCACCACGATATCCGGGAAGCGCCGGTTCTGATTCTCACCGCCGGGAAGAATGCCCCCAAACTCTTTCCGCCCAAAGAAGACGAGAAGCATTCGCTGAAAATCATTCCCGTGATGAACGGCGACCGCAAAGTGATCTCGTACCGCGTGGTCGCCACCCGCTTTTCTTTCGCGCAATTAAACCAGACGTTCGCCCGCCAATTGGAGCGCGTCATCGTCAACCAGACCGGCCTCGAAGGCGATTTCGATTTCGAACTGCAATTGTCGCCCGACGAGACCACGCCGAACCCCCTGGATCCGGCCCTGCTGATATCGGCCATGCGCGATCAACTCGGCCTGACGCTGAAATCGCAGAAGGGGCCGGTGGATTTCCTGGTGATCGATAGCGCGGAGAAAGTGGCGGCGGGTAATTAAAGGCCAATGGCCGCGACCTTGTCGACGCCCGATTCAGGCAGCGACGGAAAGTGGCCACGAGTTCGCTGAAATTTACTTCACACCCGACATCAACCGCACCGTCGGTCGAATCAGCAATGCCAACCCCGCCGCCGCCGCGATGCTAAAGCCTGCGACCGCCGTGAATAGCGTGGGCGTAGACAGCTTCGCCGCCACCGACACCGCATTCCCCGCCAGCCAGTTGCCGATGGCGATGGAGACGAACCAGATCCCCATCATGAACCCCGCGGCGCGATCCGGCGCCAGCTTGCTGGTGGCGCTCAGGCCGATGGGACTCAAGCATAACTCGCCGAACGTTTGTAACAGATACGTTGCGGTCAGCCACCCCATCCCCGCCTGCACTCCCGACGCGATGCGCGAGGCGGGCGGCACCAGGATCAGGAATGCCAGACCCGCGAAAAGCAGTCCGAGAGAGAATTTGGCCGGGCTCGACGGCTCTTTCTTGCGCTTGGCCAGCGCCAGCCAAATCCACGCGAACACTGGCGAAAGAAGCACCACGAAAACCGGCTGCACCGACTGGAACCAGCTCGCCGGAAACTCGTTGAACGGCGCCGGGAATGGCAAAGCCCGATTGGTGTCGCGCTCAGCGAACAACGTCAGGGTGGATCCGGCTTGCTCGTATGACGCCCAAAACAATGCCGACGCCACGAACAGCACCAGAACCGCCGCCGACCGTTTGCGCTCCTCGTGGCTCCACCCCTTGCCCCCCAACAACCACGCAAACACCACGATGCTGATCGCCAGTTCGATCCATCCGAGCGCGTCGCCCACCTCCGTGGCCGTGATAGGGACCACGCCCGCGCTGCTCAGGATCGTCAACAGCGCGACCGCTCCCACGATGCCGCCCACCGCGAGGAGCGCGTTGTTGCGCTGTTTCCGGTCGCGCCTGGCATCGCCCGTGCTCGCCGGGTGCAGGCCGGCCGAGCCCAGGTGCTTATAGCCGAGCACATACTGAATCAATCCGGCCAGCATGCCAAGACCAGCCACGCCGAACCCCCAGCGCCAACTGATCTTTTCGCCCACCCAACCGCAGAAAAGCGGTGACAGCAGCGCGCCGGTGTTGATGCCCATGTAAAAAACCGAGAAACCGGAATCGCGCCGCATGTCGGTTTTCGAATAGAGTTGGCCGACGATCGTGCTCACGTTTCCCTTGAGCAACCCCGTTCCCGCCATCAGAAACACCAGGCCCGCATAGAAGAACATTTCGCTGGGCATCATGAGGCAGAACTCGCCCACCGAGATGAAGATGCCTCCCAGCAGTACGGCCCGCCGCTGCCCGGTAACGCGGTCGGCGATCCATCCGCCGCCCAGACAGAGCATGTACACCATCGAGACGTACAGCCCATATACCGACCCCGCCTTGGTATCGCCGAACCCCAACCCCCCATGCGCCACCTTATCGACCATGTAGAGCATGAGGATGGCGCGCATGCCGTAGTAGCTAAAGCGCTCCCACATCTCCGTGAAGAAGAGCGTGGCAAGCCCCCGCGGATGGCCAAAGAAGCTCCGATCGGCCTGAATGGCTTCGAGGGACTGGCGGTCTTCGCTATTGGGCATAAAGAGTTCAGTATAATCTCCGAATGCTTCGCTGGTGCCTGTTCCTCTTCTGCACGCCACTGCTCTTCGCGCAGACCGACGAGATCCGCGCGATGATGCGGCATTCGCAAGACAACTGGAATCGCGGCGACCTGGCTGGGTTTGCCGCGGATTACGAAGACTCGCCCGACACCACCTTCGTCGGCAAGACGGTGACGCGCGGGGGCACCGCCGCCATTCTCGATCGCTACCGGGCGCACTACCCGAATCGCGAGGCCATGGGCACCCTGACGTTTTCCGAACTCTCTATCCGCGTTCTGACGCCCGAATTCGTTCTTTGCACCGGCAAATATTCCCTGTCGCGCACAGCGGCCGGGGGAGGCGACGCCAGCGGGCGATTCACCCTGGTCATCCACAAATCATCCAAGGGGTGGAAAATCATCCACGACCACACCAGTTGAGGCGCCGGCACCCCATAATAGAAGAGCAATGGACGCGTTCCCCATCGCTGGCGGGGCCGTTTCGGCCGCCGCGGCATTTCTCGCCTGGGCGGTGCGCGGCCGGTCCGCCGCGGTGTTTGGGAAGTCGTTTTGGCGGGGCCGTTCGGGCCGCCCCGCCCTCGCGCTGACGTTCGACGATGGCCCCAGCGAAAGCACGCCCGAGATCCTGGAGATTCTTGCGCAGCATCGCGTCCGTGCCACCTTTTTCCAGGTAGGCGCGAATGTCGACCGGCTGCCGGAGATCGCGCGTCTGGTGGCCGCGGCCGGTCATACCATCGGCAACCACAGCTATGCGCACCCTCTGTTTTGTTTCCGTTCCCCGGCATTTATCGAGGCCGATTTGCGGCGCGCCCAGCAGGCCATTCATGCCCGCACCGGTGTCGTTTCCCGGTGGTTTCGCGCGCCATACGGGGTGCGCTGGTTCGGCATGGGCGCCGCACAGCGGCAGCTCTCGCTCACCGGTGTTATGTGGAGCGCGATTGGACGCGATTGGAGGTTAAATTCCGCACAGGTATTTGACCGCCTTGCGAAACGTGCTTCGAATGGCGGTATTCTGTGTCTACATGACGGCCGCGAATTGAAGGCGCGGCCGGATATCACGGCAACGGTGGAAGCGGTGCGGCGCATGGTTCCCGCGCTGCTCGAACGGGGTTACGAGTTGCAGACCATAGACGAACTGCTATGTCCGAAGAGCTGATCCACAGAGTCATCAAGGTGATTTCCGCCACCAAACGGATCCCCATCGAATCCATCACCATCGACAGCGATTTCGCCGCGCTCGCCATCGATTCCATGGACGCCGTGGAGATCCTCTTCGCGCTCGAAAACGAATTCGACATCAACATTCCCGATGACGAGGTTCGCGAAGTGCGCGGCATTCGCCAGATGTGCAATGGCGTGGAGCGGCTGGTGCTGGCGAAAACCGCAGCAGCTCCCGCGAAAGCCGCCGAGTAGCCGATGCGGCGCGTCGCCATCACCGGGCTGGGCTCGATCTGCGCGCTGGGTCGAAATGTGCCGGAGTTCGCGCGCGCCCTTGCGGGCGGCCGTTCCGGCATCGCGCCCATCGAGTCGGCCGATGTCTCGCAGCTGCGCTTCGCCAACGGCGCTGAAGTGAAAGGCTACAGCCATGCGCCTTACTTCGACGACCGCCGGGCCGATTTTATCGACCGCTTTGCGCAATTCGCCGTGATCGCCGCGCGCGAAGCCGCCGCCGATGCAGCCATCGCGTGGACGCCCGAACTGCGCGAGTCCGCGGCCATCGTCACGGGATCGTGCGTGGGCGGGCAAAGCACCGAAGATATCGGATTCCGCGATGTCTACAAGCTGGGACAAAATCGCGTCCATCCCCTGACCATTCCGAAGACGATGGCCAATGCCGGTGCCAGCCACATCTCGATGGAATTCGGCATCACCGGCCCGAGCTTCACGCTATCGACGGCGTGCTCCTCGGCCGCGCATGCGATCGGGCACGCATTTTGGATGGTGCGCGCGGGCGCGACCGATCTAGCCATCACGGGCGGTAGCGAAGCGCCGTTCAGTTTCGGAATTCTCAAAGCCTGGGAAGCCATGCGCGTGGTCTCACCGGACACCTGCCGCCCATTTTCCAGGGACCGGCGCGGAATGGTTCTGGGCGAGGGCGCCGCGATGCTCGTGCTTGAGCCGCTGGACGCGGCGCGCGCCCGTGGAGCGAAGATCCATGCCGAAATCGTGGGATTCGGCATGTCAGCCGATGCCGGCCACATCACTCAACCTTCGGCCGGGGGCGCGGCCCGCGCCATGCGCGCGGCTCTGCGCGATGGCGGGCTGGCGGCGGAGGCCATCGGATATATCAACGCACACGGCACCGGCACGCCGGCCAACGATTCCACCGAAACGGGCGCTATCCGGGGTGTTTTCGGCGATCATGCCGGCCGTTTGGCGGTCAGTTCCACCAAATCGATGCACGGCCACGCCCTCGGAGCGTCGGCCGCGCTGGAGTGTCTGGCCACTGTCCTGGCGTTGCGCGATGGGATGCTGCCGCCCACCGCCAATTATCGCGAGCCCGATCCCGAATGCGATCTCGACGTTATTCCGAATGCGGCGCGTGCCGCCCGGGTGGAGTTCGCGCTCTCGAACTCCTTTGCCTTCGGAGGCCTGAACGCGGTGCTGGCGCTGCGCGCGGTATAAGATGCTAGTCTTGCGTCGTGAATTCAATTCTCGGAGTACTCGCTATCCTGGTCTACCTCTCCGTGATCCTTGCGATCGTTTGGAGCGTGATTTCGGCGCTACACCGAATTGCCATAGGCGTGGAAGACATCGCTCAATCGCTTCGAAGCATGCAGCCGCGTGAGGGACAGCGCGATCGGGGCGTCGTATAATCGACGCCGCCGGTATTGAGCCGCGACACGCCTTTCGGTGCGAGTGACTAATCCCCCGGCACGCGCTGGGGCTTCGGCAAAGACCACCAGCCCGTAGCGTCGAGAAACGCGCGAACCTGCGTCCAACGCGTTTTTATCACCGAGATCGCCAGCATCAGCAGAATCACGGCAATCGCCGATACGAAAGTCTGCGCTTCGTTCAAGTGGCCTTTTAGGAAGAACAGCTCGCGCCCATATACCAGCTCGATGTGCACCCAGTAAACCAGCAGCGACGTGGTGCCGAACTGCCGCACCCAGCTCCAACCCGCGCCGGCGGCATAACGCGTCCAGACGAACGCCACCGAGAGAATCGCCAGTACCACGCCCTGCTTGGTTAGGATTTGCAGCGGGCTGTTCAGCCAGTATTCCGACTTCGCGTAAATTTTGTACGGCAGCCGGTCGATGTAGTGGCACACCAGTATCAGCGCCATTCCGAGCATGGCCGCCCATTGCATGACGCGGTTCGTTGCCTCCGGCGGGATGGCGCGGATCACGCTGCCGGCGCTCACTCCGAACGCCAGATAGGCGCCCCACGGGAAAAATCCGAAGGTGCGATAGTCGGGAACGATATAATTACGCACCAGCCACGGCACTGCGTCCCAGTGCATTTGCGAGATGAAGGGCGAGACGCACGCGATCGCCAGTCCGGCGATGGCCGCCGCCTTGGCGCGCGTGCGCGTAGGAAAGAACGCCATCACCGAGAGCACCGCGATGGCGAAGCCCATGCAATTCAGAATGTCCACGCGGAACAGATCCCGCCACGGCGCCGGAATGCCGAAAATCCAGAGTTGAAAACGAAAAGCGAACGCCAGAAAGAAAAGGTACCCTGAGCGCCGGAAGGCCGTCTTTACGCGCTCGCGGCGAACCATTCCCTTGCGCTCCGAGCTATCCATGAGAAACGACAGTGTGATCCCGGTGAGGAAGAGAAAAATCGCCGGTGGCATGCCGCCCATGAATTGCGAAAAGATGTACGGCCCGCGATTGCGGAGATCGTCGCGCAGGAACGAGTCCCACACGTGGCCGTGCAGCATGATGATGGCACCGATTCCGCGCAGCCAATCGAGATACTCCAGCCGGTGGATGCCGTGCTTTGACTTCATGGCCGGTGAAAACCTACTTTTTCTTGTTGAGCTGATCTTTCTTGGTTCCCTTGGGAACGTTCAGATTGAACGCCGAGTCCGGAATATCGGTCTGCGGCTGAAGGTTGGTATAGGTGATCAGGTTGAAGTCTTTGCCGGCTTCATAGAACTTCTGCTGAACCGCATAACCCGTCCGGTCGGAAATCCACAGATCGATCCGCTTCCACTGAGCCAGCATTTGTTGCGATTTGGGGATGAGTTCCAGCCGGGTGGTGTTCTCCCCGGCCACGGCCTCGCTTCCACCCAGCGTCACGTCGTAATCCGCCAGCAGTTCCTGCGAGGTGCCGCCAAAGCCCAGCGTCAGGATCATATCCACCATCGAGCCTTTTTGCGCCATGTTTACCATCTGCACATCGCCGCTCGATGGATAATACACCTTGGCTTCTTTCTTGTCCGCGACCGCGATCTTCTGCTCCGGATGCTCGATCGTGACTTTCACGTGGAGATCTTTCCGGTTTGGGCGCTTCACCAGAATGGTCCCACTCTGCGTGTCGTCTTCATGGATGACATCCATGTGGTGCACGATCTGAATGTTCGCCGAGAGCCCTTTGAAATGCGCCGCCGCCTGGTCCATTTTGGCCAGCACCTGGTCGCGCGTGAGATCGGCAGCCGCAAGGGTTGCGAGCGCGGACAGCGCCGCCGTTACGCCAACCAGCAATCGCCCGCCCGG
Organism: Bryobacteraceae bacterium; assembly: GCA_035509055.1. Lineage (GTDB taxonomy): Bacteria > Acidobacteriota > Terriglobia > Bryobacterales > Bryobacteraceae > PALSA-129. The sequence goes on along the minus strand of DATJMA010000008.1, from coordinate 13,717 downwards.
AAACGTGTAGATCATGGCCGGGTGAACGCAATGTAGAACCGCAGCGCGCCGTCGGAATCGGTGAAAGGCTCCACGTTGGTCACCGTCAGGTGAGAATTGCCGGCGCGCGTGCGGACTTCCTTCGTGAGCTTCCACATTCGCTGGTCCTCCGGAGTCCCCGTCCAGAATTCCGGGTCCACCATGAATTCGCCATGCGCAATCGAGATGACGCTGACGCGGGGAATCCGCGGCTGGTCGCGGAACCAGCCGCGCGGCGTGAAGAAAATGAAGGCCAGAATCACCCCCACGATCACGTCGTACTGCCAGCTTCCGCGCTGATAATCCCACAGAATAAAGCGCTTCAGCATTCGCATCCGTATTTTACCAAGGCGCGGCCGGCTTTTTGGGGGCCGCTAGCCCTTCGTTACTATTGCCACCGCTAACCTTTTGGGAATGTCCAAGTCTGGGGTGAAACTCTTAACATAGACGGAAAGTGGAGCAGCTATGGAATTGATCGTCAGTCTTCTCGCCTCAATCGGCGGCGCCCTCATTGGCACGTCCGTCGGAATCTACCTCCTGTATCGCAAGCTTCGCCCCATCACCGGCGCGGAATTGGACCTCACACGAGGAAAACTGCGATCCACCGAGTTCTCTCTCCAGGCGGCTTCAGCCAATCTCGAGAACCTCAAGAAGCAGGCGACGGAACGCGAGCAGCAGTTGGCCGCGGTCGAGGAGAAGACGCGTGCGATGGAAGCCGAAGCTGCGGAACTCCGGCAGCACCTGGCGGAGCAGGAGAACAAGCTGCAAGAGGCCACCAAGGCGGTCGCCGAGACTGCCAGCCGCCAGCTTGCTTCCTACGAGTCGCAGATCGATGCCGACGACCGGCAGATCAAGGAACTCACCGGTCAAATCGGCCGGCTCGCCGCCGAGCTGAATCAGTACAAGAACGACCTCACCCAGGAGACGCAGGGCCGTTCCACGCTGGAATCGCAGCTCAGCGCCGAGCACGAGCACTCGCGCCGTCTGGCGTGCCGCATCGCGGAACTGGAAGCGGAGCGATCGCACTTCGACCTGACTCTCCAGGAAGAGCGGCAATCTGCCGCCAAGGGCATCGAGCTGCTCCTAATGGCGCAGGAAAATTTGAAGCGTGTTTTCCGCAATATCCAGAGCGAACTGCCGGCCGAAAACGGCGACGCGGCGCATGGGAATGGCAATGGCAACGGCCACGTTCTGGTAGCTGCCGCCGTCAGTCCGGAAACCCAGACGGAATAGCTTCAAGCGGAGCCTCTTTAAATGACAAAAGCACCGCCAGTGAGCGGTGCTTTTGACTTTTAAACCCTAAAACTGAACGCCTATTGCGCCACCAGAACCACGTAAGCCGAGCGGTATGCTTCCGCGCTCATGCGGACCGCGGAAGCAAGCGACTCGGCCTCCGCCTGGTTCGTGGTGTTCCCTACCAGCACGCGCCAAAACTCCCCGGCCCGCTGCACGCTCACCTGGTCGAATTTCTGCTGCATGAGGTCGCGAGTCCGCCGGGCATTATCGGGATTGCGGAACGTCCCCACGCGGACCGCGAAGACCGAGGGCGGGGGAAGCGGAGCTTTTTCGACTATCTCCACAGCTACCCGTATGAGCCCGGGGTCGGTTACACCCAGTTGGCGCGCCGCCGCATAAGAGAGGTCGATAATCCGCGATTCGACGAAGGGACCACGGTCATTGATTCTCACCACAATGCTCTGAGGCGTGCCCACCTTCCGGACCCGCACTTTCGTGCCGAAAGGCAGTGTTCGATGCGCGGCTGTGAGTTGCCCGGAATCGAAAATCTCCCCGCTGGCGGAGCGCAGGCCGTCGAAAGAAGGGCCATACCAACTCGCCAGGCCCTCCTCTTCCGCCGAAGGAGCGGGTTGATCTTGCGCCCAACCGCACACTTCCAGCGTTCCTAATGCCGCCAGGCGAAGCGTCAGGTGGTGGAACGTACGGCGGAGCACCAGTCGATTTTAATGAGGTGACCGGCCGAGTGCAACTCCCTTTATGGTTATTAGCCTCGGATCAACTTGGGAATTCGGGTAAATCCCGTCCAAACAGGGGTTGTGGACCTGTTAATCTGGAACTATAATAACAGCGGAGTGGAGTAGCACCAACTTTAAGTGGGTCTATCCACCGGGGAGGTCGGAAATGTCGCCAAATGGCAAACCGGAAAAGGGTTCCGTGGTCATGAACGCGGAGGAATGCAAAGGCTGCGGCCTTTGCGTGGAGGCTTGTCCTCCAAAGGTGTTGAGCCTGTCCAACTCATTGAATCGATATGGCTATCACCCCGCCGTTTATCTGGGTCACGGTTGTTCCGGCTGCGGAATCTGCTTTTTCGCCTGTCCCGAACCGGGCGGGATTCGCGTCCAGAAGAGGGTCGCATGAAACCGGAACTGACCAAGGGGAACGAAGCCATTGTGAAGGCGGCCGTCCTGGCGGGATGCCGCGCTTATTATGGGTACCCCATCACCCCGGCCAGCGAAATCGCCGAGGCGGCGGCTTTATATCTCCCTCGCGTGGGCGGCGTCTTCATCCAGGCGGAAAGCGAGACCGCTTCGGTGAACATGCTTTACGGCGGCGCGTCGGCCGGCGTGCGCTGCATGTCCGGCTCCAGCGGACCGGGTATCAGCCTGATGCAGGAAGGCTTGAGCTACCTGGCCAGCGCCGAGTTGCCCTGCGTGGTCGCCGATATCATGCGCGGCGGCCCGGGGCTCGGCAACATCGCGCCCGAGCAGGGCGATTACAACCAGATCGTCAAGGGCGGCGGCCATGGCAACTACCGGACGCTCGTGCTGGCGCCGGCTTCGGCACAGGAAATGGCCGACTTCACCACGCTGGCCTTCGACTTGGCCGATCGCTATCGCAATCCAGCCGTCGTCTTGGCCGACGGCAATATCGGGCAGATGATGGAGCCGGTCCGCTTCGCCGATCCTATCGAGGTCCCCGCGCCGCCATCCTGGGCGGTTCTGGGGACTGCCGCCACGCGCAAGAATCTGGTGTCTTCCATCTTCCTGGAGCCCGAAAAGATGGAGGCGCACGTGCGAAAACTGGAGTCCAAGTATCGTCTGGCGGAAGTGGAAGCCGTCCGCTCGGAAAGCTATCGCACGGAAGACGCGGAGTTCGTACTCATCGGCTATGGCATCATGGGGCGGATCCTGAAGGCCGTTGTCGATCACGCCCGCGAGCGCGGGCACAAGCTCGGCCTGCTGCGTCCGATCACGCTCTTCCCGTTCCCAAGCGCGCGCATCCGACAACTCGCGCCCGAAGTCAAAGGTTTCCTGGTGGCTGAACTCAGCACCGGCCAGTTGGTGGATGACGTCCGGCTGGCGCTCGAGGGCCGGCGCCCGGTGGAGTTCTTTAGCCGCGTTGGCGGCGTGGTGCCCACCGCCGAAGAGGTGCTGGAAGCGGTGGAGCAGAAGTTCCAATTCAGGGAGGTTCTCATCCATGGGTAGCCTGACTATCACGCATGAAAAGGCATCGGCATTTTACGAGCGGTTCGACCGCAAGGGCGAGTTGCAGCACCAGACGCACTATTGTCCCGGATGCGGCCACGGCATCATCCACAAGCTGCTGGCGCAGGCGCTCGACGATCTGGAGTTGCGCGACCGCACCGTGCTGGTCAGCCCCGTTGGCTGCTCGGTGTTCGCCTATTACTATTTCGACGTGGGCAACGTTCAGGCGGCGCACGGACGCGCTCCCGCCGTTGCCACTGCCGTAAAGCGCAGCCGTCCCGACAGCATCGTCATCGGTTATCAGGGCGATGGCGATCTTGCCGCCATCGGCACGGCGGAGATCGTCCACGCCGCCAATCGAGGCGAGCCGATCACGGTGATCTTCGTCAACAACGGAATCTACGGGATGACCGGCGGCCAAATGGCCCCGACCACCCCGCTCGGCAAAAAGAGCACCACGTCGCCCTACGGCCGCAACGCGATGACCGAAGGCTATCCGCTGCATGTTTGCGAACTCCTCAATACGCTCGATGCCCCGGTCTTCCTGGAGCGGGTTTCGCTCGGCTCGACAAAACACATCATGGCCGCCGCCAAGGTGATTCGCCACGCGCTGGAGAATCAGGTTCAAGGCCTGGGCTTCTCGCTTGTAGAAGTGCTCTCGCCTTGCCCCACAATCTGGAAATTCGAACCGGTCGACGCCCAGCACTTCGTCCGCGACGAAATGGCCAAGGTTTTCCCCGTAGCCAATTTCCGCGATCGCAGCAAGCAAACAGCGCCGCGTCCTGCCGCCCCCGCTCCGCCCCCGGTCCCCGAAATCCCCGCGCTGCTCGGTCTCACTCCCGACGATGGCGCCCTCCGAATCCATCCCGAGCGCCCGCTCGACCTACGCATGCGGGTCGCGGGATTCGGCGGCCAGGGAGTGCTCACGCTCGGATATGTTCTGGCGGAAGCCGGCATGGAAGCCGGCTACGAAGTTTCCTGGCTGCCGTCGTACGGTCCGGAGATGCGGTCCGGCACTTCCAATTGCCACGTGCGCTTGTCGGACGAACCCATTTCGTCCCCCCTCGTTTCCCGCCCGAACGTCCTGCTGGCGCTCAACGAGCCTTCGCTCCGCAAATTCCTCCCCGATGTCGAACCCGGCGGCATCGTGCTATATAACAGCGACACGCTCCCGGAAGACTGCGCCCGTTCCGATCTGCGAATTGTCGCCAGGCATTTCTCCGGCCTTGCCGACAAGCTCGGCGACGCCAAAGTCGGTAACATCGTGATGCTCGGGGCGCTCCTCGAAGCCACCAGCGTTCTCGACCCCGAGCAGATTATCAGCGCCCTGCATGCCCTGGTGAAGAACAAGAAGTACCTCGACCTCGACTTGCTCGCGCTCCAGTTGGGGCAGGACGAGATGCACAAAGAACCGCTTCCCGTCTGCGATGGCGACCTATGGGGCGTGTAATCTACGGCCGGATCGAATCGGACGATCCCGTCCGGTGAGGCGGGGCGTATCGGAGAGCCAGGTCCCACATCCCTCGTCCGTGAGTCGAAACCCGCAGCGTCCGGGTGGCCCTGTGAAACCGGACTCCCGTCACCACCGCATTCGGCAAGCCGTTTCCCAATGGTGTCCAGATTCCTCCGCTGTTATTACTCACGAACACGCCAGTGTCCGTCCCGGCATAAATAGTCCCGTCCGCATCCGGATCGAGCGCCAGATCGTTCACCGGAGCATTGGGAAGATTGCCGCTGATGTTCTGCCAGGTGGCGCCGGCGTCGGAAGTCACGTAGACGTGACCGCTGCCAAAACCGGAGAGCGCAACATAGGCCAACGCGGGGTTGGAGGGATCCACCACGATCGAGGTGATGAAGCGCTGCGGGAGCCCGGCCGTGTGATCGGCCCACGCCGCGCCGGTGCCGGCCAGTGCGTTGCGGGTTACCTGCAGGACGCCGCCCTGCGTCCCGGCATAGACGGTATTCGAATCCGAGGGCGCCACCACGATCACCGAGGGAGGTCCTTTGCCCTCCGTGATATCCGGCGAGATGGCCTGCCAGGAAGCCGCGGCGTTCGTGGACTGGTAGATGTGCTGGTTGCCGGTGTAATAAAGATTGCCGGGGCTTGACGGATCGATGGCGAGATACGGCGGCCAAGGTGCGCCTTCGGTTGCACTGAAGCCTTTACTCATCATCTGATTGGTGAGGCCGCCGTCGGTCGACTTAGCTACCGCCGGGCCGGTGATACAAGCGACGTAGATATTCTTCGGGTCCACCGGATCAATCGCCGTAGCGCCGCCGTCGCCGCATTGCATCCATTTCCAGATCCGCGAGCCCCGGTAAATCAGCGTGCCGTTGTCCTGCGTGCCTCCAATCGCCACCGACAGGTCGGAAGGATCTATGGACATGCCTGGATAAAACTGAGTCACCCCTAGGGTGGAATTCAAGTCCGCCCAATCCGCGGCAGAATTCGCGATGTCCGCGGTACTATAAACTCCGCCGTCGTTGCCTGTGTACACGAGGCTTCCATCCGCCGAGAAAACCACCGCGTGTTGGTCGGGGTGGATGTAGGAAGGCTCGGCAGCCCAGGCCGTACCGCCGGTCGCCGAGAGGTAAAGCTGGCTTCCTCCACCGATCAGCAACGACGAATCGGCCGGGGAAACGGCCAGGGTATTCTCATACCAGTTCGGCTCGTATCCGGGTTGGGCCTGGAGCGTCCAGTTCACCCCGCCGTCGGTGCTGCGATAAACGCCCGTCCCGGCCGCACTGTTCGTGGGGTTGCTGTTTCCGATAACCTGGCCGATACCGGCATAGACGATGGACGGATTGGCGGGGGCCAATGCGATAGCCACGCGTCCGATCTGGCTCGCGGGCGGCAAGGGATTGGCTACCGTGCCGGTGACAGCAGTCCAGGTTACGCCGCCATTGCTCGATTGATAGATTCCGTTCGTGCCATCGCCGAAAGATTCCCCCATCCCCGCCCAGACCGTTGAGGGATTCGCAGGATTGAACACCACCGCGGAACCCATGGCCCCCGGTAAAACCGATTTCCACGTAATTCCTCCGTTGGCGGACCGGAAGATTCCGCCCCAGCCGGCCACCAGCACAACCTGGGGATTGGCGGGGCTCACCGCGATGGCGCCGATCCAGGTGCCGCTGAACTGGGTCCCCAAGACGGCCCACGTCGCGCCGCCGTCGGAGGATTTCAGAATTCCGGCGCCGCCATAACTGTCGGAGTTCTGATTTGCCTCGCCCGTGCCGATGTAGATGGTATCGGGGTGGTTGGGATCGAGCGTCAGAGCACCCGTGCTAAGGCTTGGCTGGCCATCGGTCATGGGCGCCCAGTGCGCGCCACCGTCGGTCGTCTTCCAGACTCCGCCATCCGCCGCGCCGGCCCAAACTACCTGACTGCTGCGCGGATCTACCGCCAGCGCCGTAATGCGTCCGGACGAATTGCCGCCCCAAAAATTATTGTCCTCGGGTCCGATGAATCTCCAGGCCGGAGCAAGGGCGGCAGCCGCCTCGGGACGCGCGCCGCCGCGAGCGATGGCTTCGAGCGCTCTTCTCTGCATCCAGGCGTTGAGACGCGCGCCCTTGGGGATCTTCGTAAAGGGATAGGCACGCTGACGATAAAACCATTCATCTCGTTGTTGCTGGTTATGCTGATCGTCGCGGTCGAAATCCCTTCGCTCGTCGGCCGTTTGGGCCAACAAAGGTGAAGTTACCGTCAGGATCAGGCTGCAAATTACACCGGACCCGCTAACTGCCCGCCGGCCAGTCAACATTTCGGAATTATACAGCGTTCCAGTTGCAGCCGGGGCCGGGCCGTTATACCTTGGACGCATGCTGGTGGACGACGCCACTTTCCGCCGCCTTTGCCGCGCCCGCGATCTGCTCGCCGCCGGCTATAACGCGCCGATTCCTCTCGACCGCGCGGCCCGCGCGGCGTGTCTGTCTCCGTTCCATTTCCAGCGCATTTTCGCCCGCACGTTCGGCGAGACACCGCACGATTTCCTGACGCGCCTGCGCATGGACCAGGCCCGCCAACTGCTCGCCGCCGGGGATCTGCCGGTCACCGAGATCTGTCTGGAAGTGGGCTACACCAGCCTCGGAACCTTCAGCTCGCGTTTTGCCGCGCTCACCGGCGAATCGCCCACGGCGTTCCGGCGCAAAGCACGCCGCTTCATCTCTCCCGTGCACGACTGGCACGTGCTCTATATTCCGAGCTGTTTCGTGAATTTCTGGCTAAGCGCCCCGTAAGGGGCGAACCGCAAGATCGAAGAAGCGCACGGGCCAACCTGCCCACTATATTCGAATCAGAGGAGAGGTTCCCATGATTCAACGCTTTACACACGCCACGATTTTCGTTGCCGATCAGGACGTGGCGAAGGATTTCTACGTCAACAAGCTCGGGTTCGAGGTCCACGCGGACTTCTCCGGCGAGGGTTTTCGCTGGCTGACCGTCGGTCCCAAGGGCCAGCCCGATTTCCATATCATACTCATGAAGCTGGCGCCGGCCGGGCGCATGACAGCGGAAAAAGCAGAGTCGCTGAAGGACATCATCCAGAGCGGACTGGTCGCCGCGGGCGTATTCGAAACCGCCGATTGCCGGAAGACGTATGAGGAGCTTTCCGCCAAAGGAGTCGAATTTCCGGATCCGCCCGCGGAGAAATTCTACGGAATCGAGGCGGTCTTCCAGGATCCCTTCGGCAATCGCTTCAGCTTGAATCAGAAGAAATAGCCGGGGGAGACCCGGGATAACTACACGTGGAAACCAGGGAAATGCCTGTCTATGACCTTACGGTGGGCGAAATTTTCGTTATCCCAGCGTTTCCATGAGCGACCTGGCGGCACGCATTGCATCGAATTTCAACCGCCTCTTCTGGACAAGACCGGACTCGGGGGCACCTACGACGTGACGCCGGAATACCGCCGCCCCGGCCTCCTCTCGCCGGTGGGCGACTCCCGAATGCCCGTGAATGCCGAGACGGAACCCTCGATCTTCACCGCGCTTCAGCAACTCGGACTCAAGGTGGTTCGCGCGAAGGGACAGGCCGAGATCACGGGGATCGATCACGCCGAAAGCCGGCGGAGCATTGATATGGAGCGCGCGTCTGAAGTTTGCAGGGTCCAGGTTTTGGCTTTTCGTGTTTTGCGCGCCGGCATCTCATGTGCCCGCCTTCGCGAAGTCATTTCGCGGGCGGCCGCCAGGCGGTTGATCGCGTTGGGCGGGACGCGGTAACCGTGATTCGCCGCCAGCCAGGGGTCGCGCTTCACTCCACCCGTTCGATTTTCGCCCCTACTGCCGCCAGCTTCGTCTCGATCTTCTCGTACCCACGATCGATGTGGTAGACCCGATCGATCACGGTCTGCCCGTGCGCTACCAGGGCGCCCAGAACCAGCGAGGCGCTCGCGCGCAGATCCGACGCGATCACTCCCGCGCCGGTCAGTTCGCGCGGTCCCGCCACGATCGCCTGCTTCCCATCCAGCCTGATGTTCGCCCCCATGCGGGCCAACTCCAGGGCATGCATGAAGCGGTTTTCGAAGATCGTCTCCACCACGATGGCGATGCCTTCCGCCTGCGTCATCAGCGCCATATATTGCGCCTGCAAATCGGTGGCGAATCCGGGATATTCCTCGGTGGTCATGTCCACCGACCGCAGCGCCCCCGACGCGCGCACCCGCACGGATGTCGCACCCGCCTGTGTCACGTCCGCCCCGGCCTGTTGCAACTTCGACACGAGCGCTTCCAGGTGTGCCGGCGCGCACTCGGTTACCGTCACTTCGCCGCCGGTGATCGCGCCGGCAATCAGGAAAGTCCCCGCTTCGATGCGATCGGGAATGATCGTGTGCTCGGCCCCGTGAAGTCGTTCGACACCCTGGATGTGGATCTCCGCAGTCCCGGCCCCGTCTATGCGCGCGCCCATTTTGATCAGCAGGTCCGCCAAATCGGACACCTCCGGCTCGCGCGCGGCGTTGCGCAAGACGGTTTCTCCCTTGGCTAGAACGGCCGCCATCATCAGGTCCTCCGTGCCGGTGACGGTAATTCGGTCGAAGTTCACTGTCGCGCCGTGCAATCCCTCGGGTGCCACGGCTTCGATATAGCCGTACGCCTGATTGATTTTCGCGCCCAGTTGTTCCAGTCCGAAAATGTGCAGATTGATGGGCCGCGCGCCGATGGCGCACCCGCCGGGCAGCGAGACGCGCGCCTTACCGCAGCGCGCCACGAGCGGCCCCAGCACCAGGCTGGAGGCGCGCATGGTTTTCACTAGCTCATACGGCGCTTCCGGGCTGGCAATCTTCGGCGTCGCCAGCCGCACCGTGTAGCCATCGATATCCACTTGCGATCCGATATCCACCAGCAGGCGCTGCATGGTGCGGATGTCGCGCACGCGTGGAATACGATGGAGCGTGACCGGCTCTTCGGTCAGGAGCGCCGCCGCCAGTGCCGGCAGCGCCGAATTCTTCGATCCGTTGGTGGGGATTTCCCCTTGGAGGGCGGTTCCGCCCGTGACTACGAATTTGTCCATAAGACCGTCGGTTTTCAGTGCTCATCGTGTGGCAGGCAATCCTGCCTGCATCCGGCCTTTAGCCGGATTCCGCGATTGACGCGAGTGTGGCCGCCAGAAAGGCGGCTGCAGCCAGGATTGGCTGCCCCACTTTTCACGGGTCCGCGAGGAAGCGGTCCCTTCATATAGCCTTCGATACCCTTCCGCCGGCAGCGGTCAACCGTTTCTCGGCTTCCTCGCGGCCGATGCCAGCCTTGGCCATCACAATCGCCGTGCGCACGTTGGAACCAGCTTCGTCCAGCAACTCGCCGGCGCGCTCGTACGATACCGCGGCAGTTTGGGCAATGATGCGCCGTGCGCGGTCCCGCAGCTTGCGGTTCTTCGGCTGCACGTTCACCATGAGGTTGCCGTAGACGTAGCCGAGCCGCACGCACGCCGCTGTAGAGAGCATGTTCAATACCAGTTTTTGCGCCGTGCCCGCCTTCATCCGCGTGGACCCGGCGATCACTTCCGGCCCCACCAGCGGGGTGATGGCAATGTCCGCCGCGCGCGCCAGATCGGAATTCGGCGTGCAGCTGATTCCGATTGTGGTGGCGCGCAGTTTGCGCGCTTCCGCCACGGCGCCGAGCACGTAGGGCGTGCGCCCGCTGGCGGCAATTCCCACCAGGACGTCGGCCGCGGTGAATCCGCGCGCTTGAAGGTCGCGCGCGCCGATTGAGGGATCGTCCTCGGTGGTTTCCGTGGCGCGGCTGAGAGCCATTTCTCCACCGGCGATGATGCCCTGCACCATGCCCGGAGCGGCGTTAAACGTCGGTGGAATCTCCGAAGCGTCGAGCACGCCCAACCGGCCACTGGTGCCCGCGCCAATGTAGAATAGGCGCCCGCCCTTTTCCATCGCCGTGACGATCGCCTCCACGGCGCGCGCGATGGCGGGAATTTCGCACTCCACCGCGCCAGCGATCTTGGCGTCTTCCGCGTTGATGATACGCAGCACGTCCTCGGTGCCGAGCGAATCGAGTGCTGCCGACGCGGGATTCGCCTGTTCGGTGAGGAGTTTCTCGAGCACTGGTATCTTCTCAGGCTAGCACTGCGGGGTTTTCTGGCTGTGCGCCGCTTTGGCGCTCAGGTGCCGGTAGAACCCCAGATCTTCCCCAGTAAGCATCTTGGTGGCGAAAATGACTTGTCCGGTGTGGCCCGAGAAGTGTTCCACCACGTGATAGATCGCCCCCATCCCGGTGACGGCGTACTGCTGGATGACCAGCGGCTCGAGCAGGCGCTGTTGGCTGACGCGCTCGAGTACCGTGCATGCCTCGTCCACGGTCGCGTGTAGCTTTGCCAGTAATTCGGATACCGATGCTCCGCCGCGGGCCGCGAACTCTTCGTCGCGTTTGCGGACATCGGGAGAGCCGCCGACGCCGGCGATAATCCACTGCCGCACATTTCCGCAGAGATGCAGCACCAGGTTGCCGATGGCGTTCTCGTTCTCGCTGCCGCGCGCCCAAATCTGGTCCGCATTCAGCTTTCCGAGGCAGCCTTCAATCCGGGCGCGGCTTTGGCGCAACCGTTCGATGGAACAGTGCAGGAATTCCTGGTGCAAGGTGTCAGGCATAATTGAATTCTAGACGTTCGTGCAGCCTCTTATCCACATCGTCGGGGGCGGATTGGCCGGTACGGAAGCGGCGTGGCAACTGGCACGGCGCGGCCAGCGTGTCACGCTGCACGAAATGCGGCCCACGCGCCGCACGTCCGCGCACCAGACGGACCGGCTGGCAGAGCTGGTTTGCAGCAATTCGCTCAAGTCGGAATCGGAACAGACTGCTCCGTGGCTGCTCAAAGAAGAGTTGCGCCGCCTCGGTTCGCTGCTACTTTGCGCCGCGCAAAAGACGCGCGTGCCCGCGGGGCACGCACTCACGGTGGATCGCGAGGCCTTCGCCGCCGAGGTCACCGGCGCGATCGAAGGCGAGCCGCTGATCGAAGTGCGGCGCGACGAAGTCACCGCGCTGCCTGTGGACGCCATCGTGATCATTGCCAGCGGGCCGCTGACCAGTGAACCACTCGCCGCAGAGATCGCGCGATTCACCGGGTCGAACCGTCTGTTCTTCTACGACAGCATCAGCCCCATCGTCGATGCCGACACGGTCGATACGTCGATCGCCTTCTGGGCGTCGCGCTACGGCAAATCGACCGATGGCACCGACGATTACCTCAATTGCCCGTTCGACCGGGCGCAGTACGAGCGCTTCGTGGACGAGTTGCTCGCCGCGCCTTCGGCGTCCGCGCACATTCCCGAGGACAAGGCGTGCTATTTCGAGGCTTGCCTGCCCATCGAGGAACTGGCGCGCCGCGGCCGCGATACCCTGCGCTTCGGCCCCATGAAGCCGATGGGCCTCACCGATCCGCGCACCGGACGGCGTCCGTGGGCGGTGGTGCAGTTGCGGCAAGAAAATCTGCGCGCGCAGAGCTTCAACCTCGTGGGATTCCAGAACCACATGAAATTCGGCGACCAGGCGCGCGTGCTGCGCCTGATTCCCGGGCTGGCGAAGGCCGAATTTCTGCGCTTCGGCCAGATTCATCGCAACACCTACATCAACGCGCCGGCGCTGCTCTCCTCGACTCTGCAACTGCGCGGCGACGCGCGTATTTTCTTTGCCGGTCAGATTTCCGGCGTGGAAGGCTATGTGGAATCCATCGCTACCGGTCTGATGGCGGGCATGCACGCCGCCGCTCTCGCCACCGGGCACACGCCGCGCCCGCTCCCTCGCGAAACCGCGCTTGGTTCTCTCTGCCACTACATCTCAGCCGCCGGCGCAGCCGATTACCAGCCCGCCAACATCACGTTCGACCTTCTTCCGCAGCTGGACGAAGCGGCCCGCACGGCTTTGCGCCGCGACAAGCACGCGCGGCACGCCGAGGTTTGCCGGCGCGCGCAGGCGGCCCTCGCCGAATGGATGGCCGCCGATGTCTGAACTCTCCGCGCAAATCGCCAGCTATCTCGCCGAACTCGCGCGCCGCGGCAATTCCGTCCACACCATCGATGCTTATGGCGCCGATTTGCACGAGTTTCTGCGCTACCTCTCGCCGCCGGAAACCGAGCCGCCCGCGCCCGGCGCCATCGATCCGCTCACTTTGCGCGAGTGGCTGGCATCGCTCTACAGCCACGAACTCACCGCCGTCACCATTCGCCGGAAATTGGCGGCCGTTCGCGGGCTGTTCCGTTTCATGCTGCGCGAAGGGGTGATACCGGTGAATGTGGCGAAGCTGGTACGCACTCCGAAGGCGCCCAAGAAGCTGCCTGAAGTGATGAGTCCCGAGCAGGTGAACGCTCTCATCGATGGAGTGTCCGCGAGTCCGTTGGAACGCCCCTACCCGGTGCGCGATCGCGCCATTCTGGAATTACTGTACGGATGCGGCGTGCGCGTCAGCGAACTTGCCGGCCTCAATCTGCTCGATCTCGATCGTTCCGAGCGATGGATGCGCGTGCGCGGCAAGGGGCGCAAGGAGCGCCAGGTGCCGATGCCTGGAAAGGCAGCCGAAGCGCTGGAGCGGTACCTGGCAGAACGGCCGGTGGTGCGCGACGAGCCCGCGGTCTTCCTCAACCATCGCGGCAAGCGCCTGAGCGACCGCGGCATTCGCGGCATTGTCAAATTCTACGCCACGCTGGTGAACGGCGACCCCTCGATTCATCCGCACAGTTTCCGCCACGCTTACGCGACGCATCTGCTGGCGGATGGCGCCGACCTGCGCGCCATCCAGGAATTGCTGGGGCACGCG
>DATJMA010000007.1:0-3059 GCA_035509055.1 Bryobacteraceae bacterium | reverse complement strand
GATCGTCGGTGATGTTTGAAATAGCGCGCAAGCTGCAATCGCCCGCGCGCCCCTTGCAGTTGATCCTGATTTGCGGCCGGAACGAGAAGCTGGCCGCCCGCCTCCGCGCCATGCACACAAGCATTCCTATGTTCGTCGAAGGCTTCACGCGCGAGGTGCCATACTACATGCATCTCTCGGATTTTTTCATCGGTAAGCCGGGGCCGGGCAGCATTAGCGAGGCAGTGGCCATGAAGCTGCCGGTGATTGTGGAGCGCAATGCGTGGAATTTGCCGCAGGAGCGCTACAACTGCGATTGGGTGCGGGAGCAAGGCGTGGGGACGGTGTTACGCAATTTCCGCGGGATCGCGACGGCGGTCGAGGAACTGCTCGCGCCGGACACATACGCGCGCATGCGCGCCAATGCCGCGGCGCTATCGAACCGTGCGGTATTCGAGATCCCGGACATGCTGGAGCGCATTCTGACAGGCGGGGTATCATAGTCTCGGTAGCCTATGATTACCCGAGTTCGCGCCCGCAACTTCAGAAGCCTGAAAGAGGTTGACTTTTCTCTGGGGCCGCTGAATGTGCTTGTGGGGCCGAATATGGGCGGCAAGAGCAACGTGCTGGACCTGTTCCGGTTCCTGTACGAATGCTGGTTTCCGCAGCCTTCGACATTTGGACCGTTAAGCGCGGTCGCAAGACGGCAGGGGATGGAGGAGTTGTTATGGAAAGGAGGTGCGGATAACCTCCTCGCGATCGGTCTCGAGTTCCAAGCTCCCGGGCAGCCTTCGAAAAAGTTTGATTATGAACTTGAGCTGCTGGGCGGAACCGGCGGTTACCTCACCATACAGAAGGAAGCGCTGACGCTCGCCGAAGATGGCAGCAACCACCAACTGATTACTAAGGACGGCGAGGGCCGCTGGTTAGCAAACGCCGATGGATCGAAGCTCGGCCTTTTCCAGTACGAAAGATCAGCGTTGGAACTGGCCCCCCTGAACTGGGACGGTTATCCCTTAAAGTCCTTCGCTCAGAATTGGCGATTTCATCAGTTCATACCAGAGCTGATGAAGCAGGTCAATCAGATGACCAGCGGGGGTATTCTGGATGTTCACGGATCGAATCTGTCAGCTTGGCTGATGTGGCTGCAGACCCGCGCGCCGCAAGCGTTCGCACGAATAGCGGAGGTGGCGGGCGATGTATTCCCGGAGGTTCGAGGCCTTCTGACTTGGCCGATGAATCAGGGCACCGTTTATCTGGCATCCCAAGAGAAAGCATTACTCCGCCCCACGCCGTTATTCCAGATGTCGGATGGCGAGTTGGCATTCATTGCGTACCTCTCGCTTATTTTTGCGCCGCGGGAACTCGGTGGCACGCTCTTCCTCATCGAAGAGCCGGAGAACCATTTGCACCCTAGGCTGTTTGAAACGCTGGTTGCCTTACTGCGCCAGGCACAACAGGAGACCGGTGCCGATGGCGTCGAGAAATCACAGATCATTGCCACAACCCACTCTCCACAAGTTCTGGACCAGATGAAGCTTGACGAGATCCTCTGGGTGGCGAAGACGGAGGGCATGACCAAAGTATTCAAGCCATGGGATAAGCATTCGCTGCGGAGCTTGGCTGTGGACGAGGAACTAGGACTTGGCGACCTAATGTTTACCGGAGCGCTCGGGGAAGAATGAGCGTCTTCGGAATCGTGGTCGAGGGGCCCAGCGACACCGCGGTCTATTCAGCGATTATCAGCAAGATTCGGCCTGATGTTCAGCAGGTTATATGTGGGGAGTGCGGTGGTGTTGCATCTCTCAAAAGGAGCTTCGTAGGGCGATTGAGAGGCTTTGAGTACCGTTGCGTAGATAAGGCAATCGTGATTCGCGACTGCGACGGGAAGGATCCGCGGGAAGTGGAAGCTGACCTGATGGACCGATTGAAGAACTCGCACTTCGAACCGCGCTTCCCAGTACATTTCTACGCCACCAAGTCTATGGTCGAGACGTGGCTGCTGGCCGACGCCCGCGCTGTTCGTGAAGTTGCTCGCCTCCGGGGCCACAACCATGCAGTCAAAGAGGTCAACGTACAGGAAGAAAATCGGAACGCGAAGACGTTGTTTTACGCGATGCTTTCTCAAGCGGGGCTGCCGGCAGACCCAAAGGTCTACGGCGAAATCGCTACAGAGGCGGATATTGACATCATCGAAGGTTGTTGCCCTTATTTTCTTAAATTCCGTGAGCATATCCACGCCTGCTAGAGACTACGGCCACCCTGCATCGTTGCCGCTGCCATCTGTTAATATTCACTTCGCTATGTGTGTCCGTGTGGTTTTGTTCGCCGCCTTCGCCGCCGTCGCCGCGGCCGCCACGATGGACGAAGTTCGCATCGATAGCGGGGCGTTGAAAGGCGCCGTTCAGGGCGCGGTCGTCTCGTTCAAAGGCATTCCGTATGCCGCGCCGCCCACCGGTCCGAACCGCTGGCGTCCGCCGCAGCCCGTCACGCCGTGGCAGGGCGTGCGTCTGGCCGTGAACTACGCTTCGGACTGCATGCAGCTTCCATTTCCGAGCGACGCCGCGCCGCTCGGCACCTCGCCCGCGGAAGACTGTCTGTACCTGAACGTTTGGACCCCCGCCCATCGCTCCGGCGGCATGGCTGTGATGGTCTGGATCTACGGCGGAGGCTATGTCAATGGCGGGAGTTCCCCCGCGGTCTACGATGGCACGCACTTCGCCGAGCACGGCGTGGTGTTCGTCAGCTTCAACTATCGCCTCGGACGTTTCGGGTTCTTCGCCTTCCCGGCGCTGACCAAGGAAGATGCCAACGGCCCGCTCGGCAACTACGCCTTTCTCGACCAGATCGCCGCGCTCAAATGGGTGCGCAAGAA
This sequence comes from Bryobacteraceae bacterium, assembly GCA_035509055.1. GTDB lineage: Bacteria > Acidobacteriota > Terriglobia > Bryobacterales > Bryobacteraceae > PALSA-129. The sequence continues at coordinate 205 of DATJMA010000007.1, read as the reverse complement.
CATCGCGAAGTTCGGCGGCGATCCTGCGAATGTCACGTTGTTCGGTGAATCGGCGGGCGGCGGATCGGTGCTCACGATGATGACCACGCCGCTCGCGCGCGGATTGTTCCATCGCGCCATCATCGAATCCGGCGGCGGCCGTTCGGGCATCGGGCCGATGCGCCGGCTGCGCGAATCAGCGCTGCATCTGCCGTCGGGCGAGGAG
>DATJMA010000006.1:0-17352 GCA_035509055.1 Bryobacteraceae bacterium | reverse complement strand
CGGCGCTCACCGCCTGGCCGAAGTTGGGGTCGTTGACCTCCCCGTCCACCGAGGCGGGGCCGTAGAACTGCGCGTGGTTGAAAATATTGAACGCTTCGACTCGCAGATCGAGGGACTTCGATTCCTTGAACGCAATGTTCTTGCTGATTTGCACGTCGAAATTGTCGATTCCCGGTCCGTGAAAAATACGCCGCCCGGCATCGCCCAATTGGCCGAGTGCTTCCGGAACGAGCACGTTGGTGTTGAAGACAGGGTTCCCATTTCGCGGGTTGGTATTGAGGTGGAGCGGTCCGGGCAGCACCTCCGGGGTGTCGAGCAACTGATTGTTGACCCCGTTGCCGAGGGTTCCCAGCAAAGAATTGTCAGAATCGTCGAACAGTGTGACCGGAAAACCGGTGCTGAAACGCGTGGTGCCGGAGATGCTCCAGCCCTCCGTGAATCGATTCCGTGCAATGCGAGCGAACGGAAGTTCATAGTTGTAGGTGATGACGAAGTTATGCGTCATGTCCCACGACGAAATCGCCCGGGACAGACGCAGCTCGAATGGATTGGTTGTTTCGCCCAGATTCGACGCATCGTCAATCGATTTCGAAAATGTATATCCGGCGAGAACTGTCCCGCGGGCTCCCATGTTGTATCGAAAGTTTGCTTCAAGGGCATTGTAATTCGAATTGCCGATCGTCTTCTGCGCGGTCATCGACCCGTAATTCGGGCCCAGACCTACCCGAGTGCCTTGAATCGTTTGGCCAGACGCCGTAGTATAAGCCGCATCTTCACCGAAGGGTCCGCAGGTGGCGCTGCCGGCGCCCACCTGGTTGGGCTGGCTGAGGCTCAAACACAACGCTGGGTTCCCGACGTTCGCCGGCTGAAGCACCAGAAGATGATGTCCTTGATTGCCCGCGTAACTCACCGTTAGCAACGCATCGTTCGTGATTTGACGCTGGAACGACAGCATATAGTTCTCGGTGTAAGGAACGCTGTTGCGGTAGTAGAAGAAGGGATCCGCCGCAATCGGCGTGACGGCCGCCCAGTCGAAGCTGTTATATGGATTGGCGGCTGAAACGTTATGGGGCGGGAATTGCAGCGGGAACGGGTCGGTGTTCTCTGTGCCGTCCGCGGAGTTGATGAACGGTGTCGCGAAGAGCGGTGGGGCGGGACTCAGATAGTTATAACCGTATGGCGGCACACCGTACATGATTCCGGCGGTCAGCCCTGGGAACGCCGTGTAAAAGATGCCGTAGCTTGCACGGATGCTGCTCTTGCCGGGATCGCCGAAAATCTTATGCAGGAACCCGTCCTTGATGCTCGGGGAATATGCCATTCCGATTCGCGGAGCAAAGTTCTTGTATTTGGTCGGAGAGAGTGTGGAAGGTATACCGGGATCGCCCGGTACAACCAGGTCCGGCAGTGCATCCGGATAGAGCACCGACTGCTCGCCGGGAACGATCGTCTGGATGTTGTTGTACTTCTCCGACCAGGGACGAATCAGGTCCCAGCGCAAGCCGAAGTTCAACGTGAGGTCGCTCCGCGCACGCCAGCTATCCTCGGCGAAAGCGCCAACGTAGTGGTCTCTGAGGTAAAACCGTTGGCCCGTTGTCTGCGTATAGTTGCTGGGAAATCCCAGCAGAAAGTCGGCGAAAGCGTTGCCGGTTTCCGTGCCGTCGATATTGAATGTTCCATTGAAGGTTGCGTTCGGATTCTCATTGACCTGGTCGTAGTGAAACTGTGCGCCAAATTTGAGGGTGTGCTTTCGAATCACTTTGGAAACCGTATCGCTCAAGTAGATTGTGTTGTTCCATTGATTTACGTTTGTGATGGGCACTCCCATTACGAAGGACGGAAATACGATGTTCTCCACGCCTTCAAACTGCGGCGCCTGCACGACGATGCCGGGCGTCCCAACACCGGTGACAAAACCTTGCGACTGCAAACTCACTCCCAGTCCCCCGCGCGGCTGGCCGATATCGTTCACATTGCGCAGGAACCCGGCGCGGAATTCATTCACCAGAGTCCCGAAAACCTTGGTGTCGCCCAGGCTCCATTCCTGCGCCCGTCCCAACGTCAGCGCGTCGAAACCGGGGATCGATGCGCCGCCCTGCCCGCCAGGATACGGGTTGTCGAGCGAATAATCGTCCACGAAGTAGTACGCGGCGATTTGCCCGACGGGAGTATTGGCGTCGATCCGGCTGCCGGCTTTATCGTCGCGAACGGTCTCGGGGTAGGAGGAAGTAGCAAATTGGTCCGCGCCCAGATTCGGCGCGGGAATATATTTCAGTAAAGCCTTCGCCGGAGCCGACCAGGCGCTTTGCGGGATGGTCGCGTTGGGCAGGGCACACATCGATGAATTATCGCAGCCGGTTGTGTAATATGGTTCGCCGACCGTAACACCGTAGCCGAGTTCCTGGGTTAAGAGCTTCGCGATATTCGGTCCGCTCACGGTTCCAGTCAATGTGCTCAATGCATCGCCAAAATTCCCAGTGCGTTCGGCATTCGAAAGAACCGTGGTGGCTGGCGACGTGATTCCTTCCTTCGTGCGAGTGCCTTGATAATCGAGGAAGAAGAAAACCTTGTCCTTTCTGACCGGGCCACCTAGCGTTCCGCCGAACTGATTCTGCTGATACGCGCCGCGCATGTCATCGAAGAAATTGCGCGCGTCGAGGTCGGTATTGCGCAAAAACTCGAAAGCGTCTCCGTGGAACGAATTGCTGCCCGATTTGGTCACGACGTTGACCATGCCGCCATTGTAGTTGCCGTATTCCGGGTCGAAATTGTTGGTGAGGACACGGAATTCCTGAATCGAATCGAGATTCGGAATTACCGACGTGCCGCCGTTCATGTGTTCCTGCACATCCACACCGTTGACCGTGAACCCATTCGCCGATTCGCGTTGACCGTCGATGGACAGATCGCCTGGATTCAGATCGCCCGACGGATTGATCGTGCCGGTCACGCCGGCCATGATGACGGACGTCGGCGTCAGTGTAGTTACCGGGCTGATGCCGGGCTGAATCGCGAGCAGGTCGGTATAGCTGCGGCCGTTCAAGGGGATCGATTGGATCTGGGCGTCCGAAACCACCTCGCCCAAGTGGGTCGCAACCGTGTCGACTTGGGTCTGCACGTGAGCGCCCTCTTCGGAGACCGTTACCGTCTCGGCTTTCCCTACCACCGAGAGAGTAACATCTAATCTGATAGCTGAGTCCGTGTCGACGGCGATTCCGGCTTTCTTCTGCGGTTGAAATCCGGTAGCTGTAACGGTGACGTCGTAATGCCCAACCGGCAGCGCGGGGAAAGAATAGAACCCCTGAGTATCGGTGACGCCCTGGAATTGGGTTTTGAGCGCCGTATTGATCAGTTCAATGCGCGCCGCCGGAATCACGCCGCCGCTTTCGTCCTTCACAACCCCGGAAAGGCTGCCCGCGGCGAACGCTCCGAGCGACGCGGCGAAGATAAATTCGAGTATGATGAGGCCGCAGCCGCGCACGAAAGCGGTGGAGCGGGCGAAGCTACCGCATTCGCGCGGACTGCTGCCCTGATGGGCGTCGGTAAGCCATAGCGAAATAGTAGATCGTGTCACGGCGTCGCCGCGCCGGGGACTTGTGATCACGTAATCTGCCTCCTTGAAATCGATGACAGACTTCCGGCACAAATAGAGTAAGCTGCACTTGAGCTCGTCGACTTGTTGAGAGGAGGAGTTTCACTCTTTCCGTTCTCCGCAGAAAGTCAGCCGTAATCTGCCCAGGTAGGTCTCCTGACTTGGAGGGTGGCGATATACTGCTGCCGGCCGTTTCGCCTTCCCCGGTCTTAGACCGAGTGGCTTCCTGCAAACGGTGAACCTCACTCACAGTGGCGGGACCGCGCCGGTTTCGCACCGGACTTCCCTTTTACGCCCCTTTCGGGACACCTGAGCCCTTCCAGTATGCCTGAAGATGGGCATGAACTGCAATCGCTAGTAGAGCTCGATTCGGAAACAGGAGAGCGAATCGCATGCCCTGCCAGCGTTCAGAATCTCCTACGGACCAGCCACACCAGATAAGGTCCGCCCACGACTGCCATCACCGCGCCTGCCGGGAGTTCAGCCGGGGCCAACACCACGCGCCCGATGGTATCGCACCCCGCCAGGAGCACTCCTCCGAGCAGCAAAGAGCACGGCATGAGGATGCGATTATCGGGGCTGATCCGCGATCTCACCAGGTGAGGCACGATTAGCCCCACAAATCCGATCGGACCTGTCAAAGCAATTGCGCCCGCGGTAAGGAGGCAGCCGCAGCAGTAGCCGGCGATCGTCAGCCGCTTTACATCCGCGCCCCGCGAGGCGGCCCACGATTCACCCACCGCCATCAAGTTCCAGCCGCGCGCCTGGGAAATCACCACCACGGAGGTAACCAACACGACCAGGGCGAATCCCGAAACAGCGGGGTAACTGACGGAGTCGACATTTCCCAGAAGCCACTGGGTAATGGAAATGGAGTGACGCTCGCGCACCACGCTGCCGGTGAGAAGGATGAAGGCCGAACAGATGCTATTGAGCGCAATTCCCGAGAGCAGCAAACGCACTCCCGAAAGCCTACCGCTCTTCCACGCAGCGCTCGCTACAATCAACATCACGATGGCTGCGCCCGATAGCGCGCCAACCCAGGTTGCCGGGACGCCGAGCAGTCTGTCGAAGTCAAAAGCCAGGGTTAGCACCGCGCCCAAAGCTGCGCCAGCCGACACACCCAGTGTGTACGGTTCGGCAAGAGAATCTCGCAGCATGGATTGGAACAGAGCCCCCGTGAGAGATAGCGCGCCACCCGCCAGCAAGCCGAGCAGGGTTCGGGAAACGCGCAATTCCACGAAAATGGGGTAATCTGGGGCGGCCTTCGCAAAGACGCGGTCGACACCGATCGATCCACTCCCGATCCAGGGAAGCAAACAGGCTGCCGCAAGGAAAGCGGCCGCCGATCCACCAATCCACGCTATGCCCGATACCAGCCCGTTCCGCCGGCCACTCATCGATACAGCACCCAGGGTTTGCCGTCCGGGGTCTGGGCCATGCGCAAAAGCGGGGAGAGGCGAGCCAGCCAGTTGGAATCCCTGGCCGCGGCGCCGATTGGAAGGTCCGCTTCCAGTTTGCCGCCGTCGAGAACCAGAACCCGTGCGCAATGCGCCAGCGCGAGGTTTAAATCGTGGGTGACGGCGATACAGAGCGCGCCTTCGCGCGCGAGTTCGGCGAGGGTTGTGAAACAGTGAATCTGTTGATGGATGTCGAGATACGTAGAAGGTTCGTCGAGGAGCATGACCGCCGGGCACTGGGCAATGCAGGCGGCCAGGAGCACCCGCTGTTGTTCGCCGCCGCTCAATGTGGAGAAGAGACGGTCGCGAAACGCAAGGCAGTCCATGCGGAGCATTGCGTCCTCAGCGTAAGTGCGATCGGTGTCCGATTCGAACCAGCGATCGGCATAGGCGTATCGTCCCATGAGGACCACCTGCTCCACCGTGAAGGGCAGTTCCTGTTTCGTTCCTTGCGGCAGGTGGCTGATCCGGCGGGCGCGTTCGCCCGCGGGCCAGGCAAGAAGACTGCGTCCGCTCAGCCGGACCTCTCCGGCATGGGGGATACGCAAGCCGGCCACGATGTCGAGCAGGGTACTCTTACCGGCTCCATTTACCCCTATTAGAACGATGAACTCGCCACTCTCAGCGGCAAACTGCACCGATTCCAGCACTTGCCTTCCGGGATAGCCGAACGACACGTTCCGTAAATCGAGCAAAGGCTCGTTCATCGGCGGCCTTTCCGGCTGAGCACAATGCGCAGGCGGGAACGAATCTCCGACACCGCCTCCACCACCCGCGGTCCCGGCGTCACCAGAGTCTCGGAAGTGAGGCCAAAGACGTCGCCATTCGCGGCGGCTGCGAGTTCGCGGTGCGAGAGCCATGGGTGGCGGAGACCATCCTCGCGAACCGCCGGGTCGCCTGACTCGCCCATCATCGACATATCCAGGATTGCGTCGGGGTTTAAACGCACCACCGTTTCCAGGGAAATATGCGGGTAGGGAATGGCAATGTCTTTCATGGCGTTAACGCCGCCGGCGATCTCCAGCAATTCACTCAAGTAGGTGGATGGCCCGGCAACCACCAGGTTCGTCAGCAGCCCAGGTGTGCGTCCGACCACCAGGAGAACGGTTAGCCGGGGAGATGCGGCGCTTTCCCCACGGATCGAGTCCAGCTGGGAACGAATCTCGTTGTTGACCGACTCGGCTCTCGCCGGCGCTCTCACTGCGGCGCCGATATCGCGGATCATGGTGAAGACGTCGGCCAGCGACCTGTACTGGACGTCGACGTAGCGGATGTGCAGTGCCGCCAGCCGATCTTCCAGAGCAGTATTGCCTTTCTCGACCACTACCAGGTCCGGCCGGAGCAGCGCGATCTTCTCGGCGTCGGGTTTCATATAAGAGCCGACTTTCGGGAGTGTCAGAGCGGCCGGCGGGTACCGGCAATAAGTGGAGACCCCCACGACACGGTCTCCCGCTCCCAGGGCAAAGAGTGTTTCGGTGGCGCTCGGGAAGGTCGACACGATGCGCTTCGGTTGGGCCGGCGCGCAAAGCGCCAGCAGGAGAACGGCGAGCAGGGCGCGTTTCATCGATTCGCCTCCGGTCCTCGTGCGAACACATAAACGGCATGGCCGCCTGCGCTTTGGAGGCGTTCGGCGCGGACGCCAAACACGCGGCCGAGCACATTGGCTTCGAGTACGCCTTCGCAGTTTCCAGTGTAGGCGACACGTCCGGAGTCAAGCAGCACGACTTGGGTCGCGTAGCGCGCTACGGCGTTGAGATCGTGAGTTGCGAGGACGATGGATTTCCCCGCGCGCGACAGGCCGCGGCACAGGTCGAGGATTTCGAGACTATGCTGGACATCCAGGCTTGCGGTCGGTTCGTCGAGGAGGATCATGCGGGGCTCGACCGCCAGGCTGCGCGCAATCGACACGCGCTGGCGCTCGCCGCCCGAAAGAGTCGTCACAAAGCGCTCGCGAAGGTGGCCGATGTCGCAACTGGCAATGGCCGCATCAATGGCGCGGCGGTCCTGTTCACGAGCTCGTTCAAACCGGCCGCGCCACGGATGCCGTCCCATAGCGACCACTTCCTCCACGGTAAACGCGAAATCCATGCGAACGTCCTGAGGGACGAAGGCGACGTGCTGTGCCAATTCGCGCCGTCCGAACCCCGAGAGATTTCTGCCATCGATACGAACAGATCCGCCGTCTGGCTTCCAGAGGCCGGCCAACGCTCGCAGCAGCGAACTCTTGCCGCTGCCGTTCGGGCCGACGATGGACAGAAACTCGCCCGGCGCCACCTGCACACTGACACGGTCGAGGATTGTCCGCTTCCCGCGCCGCACGGTGATCTCCGCCGCCTCCAGTCCGCTCACCGGTCGCTTGCCTCCCAGTAGCGCTGCAGCAGCAGAGCGATAAACAAGGGGCCGCCCACTAAGGCAGTAATGACACCAAGACGAATTTCCACCGGAGGATGAATGGTGCGCGCCAGCAGATCGCAGAGAATCAGAAACGCACCGCCCGTCAGTGCGCTCGCCGGAATCAGCGCGCGATTCGAGGGACCGACCAGCAGCCGGACAGCATGCGGCACCACCAGTCCCACAAAACCGACACCGCCGGCCACGGCCACCGATGCGCCGGTGAGGATGGCGGCAGTAAGCGCCAGGTAACGCTTCGAAGATTCGACGTCCACGCCGAATGAAGCGGCGGTTTCCTCGCCCTGCTGAATCAAATCCAGATCCTTGGTCTGAAACATCGCGGCTGCGATACCCAACAGGATGAACGGCGCGCAGAGCCAGACATGCGTCCATGAGCGGGCGTCCAAACCACCCATCATCCAGAAGACGATTTCCTGGCCGATCTGCCAATTCAACACACTGAGCGAGATTAACAGACTGGAGATGGCGGACAACAGCGACATCATAGCGATGCCCGCCAGCAGAAGCGTGCCCACCGGGGTGACTCCGCCGCGCGTCGCCATAGCATAGACAATGACGAGCGCCGCAAAAGCCCCGATCATCGCCATTAACGGCAGCGAAATCACGGAGCGCGTGCTCCATCCGGCGGCAAAAGCGATGACGGCGCCCAGAATTGCGCCCGATCCGGTTCCCACCGTGCCTGGCTCCGCCAGCGGATTGCGGAACAATCCCTGCATGATCGCTCCGGCGGCGGCCAATCCCATACCGACGAAGGCCGCGACCACGACGCGCGGAACCCGGATCAGCCAGACGATGACAGTGTCCGCCTTCGTGACGCCCGCGGAATGGACCCATCCCGCGGGGAGCAGCTTCAGGCCGGCCACATGAAGGATGGTGCGCCAATCGATGTTGGTGCTGCCGATCCCAATGCCCACTAACACGCTCACAACCAGGATCGGGAATAAGGCGGCGTAAAACATGGCCAGATTGACGCGCCTCTTACCCATACAGCGCCTCGGAAAGGGCTGTCACGAAAAGCCTCACGAAGGGAGAAAACGGCAAATAGAGATGCTGCTCGTACACCAGAAGCCGGCCATTGTGCGCCGCTTGCGTGGCGCCGAGTACCGGGTCGGCCATCAAACGCGCCAGCACTTCTTTGGTCTTGCCTTTCGGGGCGGCCGCGACAATCCATTCGGGATTCCACCGGACAATCTGCTCGCCGCTCACCTCGTCATAACCTTTTAGACCGCCTTCAGCGCCGACGTTGACCCCGCCTAGAGTTTTCACGATATCTTCGAACAAGGTTTCCCTGCCGTAACTGTACGCCCCTCCGAAGCCCAGGATGCGCGGGTGAGGCGCCCCGGCGGGACGGCGGGCCGCTGCGCGATGAATGTCGTTCCAGAACAGGTCGACCTGCCGGCGGGCGGACGCGTCTTCGCCGGTGAGATAGCCCGTGAGGCGGATCGTCTCGGCGATTTGCTGGAGCGTGGTAAACATGCTGAACTCGCGGTAAATGGGTACCCCGGACGAGCGGACAATGGCGCAGAAATCGGCGCGCGAACTGTCCGATACCATCAACAGATCGGGGTCGAGCCGTAATACCCGTTCCGGATCGGTTGCGATGGCAGGCCGATACCGCCGCGCCAGCTCATAGACATTGCTGTAACTCTCTTCGTACGCCGATTGGCTCACCGCGACAACGCGCTCGGGAGGGACCACGGAGTACACATATTCGTCAATCGACCAGTATTGTGACACGATACGGCGCGCCGGTCTCGCCACACGAACCACGAAGGAATCGCTGTCGATGGCCTGACGCGGGTATTGCTCCGAACCCGTTCGGATCTCCGCATTACCGTAGCCCTCGCCGGGCCGCGCGGCGCGATTGCCCTCCCGCAGCGGCGCGAATCGATCGATGGCCGCTGCCATGGCGCCGATCGCGACGAGCAATATCAGGGTGGGCAGAATGGACTTCATGTCGCGGTGAACTCGCAATTCGCCGCCGCTTCGAAATCCGATGGCGCCGGTTCGCCGAGAAACTGTTCGCGCATCCGGTAGTAAAGCTCGAGGCGGCTCCAATCGGGCTGTTTCAGAAGCTGCATGTCGTCGGTGAGGCGGGGGTTCGGCAGGAATACTGTGGTCATTTGCTCCCCATATCCGTTCCACAGCCGCAGCCCCCAACTTCTTCCGCCGGCGCACCCTTTTCCACGGCGCTCGAAGAAGCCGGCCTTCGCCACCGGCCGCATCCGCCGAAGTTCGTCCGAAGAACTACCCTTATGTTCCGCGATGCAGAGATGAAAATGCCACGCTCCCAGATCGACGGTCAAGTATCCATCGGAAATGCGGATCTCGGGTGCAGTTTTGAAGACGATCTCGAAAACGGCGCCCTCGATACACGGTCCGACTACAATGTGCGGGCCAGTTGTGGACAAACAATTCGTCCACCAGTTTTTTCATAGCCGCCTCGGAGGGTGCGAAATAACTGTACCCGGTGACGGCATCGTCCGGGTGCCTGACGATTTCGTCAAAATGCGGCGTGTCGACGGTGGCTGCCATATTCGCCCCCTCTCACCAGGCTCGCGACCACTTGGCGCCGGACTTCTCATTCATCTCGCGAAGCGAATTCGTCACCCCCGCGTCGATCTCCAGTTTGCGGGCGAAAAGCCAGAGCAGGTCCGACAAGCGATTGAGATACGCCAGGATGTTGGGGTCGATCTCTTCGCCCGATTCCTTCAATCGAACGGCGCAACGCTCGGCCCGCCGGCAGATGGTGCGCGCGTGATCGTAGAACGCGGCCGCGGCATGCTCTCCGGGCAGGGACCAGTCCGAAAGCATTCCCTCCATACCTTCGATCTCGTGGACCTGCGCGGTGAGGCCTTCTACCGTCTCTTCGGTTACGGGCACTTGCGGCTTGCGGCTTTCGGGAGGCGTCGCGAGACCGGAACCGATACGGAAGAGTTCCCGCTGGATCAACTTGGTGCGATCCCGCAGGCCGGCGTCCTGACACTGAGACCGGGCGACTCCCAACACAGAGTTTAGTTCGTCCACCGTGCCGTATGCTTCCACCCGCAGGCAGGCTTTCGACACACGAATTCCACCGGCGAGGCCGGTTTGTCCGCCGTCGCCACGTTTCGTCGCTATGCTCATAAGGGTGCTCCTTGATCGATTATGGGTTCAGAAATGTCTGCATCGAGTGCGGCCGCCGCCGAAATCGGTTTTCGCGATACTGTGCAGCGCAGGCGCCTCCAGGCGATGACGAGCGAAGTCACGCACAGCGCAACGCCACCGGATAACAACGCGAGTACGACGACGTCCCAAGCCGGACGATGGGCGTAGAGTGCCGGGAGATCCATGGAGTGCAGGCCGTGATAGAGCCAGCGGTTCCATCGCGAGCGGGAACCGTAGCTCTCGACGACCCGGCCGGTCCTAGGGTCGATGTAGAAAGCGGATCGGCTTCGGTCGTTCAGTTCGATGTAAATTGCAGGCAGCGGCATCCGCTTCTCGCGATCCACGTAGTAAAGCTCGTATTGGTTGACCACCCGCCAGGCCGCAATGGACGAAGGACTTACCGCCTGCGCCGCCGCATCGACAATCTGGCGGCTATCGAGCGCGTTCCGAGCGCCATCCGTCATCGGTACCAGAAGCGAGTTAGCCGGACTCTCCCAAGCGAGATAGTACGGTTTGCCGCCAAAGGAAACGAATTCCAGTTCCTTGACAGCGAGTTTCGACGCGGCTTCGGCGATCGCGGCGGCTGGAGCCTTCGCTTGAAACGCCGCGATGTGAATGCGATCTCCTCGCAGTAAGCGATCGAGATTCGGACGGTCCGGATCGCTGAGCCACGAAAATGGCCCCATGGACAGCAATCCGCTGAAGACCCACGTGCATGCGAAAACTCCGAAGACCAGTCCGAGAATGACGTGCCAGCGTTTCTGGCCTCGATACGGAATGCTCGATCGGCCATCGGAGAACCGGTACGGCTTTGCCGGCGAATACAGCCAAATGCCGGCAATCAGTCCCAGGATCGACACGACTGTTCCTACTCCGGACAGCCAGATCACCACTTGCGTCCAGAGCGGCCCATTACTGCGCAGCCGGACGAAATACAGCCAGTGCGGAATGGCGCCGAAGTACGCGCCCAGTCGGGTACGGCGAGTGGTATCCTGCACTACTTCTCCGGTCGAGCGCGAAACATAGACTTCCTCGCCGTTGGGCCACGAATACTGCCAAAACGGACCGTAGGGACGAACGGAGGAATAGACCGTCCACTGATCGTCGCGGGTGATAAATCCATCGAATGACGCCTGGGATGCAGGCAATCCCGTCCAGCTTGCCGCTGTGCGCAGGGCCATCTCACGCGATGCCGCGCCGAAGCGTCGGCCGTCGTCGGCGAACACCATAGCAGTGCGCCGTCCAAAGGCGAAGCGATACACCGGACGGCCGTCGAGGACGGCGAGGCGGACTTGCGACGGCGCACTGGAGCTTCGTAATGCGCTCAGAGCTTCGGCTGGACCGATTCGAATCTGCGAAGGATCCAGGCGCTCGGCCCGCGACAGCCGCTGCTCCGCTTCCACGCGCGGGAATCGGGCGTACATCATCACGATTCCGGAACTGAACCAGACGAAGAACAAAGCGCAGAAGACGACGCCCATCCAGCGGTGGATGAGCATCGTCCACTTGCGGACTTTGGCTGCCGCGCGCGACATCTACCTCTTCCAGCTCTCGCCGCCGATGGTGAGAGTAACGCCGCTCCGAATGGTAAACGGCGTGGCCGGAAATCCAAAAGCCGCTGCGTAGTGCTGGCTAAAAAGGTTTTCCATCGATGTGTAAACGGCCACCACGGAAGTGACGTGATAGCGCCCGCTCAGGTCGAACTTCTGGTACGCCGGGTCGAGATTCTGGTTGGGCAGCAGCAGCGTGTTTCCGTAATACTGGTCGGAAAGGAAGGTGCTATCGTCGCGGCGGCCCACCATGTAGCCGGTAAACGAACCCACGAATTTGCCATGCCCGTAATACAGGCCGATGCTTCCGCTATTGGGGGCCCGGCGAAACGGCTTCTGGCCTTGGAGCGGCGAGTAAGCGCCAATGGGGATGTTAGGAAACTCCGGATTGTAGGAAGGGGCGCCGAATGCCTTGGTCACTACCGCATCCAGCCGGGTGTAGCTGGCTCGTAGACGGAAGCCGTGCCCGAGGTCGCTGTTGAATTCCAATTCGCCGCCCTGCGCGCGAGTCGAGCTGGCATTCACATAAGCGCCGAATTCGGAGGCCTCGGCCGCGCCGGGATTGATGCCGATCAAGATCAGTTCGCTCGGATCGAGGTAAGTGATGAGATTGTAGAACCGGTTGTGAAAATAAGTCGCATCGAAGCGCACTCGCCCCTTCCAGAGGCCCTGGCTGAAACCCGCATCGAGATCCTGACTCCGTTCCGGCCCGATCTGGCCGACGCCGAATTGAGAACGCTGCGGCGGAGTAAGAAGCGCCCAGAGTTGATTCGCCTGCTCGTAGGTGCTCGGTTCTTTAATCCCCTTTCCGAAATTGAAGCGCAGTTTCGAGTCGGAGATGAAGGAATTTCCAGAAGGCTTGCGGAGATAATAAGCCGCCGACGCCCGCGGCGACGCCGCGAATTCAAACACGGCGTTGTTCTCCAACCCGAGACCGCCGGTTACGTACAACCGATGGCCGATGTTGCCGTGGCCCTCGATGAAGTAGCTGTAATTGTTGCGCGTGAACCCTTCGCCGTCTTCGTGCTCATAGCGAAACCCGCCGGTTGCAGTCCAATCGGCGGTGAGCTGATAGTCCGACTGCCAGTATGCGGACCTGCGGGCTTCGTAGTCGGGCGATACTTCGGGATACGTTCCGCCGTAGTCCAGAATGCCCTGCCCGGTGACGCTGTAACCATTCCCGCCTTTAATCGTTACGACATTTCCCAGGGAATCTCCATAAGCATCGATTTGTCCCACCTGGAACGGGTCTATGTAAGTCGAATTGAACTGGCCGTAAGCGAACTGGAAGAGATTATGCCAGCGAGACGTCGTCTGGTCCTGAAGACTGGCATTCAGATACGTGTTATCGTTGCGCTGGGTGGCTGCGTCTTCGATTCCATAAAGCAGGATTCCATTGGGTGTGCCGACGTCAGTCAGGTTTTTCCGGTAGATAACACGAACGCTGGTGCGGTCATTCGGCTTCCACCCGACATTGCCCACATAAGTTGCATTGTGAAAGAAATCATTGGGGTAGCTGCCGGCAGTGTCGAATCGCGAGAATAGACCGAAGTAATCGAACTGGCGGTAAACACCGGAGACCGACACCGATTCGAAGTGGCTTCCGAAATTGCCTCCGTCCGACGAAATTTGCAGTTCTGGCGCCGGCGAGGTCCCGCGCTGGGTGGTCACGTTCACCACACCCGCGAGCGCATCCGCGCCGTACAGTACGCTGTTGGCGCCTTTCAGTACTTCGACACTGCTCACCCCACTGTTGGAAAGTTGCGCAAAGTCGAAATAGCCGCCGATGTCGTTGGCGGGAACGCCATCGATCATGATTTTGTTGAAATCGGACTCGCCGCCACGAATGAACAGCGAAGTAATGCCCCCGCGCTGGCTGGTCTGGACAATCTGAGCTCCCGCGATATCGCGCAGGTTTTCGAGTACGTCGAGTTTGTTCTGCGCCTGAATGTCTTGGTTATCCACCAGCGCAACCGAAGCGCCGACTTGCGCCAGCGGGGTTTCAGACCCGGTTGCCGACACGACGATCTCCTGTTTCAATGCTCCCGTTTCGAGCGTCACCTTAAGGGTTGTAATATTGCTGCCGTTCACCGACACTTCTGGGCTGGTATACGGTGCGAAGCCTTTCGATTCCGCTGCCACATGGTAGCGTCCCGGCTTCAAAGAATCGAACGCGAACGTGCCGTCTGCCGCCGAAGTGGTCTGCCCCACGTTCGAGCCATTTTGAGCGAGAGTAACTTGCGCGCTGGGAACAACCGCCCCCAGAGGATCCTCCACAGTGCCGTGAATGGTCCCTTGCGCATGCGCAACCGCGCTGTATGTCAAAACCGATAAAATTGCGGCGAGTTCCGTTCGCCATCGAGCCGACTTTGCCACGACGTCTGCCTCCGTTGAATGTAGCGACAGACTCTCGACGGTAACGGGAGTAACCCTTGAAGGAATATCGTGTTGGTGAGGGCGAATCGCACTCTTTCCGTTCTCCGCAGAAAGCCAGGTCGTCTACTCTCAGGTAGGTCTCCTGGCTGGGAGGGAGGCTGGAATCGGCCAGGCCGCTTCACCTTCCCCGATCCGAAAATCGAGTGGTACAACGAAGCGGTGAACCCTCGTTCACAGTGGCGGGACCGCGCCGGTTTTACACCGGACTTCCCTTTTACGCCCTTGCGGGCACCTGAGATTCCAACGCTATCATAGGGCTCCGGTACGGTCAAGGCAAAATGGCCGTAAGCATGAGGCGAGCGCAGTAAATATATGCGAGGGCGGAGCAGGCTGCAGCCGCAAAGACTAAGCCGGTGGCGGTTACCAGAAGAACGGCGCGACTGGTATCCGCACCCTCCGAGGCCGGCCGATCGCTGGGATCTCCCAGCCAAACAGTTGTTACCAGATTCCCCCCCGACCAAATCGGACCGATGAGCTTGCGGCCGATCGCTCCCGCCATCGCCGCTTCACTCCAACCGGAATTGGGCCCGGGCACGATCGCGTGTTGATGCCATCCGACTAGCAACGCCTTGCGGCCCGAAAATCCCGGAAGGATTGCAGCCAGTGCTGCGAGAAGGAGCCACGTGAGACGCGCCGGAATCCAATTCATCCAGTCGTCGGTGCGGGCGCCGCACCAACCGAATTGAAGGTACCGCGGTGTCCTGTACCCGACCATCGAGTCCATCGTGCTCACGATCTTGAAGAATACAAGTCCGGGAAGACCGGCAATCGCGTACCAAAAAATCGGGCTGACGAATCCATCGGTGAGGTTCTCGCTCAGACTTTCAATCGCCGCCCGCCGGCAAGCCGCGATGTCCATTTTGAGCGTGTCCCGGCCAACCAGTCTGGCGATCGCTTCGCGCGCCGCCGTCAAATCGTCGCGCTGTGCCGCCGTCTCGACTCGCCACGCATGGCTGATGAGATCCCTCAGGGCGATGAAGCTGTACACCAGAAAAACCTGGACGAAGATGCTACCGATGGGCGGTAGCACTTCGATGAATACCCAAACTGCACCTAGCCACACCGAGGCGAGCAGAACAAGCAGCAGGATTCCCCCGCCGTAACCATCCAGACCGATTCTTCGCAGGCCGCCTTCAAAACCAGAGAGCATCCGACCCATCAATCGAACCGGGTGCGCCGGATAGTAGGGGTCGCCGAAGAGCAGATCCAGTAGTACCGCCGCCAGCAGAATCCAGGCGTTCGGACGATAAGCTACGATTGCCACTTGGCGATCCAACCGATAGCCAATGCGTGCAACACCAGCCGCACCGGGTCTTGCTCGGCGAGCGCCGCGTGAAACTGTTCCCACAACTGCGGCTTGGCGGAGAGGCTTACCGCCATGGATGCTGCCTGCTGGCGAAGCACTGCATTCGCGGCGTTTTGGGGAAGCGTGTCGTAGCGGATGCGATCCATCACAGCGGCAAACGCGTAGGCCGCCGCGGCTACATGAGGTTCATAGAAAACGGCTTTACTGTTCTTGCGCATCAGGAGCAAGCTGGATTCGGTGAGCAGCGGGGCGATTTCGTCGAAGAATGACTCCTCACGCAGGCCGAACCGCCCGAGCGCGGAAAAGATGCTCCGTGTGTAGCTGGCTTCCAATCCGTTCTGCCAGCGGAGCGCTTCCAGAGTGGCATCTCGAACCGTCCGCCCGATCAATTCGCCAAGCTTGACGTGGGGACTCGTGGAAGTGAGCGGGTATCCCGCGGTTTCCGGTGCGGCAATCGCAAATTGGTCTGTGCCCGTGCCAGTCGCCATATCGCTCGAATACAAGCTGCGCACCGCGAGTCGCTGAAGGGCGGTGCTCTTCGCCTCGGTCATGGTCACCACGGCCCGAGCCATGGCGGCTTCCGTGAGCGGCCGGTTAATGAACAACATCGTGTTGATCGTGCCGCCTATTTTCTCCCATCCGCTCTCTCCTTCGCGCCAGCCGGCGGGGTCTCCAGCGCACGCGGCATTTCCCTGTACTCCGGCAGTTACAGCGGCGGTCACCTCCAATCCGAAGTCGCTTTCATTGGCAAGAGCGACACAATTCATGTTGGCGGCCGTTCCCATCAGAGCCACCTCATCCGCGCGGAGCCCAATCTCGCTGCAAACCAAATCGTGGTATCCAACCTGACCCAACTGGTGGATCAGATTCTGGCGCTCGATATGCGCGGCGCCCTCACAACTCTGGTGATTCCCGACGTAGCGCAGTCCCCTGGTCTGGCCACCGTTTCGCGCGGAAGTACTCAGGATCAGGTGCGGCCCGGCCAGCTCCGCAACCACGTAGCGCCCCGCGCGGCGCAGCACGAAATGAGAACCGTTGCGGAGAACTTCCCAATTCAGCTTGACGGATGGAGTCATAGCGGGATTCGAATGTCGGAATTTTGATTATGCGGCCAACCCGTGGTAGCCTACAAACCGAACGGCGGGATTATCCATGGAGAATTCGGCGACGATTTCCGGAACCAGCGCGTGGACGATTAGCGCAACTGCGAAGTGGCAGGCGATTCTAGCGGTCGGAATGGGCTTGGCGATAGTCTATGTCATCGGCTTTTCGCCAATTATGCGCGTCCATAATGCGGCGCACGACACCCGGCATTCCAATGGCTTCCCCTGCCACTGAGGTCGTGTGGATCAATTTCGCAAGCTCTTCTTTGTAGCCGTTGTTTCGGGCGCGATTGCGGGACTGGCGCTTTTCTTCCTGCAACATTACACCACGTTCCCGCTGATCGAA
>DATJMA010000005.1:0-11649 GCA_035509055.1 Bryobacteraceae bacterium | reverse complement strand
CTGCGTGAATATCCATCATGCGCCGCTGCCCCGGTATAAGGGCATGATGCCGACCTTCTGGCAGATGTACCATGGCGAGCACTCGGTCGGGGTCACGGTCCATTACATGGGCACGAAGGTGGATGAAGGCCGGATTCTGCTCCAAGAGAACCTGGCGATCCGGCCGAGCGAATCTTTGGACGCTCTCATCCGCCGCTCGAAGAGGCACGGAGCGCATTGTATGGCACGAGTCGTCCGGGCCATCGGGTCGGGCGACGCAAACGCGATGGAGGCGCCGGCGGTGCAGGGCAGCTACTTCACCTTTCCCAAACGCGAGGAAATCGCGGAATTCCACAAGCGCGGCTTCCGTGCCATCTAATGCCGTTTCAACAGGTTCGGCCGAAGCACCGGTAGCCTGGCCGCAAGCGGATCGGGCCGCGCCTGCGGATGCCGTTCGACGAAGATAGTAGGAACGGTATCACTCTCCACGCCCTATCCCTCAGGTGGGGATCTTCTGGATCATGCCGATGATGTTGCTGCGGTACTGGTCCGCCCATTGCCTTTGAAGCAGGCGAATGAGTCCCAGCTCCGCGACTGCCAGTGGCGGCACCTGTGCCGTCGTGGCGGTGGAATTCAGTAGTTCCACGCTCCGGCAGTTCAATCCCGCCTGCCCCGCCAGCGACCCGATCCGCGGTCTCGTGTTGAAGCGGTAAAACACCGGAAACACGTCCTCCTCCTTCCGGCCTTCCAAAAGCCAGATCAGCCTGTTCTTGATCCCCTGTGGCACCATCTTCGCCGCCATAAAGGTATAGTTCCGGGCGTTGATGGTGTGGAAAAGGAACGTCCCGCCCGGCTTCAGAATGCGCCGGATTTGAGAAAGCGCGGCGGCCGGGTCGGCCACATGTTCCATCACCATGTTGGCCGAAATGATGTCGAAGCTGTTGTCCGCAAACGGGAGATGCTCAATGTCCCCCACGATTCTGTGGGTGAGCGTGCGATGCCGGCGCAGCCCTTCGGGGCTGTAGTCCAGCCCCACCGCGCGGCGGCACCGCCCCACGAGGTCCCGCTCCTCCGCCTCCGAGGAGGACATGTAGGCCGGGAAAATCTGATGTCCGCAGCCCAGCTCCAGCCAGCTCATTCCCGGCCTGACCGCGGATTGCAGCACTTCTTTATAGCGGTATTGTGAATCCCGCAGCCCGGGCACGATGATGCGCTCCAGTTTCCAGTAAACCCGAAAAGCCAATTGACGGTAGTTCATGCGGCTTGGCTGGAGAGTTGCAAGCACCATGCCAAGTATCCCTTGATCATGCGGCTCAACCCAAAAGCTCGTGACTTCGCCCTGCGCGCGGGCGGACTGAACATCATGCGCCGGATCGCGCCGGCGGGCGTACGGATTCTCCTCTATCACCGTTTTCCGGCCGCGTGCCGGGAGAGCCTGGTCCTGCAATGCCAGTATTTACGGCAGCATTACCAGCCCGTGTCACTGGCCCAGATCGACGCGTGGTTGTTCGACGGAACGACCCTGCCGCCAAACGCCATGGCGGTCACCGTCGATGACGGCCATCGCGATTTCTTCGAGGTTGCCTTTCCGGTTTTCCAGGTCTACGGCATCCCCGTTACGGTGTTCCTCACGACCGGCTTTCTGGACAACCGCTGCTGGCTATGGACCGACCAGGTGGCCCACCTTTTCTTCAACACGCCCGTACCGGAGGCGGACATCGCGCTGCCGCAAGGCAATTGCCGGCTGCCATTGCGTGTGGAAGCCGATCGCCGCCGCGCTGTCGCCCTGGTGAAAGGCTCGGCCAAGCGCATGCCGCATGCGGTACGCACCGCCTTTGTGCAAAAAGAACTTCCCCGCCTTCTGAAAGTCGAGATCCCTTCTGCCCCGCCAGTGGAATACCGGCCCCTTGTTTGGGATGAAGTGCGAATGATGAGCCGACGCGGCGTATCCTTCGGCGCTCATACCCAAAGTCATCCCATCCTCTCTTCGATTGAATCTCCGGCCGACCTTCGCCGGGAAATCGTGGAATCCAAGGCCCGCATCGAGCAGGAACTGAACATTCCCGTCCCCCACTTCTCCTACCCGAATGGCACTTCAAATGATATAGACGCCAGGACCATCGGAGAGGTCAAGGCCGCTGGATTTCGGAGTGCCGTCATTGCGGAACGCGGAGTGAACCGGAAGCACACCAATCCGTTTCTGTTGTACCGGCTTCCGCTCGAATCTAACACATCGCCGGTTGATTTCGGCCGCGCGATCTTGTGGAATTAGCGGCACCGGAGGGAATACATGGACAATGGCGAAAAGCTGCGTTTTGGGATCCTGTGTAACGGCGCGACCTTCCGCGAATGGCAGGCGCGGTGTATCGAAGCTCTGATCGCCGCCGGCGCCCGGCCTGCGCTCCTCGTTCTCGACGCCAGGCCCCCTCTGCCTCCCAAACCGCTCGCGGCAAGGCTGGGCGGCTTGCTCCGCCTTAAGATCAATCTGTTTTCCATCTATAGCCGCTATTATGTCAACCCCCGCGCCCGGGCATCGCGGCCAGTCGATCTGTCCCAGCTTCTTACCGGCGTTCCGCGGCTCTCCTGCATGGTGCAAAAGCGGGGGAAATTTTCCGAATATTTCGCTCCGGACGACATTGCCGCCATCCGAAGCTGCAACCTGGATTTCATGCTGCGATTCGGTTTCAACATCATCCGTGGCGATGTCCTGAAGGCGGCGCGTTTTGGGGTCTGGTCGTTTCACCATGGCGATGAGCAGCGCTATCGGGGAGCGCCGCCCTGTTTCTGGGAAATCTTCCGCGACGATCCGGAAACCGGCGCCATCCTCCAGCGCCTCACCGAAACTCTCGATGGCGGGGTCGTCCTGAAAAAGGCGCTGCTGCCCACCGTCCTCCACTCGTACCAGGCGAATCGGGATGCCGCGCACTATGCGGGCGTCCCATGGCCGGCCGAAGTCTGCCGCGACATTCTCTCCGGACGCGCGGATCATCTGGAGGCCGGACCGGTGCGGACCACCGCGCCCATCTACAAAGAACCTTCAAATGGGGAAATGATCCGCTTCTTCTGGAAACAGCTGGGACACGGCATCCGGCACCGGCTGTTCCCCTCCGCTCCCCGGCTGGCGGCCCAAAAATGAATCCTCCGTCCGCGCGTTTCCAGCTCCTCGTTACCCTGCTGGCCATGGTTGCCATCGGCGCCATCGCCGAACTCGTCCTGCGGGCCGCCAATCTCCGGTTCGATACGACTTTCTACATCGCGGATTCTCAACTCGGCTGGGCGCTGCGGCCCGGACTGGAGGGCTGGATGGTCAGTGAAGGCCACCAGTTCGTCCGGATTAATAGTGATGGCATGAGGGCCCGCGAGTTTTCCGCCCGCAAACCCTCCGGTACGCTCCGCATCGCCGTGCTTGGAAATTCCTGGACGGAAGCCCTGCAGGTGCCCATGGAAAAGGACTTCTGTTCGGTTCTGGAGCGCAAGCTCTCCGGATCGCCTTGCGCCGGCGGCCGCCGCGTCGAGGTGCTGAACTTCGGAGTATCCGGCTACGCCATGGCCCAGGAGCTTCTGGAGCTGCGGACGCGCGTTTGGAAATATAACCCCGACATCGTGTTAGTGGCGTTCTACACGGCCCGCGACGTCCTCAACAACGTGCGCCAGTTCAACACCGCCGCGGATCCGGCGGAGTCGCCCTATTTCAAATTCTCCGGCGATCGCCTGGTGTTGGACGATTCCTTCCGCAGCCTCCCGGAATTCCGGCGCTCGTCCATGCTCACCCAACGGATTCGAAGCGATGTAGACGATAATGTCCGCATCCTTCAAACCACCAGCCACGTAGTGCGGCTCCTCCGCATCGCGGCCGCGAAAGCCACCTTATCCGAAGACACATCTGCCGGCGGCGGCGGAATCGGCCTGGAGGATGCCATCTATTCCCCGCTCGTTTCCCCTGCCATTGCCAACGCATGGAAAGTAACCGAAAGGCTTCTCCTCCTCATGCGGGACGAAGCCGCCTCTCACAACACGCCGCTCCTCGTCGTCACGCTCGCCAACCGTGCCCAGGTCAACCCTGATGCCGGCGCACGCCGTAAGTTGATGGAAACCCTCGGTGTCGGGAATCTGGATTATCCGGATGAACGCCTCCAGGCGTTGGGCGCCTCAGCCGGCATCGCAGTTACCAGTCTTGCCCACAGACTCTCCGAATATGCCCAACGGAATCAAGCATTTCTAAACGGATTCCCCAACACCGCCATGGGCCAGGGCCATTGGAACGAACTCGGACATCGAGTTGCAGGTGAAGCCATAGCCGATGATGTCTGCTCGTTCTTGCAAACTCACCGGCCCGCACAAGTGCAATCAGCCGCGAACACCCCGAGCAGGTAGAGAAATCATGTCCGAACTCCAAGGCTTTAAACAGGAACTGAAAAAGCGGATCGCCGCGCCGGAAGCCAACGTCCTCCTGCGAATCGCGGCCGGGGCCGAGCCTGGCCGTGTCGCGGAATTCAGCGGTCCGGACCTGTTGGAGCAAGCCGCCGCGATGGCCGCGACGTTCGGCCCCCAGCGCGACCACAGCGTCGTTCTGCTTCTCCTGCCCCACTCGCCGGAGCTCTTTCTCCTCCACCTCGGACTCGTTTTGCAGGGGCACATTCCGGCCATCCTGGCTTGGCCGACCAGCCGTATCGATCCCGATAAATACCAAAGGAATCTGCTCCATCAGTTGAGAAATCTGCCTGCCGACCTTCTCATCACCCTGCCCCGGCTGGCCGACAACCTTGGGCCGAGCCTGCCATTCCCCGCTGCGGCATGCGCCATTCAGGATTCGGCCGCTTTCGAGC
Source organism: Bryobacteraceae bacterium (assembly GCA_035509055.1). Taxonomy (GTDB): domain Bacteria; phylum Acidobacteriota; class Terriglobia; order Bryobacterales; family Bryobacteraceae; genus PALSA-129. The sequence continues at coordinate 6,844 of DATJMA010000005.1, read as the reverse complement.
AGCTCTTTCCCATCTCGCCGGTCTCCCAGGCTCTGGACGCCACCGCTCCGTCGGGCGCCGGTGCCCGGCCACCCGCTGATACCGTGTTTCTCCAATTCTCCGGCGGGACTACCGGCGCTCAGAAGGCCGTCGTCGTGACCGCCTCCATGCTTTCTTCTCAAATGGATCTCTTGCGCGAGGCGCTCGGTGTCCACCCCTCCGATCACGTCGTGTCCTGGCTGCCGATGTATCACGATATGGGGCTGATCGCGTGCCTGTGGTTTCCTCTTTGGCACGGCATCCCTTCTCTGCATATGGCAGCCGCGGATTGGGTCATCAACCCGGAGCTTCTACTCGATTACATTTCGCGTTTCAACGGCACCCTCTGCTGGCTCCCCAATTTTGCGTTCTCCTATATGGCCCAGCGCCGGCAGCAGATGAATCGCCACCAGCTCGGACAGGTTCGCGCATGGGTCAACTGTTCCGAACCGGTCCGGCGCCGTTCCATGATGATGTTTGCCGAGGCCTTCCACGATTCCGGAGTGACGGAATCGTCGCTCCAGGCATCCTACGCGATGGCCGAGAGCGTATTCGCCGTCACCCAGACGGCACTGGGAACCGTACCGCCGGCCGTGAGCCGCGCCACCCTTCGCACCAATGCCCACGCCTATTCCGAGCTGGCGTATGACCTGGTGGACGATGTTTTTGTCTCTTCGGGAGCGCCCTTGTCCGACACTGCCGTCCGGATTCAGGATGCCGGCGGTGAGGCTTGCCCGGATGGCACCGCCGGCGAAATTCTGATCCAGACGCCATCCTTGTTTTCCGGTTATTGGGGCAGCGACGGATTCCGGACCACGTCCCTCGGCGGCGGCTGGCACGCCACCGGCGATTACGGCTTCCTGAAAGACGGCCAGCTTTACGTCATCGGCCGGCTCAAGGACATCGTGATCATCGGCGGCCAGAACGTCTTCCCCGAGGATGTGGAGCTCGTGGTGAACTCCATTCCCGGCGTCTATCCTGGACGCGTGGTGGCCTTCGGCGTCGATGACGACGGCTATGGCACGCAGGCACTCGCCGTCACCGCCGAGCTGGCCGCTCCCTACACCCGCGAAGCCGCCGATGCCCTCTCGGCCGAAATTCGCAGGACGGTTCTGGCCACCATCGGAATCGCCCCGCGCTACGCCTTGGCCGTCCCGCAGCGCTGGATTGTCAAAAGCACCGCCGGCAAAATCTCCCGCCGCGAGACGCGCGAGCGCTTCTCAAAAGAACACCTGTTACGAAAATCGGAGGTCGCATGACGAATCTTGACGATGCCACAATCCGGCAGGCCGCCATGGAATCTGTCGGCGGTTTGATCGGACGACCGCTCAAAAAGGGGGAGACCCTGATTTCTTCCGGCCTGATCGATTCCCTCTCCGTTTTGCGTCTGATCGGCGACCTGGAAAAGCGCCTTGCCGTCAAGATGCACACCGCGGCTTTGCAGCCGGATGATTTCGATGATATCGACCTGATTGTCACCACGGTCCAGCGCGCCGCCCGGCCGGCCGGCAACTGATTCCGCCCATGCAGTTCAACTCATTCAGCTACTGCGCATTTCTGGCTATCGCCGTCTTCATGTTTTGGCAGCTTCCGGTCGCGCTGCGCCGACCCTTTGTGCTGGGCGTCAGCCTCCTGTTTTACGCCACCTGGTCTCCGCTCTTTGTCCTGATTCCCATTGGCGTCGCCGTAGCTTGTTACCTTTTTGGCTACCTCATCCTCAACCGTCCGGATCAGGAGTCCCGCTGGTTCTGGTGCGGCGTGGGCATGGTGTTGTGCACCCTCGCGTTTTTCAAATACAGGATCTTTTTCCTCGCGAACTTCAACGCCGCCTTGGCGCTGTTCGGCGCCCGCCCATTGAGCCGGCCGGCCGCTATCGCATTGCCGCTCGGCATATCCTTCTATTCGTTCGAGGCTATCAGCTATCTCATCGATACCCGCCAGCGCCGCATCCAGAAGCGATCGTTTCTCGATCTGCTGCTCTTCATCATGTTCTGGCCGCACCTCATGGCCGGCCCCATCGTCCGGGTTCGCGAACTGGTGCCACAATTGAAATTCGACGCCCCGCTGGACGCCGATCTCTTCTTCTCCGGCGTCGACCGCCTCATTTGGGGCCTCGTGCAGAAGAACGCCATCGCCAACGTTTTGGGTGCGTGGGTGGATTCCGCGTTTAAATCGGGACGCCAGTATTCCACGCTCGATTCCTGGCTTCTGGCAATTGCCTTCGGCCTGCAGATCTACTTCGATTTCGCCGCCTACTCCAATATGGCGATTGGCGCGGCCCGGCTGATCGGCGTCCGGCTGCCGGAAAATTTCCGCTACCCCTACCACGCCGCCACTCCCGTCGACTTCTGGGCGCGCTGGCACATGAGCCTCTCCCGCTGGATTCGCGACTATCTGTTTTTCCCACTCGGCGTGCGGTTCAATGGCGCGCCCCTGGGACTCTACGCCAGCCTCCTGGGTGTGATGGCGTTAGTCGGCCTGTGGCACGGTGCCGGCTGGAACTTCATCGTCTGGGGAGTTTTGCAGGGCTGCTACCTCGTGCTGTACCGGATCTACGAATCGTTTGCGGCTTCGCGTCCGCGCCTCTCCGGCATGAAGACGGTCCGCCTGGGATGGCGCGTTTTCACGTTTGCCGCGGTCATGCTGGCCTGGGTGCCGTTCCGGTCCAGCGGAGCGCTGCAAACTTGGTCCATGCTTTCCGCCATGCTGCTCCACTGGCATTGGGCGGCCTCGTTTTCGCAGCCGTTTTACGTAATGGTGATCGCCTTCTGTGCGTTCGCCGCGGTCGAGCCTTTCCTGGCGGAGCAGCTTGCTACGGCGGATGCCGCCGCGGCAACCAGGGGCGCCGTGTTCTTCGCCGGCCGTCTGGTTGTCCGGCCCCTCCTCTACGCCTGCGGCCTGCTGCTCTTCATGGCATTCCAGGCGCAGAACGCGCAGTTTATCTACTTCCAGTTCTGAACCTTGGTCGTGCCCGTCATGCAATACTGCACCTGGGGCACCACCCTTTCGGCGAACGCGACCGCCGCCTTCACGATCGCCGGGTCCTCCTTGCAGATGATCCGCACGATGGCTCCGCCCGTCTGCCTTTCCACCATCGCATCCTTTACCAGGTAGAGCTTCGCCATGTACTCGCTGGCGATGATGCGCCGCTTGGATTGGTACCAGTACAGCACCGCCATTCGCGTGGAATCCTTCTGAATCGTGTGCCGGTTGACGCGGACCCGCTGCCCGCCAACATTCAGGTCCGCCACCCCGTACGTCACGATGTCCCAACCTGAGCCTGGCAGGCAGTGCTTCGGCGAATGCATGCTCTCTCCGGCCCGTTGGTTGGCGTAGTACGCGACAAAGAGGTTCATGTCATCCTGGCCGCGATAATAGGTTCTGGAAATGTAGGTGGTTGGCGCCAGCACCTCCAGAATGTCTTCACGGATCGGTGGGTCCGGCTTGCCTTTCCAGCCCTCGATGTCGCTGCTGATGCTGTCCAACGGATTGATCAGCGGTTCGGACGGCCGGAAGTCGATCACCTTCGCCGCGGCAACCGTCCCCGCCAGAATCAGAATCGTCGCGCCGAAGCGGTACATGTCGTTCATTTCAATCTGCCCTCGAGTGCGTGCAAGCCATTGGCGAACAGCAGCAGAAGCCCGAACGCGATGACAAATATGAGCCATCCCGAGAAGGTATGGTAGAAGCCCATGGCGAGTTCCTCCCGGTAGTCCGCCAGAACCGCGGTCCCGGAGACCCGGATCACGTTGGCTGCAATCGCAATCGGTATCGCGGCAAAGAACAGGATGACGCGTAGCCAGGTCCGGGAGAGGTTCAGGAAGCCCACCAGCAGGGCCCCAACCATCAACGCCGATAAGGAATGCAGTCCGCTGCACGCCTCCTCCACGCCGAGTGAGGTGCTTGCCAGGTGAATCACGTTCCCTTCGCGGAAGACGCTGACGCCCAGCCATTGCGCCACGCTTGTTGCCGTGGCGGATGCAAATAACTGAAGCGGTCCCGCCACATTCTGATAGATCAACGACGGAATCGGGATCATCGTGGCGAGCAGCAGCAGCGGAAACTTCAGCTTGGCAAGGCGCGCCGTACCCCAGAAGGTCCAGATGAAACCGGCCAGCAGAATAATCAGAGAACTTCGCGTCAGGAAGTATTCCGCTCCCAGCCTGCCCAGAAGGTAGAGCAGGCAACCACCGAAGATCAGATACAGCCCGCGATTCTCCGGCCGTACCGGGGTGTCCAGCAAGGCCCGGCGCTCCAGCCAGACAAGATAGGCGGTCAGCGGCGGAATCAAAATTCCGTGGGAGGCACCCGGTTCGGTCAGCCACGCGTGAACCAAATCGCGCAGCACACCGGTGTACAGGATCGTCAGGAAACCTACGACCGCGGCCGCTGCAGGCCACTGCCAGGCCCTCCTGTTGGTCCCGGTGCCGATCGTAGAAACCGAAGAAGATGCCATACGCGTAGGCTGCTAACCTAGCAATTCGGAATCCAACCGGCCGCGCTCCATTTTCTCGTTTTTTGGGATTTCCACCGAAAGAACCGTACGCCCGGCGTCCTTGACGATCGCGAAATCCAGCCTTCCTGCCCTGGAATGTGGCATTGCAACTGCCCTATACTGTCAACCGATGCAGCCAACCAAACTTTACGGCAAATTCCGGACGAGCCTCCGGTCGGTGTGTCACCTCGTCCACCGGAATCGGGCTGCCAAATGCCGGATTTTTCTACTTTTCTCCCTATTTACGGGTTTGGCCTCTCCACTCGCGTTTGCCCAGGGCCCATCGCTGTCGGATCTCAACCCCTTGAGTACCACGTCCCCGGGCGTGCACCTTTATTCTGTCTATGGCTATACCGGCTATTTTTCGACTCCAATGGCTTATACCGGTGGAATTGCGTCAGTGCCCCTTAGCAGCACCATGGGTTACGGTGCAGGTGCCAGCGTTGGCTGGAATTACCTGAGGGAAGGTTCGGGAATTTCGATCACGTATTCGCCCTCCTATAACGGCTTCGTCCAATATCCGAAGCTGAATGCCGTGAATCACGCGCTCACCATCACTACCCATAAGCGACAAAAAGTGGGAACAAAGTGGCAAACCAATTTCTCCCTGGTGGCCGCTTATACCACCCTCACCCAATTTCTCTTCAATCAGAATGGCTTGGCGAACATTGTCGCGACTCCTTCCACCTTCGACGATCTCGCCAATGGGGTAGTCTCAGGGCAATATTCGAATGATCAGATCGCGGCCCTCCTCACTGGCGCCTCCCTGCCGTCCTCGCCGGCCGAAATCGCGCTCTTCGGCGACCGCGCCTTCACTGCGGGCGCTCAAATGAGCGTCTCTTATGCCTACTCCACCAGGCTGAGCTTCAATGCCTCCATCTCCGGCAACCGGTTTCAGGCACTCCCGGGCAATAACAGTGGAAATGTCCCATATTTGTTCAATAGCAGCACGACAGCCACCGGAACTCTCGGGATGTCCTATTCTCTTTCTCCGCGGATGCAGATTGGCGTTCAGGCTTCGAGCAGCCGCATATTTTCGCCTTTTGAAGATATGTATACCACCTCGGGAACTCTGACTTTCGGACGGATCCTCAGCCAGCGCTGGTTCACTCAGCTCCACGCGGGAGTCTCCACCTTGACCCCCACCGGCCGCAGCGGGCAAATTAACGAGGGTCCGCAAGCCGTCGGCGGTGGAGGCCTCGGCTTTAAAACGTTGTCCAACACCTTCATGCTGTCCTACGAACGCATGCAGGCGGATGCTTACGGCTTCGGCGCGGAATCGACCTCCGGCGCCAACGCCGCCTGGAATTGGCGCGCGGGCGGCGGCTGGTCCGCTTCGATGAGCGCCGGGTACCTCCAGATGACCGGAAGCTCCTTGGGACGGGCCACTTCGTGGGTCGGGCGGGCCAATTTGAGTCATATGCTGACCAGTCAGATCGGCCTGAACTTCGGCTTCTCCTACATGTCCGAAAAGGGTCGATTCGCGGCCGCACTTCCCTATTCCGATATGTACGGCGCGACTGTTAGCGTCTTTTGGGCGCCCGGCGGTGCCGCGCGTCGAAAGATGAATTGATGCCTTCCGGCAGTTTCCACATTCTTCGTATTCCGTGCCACTCCCCGGCCTGAAGCGGAAAAGAGGCCCTCCCCCACTTGTAGTGAAACGAGTCATCGGAACCCGCCTTGCCGGCAGTCCGGGCCTGTCCATGATACGTCCATACGTCCGGTAGCTCCAGCGCCCCATTCGTCGGGGCTGACGTAGGCGGAAGGGATTGGGAGTCTTGGCCCTGCGGTCTGTGTTGGTCAGTTAGGGAGGGGAAAGACCGGAACGAACTGACGGATCCGAATCGCCTTACCGGGCGATCCGTGCTGTCCGGTAACCTGCCCGGAACCCGAGCGGAACCCGGACCTCATAAATAAGAATGGCGGCGAGTCTTCTCAGACCCACCGCCTCAGGCACTCTTCAAAAACGAGGAGTGCCCCGCTTTGCCCATTCAGGCAGCCAGGGCAAACCACCAGGGTGCTAAATAATGTTACGAGCGCCGCGCGAGCTTCTTGCGAAACGCCGTTGCAGCAACTACCAGTCCGGTACCCAGGAATACGATGCTGGCAGGTTCCGGCACCGGGGTCAGAGACTGGCTCGTGATAACGTTAAGGCTCGATCCGGCACCCAGCGTGAGCACAAGCACCTGGCTGAGTGAATAAGGGGCTGTTATAGTTGACAAGCCGCCCGTTAGAGTATTGCCCGGCGAGCTTGCACCGCTGTACGCCACCGGAGTCCCGATGTTGCTCAGCGTCGCCTCCGGCATGCTGCAGAAAACTCCCGGTGCCGGC
>DATJMA010000004.1:0-14460 GCA_035509055.1 Bryobacteraceae bacterium | reverse complement strand
ACGCCTTACCTGGTTCCGGCCGGGCACGGCACAGGCACGGCGGTTGTGGTGTGCCCGGGCGGAGGCTACGTCAACCTGGCAATGGATCACGAAGGCGACCAGATTGCGCGCTGGCTGAATTCGATCGGCGTGACGGCGTTCGTGCTGAAATACCGGCTCGGCCCGCGATACCGTCACCCCATCGAACTGGGAGACGCGCAGCGGGCCATCCGCACAGTGCGGGCGAAGGCCGGACAGTTTCGGGTGATGCCGGATCGTGTGGGGATTATGGGATTTTCGGCGGGCGGCCACCTGGCATCCACCGCGGCTACACATTTCGACGCGGGGAATCCGGCGGCCACGGATGCCATCGAGCGGGTGGGCAGCCGGCCGGATTTTGCCGTGCTTTGCTACCCGGTGATCTCCTTCACTACGCCGTACACGCACCGCGGCTCGATGCGGGCACTGCTGGGCGACAACCCGGATCCGAAGCTGGCGGAGAGCCTGTCGAACGAGCTGCAGGTGACGCCGCAGACGCCGCCGACCTTCCTGTTCCACACGAATAGCGACACGGTAGTACCGCCGGAGAACAGCATGCTGTTCTACATGGCTCTGCGCAAGGCGGGAGTGCCGGCGGAGATCCATATTTATGCGAACGGCCCGCACGGTGTTGGCCTGGCGCCGACAGACGAGGCGCTTTCCACCTGGCCGGCGCGGCTGGCCGACTGGCTGCGCGGAAGGGGTTTGCTGACGCTGGGGGCCATGTGAGCCGGGGAGCGGCGCTGAACGAAACCCACCGGGTCCTATGGAACGCCGCGGAATGTGTTAAAATACAGACTTCCTACAGTTCTAAGTAGCCCTCTGGCGGTCCGTACCCGTTGTCTTTGTGCCGCTCTTCGCTCGTGGGTCGCATATTCGTGTAGGGCGAAGGAGGATGGCGATGGATCCGGACCTGATGAGCCTGGTGATTCTGCTGGTAGTAGTACTAGTAGCGCTGCTGATTCCACCCGGCCCGGGGACGCCCTTACGGTCGCCGGTCGGCTCGCGCTAAGCCGTCCGGGTGGTACACTCGGATGATCCCTATTGATGGATTTCCTTCAAGGCCTGAACCCGCAACAGCGTGAGGCCGTAGCGTATACGGAAGGGCCGCTGTTGATCCTGGCGGGTGCGGGCAGCGGCAAAACCCGGGTCATCACCCATCGGATCGCGCATATCATTACGACCCGCCGCGTGCCTCCACCGGCCGTACTGGCGGTGACCTTTACCAACAAAGCGGCCAACGAAATGCGCGAGCGCGTGGCGTCGCTGCTGGCGGACGTACAGCTCGAATCGGAGCCGCGCATCTCCACCTTCCATTCGTTTTGCGTGCGGATGCTGCGGCGCGACGGCGATCCGCTGGCGCGGGTCCGGCCGGGCTTCACCAAGCGGTTCACGATTTACGACGACGAAGACCAACTGGCCCTCATCAAAGCGGCATACCGGGCGCTGGGGCTGGACGAGAAGGATTTCATGCAGTACCGCGCGCTGCTCTCGCGCATCAGCCACTCCAAAAACCGTAAGGAGACGCCGGAAGATCTTTACCGGAACGCGGTGAATCCGGAAACGGAGCGGGTGGCGGCTGTCTGGGAGGAGTACGAAAAGGCGCTGCACAAGGCCAACGCGCTGGACTTCGACGACCTGCTGCTGGAGAGCGTGCGACTGCTCCGCACCGACGATGCGACGCGGGAGGCATGGAACAGGCGCCTGGCCTACGTGATGGTGGACGAATACCAGGACACCAATCGCAGCCAATACGAGCTGATGCGCCTGCTGAGTGAATCGCACCATAACGTGTGCGTGGTGGGGGACGAGGACCAGTCGATCTACAGTTGGCGCGGGGCGGACATCCGCAACATTCTGGATTTCGAGCACGATTTCCCGGACGCGCACACCATCAGGCTGGAGCAGAACTACCGCTCCACCAAAAATATTCTGGCGGCGGCGGGCGCGGTCATCGAGAACAACAAGGCGCGCAAGGGTAAGAAGCTTTGGACGGACGCGGGAGCGGGATCGAAGATCGGGCTGTACGCGGGGTACGACGCCGAGAACGAAGCCCTGTTCATCGCCGATGTGCTGGAAAAGCACCTGGCGTCGAACCCGCAGGACCACGTGGCGGTGCTCTACCGGACGAATTTCCAATCGCGACAGATTGAAGAAGCGTTGCGGCGGTACGGGCGGAAGTACAACATCGTCGGCGGATTCAGCTTTTACCAGCGGGCGGAAATCAAGGATGTGGTGGCGTACCTGAAGCTGGCGGTATCGAACAACGATTCGGTGAGCCTGCTGCGGATCATCAACACACCGGCGCGGGGTATCGGCCGGACCACGGTGGAGCAGGTCGAAAAACACGCGCGGGACAACGGATTGAGCTTGTGGGACGCGATCGGGGCGATCCTGGACGGACAGGGGCTCTCGACGCGGTCGCAGTCGTCGCTGGTATCGTTTCACAACCTGGTGCAGGATCTTTCGCTGGTGGCCAGTTCCGCAGCGCTGCCGGAGGTGGTGCGGTTTATTCTGGAACGCACCGGATACCGCAAGATGCTGGAGCAGGAGCGGACACCGGAGGCGGAAACGCGGTTGGAGAACCTGGACGAACTGATCAACGCCGCGGCTGAAGCCGCCGAGCGCGGTGAGAGCGTGACCGAATTTCTGGATCACGCAGCGCTGGTAGCCGACAGCGACGCCTACGACGAGAAGGCGGCGGTGACGTTGATGACCTTGCACAACGCCAAGGGACTGGAATTTCCGGTGGTGTTTCTTTCCGGGCTGGAATTAGGCCTTTTTCCGCACAGCCGGTCGGTCAATTCCGAAGAGGCGCTGGAAGAAGAGCGCCGGCTTTGCTATGTGGGAATGACGCGGGCACGCAAGCGTCTGGTGCTGACATGGGCCAAGTTCCGGCGGCGCTTCGGCGGCGGCGATCAGGAGCGGTCCACGCCCTCCTGGTTCCTGAAGGAAGTACCGGAGGAACTGATCGAAGACCTGGGGCCGCGCGAAGCACCAGGCGAAGTGGACCTGTTTACCGAGCGGCATGACGTGCGGCAAACCGCGCGCCGCAACACGTTCACTGGCAAGACCTACAATTCGATTGAGAACATTTCGCAGTTTTTCGGCGAGCGCGGACTGCCGTTCAACCCGCCGCGCCAGCCGCAGGCGCCATCAGGGATTTCCCCCCAGCAAAGCAAAGGCGGGTTGACCGGGGGCCAGGGAATTCCGAAACCGGCGCTTCCCACCAAGCCGCTGCCCGCACCGCCGGGGGCCCCACGGCGCGGGGCGCGTACGGGGATGACGGTAGAACATCCGAAATACGGCACGGGTACGGTAGTGCGGCGCGAAGGCGAAGGAGAAGATGCTAAGATCACAGTTAACTTCCCTCGTTACGGGCTGAAGAAACTCATCGAAAAGTACGCAGGATTGAAAAGGGACTCATAAGCGGGAAGAACGTCACCACCAGGCTGAAGGCGCAGATGCGCGAGCCGGGGCAGGAGCTGAAAAGAAGTTCATGAACACCAAGAACGTAACCGACAAGGCAGAGCGCAAAAAGGTGAAGCGGACGGCGCGCAAGAAGGCGGCACCGAAGGCGAAGCGTGCCTCAGGCGTGGCGCGCGGCTCGATGAAGAAGAAGGTGCGGCACCAGGCGCAAGGCCAGCGCAAGCGGTAGAAGAGGCGGATTGCCAATCCGCCGCAGCTTACCAAGCTGCCCCACATGTACCGGGCGCCTGCGGCGCCGGGCAGGCCGGGAGGCCTACCCTACTGGGTGCGGTTCGGAGGGCCAATTACATCCTGAATGGCTGTGATCAGCTCAGCGGGCTTGAAGGGTTTGCGCAGGCATACCGAGCCGCTGAGCTGGGCCTGGTATTCATTGGCAAATCCGGTCATGAAGATCACGGGAAGACTGGGGCGGAGGTGATGGGCCCGAGCCGCCAGGGTCAGGCCGTTCATGCCCGGCATGACGATGTCGGTCAGGAGGAGTTGCGGCCCAGCCTGTTCCTGGACGATGCGGAGCGCATCCTCGGCGTTGGCTGCTTCTCTCACAGAATAGCCCGCCTGCTCGACCAGGACCCGCACAAGGGTGCGGACCTGAACTTCATCATCAACCACCAGTATCACCGCGACTCCTTTCCGCTCGACCGCCGGGTAACCGACGGCTCCTTTTAAACTGGAAGAAGAATGCGCCAGCCCGCCATTATCAGCCATCGCGGCTTGTGCCGCAGCACTGCCCGATCCCCGCGGGCGGGCGAAAATACAGTTTCCGCTTTCGAGGCCGCCGTTGAAGCACTGGCGGTGCTCGGATTTCGACCGTCGATTGAATTCGACGTACGCCGCTCGCGGGACGGGAAACTGGTAATCATTCATGATGCCACTGTTAACCGGACGACACCGGGGCGCGGGGCTGTAAGCCGTTATACCGCGAGCGAACTCGGGCGGTTCGGGATTCCGCTGCTCGCGGACGTGCTCGATCGCTTTCCCGATACCGAATTTCATATCGAACTGAAGCAGACGGGAATTTCGGCTGAGGTAAAGAACTTGATTCTGAACCGCCGGCTGGAGGAGCGGACCATTATGTCGTCGTTCGATTGGTCGGAGCTCGGGGGAATTGGAAGGCGCATCCGGTTTGCGCTGACCACGGGCTTGCCGGTGCGGCGCGCGTTGAAATTCGCGGTGGAGATGGGAGCATGGGCCATCCATCCCGATTACCGGCGCACCGGACGAGAACTGGTGAAAGAGGCGCATATGGCGGGGCTGCGGGTCCACGCCTGGACGGTAAACACGCCGGCGGCGTACCGACGGCTGGGGGAATTGGGAGTGGACGCGGTTTTTTCGGACAACCCGCGGCTGATCGTGGAAGAGTAAGAGCGCCGGCGCAGAGCCATCCTCCACGATGCCCCGGTACCGACGGCGAACGCCGGCCTTTTCGCCGCAAGGGTACTTATGCCCGCCGCCGCATCCGAGGAGGCGATTGCATCCTCCATTGCCTGGCTTCCAATAGGATACGCACCGTCGCAACCAGTTCTGTAAGGGCGAACGGCTTGGGAAGGAAGCGGGCATCGAAGTCTTCCGAAAGCATATCCTCGAGATTCAGGTCGCAGTAACCCGAGAGGAATAGGAACTTAGCCGCGTGACCGCCCTCTCGCAGGCGGCGAGCCATATCGATGCCGTTCATACCTTTCATGAAGATATCGGTGATGACCAGGTCAAACGGCGGGTTCCGCCTTGCGAAATCCAATGCTCCCTCGGCGGAATCCGCCTCGAAGAAATTCACTTCCGGCCCGCCCACCGCGGATTTCAGCAACCCGCGGATCGCCACTTCGTCGTCGACAATGAGGATCTTCGCGGCTCCCATTTGGTTAAAGTCTACACGAGAGTTTTAAGAGTACCATCGGTAACATTACCTATTGGCTGGGTCAATTGTATGTGCTGTAACGTTCAATTTTCATCCGCCAACATCTGCTTAGGTTTAAAACTCGAGTACTCAGTTTAGTCTGAGCCAGAACCGCAGTTTTTGACCTACTCGAAGCATCCTCATTTGTGGTCAAGGACTTAGGTAGTGTGGAGATAATGGAGCGGATGCGGCATGCCCCGGGCAAACTCGTAGCGGCCCAGTTGGTACGGTTGCAGTTTTAAGATGCCGCAGCCCGAACAAGGCATGGTACCGGAATGACAGTAAGGTTCACGAACTGTGCGGACGAGGACTTAGAAAGTTCCGCCCGCCGATTCGACTAAGTCGCCGTGAGGAAGATAGCGCTTCAGCTGCAACATGTTCCGCGCTTTGATCTGGAAATCAGTGGAAAGCAAGTCCTGTGTGCTGAATGCCGATTTGCAGATGCCGTCCGAGGAATGATCAGCCGTGCGGACAAAGATGTGATAAAGTTCGTGCGCCACCACGCGCGCCAGCGCGCGGCCGAAGGCAGCTTCGCGCTCGGCGGCAGGAAGATAAATCAAGTCGCGCTGCAGGAAAAGGCGGACCCGGTCACAATCGATATCGGCGAAGGGGAGGATTACACCGTCAGTGACGTGGGTCCAGCCGAGCGCTCCGACCGACTCGGTTTGGAAGGTGAGCCCCTCCACATCGCAGCGCCCTTTAAACGTGAGAACAGCCAGCTCAGAGGAGACTTCGCTGCCGTTGACACTGTCGAGGGAGCGCCATTCGAAGCGCATGGCCGAAGGCGCGAGAATGGCTCCCAGTTCAGCGCGCATCGCCCCCACCACAGCGGGCGGGGCGGGTTGCTGGAAAGACGTATAAAGGGCGACGGGTAATTCGGAGGGGCGGCTACCTGCGGCCGCGGGCATCGCGGCCAGCAGCAGAGCCAAGGCTCGGATCTTCATGAGAGGCCCTCAAATCTCTTCAGGCAGAGCGAAAGCCGGTTTCTTCACCCGGAAACGCGGCTGCTCACGCCTGAGTGCGACGGGCCCCGAGGGCGCTCCGATCGACGGCCAGATCCGGGTGCTCCCGGACCAGCGTGTTAGCCATATGACATGCGAAACAGACCGGCAACGCAGCCGCCAGTTTCTCCCGCAACTGATCGACGGGGATCTGGTTCCATTCCACGGAGATTCTGTCGGCGGACATGAGGGTGGGTCTCTGCACGGCCCAGTCCACCTGGTGGAAAGCCTGACCGCAATAAGCGCAGACCTTCCCTTCGTACCACTCCGCCAATATGTTGCGCACCAGGCAGCCATCCGGAGCAGATTGGATCTGCGCCAGACATTGCTGACCGCATCCGGCCCGCTCCGGCCACCGCGAACAATCGGCTAGCCGCAACTCCGGCGCTCCCCTGAGGGCGCTCAGCGCCGCGTGACGGTCATCCACGCGCACGCCCGCCGGCTTTTGATTTTCCGGACAGGTGATGGCCCGCGGGCCGCGATTCCGCAGCCACGCGCTTCCGATCCGCCAACCCGCGGCGGAGAGAATAGCGACAACCAGACCCAAAATCAACCAAATCGGATTAACCGGCATAAACAACTCCGAATCTCCTTTAGCACACTCAAAGCCAAGACGTAAGTCCTTGCCCATCAATCAATGGGTGTTAGCGTACAGGTTCTGCGGCTGCGACCCTTGACGCACCTGGGTGTAAACACCCTGTCCCGGCAACGCCGGCGGCTGGAAAAACGTCTAACCATTGGTGAGATTGCGCAGTTTGTTGGTCATTCCCGTCCTGTTTGCCGGATTGGGGCTCGCGTATGACGCGTACACGTCGGTACGGCAGAAATTCGACGATATTTCGTCCGACCGGCTACGGCCGGGCACGCTGCTGACGATCAGCCCGGCGGAATTGAACGCCTACGCCGCGCACGAGGCGCCGGATGGCGTGCGCCAGACGCACGTCGAGATTCCGGCACCCGGAATTGCCAAGGGTTCAGCGATCGTCGACTTTGCGCGGTTGCGCACCTCGCAGGGGAACCCGCCCGGATTCCTGCTTTCCATGCTGCTCTCCGGCGAAAGGCCGGTAAGCGTAACGGCACGGATCCGATCGGCGGATGGACACGCCACTGTGGAGGTGCAGCAGGTGCAGATCGGGGGAATGGAGATCGAGGGCGCCACGCTGGATTTCCTGATCCAGAATTTCCTGATTCCGCTCTATCCCGACGCAGCGGTGGGCCGTCCATTCGAACTGGGCCACCACATCCAGAAACTGGATGTTCAGCCGGCTGCCGTGGGCGTCATGATCGGCCGGTAGCGGCCGCCGAATAGCTCTTTAGGGCAGCCGGGTGTACAATCTCCGTCATATGACTCCCGAACCTGCGCCAACTCCGGAAGCTTCGCCCACGGGGATGAGCCCATTCGCGCGGATCGCCGGCATCTTCTTCGAGCCGGGAAAGACCTTCGAGGATATCGGCCGCCGGCCGACGTGGCTGCTACCCCTGGCCGTGATTGTAGTTGCCGTGCTGGCGTTTTCCCTTACTTACGGCCATCACGTGGGTTGGGAACAGATGATGCGCCAGCAACTGGCCAACAGCCCACGAGCGGCTCAGATGACGCCCGACCAGCGCGAAGCAGCCATCACGCAAGGCGCGAGGTTCGCGCCGATTTTTACCTATTTGACGGTGATCTTCGTCCCGATCGGCTACCTGATTGTCGCATCCGTTCTGCTGGGCATGACGGCTATGATGTCGGCAGGGCTGAAATTCCGGCAGATTTTCTCGGTGGTATGTTACGCGGGTCTACCCAGCGTGATTTTCTCGCTTCTGGGTATCGTGGTGATGTTGCTCAAGAACCCCGCGGACTTTAATATTCAGAATCCGCTTGCGTTCAACGTTGCCGCGTTTCTCGATCCGCAGGCTACCGCAAAATTTGTCTATTCGCTGGCCCTTTCGATCGACCTGTTCTCATTCTGGATGATCTTCCTGATCGCCACGGGGCTGAAAGCGGGCGGGGGCCGGAAGCTTTCCTTCGGCGGAGCCCTGACGGCGGTGGTGGTGCCGTGGGCGGTTTACGTGCTGGGCAAATCGGCCCTGGCCGGGCTGTTCAGCTAGGCCGGCGGGAGACATCGTTAGACCCGATAAACACGGGACCGACGCAGAGGGGACACGGAACCATCTGCGTGGTTTTCGGAGATCGGGGGGGCGGATTGCCAATCCGCCGCAGGCTGCCAGCCTGCCCTACTCAGAACAGATTGCCGTTGGCGTCATACGGCAACTCGCGCAGGGACTCCTGAACGATGAAGCCGTCACCCAGCTCTTTTAGAAGGGGCTCGGAAACCCACATCTCCTCCAGGCTGGCGGTATCGCGAATGCGGCAGACGCGGGGAACGGATTTGGGGAGCGCACTGTAGAGGGCCACTTCGATGGCCTCGCGGTCGGAATCGAGCGCCAGCGGGAGCGGCCCTTCATGGGTGGTGGAATCGGGTTCCGTGGCGGTGAGGAGATTGATATAAGTCGCGGCGGGATCGTACTCGTCCATGAATCGGCGGGTCGTGAAATCGGCGAGGCCGATGCCGAGGCCGTTGCCAAGCGACGGCTTGGTGAGAGAAAGGGCTGCAATGCGGTTGATATCCGGCTCGCCGCGCTTTTTGACGCCGGTAGCGCGTTCATGGCCGATGACGTTGAGATCCATGCCGCTGCCGGAGATAGTTTTGCCGACCTCATCCACGACCAGCAAGTCCATTTTGTTGAAAGGGAGCCTGGGCAGATTGTACCGGGCGAGTTCGAGCAGGCGCTCGTCGGATTTTCGAAAGGCGTCGTAGGTGGGCTCGACCACTTCGATAACCATGGGCTGGCGATAGGGATTTTCCACCACGGCGACGCCAAAGATGATTTTGGATTTGGCCATGGTGATTTCGGAAACCTGGCGGACGGAATCCCAAAGTTTGTGGCTGTGCGCTTCCTGCGCGCCGCGTTGTTTCCCCAGGCCGATGACGGTCATCTTGAGCAGACCGGACGCGAGCTTTTCCGCCGATTCGGGGTGGGTCTTGGTGCGGCCGAAGACGATGATGCCATCGGCCTCTGCGGCGCAGGTGTCGAGATGGGCGACGGCGCCGTTTTTGGCCTTGCCGAGGACGTACGTGTCCATGGAGGCGCAGATGGGAGCACCGACGGCCTCTTCGGTGGCGCCGAGAAGACGCAGAATCTCCGTCTGCCCTTCCGCCACGGCGCCGCCGTGGCTGCCCATGGCGGGAACGAGGAAGGGCTGGCCGCCGGCTTCCTTCACCGCATCCACGATTCCGGACAGCAGTTCGAGGAAGCCGCCCATACCACGGCTGCCGGCAGTGATGGCGATGCGGGCGCCTGGGCGGATCTTCTCGCGCAGGCCGAGATCGAGCAACTGGCAGCGCACTTCGTGGCGCGGATCGGGCACACGCTGGGAAGGCAGATTGCGGCGAATGTGCGCCATGTGCGGCAGCGCCAGACGCGGAAAGGGCATGTGAGATCTCATCGGATCAGGTCCTCGATGCAGCATTGGAACGGGGTTAGCAGTTCGGCGCCGGTTTCGGTTACGGCGGCCATGTCGCAGTGGCGCAGGCCGCCGAAACCGTCTATATAGACGGCCGGCTCGATGTTGAAGACCATGCCGGTCTCCAGCACATCGTCGGATTCCGGGCTGATGAGCGGATGGGCGCAGTGGTTGATCGCGTCGAAACCGACGCCGTGGCCGGCGGCATGTTTGAACTCGCTTCCGAAGCCGTGGGCGGTGAGCACTTCGCGGGCGGCGCTATCGACCTGACGGGCACGAATGCCGGGGCGGATCGTCTCGAACGCCGCCTGGCGGGCTTCAAACACGGCATCGTACATGCGCCACTGGCGCTCACCGGCCGGTCCCATGCACCAGGTACGGGTGATGTCGGTCCAATAGCCGTCGGCGTGCGAGTTGCAGTGGACGAGGGCGAAATCGGAGATCTCAATTTCGCGTGCACGGGAGCGGGCATAGGCGCCCCAAGCCTGGGCCGAGTGGGGCCCGGACATGCATGAGACGAAGCCCTCGGCGCGGCTGACGCCCTCGAACCCGGTGCCAATGGTGACGAGCGGGCCGCGGAAGGCTTCTGCTGCTTCGGTTTCCTTCAGGCCGGGCGCCAGGTAGTCCGCACCGTGTTCGAACGCGGATTGGGCGATGCGGCAGGCGCGGCGGACACGATCGGTCTCGATGGGCGTGAGCACCGCCTTTACGCGCGCCAGCAGTTCATCGGCAGGGCGGAGGACCGCGCCTTCGAGCAACTCGGGGACGGCGGTGTGGAAGAGGTGAATGGAGGCATAGGAGGCGGGCTCGTAAAGCTCGCCGCATTCGAAGCCGATTACCTTGCCCTCAATGGAGCAGGTGGCGCAGATCCGGCGGTGCAGAGAGGGGATGCCTTCCGGGCGATAAAAAAACGTGCGCTCGGCGCAGCGGCACTCGGCCAGCTCTCTTTCGTCCTCCGGCGCGTAGAGGAAGCACTCGCCTTCGCGAGTCAGGATGGTAAAGGACGTCCCCACCACCGGAAAATAACCGGTGCAAAGCAACACATTGGTGGGCAGACCGCAGGCTATTGCATCCAATCCGGCGGCGCGCATGGCATCCTGCAGGCGCTCGATTCGTTCCGCATCCCGGGCCATTCTACTTTCAAGGTGGCGCGAAGCGGACGAAAAGGAAAGTGACGCATGTGGGCAGCGATACGGCGGGGAGCGCTGTTGGGAATCGCCCACCCATGGGCGCCCCGGAGCCGGCCCTTTATTGCGCCGCGGCGAGAGAGGCGCGGACTCTTTCCCGATACTCCCGGGCCTTGGCGAGAATCTGAACCTGATTCAGTGTGAGAATCTTCGCATCTCGTACAACCGTCTTTCCGTTCACCATCACGTCCTCGACATCATCGGCCTTGAGCGCATAGACCATTTGGGAAATGGGATCGTAAAGCGGGACGGCGTTGGGACGGTCGAGGCGGACAACGATCATATCGGCGCGCTTGCCGGGCTCAAGCGAGCCGATCTCCTTTTCCAGGCCGAGGGCACGCGCGCCGCGAATGGTGGCCATTTCCAGGGCGGCGGAAGCGGGGAGGGCCTGCGGATCGAAGGTGGTGACCTTCTGCAGCTTGGCGGCGAGGTCCATTTCCTCGAAGAGGTTGAAATCGTTGTTGCTGCCGGCGGGGCCATCGGGCCCGAGGCCGACGGCGATATCGAGCGCCAGCATGCGCGCAACCGGTGCGATGCCACTGGCCAGCTTGGTGTTGCTGGACGGGCAATGGGCCACGCCAACACCTCGTGATTTCAGAATGGCCATATCGGCCTCATTCACCCAGACGCAATGCGCGGCCACGGTACGGCCATTGAAAACGCCGAGCGTATCGAGCAATTTCACCGGCGTCATGCGGCGCTGGGACAGAACGTCGTCGCGCTCCTTCTTGGTTTCGGCTACGTGGATGAGGAGGGGCGCGTTGTATTTGTTGGCGAGGGCGCGGGAAGCGCGCAGAGTTGCATCGGAATTCGTATAGATGGCGTGAGGCGCGACGGCGGGAACGATGAGCGGATCGTTGCGGAAGCGAGCGAGATAGCGTTCTGTAAAGCGGAGCGCATCCGCGGGAGTTTTGGCATCGGGCACCGGAAAGCCGATGATGGTTTCGCCGAGCACGCCGCGTATGCCGGCCTCCTTGGCCGCTTCCGCTACAACGTCCTCGAAATAATACATGTCCGTAAAGGTCGTGGTGCCGCCGAGCAGCATTTCCAGGCAGCCGAGACGCGTGCCCCAGCGGACGAACTCGGGCGAAACATTTCTGGCTTCCGCGGGGAAGATATATTTTTCCAGCCAGTCCTGGAGGCGCAAGTCGTCCGCAATGCCGCGGAGGAGCGACATGGCGGCGTGGGTGTGGGTGTTGATGAGACCGGGAGCGAGGATGGCATCGGGGCGATCGAGGCGCTGGCGGGGAGTGAAACGGGCGTCGATTTCGGCGCGAGTGCCCACGGCGAGAATGCGGTCGGCGCGCACGGCGACGGCACCGTTTTCGATCACGCGATGCTGCGGGTTTTCGGTGATGACGTAACCGGCGCTCCAGATCCAATCGGCGGGCTCGGCGGCGAACGCTGAGGAAACAAGAGAGAACAGAATCGACGCAGAGACGCAGAGGCGCAGAGAAAACCAAACGAATCCTCTGCTTCTCCGCGTCTCTGCGTCAAAAACAATCTGACTATAGATAGCTGGCATCGAAGGGCTTCGGGAAAAGGTCTTGGAGCCGGTACGTTTCGGTCCGGCCGCGCGGGTTGGCCAGGATGATTTCGATATTGCCACAGAATTCCCAGAGAATCTGGCGGCAGGCGCCGCAGGGCGGACTGAGAATCTCGGTATCGGCGGC
The DNA here is from genome assembly GCA_035509055.1 of Bryobacteraceae bacterium. Lineage (GTDB taxonomy): Bacteria > Acidobacteriota > Terriglobia > Bryobacterales > Bryobacteraceae > PALSA-129. Next base: position 1,693 of record DATJMA010000004.1, on the reverse strand, counting down.
GACGGCTGCACGGCGGAACTGGCGCGGGCGGACTCCTTCGGAAATCGCCTTGAAAACGGCCACGCGCTCGGCACAGACGGTGAGACCGTAAGTGGCGTTTTCCACGTTGCAGCCGGTGTGGATGCGGCCGGCGGAATCCTCCAGGGCCGCGCCGACGTGGAATTTCGAAAACGGGGCGAAGGCGTGGGCGCGGGCGGCCAGAGCAGCGGCAACGAGAGGGTCGGTCATGCCAGGGCCGGGCTCCGTTCGGCGGCCACCAGACGCGGCAAGAGCGATTTCAGGAAGCGAATGAGCGTGTCGCGAACCTGCGCACCGGTTTCCAGCACTTCCTGATGGCTGATTTTCTGCGGCAGTACACCGGCGGCCATGTTGGTGACACAGGATATCGCCAGCACCTTCATCCCGAGTTGATTGGCTACGATCACTTCCGGCACGGTCGACATGCCGACGACGTCCGCACCGAGCGTGCGCAGCATGCGGATTTCGGCCGGGGTCTCATAGGACGGGCCAAGCATGGCGGCATAAACGCCTTCGCTCAGCGGAATACAAAGGGCGGTGGCCACGTTCAGTGCGATCTGGCGGTAGTCGCGGCAATAGGCGTCCGACATGTCGATGAAATGCGGGCCGCCGACGAGCGGATTGCACCCTTGTAGATTGATGTGATCAGAAACGAGAACCAGGCCGCCGCGCTCCAGTTCCGTGTTGATGCCGCCGGCGGCGTTGGTGAAAACGATGGAGCGGACACCGAGAGCATGGAGCGTGCGGACGCCGTGAGTGACCTGGGCCGGCGAATTACCCTCGTAGAGGTGAGCGCGGCCGGCCATGACGGCGACTTCGACGCCGTCCAGCGTGCCGAGGCAGAGCTTGCCGGCGTGGCCCACGGCGGTGGAAACGGGCCAGCCGGGAATGTCGCAGTAAGCGAGGTCGAGACGGGCTTCCAGTTCGTCGGCGAACGCGCCCAGGCCGCTGCCCAGGACAACGGCTACGGCCGGACGCAGTTCGGTGTGCGCCTCGATGTACCGCGCGGCTTCCTGGACCGCTTCCTGCGGTTGAGGCTCGGAAGTCGTCACAGAAGCATCCCGGCAATGCACGCAGACATGAAATTAGCCATGGTGCCGGCGGCTACGGCGCGCAGGCCCAGACGGGCCAGGTCCGATTTGCGGTTGGGCGCCAGCGCGCCGATGCCGCCGATCTGAATGGCGATGGAGCTGAAATTGGCAAAGCCGCAGAGGGCGTACGTGGCGATGGTGAAGGAGCGAGGATCGAGGCTCGCCTTCATCGGACCGAGCTTGAGGAAGGCCACGAATTCGTTGAGGACCAGGCGCGTGCCAAGCAGATCGCCGATGGCGCCGGCATCCTTCCAGGGCACGCCAAGAATCCAGGCCACCGGCGCAAAGACCACGCCGAAGATTTTTTCCAGCGAGGGCGGCAGCCAGCCCATGTGCGGCAAAGTGTGGATGCCGCCGAGGATGCCGTTGACCATGGCGATGAGGGCGAGAAACGCGATGAGCATGCCGGCGATGTTGAGAGCCAGATGGAGGCCGTCGCCCGCTCCTTGGGCCGCAGCATCGATGACGTTGACGGCGGTCTTTTCGATTTTGACGTCCACTCGGCCGGCGGTCACCGGCTTTTCGGTTTCGGGAACGAAGATCTTGGCCAGCATGATGGTGGCGGGGGCGGTCATGATGACCGC
>DATJMA010000003.1:0-21332 GCA_035509055.1 Bryobacteraceae bacterium | reverse complement strand
TTTTGATGATGGCTCGACTTTCGAGATCGACAAGAAATCACTTGCTCATGTTTGTTGTGTCCGCATCGGGCTACTGGATCGGTGACACCGTAAACCTGGCAGGCGTTTCGTCCGAGCACCGTACAATCGACCGACGCTTCCTATACACCGGCTCTGACGAAAATCGCCGGGACCGGCGGTTTTCGCGACCTCCTGGGAGGGAACGAGCGTAAAAAGTTGTTGGCCGGTCTTACGGCCTGAATCGAGGGGCCACTATTGCTGAACAGTGATCAACACACTCGACGGCGATTGCGCCCCGGAAATGGTCGCCACAATTGGATAGTCGCCGTCTGCCAGCCCAGTCGGGATCTGGATGGCGATCTGATAAAGGCCCGCGTCCCCCGGCGTCAATGCGGCGCCAAGAACAGTCGCGCCGACGCCTCCGATCGCAACCGAAACGGGACTTGCCGTGCTGTACGTAACGCCGGAAGGCACGACCATCCCTGGCACCATAGCGGGAGTGGTGGGACCGAAGCCAGTTCCCCAAAGGATGATCGTGTCGCCTGGTTTGGCTGGCACCGTGTTCAGACCGGGGATGGCTCCGTTCTTTACAGCCGGACTATAATCCGCGCTAGTGGCGACGGCGTAATTGCCCCACTGGAACAGCGCCGGTTGCAAGGTCTGAACAATTGAGCTGACCGGCTCACTGGGGGTCGAACCGTTCGCGACAGTTACTAAGGCGGTCCCGGGCGAGAGGTTCGGGGCCAGAGCGTTGATCTGAGTCGGGCTGACGTATGCAACGTAGGCGGGCTGCCCGCCAACGCTAACGCTCACACCATCCAGCGACGTCGGGAGGACTCCTCCTACTACAGCGTTCGCCCACGTATCAGTCCTGGGCGAAAGATTGCTCCCGAGAATGGTAATCCATGAGTTGGACGCAATACCCGTCTGGAAACTGGCTGCGCTCACCAATCCCGAGCTTGGAAAGATCACCGGCCAGGCCTGGGGAAGAGCGAGCCGAAAAACGGTTCCCTGCCCGTTTGCTCCCCCTGACAAGGTCGTGCCGTAAAGGCTGCCGTCTGCGCCTTGCGTTAGCGTGCTCCGCGGATCTGCGCCGTCATTCTGAGTGAAGCTGTGCAGCGTCGTGAGAACAGCGGAGGGAGTGTATTGGAAGATCGTTCCGGCGAGCTCGCTGCCGCCGCCGCCCGTTGTGCCGTAGAAATTGCCGTCGGAGGCTAGCAGCAGGCCGTAAGGGCTTGCGCCATCCCCTCCGTTAAAGCTGTGTAACGTGGTCAGTGTACCGGCCGGAGTGAATTTGAAGATCGTACCGGCCCCGTACGCTCCCCCTAGTTCGGTCGTCCCGTAGAAGCTGCCGTCAGTACCCTGGACGAGCGCAGAAGCGGGATTTTGGCCGTCAGCACAAGCGGGGCTTGAGCAGAAGGTGTAGGACGCAATGATGGATCCGGCGGGCGTCATGCCGAATACCTCGCCGGGCCCGCCAGTAGTTCCGTCCCCGTCGGCCGTGCCATACAGATTACCGTCCTTGCCCCGCAACAATCCGCTCGCAGGGCTATCGAATGTGAGCCAGTTAAATGTGTAGACGGTGGAGAGGTTGCCGCTCAGCGTACTACGGAAGATTACGGGCGGCTCAAATGCCCCAGCGCCCGACGTGGCACCATAGAGATTGCCATCGGCTCCTTGTATGAGCGAGCCCGCAGGGTAAGCGGTCGCGTGCTGGTTCACATTTACGAGGGTGGTCAACGCGCTCGGTGGCGTAAACCGGAAGAGGGTCCCGCCGCCGGTTGCGTCTGTGGTGCCGTAAAAATTCCCGTCGTTCGCCTGTAGAAGTGCCGCTGTAGGATTGCTGCCGTCGCCGCCTGAAAAGCTATATAGCGTGGTCAGTGTACCGGAAGGAGCAAGCCGGAAAACTGTTCCCAAGTTGTTGGCGCCGCCGGCGGACGTGGTCCCATAGAAGTTGCCGTCGTTTGCGAGCATCAAACCGGCCAAAGGCGCAGCACCGTTGGCGCCGTCGAAGCTCACCACAGTGGTCGGTGGTGGTACCGGCGTAAACACACTGGCCACGAAGTTCGCGACTTGACCGTTGCAGTTTGTAATACTGACGCTGGGCGGAATGAACGTATATCCGTTCGCCGAGGGCGTCACAATATAGCTGCCGACGGCGGGGGCCTCTATGCCGTAGTTTCCCGAGGCGTCTGTCGTGACCGATCCGTCACAGGGCCCCTCGAACTCCACGCCAACACCTCCTAAACCAACGCCGGACAGCGTGATGGTCCCTGAGACAAAGCAGAAGTTGGCCACGGCTGTAGTAAACGTGCCGACTGCGCCGACGCTAGTCCCCGCGCTATTGGAGGCAAGCGCCCGAAAGTAGTAGGTCGTATTTGCGGCCAGATTATAGACTGCGGTGGTGACGGAGACGGGGCCGGAGGTAGCGCCGGCTTGTTGGAGCGGCGTAGACATGGCTCCGATCGTGGAGCTGTCGGTGCTCAACTGAAACCAGACCCGCGTGTCCGGCCCGTTTGCAGCCAGCAACGCACCCAGAACGGCTGTGGTATCGGTGACGGAGGAGGCCTTGACGGTCGTAATGCTCGGTGCTCGTGCCGTAGCAGTCAGTGCAAGGCTAAAGATCACTCCCATGGAGCCGGCTCTCAAGCAGCGGTTCCAATTGGGGGCTACCAGGGATTTGACTACCTGCGACTGCACCCTGAAGGCGATAGCCCAAAACCTGACAATGCGATAGCGCATTTTAGCACCTGATACTCCTCAGCACATTTTAGTCCACAGCCGCACACTTGCATAGGGGATCGCTCCGGGTGCTGCGGGCGCTCCGGGCGCTCCGAGCGCCGGTGTTTGAGCTCCGAGCAATATCGTCGCCAGCAATCTCCAGCGGCCGGAGGTGTGCGAATCGGCCATCCGCCCCGCGAGAATGCCCCTGGTCACGACGTGCGCGACTCATCGAGCGGAGGGCGGAATTCAAATGACAGCCCAATAACGAAGGGCCTGCGAAATTAGCCCCGAATTAAGCCGCGAGGCCGAGCGGACCATGGTCCGTTTTTCCGCGATGGCCTGGAGCGAATTTGAAGGGATACCCCTCCCCGCCCCATCGCACCCTTCTTCGGACGCGACCAAGGCGGGCGACAACGTTGGCTCCCGATATGTGGTTTTCCGGAAAGTGCGACCGCCCTTCCCCCCTCGCCGCTGGCAGTCACCCCCAGCTCCCGGTAATCCGGCATTATGTCGTCTTCCGCTTCCCCTCCGCGCCAATGGATTGTGCCAGTACCCAGCGACCGACCCGGCTCCTCGCCACACCCTCCCGTTCCACTTTTGTTACCCTCAGGGATCGGAGCCAGTTACCATGCCTACCAAATCCGCCAAAGCCCCCATCCGCGCCAAGCGTACCAGAGCCGAAGTCGAACGCGAGTTCGATGAAATCCAGGAGCAGGCCGCCGCTACCCGCGAATCCCGCGATCCGAAAATCGAAGATGCTGCCCGCCGCCACGAAGCCGAAGTGAGAGAGGCCGTCGCGGGTGTCAGCGTGGAATCGGTGGTCCAGCGTGTGTCCGCCTTGGGACTCGAGATCTCGAAAGCGCTCTCCGGCCTTTCGGTAAAGTTGACCGACGAGGTGCAACTCCTCGCGTCCGTGCACGAGGCGGTCGAGCTCGAGCGCCAGGAGGTGGAGCGCCTGCACAAGATCGATGTCGCCGCCACCGCTCTCGATCAGATGGTCCAGGATTACGCGCGCCAAAAGCAGGATCTCGAAACCGAAATCGCCGGCGGGCGCGCGGAGTGGGAAGCGGAAACAGCCCGCGTCGAGCGCGATCGCAAGGAGCAGGAGGAAGCGCTCAAAAAGCAGCGCCAGCGGGAAGCCGAGGACTTCGAATACAAAAAGACCCAGGAGCGCAAAAAGGCCCAGGACAAGTACGACGAAGAGATTCGCTTGCAGGAGAAGAAGAACCAGGAAAAACAGGAGTCGCTCGAAAAGAGCTGGAAGCAGCGGGAAGCGGCGTTGAAAGAACAAGAGGAAGAACTGGCGCGGCTGCGCAAGGAATCCGAGGGGTTCCCGAAGCGCCTGGAAGCGGAAGCCAACGCCGCGGCCGAGCGATCGCGGCGCGAGACGGAAGCGCGTCTGCAACCGGACATCATGGTCATGAAGAAGGACGCCGAGGCCGAGAAGCGTTTCGGCGAACTGCGCGTCAAGACGCTGGAGGACACCGTCGCCGGCCAACACGCGCACATCGCGGCGCTGGAGAAACAGCTCGCCGACGCGAAGCAGCAGGTGCAGGACATTGCCGTGAAGGCCATCGAGGGCGCCAGCGGCGCCAGGGCGCTGTCCCACATTAATCAGATCGCGATGGAGCAGGCCAAGAATCGGCCGCAGGGGTAAGGACGAGCGGCATCGCTTCGCCGCCGGTTCACAATCCTCCAACCCGGAACCGTCCGTTATTCAGTCCCTCGGCGATTCGCTGAGCGAGTGACACCGGGTCGGCAGTGTCTTCGCAAATTGCTTCCACGCCGCCACCTTCGAAGAGGGGATAGAAATCGGTCACTCTCGCGTCGGTAATGGCACCCTCCTTCCGCGAGGCCGCCCGTTTCACGCAAACCTCCAGGCTGGGACGCAGCAGCACAAAATCAAAAGGTACTTCCTTGAGGATCTTGCGTGCCGTGTCTACGAACAACGGCGGTATGGAGAAGTCAATCAGAACGCGAAAACCCGAGCGCGCGAACGGGATTGCGGCCGCCGTCATGGAACGCACCAGCACGGGGAAGTTGTCCCGTGGGCCGCGCTCGCCGCCATTATGGATGAACGACCAGAAGGTGTCGCCCTCGATATAAACCAGCGGTGGAGGGAGCAACCGGAGCAATTCCTGCGCGACCGCCGTTTTTCCGGCACCGATCGGACCCGACAGAAAGATCACGCTCATGCAGCCAGTGTCGCACGGACGCCCGCGCCAGGAGATCTGCGAAAGTGAGACGTTATACTCAGATCCATGACGCGCATTTGGGTGCTCCTGTTCGCGGCGTTCGCGGCAGCCGGCCAGTCGGCGAAGGAGATCGCTTCCAATGAAATGATCCGGCCGTTCCCGCCTTTTCGGATCGTCGGCAATTTGTATTACGTCGGCACGTACGATCTGGCCTGTTACCTCATCGTCACCCCGGCGGGAGATATTCTCGTCAACACCGGACTTGCGGGCTCGGCGGCGCAGATTCGCGGGAATGTCGAGAAGCTGGGATTCCGTTTCGGCGATATCAAGTTGCTGCTGGCGACGCACGCGCACTTCGATCACGTTGCCGCGATGGCGGAAGTCAAGCGGCTTACCGGGGCGCGCCTCGCGGCCACCGGGCCGGAGGTATCGCTGTTCGAAAGCGGAGGGAAGACCGATTTCCGATTCGGAGAGGACAGAACTGCGTGGTTTGAACCCGTCCACGTGGATCAAACCTTGCGCGACAGAGAAAAAGTCGGACTCGGCGGAACGGAACTGACCGTCCTTCTCAGTCCCGGGCATACCAAGGGGGCGGCGAGCTACCAATTCACCGAGCGCGATGGGGGACACGATTATGCCGTTCTGATTGCCAACATGGGGAGCATCAACCCCGGCGTCAGACTGCTCGACAACCAGAAATATCCTAATATAGCCGCCGATTATGCCCACACCTTCGCGGTGCAGAAGGACCTCCATCCGGATATCTTCCTCGCGTCTCATGCCGGCCAGTTCGGATTGCACCGCAAATACCAACCGGGAGATCCCTATGATCCCAAGCGTTTCGTCGACCCCGCCGGTTATCGCGCCGCCGTCGACGCCCTGGAAGCCGCATTCCAGGCCCAGTTGGCCAAGGAACGGGGCGGACAATAGCGCCTACTCGACCACCAGGTACTGCTCGTATTTGCCGTCCGGCATCACGTAGATGTTAAGCGATACGGTCTTCTTCTGAAAAACGGCGCGGTAGCCGCGATGGGTCATGCCGCCACGGAGGCTTTCGCTGGTGCGCGTCACCGATTGCAATTTGCCTAGCAGGGCCAGCGACTGGCGGATATCGCCGAGCGCCTGTGCCGTGAAGTATGCATTGGCATCGTCTGTGAAGAGCGAGCGATCGAGGGTGCCCTTCGCGAGCGACAGGAGTATCGATTTTACCTGCGCGTTGTCTTTTTCCAGCGCGGCGGGCGGTTCGGGCGGCAGGAAGAGAGTCGTAGCGATCTGTGTCGTGAGCGGCCGGATCAAATCGACGCCATCTTCGTTGGTGAGCACGACGATGGCGGCATCGCGGGTGGGATAGACGGTGTTCGCGGCCAGGAATCCGGAAACTTCCCCGGAATGAGAGATGGTGGGAATGTGGTTGAAGTCGCCGATTTGCAGGCCGAGCGCGTAGTTGGTGTGGTCGCCATTCTGCAAGCGGACTTCGCGGGTGAAGTCGTCGTAAGAATGGCCGGATAGGATCTCCTTGTGGAGAAAAGCGATATCCCAAAGCGCGACATCGTGGGGCGTCATGCAGAGCTCGCCGGCGCCGTAATACCAGCCTTCGGCCTCGCGCGCCACGCGCCGCGGCGGCCCCCCGGCGTAACGGGTGTAACCTTCGGCATCGTGGGGCGTGGAGACGGAACAATCGTTGGCCGATTCCATTTTCAGAGGCTTGAAGATCATCTCTTGGAGAAATGGCACGAGCTTCGGCTGCTCCGCTTGATCGAAAATCCCGGCAGCCAATACATAGTTGGTGTTGCTGTATTGCCATTTCGTGCCGGGGTCGAAATTGAGCGGTTTCTTGGCCCAGGTGTCGAGGATCGCGACCGGCGTCGTGGGGTGGGTCCACGTGGGAATGATGTAATCCTGCGGTGCGTAGTCCTCGTAGCCGGAAGTGTGGGAAAGTAACTGGCGGATGGTGATCTCGCCGGCACGGGTAAGGTCGGGAAAATACCGCGAGACCTTGTCGTCGAGCGATAATTTGTGCTGTTCCTGCGCCAGCAGGATCGCAGCGGCGGTGAATTGCTTGCTGATGGAACCGACGGGGTAGCGCGTCTCGGTGGTAGCGGCGCCGAAAGCCTTGGCGAAGGCCAGTTTTCCATCCAGCACGACGGCAACGGAGGCGCTCGGAACACCGCTTTTCTTTACCGTGTCGGCGATCTTGTCGCTAAGCTTGCGATCAAGTTCCGCCGGCTCCTGGGCGAACGCCAGGCTCGCGGCAAAGAGCGCATAGACGAGCGGGAGCAGCTTCATAGAAGCATCAGTATATCGCCGCGCGCATTCTATCCTGATGGTTTTCCAGCGATCTAGGCGGCGGGCTCCCGTTCTTCGGCTGCCGGAATGTTGGTCTCGGACTGCGGCGGGCGTTTCTCGTCTTCGCGAGTCGGGCTGCTGCTCAACGACCACTCGGTGGGATATGGATCGAATTGCCCGGCGGTCCGGGTTGGATGTGCCCAAGTCATGCAGGTCTCTCGTAACGGGCTTTTTGGAACTGCCCTAATTCTAATGTCTTATTCTCGTAATTCAAACCGGTGAAAGCACCGATTCGAACCCGTGGAAAGGACTACTAAGCACACTTCGCGAGGCGGCTGGCACCCTGTAAACCCCACCGAACCCGCCTCCGTCTACACGGGCAGCAATTTCACCAACTCAGGAAGGAGTTGTAAGAATCGAATGAACCGAAACATCCTCCGAACAGTTCTGCTAACCATGCTCGTCGCGGTCTGCGTGTGCGCGCAAACGACGGGTACCACCACCGCCCCCACACCGCCGACACCGGCGCAAGTCGCAGCCAACATCGTGGCCCGCCTGACCACACTCCTGGATCTCACGAGCGACCAGCAGGCCAACGCCACCACGCTTTTCACCAGCGAAGTCACGGTCGATCAATCGCTGCAGACGCAGATGCAGGCGGCGCGGACCACCCTGCAGACGGCGATCACCGCCAATAGCGGAATCGCCGCCGCGGCGGCCGCGATCGGAAGTCTCACCACCCAGCAAATCACCAATGACGCGACTACCGACGCCACATTCTACGCCAGCCTGACAACCACCCAACAGGCGAAATACACCACCCTTCAGCCGCTCGGGCACGGTCCGGGCGGTGGCGGTCCCGGCGGTCCGGGAGGTCCTCCGCCCGGCGGTCCCGGGCACTAATACTGCTTTTCACGGCACACCGGCGAGCAAGATTTAGTTCTTGCCCGCCTTTTTCTGTTGCAGAATCCGGCACGATACGACTCAGGCCTTGCACACCAGCTAAGTTCCATCTTCTCAATAAAATCCCTTAAAACCTGATTAAACAGATCTTAAGCTCTTGATATCGTGCTTGCGATGTAGTAAATTTAAATCGAGAAGACGTTCTCGATAACCACTTCTCGATATTAAATTCTCGATATGAAGCCGCCGCATCATGACGTCCCCGAAGCCACTCTCCGCCGGCTCCCGATTTATTACCGCTGGCTTCAGGACGTGAAGGCGGCAGCGGTGGTACACGCTGTATCCTGCGCCGACCTGGCGCGCGGACTGGGGCTGGACGCGACATTGGTGCGCAAAGATATCGAAATGACCGGAATTGTCGGCAAGCCGCGTGTGGGGTATCCGCTGGAGGACCTGGTTCGCTGGATCGAGAATTTTCTCGGCTTGAACCGCCCCAAATCGGCGGTGCTGGCCGGAACGGGAAGCCTGGGAAGCGCGCTGATGGGATATGGGAAGTTCCGTACCCACGGAATGCAGATTGTGGCCGCTTTCGATATCGATCCCGAAAAAATCGGCCAAATGGTTCACGGTCTGGAAGTGCGTCCGCTATTTTGCCTGCCCGATTTTGTGCGCCACACGGGCACTCCCATGGGGTTGATTGCCACTCCCGGAGGCGCGGCGCAATCTGTAGCCGATCTCATGGTGACCGGCGGAATTCGTGCCATCTGGAATTTTGCTCCGGCCCACATCCGGGTTCCGCGCGGAATTATTTTACAGAACGAGGATTTGTATTACTCGCTGGCATCGCTGTCGTACAAGTTGGAGCATTTGATGACAGTAGAGCCGGCGGAGAGCGATCTCTATGTCCAAAACAATTGATGTAACCGAACTGGTCCTGCGCGATGCGCATCAGAGCCTGATGGCGACGCGGATGGCAATGGAAGACATGGTCCCGGCCTGCGCCGATATCGACGCGGCGGGTTATTGGAGTGTGGAGTGCTGGGGCGGCGCGACATTCGATTCCTGCATCCGGTTTCTCAACGAAGACCCCTGGGAGCGCCTGCGGAAGTTCCGCAAACTCCTTCCCAACAGCCGCCTGCAGATGCTGCTGCGCGGCCAGAACCTGCTCGGCTACCGGCACTACGAAGATACCGTGGTGGACCGCTTCGTGGATAAAGCCGCGGAGAACGGTATGGACGTTTTCCGCGTCTTTGACGCTCTCAACGATATGCGTAACTTGCGGCGCGCGATCGCCGCTGTGCGGCGCACCGGAAAGCACGCGCAGGGCACCATCTGCTACACCGTGAGTCCCCTTCACACCGCCGGCGATTTCGTGGAGATGGCGGAGAAACTGCTCGACCTGGGATGCGACTCCATCTGCATTAAAGACATGGCCGCGCTGCTCAAGCCCCAACCGGCATTCGACATCGTCAAGGGCATCAAGGAAACCTGCGGCGAAGATGTCCGGGTGCACGTACACGTTCACGCCACCACCGGCGTGACCATGGTGAGCCTGATGAAGGCCATCGAAGCCGGTGCGGATTGCGTGGACACGGCCATCAGCTCCCTCAGCCTGGGGCCGGGCCACAATCCCACCGAGAGCCTGGTGGAAATGCTCGAGGGCACCGCCTTCGAAACCCGGCTCGACAAAGCCCGGCTCATCAAACTGAAAAAGTATTTCGCCGGGGTCCGGCCGCGGTACAAGGAATTCCTCTCGAACATCACCGGCGTCGAAACGGAGATTTTCTCCAGCCAGATTCCTGGCGGCATGCTTTCTAATATGGAGAGCCAGTTGAAGCAGCAAGGCGCCGGGAATCGCATGGACGAAGTCTTAGCCGAAGTGCCCAAAGTGCGGGCCGACGCGGGGTACCCCCCGCTGGTGACGCCCTCGAGCCAGATTGTGGGAACCCAGGCGGTGTTCAACGTGATGATGGGGCGGTACAAGGTGCTCACCGGCGAGTTCGCCGACCTGATGCTCGGCTATTACGGCGAGACCATCGGGCAGCGCGACCGGCGCGTGATCGAGCTGGCGGCGAAACAGACCGGCAAAACTCCCATTAATCACCGGCCGGCGGACCTGCTCAAGCCGGAGTGGCACGAGTTGCGCGATGCCACGGTGGCGCTCGCCGGATCGAACGGGTCGGACGAGGATGTTCTCACTTATGCCATGTTCCCGAAAGTAGCGCCCAAGTTTTTCAGCACGCGGGCGGAGGGGCCGAGGAATGTGAGCGCCGCGCCGGCGCCGGAAGCGCCTGCGGCAGCGCCCAAAGCTCCGGTCGAGAACGGGAAAGGATCGGTGCGGGCAACCATCATGTACGACGTGAAGCTGAACGGAAAGACGCACAAAGTAACTGTGTCGCCGGCCAAATAGGAGCTGGGCAGTAAGTCGAAAGGGGTTCTTATCTATGGCACTACATACCATGCAGGAGAAGATTGCGGATCTTCGCAAGCGCAGCAGCCAAGAGATGCTGGGCGGCGGATCGGCGCGATTGGAAAAGCAGCATCAGGGTGGAAAACTGACGGCGCGGGAGCGAATCGACGCGCTGGTAGACACGGGGAGTTTCGACGAAACGGGGCTGTTCGCGGAGCACCGGTCGACATTATTCGGTCTTGCGGGCAAGAACCTGCCGGCCGACGGCGTAGTCACCGGCGCGGCATCGGTGGGAGGACGATTGATCCACCTGGCCAGCCAGGATTTCACGGTCTCCGGCGGTTCGGCCGGCGAGGTGCACTCCATCAAGGTGGCCGAGATCATGCAACAGTCGCTGAAGACCGGCTCGCCCTTCGTCTTCATCAACGATTCCGGCGGCGCGCGTGTGCAGGAGGGTATCGACTCGCTTTCCGGGTACGGAAAGGTGTTCTACACGAACGTCATGCTTTCCGGCGCGGTGCCGCAGATTTCGCTCATTTGCGGGCCGTGCGCGGGCGGCGCGTCGTACAGTCCGGCGCTTACCGATTTCATCATTCAGACGCGCAAAGCGCAGATGTTTATCACCGGACCCCAGGTAATCAAGAGCGTCACCGGCGAAAAAGTCACGGCGGAGGAATTGGGCGGTCCGGAGGCCCACATGCTGCATTCCGGGGTGATCCATTTCGTGGCCGAGGACGACAAGCACGCGGCGCTGCTGTGCCAGAAACTGCTGAGTTTCCTGCCCTCGAACAATTTGGAAGATCCGCCCCGGGTGGAAGGCGATCCCAATGTCGATCCCAATCCCGCGCTTGACGACATAGTTCCCGTAGATGGCAAGAAGGGCTACGACGTCCGGGACGTGATCACCAAGCTCGTGGATTTCGGCGATTTTCTGGAGGTGCAATCCGGGTATGCGGCGAACATCGTGGTGGGATTTGCGCGCATCGCGGGCCGGACGGTGGGGATCATTGCCAACCAGCCGGCAGTGAATGCCGGCGTGCTGGATATCGACGCGTCCGACAAGGGGGCGCGCTTCATCCGTTTCTGCAATGCCTTCAATATTTCGCTGCTGACTTTCGCGGACGTGCCGGGATTTCTGCCGGGCGTGCAGCAGGAATACGGAGGCATCATCCGGCACGGCGCCAAGATGCTGTTCGCCTACTCGGCGGCCACTGTGCCGAAAGTCACGGTGATTCTGCGCAAGTGCTACGGCGGCGCCTATATCGCCATGTGCTGCAAAGACCTGGGTGCCGACCGCGTATTCGCCTGGCCGACCGCCGAAATTGCCGTGATGGGCGCGGAAGGAGCGGCTGAAATCGTGTTCCGCAAGGAAATCGACGAAGCCAAGGACAAGGCGGCGAAGAAGGCGGAGCTGATCGAAAAGTACCGGGAAGCGTTCTCCAACCCCTATGTGGCAGCGGGCCGGAGACTGGTGGATGCCATCATCGAGCCCTCCACCACGCGCCAGCATCTGGCGCAAGTCTTCGAGTATCTACATACCAAGAGAGAGCTTCGGCCGCCGAAGAAGCACGGGCTGATTCCGCTCTAAAGAGAGGTTCATATGGCGACGATGACTATAGCGGATCTCGAATCGCAGATTGCGGAATTGACGAAGCGGCTGGCGGAGTTGGAGGCTCGCGGCACGGCGGCGACGGCGACGGCCGTGGCGCCGCAGGAAGCTCCTGTTCCCGCGCCGGAGGGAATCACAGAAGAGGAACTGCTCGCGATTTCGGCGGCCATCGCAGCGTTTTTGGGAGTGCGGGCGCACATTAAGCAGATTCGGTTGGTGAGCTCGAATGCCTGGGCGCAGCAGGGGCGCGTCTCGATACAGGCCTCACACACGTTGGGATAGGACGCGAAGGAAAGATCACGTGAAACTGAACATTACCATTGACGGAAAAACTTACGAAGTGGACGTCGAAGTGGCCGAGCCCGAAGCTCCGGGCGCGCCGTCGAGCGTGAGCGGCTTTCACATTGCCTCGGCGCCGTTGCGTGTCCCGGCCGGAACACCTCCGGTAGCCCCGCCGGAATCGGGAGTGAACGAAAGCAAGGTTTGCCGCAGTCCAGTCTCGGGCATCGTGGTGCGGGTGGCTGCCCAGGTGGGTCAGAACCTGCAGCCGGGCGACATTCTTATCGTCTTGGAAGCCATGAAGATGGAGACCAACATCACGGCGCCGACGGCTGGCAAGATCGCGGCGCTTCGGGTCAACCAAGGCGATAGCGTGCAGGCCGGGCAGGTGGTGGTGGAGTTCGAATCATGACCAGGGAAATGGAACAGGTACCGGGATTTTTGTTTTTCGATCACGTAGCCATTTCGGTAAAGCCGGGCGAGTTGGAAGCCCACGTCCGGGCATACCGGGCAATGGGTTTCGAGGAAGTGCATCGCGAAGAAGTGCTGGGAGGCGATCAGGTGCGGGAGGTGCTCCTGCAAGTGGGCAACGGTCCCAACCTGGTACAACTTCTGGAGCCTCTGACGCCGGAATCGCCTGTGGCCAGGCAGATTGAAAAGAACGGCGGCCGCGGCGGGCTGGCGCACATCGCGCTGCGCGTGGCCGACATTCAGAAGGCCTTCGACTACCTGCACGCGAACGGGTTCAAGATCATCGATAAAGCTCCGCGCAAAGGTTCGCGCGGCACCACGGTATTTTTCGTCCACCCGAAAACCACCGAGACCGCGGCCTTCGGCTATCTGTTAGAAGTAGTACAGGAGGGTAGCCATGCCTGATGCGGATGCCGGCGGGGAAATTCTCAGTCTGCGCGAGGATTTTCCGCCCGTTCCCACGGCGGCATGGGAAGCGGCCATCGCCAAGGACCTGAAGGGCGCGGACTACGACAAGAAACTCGTCTGGCGCACCGAACCAGGATTGGCCCTCCGTCCTTATTACCGTCAGGAAGCGCTGGCCACGCTGGGCGATCAACTGCTTTCGCGGCACACCGGCCGGGGATGGGAAATCGCTCAGGATGCCGACCCCCGCCCGCAAGCCATTCGCGCCGATCTGCTGCATGAAGCGGGCGCGCATGCGGTCCAGGAGCTTGGCTATGCCATGGCGGCGGCTGTCGAACGGTTGGCTTCGGACCCCTCCGTACCCGAAATCGGGTTCGTTTTTGCAGCCGGCCCGAGCTACTTCATCGAAATTGCGAAATTCCGGGCGGCGCGGATTTTGTGGACGCAAGTGGTCCACGCTTTCGGAGGCCCCGCCGTCCGGATACACCTCGCTGTGGTGACTCCACGCCGGAACAAAAGCACTTACGACCGGTACACGAATCTGCTCCGCGCCACCACCGAGGCCATGTCGGCCGTGATCGGCGGCTGCGACCGGCTCACGGTAGAGCCGTTTGGGTTCGATTCGCATCTTGCCGAAAACCTCCAGCGCATACTACAGGAGGAATCCCACCTGGACGCGGTGGCCGACCCGGCCGGCGGGTCTTACTTTATTGAGGCGTTGACCGATTCACTCGCGCGGGAAGCCTGGGGGCTGCTGCAAGACGTTGAATCAGCAGGCGGATACGCCGCTGTCGTGGCGTCCGGCGCGATCGACAAAGCGCTCGCGGAAACGCGGGCGGCGCGGGCGAAAGCCTACTCGTCCCGGCGCCAGTCCCTGGTCGGGGTCAACAACTACCCCAACCTGATGGAGAAAACGCCCGGCGCGGAAACACCGGACGGCTCCCTGCGCATCGCCGAACCGTTCGAAGCCATTCGTCGGCGGACCAACGAGCACGCCAAAACCACCGGCCGTTATGCCAAAGTCCTCCTGCTCACTTGCGGCGACGTCAAAATGCGCGGTGCGCGCGCCAACTTCAGCCTGAATTTCCTCGGGTGCGCCGGGTTCGACATCGTGGAATCGGAGGAATACGACGGCTCGGACGCCGACCTGATCGTGCTCTGTAGTTCCGATCCGGAATACTTGGCGTTCGCCCTGGATGTCTGCCCGCGCGTGAAAGTCCCCGTAATCGTGGCCGGCAATCCCAAGGACCAAATAGAGGCTTTGCAGGTTGCCGGGGTACAGGGGTTCATCCACGTCCAGTCGGACATCCTCAAGACACTAACCGAGTGGCAGGACAAGCTCGGCATGCGGAGGGCCCAATGAGACCGGATTTCACCAGGATTGCGTACCAGGTCCCGGCGGCGTCTGCGCAACCCGGCGAAGATCCTGCGGTCTGGAATACCGCCGAGAACATCCCCGTAAAAGCCTTGTACACCGCCGATGACCTGTACGCCATGGAGCACCTGGAATACGCGGCTGGAGTTCCGCCGTTTCTGCGCGGGCCGTATTCCACCATGTACGCCATGCAGCCGTGGACCATCCGCCAATACGCCGGATTTTCCACAGCCGAGGAATCGAACGCATTCTACCGGCGCAATCTGGCGGCGGGTCAAAAGGGTCTCTCGGTTGCCTTCGATCTCGCCACCCATCGCGGCTACGATTCCGACAGCGAGCGCGTATCCGGCGATGTCGGCAAGGCCGGCGTGGCCATCGATTCCGTGGAGGACATGAAAATCCTCTTCGACCAGATCCCGCTGGGGCAGATGTCGGTCTCGATGACCATGAACGGCGCGGTACTGCCCATCATGGCGTTCTACATCGTGGCCGCCGAAGAGCAGGGCGTGGCTCCCAAGGACCTGAGCGGAACCATTCAGAACGACATTCTGAAAGAATTCATGGTCCGCAACACCTATATCTATCCGCCGGCGCCTTCCATGAAGATCATCGGCGACATTTTCCGTTATTGCGCGGAAAACATGCCGAAGTTCAATTGCATATCGATCAGCGGGTACCATATGCAGGAAGCCGGCGCCAGCGCCGACCTGGAATTGGGCTATACCCTGGCCGACGGCCTGGAATATGTCCGCACCGGGATCCATGCGGGCCTGGATATCGACACCTTCGCTCCGCGCCTCAGCTTTTTCTGGGGCATCGGCATGAACCACTTCATGGAGATTGCCAAAATGCGGGCGGCGCGCGTGCTGTGGGCGAAAATCGTCAAAAGCTTCCACCCGAAGAACGCGAAATCGATGGCGCTGCGCACGCATTGCCAGACCTCGGGATGGAGCCTCGCCGCGCAGGACGTCTTTAATAATGTGCCGCGCACCTGCATCGAGGCGCTCGCCGCCGTCCTCGGGCACACGCAATCCCTGCACACCAACGCGCTCGACGAGGCCATCGCCCTGCCCACCGATTTTTCAGCGCGCATTGCGCGCAACACCCAGATTTTCCTCCAGGAAGAGACCGGCGTGACGAAGGTGGTCGACCCCTGGGCCGGCAGCTACTACGTCGAATCGCTCACCCACGAACTGATGCACAAGGCGTGGCATCACATCCAGGAAGTGGAAGCGCTGGGCGGGATGGCCAGGGCCATCGAGACCGGCATTCCCAAGATGCGTATCGAAGAATCGGCCGCGCGGCGGCAGGCGCAGATCGATTCGGGCAAGGAAATCATCGTCGGGGTGAACAAATACCGGCCGGCCGAAGAGCAGCCAATCGACGTCCTGGTAGTGGATAATAAAGCCGTCCGCGAATCGCAGCTGCGAGGGCTGGCGCAGGTGCGAGCGGCACGCGATCCGTCGGCGGTGGATGCCGCGCTGGCGGCGCTGACCCGTGCCGCCCAAGACAGCAACGGCAATTTGCTGGAGCTGGCGGTAAAGGCGGCACGTTTGCGGGCGACCCTGGGAGAGATCTCGACGGCCCTTGAGAAAGTTTTCGGGAGGTATCAGGCAGTGAATCGGACCATTTCAGGCGTCTACTCTTCGGAGATTCAGGACAACCCGGACTTCCGCAAGGCGCGCGAGTTGGCCGAGGAATTCGCCTCGCTCGAGGGCCGCCGTCCGCGCATTCTGATGGCCAAGGTCGGGCAGGACGGGCACGACCGCGGCGCCAAAGTCATTGCCACGGCATTCGCCGACATGGGGTTCGACGTGGATGTCGGGCCGCTCTTCCAAACCCCGCGCGAAGCCGCGCGCATGGCGGCTGAAAATGACGTCCACGTGCTCGGCATCTCGAGCCTGGCGGGCGGGCATTCCACGCTGGTTCCCGAGACGATCGCGGAGTTGAAGAAACTGGGCCGCGCGGATATCCAGGTGGTGGTAGGCGGAGTGATCCCGCCGCAGGATTATGAAGCGCTCTTTGCAGCGGGCGCGACGGAAGTGTTCGGTCCGGGCACGGTGATTCCCAAGGCTGCGCAGAAGATCCTGACGGCGCTGATCGGGAGCGCGCGAACCGCCCACTAATGCGCCGCCTCTCGCTTCAGCATTATATTGATGGCGTCCTCGCGGCCGACCGGGTCGTGCTGGCGCGCGCCATCACCCTGATCGAGAGCGATCTCCCCGCCGATGGCGATCTCGCCGCGCGCCTGCTGGACGCGCTGCTGCCCCGTACGGGCGGTGGGCTCCGTGTCGGCATCACCGGCGTGCCGGGCGTGGGCAAGAGCACGTTTATCGACGCGCTGGGCATGCACCTGATCCGCGATCGCGGCGAGAATGTCGCCGTGCTCAGCGTCGATCCTTCGAGTCCGATTTCGGGCGGCAGCATTCTGGGCGACAAGACGCGCATGGAGCGGCTGGCGGTCGAAGAGAGCGCTTTCATCCGCCCGTCGCCGGCGCGCGGGCATTTGGGGGGCGTGGCGCGTCGAACCCGCGAGACCATGCTGATATGCGAAGCCGCGGGTTATCGCAATGTTCTGGTGGAGACCATCGGGGTGGGACAGAGCGAGACGGCCGTCCGCTCGATGACCGATTTTTTCCTGCTGCTGATGCTGGCAGGCGCGGGCGACGAATTGCAAGGCATGAAGCGCGGCATCATCGAGATGATCGATGGTATGGCCATCAACAAAGCGGATGGCGACAACAAGCCGAAGGCCGAACGGGCGCGCGTCGAATATGCCGGCGCGCTCCATCTCTTCCCTGCCTCGCCCGATGGTTGGACGCCGCGGGTGCTGACGTGCTCCGCGGTCGAGGGCTGCGGGATCGCCGATGTGTGGCAGATGGTCAAGGCTCATCGCGAACTGATGGAAGGAAACGGTTGGCTGGCGCGGCGGCGGAATCTGCAGTCTCTCGCCTGGATGCAAGAGCTCGTGGCAATGAGCCTGGACGGGCTTTTTCGCGGCAATCGCGCAGTCGCGGCGCGGCTCCCTCTGGTCGAAGAGGAAGTACGCCTGGGCCGGAAGACGCCTTTCGCCGCCAGCCGCGAACTGCTGGCGCTGTTTCAGCATTAATTTCAGATTTGTTTGCGTCCTGCCGCTGGCGCGGACTGGCGCCAGGACCGGACACGGGCGTTTATGGCTGGTTCATTTCCCTTTTTAACGGCGGCGGAAGCTGCCTCTTTCATCGAGCACGGGCAAAATGTGGCTTTCAGCGGATTCACTCCGGCCGGCGCGCCGAAGGCAGTCCCGCTGGCGATCGCCGGGCGGGCGGAGGCGGTTCACCGCGCCGGCAAGGAATTCCAGATCGGAGTGCTCACCGGGGCTTCCACCGGGCCGTCGCTCGATGGCGCGCTGGCCAGGGCTCAGGCGATGCGTTTTCGCACACCGTACCAGACCAATTCCGACCTGCGCGACCGCATCAACGCCGGCGAAACCCGCTTCTTCGATCTGCACATATCGATGATGCCGCAGGTGACGCGCTACGGTTTTCTCGGTCCGGTGGACGTGGCAGTGATTGAAGCCGCCGATATCACGGCGGGCGGCGGAATCCTGCTTACGTCGGGAGTAGGTTCGGCGCCGACGTTCTGCAATCTGGCAAAAAAGATCATCATCGAGTTGAACCGCCACCATCCCGCGGCGATTCTCGGGCTGCACGATATCTATGAACCGGCCGACCCGCCCCAGCGCAAGCAGATTCCGATTTACACGCCGTCGGACCGCATCGGATCGCCAATCATTGCGGTGGATCCTTCCAAAATCGCAGCCGTGGTGGAGACCGATCTGCCTGACGAAGCGCGCGGCTTCAGCGAAAGTTCGCCACTCACCGACAGAATCGGCCGCAACGTGGCGGAATTTCTGGCGTCGCAGCTCGCGGCGGGAATGCTGCCGAAAACATTCCTGCCGGTTCAATCGGGAGTCGGCGATATCGCCAACTCGGTGCTGGGCGCCATGGGCAGCCATCCGGGAATCCCGCCGTTTGAAATGTACACGGAGGTCATCCAGGATTCGGTCGTCGGGCTCATCGAACGGGAGCGCGTGCGCTTCGCCAGCAGTTGTTCCTTCACCGTCACGCCGCCGGCGCTCAAGCGCGTTTACGACAACCTGGCGTTCTTTCGCTCGCGCGTCGTGCTGAGGCCCCAGGAGATCAGCAACAGCCCCGAAGTGATCCGCCGGCTGGGCGTGATTTCCATCAACACCGCGATCGAGGCCGATGTCTTCGGCAATGTGAACAGCACGCACGTGATGGGGCGCAAGCTGATGAACGGCATCGGTGGATCGGGCGATTTCACGCGTAATGCCTATCTGTCGATTTTCACCTGCCCCTCGACCGCGAAGGGCGGGAAGATTTCGACCATCGTGCCACTGGTGTCGCACGTCGATCACAGCGAGCATTCTGTGCAAATCATCGCCACCGAACACGGCGTGGCGGACCTGCGCGGCAAATCGCCCTACGAGCGCGCCATCGAAATCATCGAAAAATGCGCGCACCCCGACTATCGCGAACTGCTGCACAGCTACCTGACCATCATCGAGGGCGGGCACACGCCGCAGACGCTATCGGCCGCATTCCGCATGCACGAGCAGTTTCAGAAAACCGGGGATATGCGCGGGTGTACCTGGGAAGTTTCCGCCGGGGCCTGATCGCCCACGCCCGTGCGAGCAGTTCAGGCCTCTATACCAGTTCCAAGTGCGCTGCCTGGAGAGCTTCGTTAATGGCGAGAAACAGCTGACCTTGGACTTTATAAAATTCGTCCTGATTCGCGCTCAAAACATAACAGAATACTTCGATATTGAACGATGCGGCAGTTAATCCGACCAGCCGCACCGGCGTGGGCACCAGTTCCACCGACCGGTTGGCGGCAAGCGCCTTGCCCAGCAGGTCGATCAAGCGCCAAACCTCCTCGTCGGGCGTGGTTCGTTTAATCTGCAACGTTGGATTGAACAGAATCTTGTCGCGCGCCGAATAGTTTTCCAGATTCGCCGACGCAAAGCTGGAATTCGGCACACTGATGACCGTGCGCGCGAGCGTCCGGATCTGCGTGGAGCGCATACCGATATCTTCCACCGTCCCGACGATGTCCCCGAACTTACCGAAGTCCCCAATAGAAACCGGGTGGTCGCCAATCACCGAGACGCCGCCGAAGATATTGGCGATGGTTTGCTGCGCCGCCAGCGCCACCGCGATGCCGCCCACCCCGAGCCCCGCCACCAGCGTCGCGGTGTTGTACCCCCAACTCGCCAGCACCATCAGGATCACCACGATCACTATGGTGACGCTGGCCGTTCGGCGTCCTAGCCGGAGGATCGACCGGCCGCTGAACTGGTGGCGGCTAGCCATATTCGACTCCATGCGCGTCAACAGGAGATCGACAATCCTCACCGCGCAAAGGGCGATCGACCACATGAAAATCAGTTCCAGCAACCGCCCGATATAGAGGCGCGCCACCGCGGAGGGCCGCACCAATTCCATCACCAGCCGGAACACCAGGATCGCCAGAATGGTGCTCACGGGGCGCAGAATAGCGTTTGCCCATCCCCCCTGCCACTGCGGAGTGACGCGCTCGCCGGCCCGGTGGAGGAGAGGCAGCAAAAGCCGGTCGGAGCTGCGCGCCAGGATGAAGAGTACGATTCCCGCGAGCAGCATCGCCAGCCACGCCCAAAGCGGAGTCGAGAGAAACTCCACCGAAACCAGGAACGGCGGCAGATAGTGCGAAAGCCACGGCGCGATCCGCGACAGGTTCATGTTCAGAGCTGCCGCGATTGTTCCGGGAGTGAAGATCCAAACCAGCGGCTGGCCCTGCTGGAGCGACACGCGCTCGAGTTCCAACGTATAAGATTGACCGCTTTCGGTGAGAACCGCGACGGTTTCCCGCGGCGTTCCGGCGCTCTCGCCCGAAGATCCCTCCGGATTCTGGGTGAGATGCATCACCGAGAAATCCGGCGCATAGTTCAAAGCCGCTTCCAGCTTCTTGGCCACGGCAGGACCGGCGCTTTTGCGGTTCGCGGCGGACCAGTTGCGCAGATCCAGGTATTGAGCCGCGCTATCGTAATCGCCGCGCTCGCAGGCTTGCAGAAATGCCGTAACGCTCGAGCGCGGATTGTCGCGCCGGAGGCTATCGCCCGCTGGCGCGGCGGCCGCGAAAAGAACCGGCGATGCGCATACGACCAGGAGAACCGCTCGCAGAGGTGATGGCCAAGCCATATGGAGGGCGATTGCAAAGTAGTTTCCGATGTGCGAAAAATATCATTCGCGGCGTTCGTCCCGTGCCTCACAGAGGCCGATGAATTGCGCTTGCGCCGCCAGGGCATGAACGCAATCGAACTCCTTCTCCGCGGGGCCGTGGCCGGTGTGGCGATATCCGCCCCCGTGGGACCGGTGAACGTGCTGTGCGTTTCGCGGACGCTGGCCCGCGGACGCTGGGCCGGCATCGTTTCCGGATTGGGCGCCGCGGCGGCGGACACAATCTATGGCTCCATCGCCGGATTCAGCATCAGCTTCATCATTTCGTGGCTGCTTCGCGAGCTGTTCTGGATTCGCCTGATTGGGGGCGCTTTGCTGATCGCGATCGGCGTGGTGTATTACCGCAAGAGGCCCAAGACGTTGAAGGAAGCTTCCCGGAGCGACTCTCCAGGCTCGA
>DATJMA010000002.1:0-29384 GCA_035509055.1 Bryobacteraceae bacterium | reverse complement strand
AGAGGTTCCCGGCCCCCAGTTTTTTTTCGCCAACGGCTCTCCTTCCGAACGCTTTCTGCAACCGTGCCCGAGCTATGCGGCGACGGCTCGACTGGGCAACGAGGTTCGCCAAAAAATCCCGCACCAAACGGTTGTCGCTGGTGCCCTGCTCCAAGGCAACCTTCCGGTAGCCGCAATACATCCTGTGCTATCTCGTCACTACCCGCCCCGGCAGAGCGTTGGTCATCTTCCCGCCATCGATTACTGGCACGCCATTCACCAGCACGTACTGCATCCCCACCGATAATTGATTGGGATTTCCGAAAGTCGCCGTATCGTGGATGGTGCCGGGATCGAATACCACCACATCGGCCCACATCCCCGCCTTTAGCACCCCGCGGTCGGCAAAGCGCATCCTGCCCGCCGGTAGCGAGGTGAACTTGCGGATCGCCTCCTCCAGAGTGAGTTTCTTTTCCTCGCGCACATACTTGGCGAGAATGTGCGGAAACGTGCCGTACGCCCGCGGGTGGGGATGCTCCTGGCCGAGCAAGCCGTCGGGCGAGGTCCCCTGCGAATCGTTGCAGATGGATACCCACGGCTGCTCGAGCGCCAGCGCCACGTCCTGTTCCGACATGATGAACATCGCTACCTGAGTGAATGCTTCGTCCTCGATCAACAGATCGAACACCGTGTCGATCGGATCTTTGTGCCACAGCGCCGCGATTTCGGCGATGCTCTTCCCCTGAATCGGCAGTAATTTCGGATTTTGCACCGCGCCGACTAGGAACGATTCCGGTCCGGTCACCTGCTGCCACTCGTTATTCCAGTCGCCGGAAGGCGTCTCCATTTCTTTGCGAATGCGGGCGCGCATCGCCGGATCCTTGAGCCGCTCGATCAGCTTTTTGTCGCCGCCATCGTGCGCCCAGGGTGGAATAATCGCTGAAAAGGAATTGAAAGCCGCAGTGTAGGCGTAGGTGTCCGCAGCCACGTCGATGCCGGATTTCCGCGCCGCCTCGATTCGCGCCACGATCTCCGGCATACGCCCCCAGTTGGCCTTTCCCGCTGCTTTCAAATGCCAGATCTCCACCGGAATCCGCGCTTCCCGCCCGATGCGGAACGCTTCGTCGAGCGCCGCGTCGATTCCGTTGCCTTCGTCGCGAATGTGCGACGCGTAAATGCCGCCGAACTTCGCCGCTTCGGCCGCCAGCGCGATCAATTCCCCGGTCTTGGCGTAAGGCGCCGGGGCGTACTGCAGCGAGGTCGAAAGTCCCACCGCGCCATCCTGCATCGCCTGACGGACAAGTGCCTTCATACGTTCCAGTTCGTCCGCCGTGGGGGCACGGTCGTCCTCGCCGATCACCACCCGCCGCACCTGCGTCGCGCCCACGTAGCTCGCCAGATTGATTCCCATGCCCTGCTTGCGCAGCAGCGCGAAATACTCCGCGAATGTGCGCCAGACGGGCTTCACCCCATAGTGTTCCCACGTGACGTGGTCGAGCTTGATCACGGCGTCGTTCTGCGGCGCGATCGAGCCGCCCTCACCGGTGACTTCGGTGGTGATGCCCTGGTAGATCTTCGACGGCAGGTGCGGATTCACCAGGATGCTGGTTTCCGATTGCCCCAGCATGTCGATGAATCCGGGAGCGACGACCATGCCATGCGCGTCGATCGTACGTTTGGCGGCGGCGTCTGCGAGGTGCCCGATGCCGGCGATTCGCCCTGCGCGGATGCCGATATCGCCCGCATACCATGGCGAGCCGGTGCCGTCGATAATCCGGCCGTTGCGAATGACCACATCGTAGGGGTTAGCCGCGGCGGCAAAAAGCAGAATGGGCAACAGAAAAGGCATGTGTAAGTATAGCCCCAGGGTTGCGCCCGCTCAGTGCCCGTTTTGCAAATACCAGGGGACGTTCACCACCACCACCCGCTCGTTGCCTTTTACCAGCAGCATAGCTTTCAGCAGGCTGGCCCGCTGATTGTGCAACAAGTAGTGATACCAGCGGCTCTCCACCAGTTCCGGAATCACCACCGCCACGATATTGTCGGGATTTTTCTGGGCCAGTTCGAGTGAATAATTCACGATGGTCGCCACAACGAAGCGAAACGGCGACTCCAGCACCACCAGTTCCGGCTCCTGCAACCCCAACTCCCGCGCCGGCCGCGCCACATGCACCTGCCACTGTTGGACCATCGCCTTCGTTTCAGCGCATTCGATATGGACCGCGCGCACCTCGGCCGAGAGGTTCATGGAAAAACGCAGCGCCTTATCGGCGATCTTGTTCCAACGCTGCACCGGCAGCACCACCATAGGTGGATTCGGCTTGCCCGGGTCGAATTCGGGCATGGCTTCGATCTGCCGCGACACGGCGTCGTAGTGCCGCCGCACCCAGATCATTGCGCCCAGAAGCAGCGGCATCAGCAGAATGGTGATCCAGGCGCCTTCCAGGAATTTGGCGCACAAGATCACGACCAGCGTCAGACCGGTAGCGGTCGCGCCGATTCCGTTGATGATCATGCTGTGGCGTGCGTGCGCTCCGCCCACCCGCTTCCAATGCACAACCATGCCGGCCTGCGACAGGGTGAAAGCCAGAAACGCGCCGATGGCAAACAGTGGAATCAAGCGGTCGGTGACACCTCCGAAGACCGTCAACAGCAGGCCCGCTATCAGCGCCAGGACCACGATTCCGATCGAAAACACCAGCCGCCGGCCGCGCGTGCCGAAACTGCGCGGGAGATACCCCGTTTCGGCGATGACGTTGCAAAGGCGCGGGAAATCGGCGAAAGACGTGTTGGCCGAGAAGACCAGCACCAGCACGATGGAGGTGATCGCGACGAAATAGAAGGGACCTCTGCCGACGACGGCGGCGAGCAGTTGCGACAACATGCTTTGGTAACCGGGATCTCCCGGATCGGTAGCGCCGATGTGATAGATCTGGGCCAGCCACGCGATGCCTCCGAGCAACAGGATCAGAATGGCGATAATCGCCGCCAGTGTGCGACGGGCCGTGTCGACCGCCGGCTCCTCGAAAGCCGACACGCCGTTACTCACGGCCTCCACTCCGGTGAGCGCAGTGCAGCCGCTCGAAAAGGCTTTGAGCATCAGCCAAGCCCCCACCCCCACGGTCACCGGCGCGAACGGTGGCGGCGCCACCAGGGCCGTTGGAGCCCCGCCCGCCAGGACCGTCTTGACCGCGCCCAGCACGATCATCACCGCTAGAGACCCGACGAAGAGGTAAGTCGGCGCCAGGAAAACCAGCCCCGCTTCCCGCAATCCGCGAAGGTTCACCAGGGTGATGATCACGAGGATCGCAAGGCACAATTTCAAGGTATGCGGCTGTAGTGACGGCATGGCGGAAATCATGGCGCCCACGCCGGCCGAAATTCCCACCGCGACGTTCAGGATGTAGTCGATCATCAGCGCTGAACCCGCCAGCAGGCCCGGAAAATTACCCAGGTTCTCGCGAGCGACGGTGAATGACCCTCCGCCTGCCGGGTATGCCTCGATAGTCTGGCGATACGAGAAGAAGACGATCGTCAGCAGGACGATAATTCCCAAGCTCAACGGAACGATATAGTGCGCGCCCAGGTTGCCGAGGGGCCGCAGCACGGTGAGCGCAGCTTCGGGTCCGTACGCCGCGGAACTCAGGGCGTCGAGGCCGAACACAGCGACCCCGGCCGCGACGGCGATTCGTTGGCCGCGTTCTTCACGCGTGGAAAGCGGGCGTCCGATGAGAAGGTCCAGCAGCGACATGGCCTATTAGTTTATCGCGGCTGGCAAAGGAAAGGCTGTTTTTAACGTAGAGGAGCAGCTCTGCGGCGCTGCGTGAATTAATTTGACGACCCCTACCGCCCATCCGGCGCGGCCAGAACCTCGATGCGCTCCACCATCCGCACCCACCGCGTCTCCCGCTTCTCTCCCCACAGCACCAGGCGCAGCGGCCCATCGTGGTCCGAAAGCGGCTGTCCATCCATCTTGTTGGCCAGAATCGCGCGATTGTTCGTAAATGCCGGATCGAACTCCGGCGGCGAGAACACCGCGCGGTACCCATCGCGCCCCGACACCACGATGTACCGCGCCAGCATCGGTCCGCGCACGTCTTCACCCTGCGGCAGGCCGGCGCGGCGCAGGATTTCCGACATCAACACACCTTCAAACTGGTGCATCTCCCCGTGGGGCGTCCTGCCCCCGACGGAGGATCGTTGCATGGCCGCCAAATCGGCGAGCGTGAGTTCGAGAGCGGGCTTGGCGACGCCGTCCCGTCCCACGGTCCCTTCGATCCGAAGCGCCGGTCCGGCGGCGAACCCCAATGAGGCCAGCAATAGTACGACGGTCGGGCGCATAGGCCTGTATTCTACCGCGCCGCTAATCCTGCACATCGGCGCTGCCGGCGATCGCTGTGGCGCGATATCTCTGGTCCGCCGCTTGCCGCGCGCGCAAGAGGTGCTCGCATGCCCGCACCACTTTGAGCGCGGCATCGGCATTGCTCCATGCCGCCGCCCCTTCGCGCAGCCGACCCAACTCCCGCGAACTCGCCACGATCGCTTCGATTCGCGCCGCGACCTGGCCGGTATCCCACTGCGATTCGGGAATCACCGCGGCTCCCGTGCGCGCGGAATAAGCCACCGCGTTGGCTGTCTGATGATCGTTGGCCGCACCGGGCAACGGCACCAGGAAAGAAGGAATCGCCGCGGCTGATAACTCCGCCATCGACCGCGCTCCCGCGGAGGCGATCGCCAGCGTCGCGCCGTTATACACCGAAGCCATGTCGTCGACGAACGAATCCACCCGCACGTCCACGCCTGCTTGCCCGTAAGCGCGGGCGATCGCCGCGGCATCGCCGAATCCGGAAATATGACGAACCGTGAACGCCATTCCGCGCCGCCGCAATTCGGCGAACAAGACCGGCGCCTGGCGATTCAAGACCGGCGACCCTTCCGAGCCGCCCAAGACCAGAAATCGCCAGGGCGGCGCGTCGTTATGGGAAGCGCGGGTGATGGATCCCGCGGGTGTGCCCGTGATCTCCACTTTGGCCGCAAACCGCGCCGCGGTTTCGGCGAAACCGGCGCACACCAGCGACGCGAAACGGGCCGCCAGCCGGTTGGCCAGACCTGGTTCGGCGTTAGCTTCGTGAATCACCACCGGGATACCAAGGCTGACAGCCGCCATGCACGCGCCGAACGTGGCGTATCCCCCGACACCGACCAGCAGTTGGATTTTTTCGCGCCGCAGAATACGCCGCGCGGCCAGGATTCCGGCGGGCACGGAGGCTATGGCGCGGAGTTTTCCCGCCAGCCCCTGCCGGGCCCACGGCAGACCCGGAACCAGCTCCAGGCGTTCTCCATGCGCGGGCACCAGGCGGGTTTCCAGTCCGGAGGCGCAGCCGATGAAAAATCCGGCCGCACCGAATTCCCGGCGATAGGCGCGCAGAACGTCGATGGCCGGCAAGATATGTCCGGCGGTACCGCCGCCCGCTACGGCAATTATGCGCTTCGCCGCCAACTCCATGGAAAGTTGTATTCTAGTTTAAACGTTTCACGGTGCCCAGGAAACAGTCTACCCTCTGGCGGGAATACGCCGGCTATTTCCGCGCGCATCGCGCCCTCCTTGCGGGAGTGACGCTGGCTGGAGTAGTCCAGTCGTTCGCTTACCTTCCGCTGGCGGTCATCTTGCGCCGCACCTTCGACGTCGTCCTGCCCGCGCGGAATTTCCGCGGACTATGGATTTCAGTCGCGGAGTTGCTGGCGCTCCAGATCGGCAGCCTGCTGCTCGGCTGGTGGATTCGCGTCACCGGCTTGCGCGCCAACCAGGACATGCTCGCTTCCCTGCGCGGCGAGAGCCTGCGCCATCTTTACCAATTGCCGCGCAGCTTCCACACGGCGGCCGATGCCGAACTGCTGCACTTCATACTGGTTCACGAGATCAACTGGATCGAGGGCATGAACAACGCCCTTACCGCGTACCTGCTGCCGGGGGCGCTCTCGGCATCGGTTCTCTTCGCGATCCTGTTCTGGACCGAGCCGGTGTATGCGCTCATCATCGCGGTCTGCGCGCCCGCCCTGTTTGTGGTGAATCGCCTCATGGTCCGGCGCGTCTGGTTCCGGCAGGAACGGCTGCGCGAGGCGGCGGAAGACTTCAGCCGCGGTGTCCGCTTCGCCATTTCGGCACTGGAATTGACGCGCTCGCAAGCGGCTGAAGAGTCCGAGCTCGCCCGCCAGGACGCCAACGTGGCGCGCCTGCGCGGCGTCTCGCTCGATCTCACGCGCTATGAGGCCGGGCAGCAACTTCTGCAAAATACCCTGATCCTGGCAGCCACCCTGGCGGTGCTCCTGGCCGGTGGCTGGGCCGCCGCCGGAGGGCGCATCACCCGCGGCGAGATCATGGCCTTTTATGTGGTGGCCGCGTTGTTCGCGGCCCAGGCTCGCAGCATCGTCGAAGCCATCCCGCCGGTCCGCATGGGCATGCGCGCCTTCCGCCGCGTCGCCGAACTGCTCTCCGTGCCCGACCGCGAGCCCTACGGCGGGAGTGAAGAGATCGCGTCGCTGGAGGAATTGCGTCTCGATGATGTGTCCTTCGGCTATGACGTGTCCGCCCCGATTGTGGAGCATGCCGGACTCGCAGTAAAGCGCGGAGAGCGCATCGCACTGATAGGAGCCAACGGCAGCGGGAAGAGCACGCTGCTCTACCTGATTGCCGGATTCTACCGGCCGCAGTGCGGCACTCTGAGCGTGAATGGCGTGCCGTACGACCGCCTGCGCATGCGCTCCCTGCGCGTCCGGATGGCGATCGTGGCGCAGAATCCCTTTCTCTTCGCCGGCACACTGCGCGAAAACGTCGCCTATGGGAACGCGAACGCGGAGGCTGAACGGATTTGGGAAGCGCTGCGCTGGGCGGGAGCCGACGATTTCGTAGCGCAACTCCCGGACGCGCTCGACACCCTCATTGGCGACAATGGTGTGCGTCTCTCCGGCGGACAGCGCCAGCGCCTGGTCATCGCTCGCGCCCTACTGCGCCGACCCGATCTCCTCATTCTGGACGAGCCCACCAACCACCTCGACGATGCCGGCATCGCCAGCCTGATCGCCAGTCTCGATACCGCGCCATTCCGCCCGGCGGTGATTGTCATTTCGCACGAGTGGCGCGTCCTCCGCCATGCCACTCGCGCCTGGCGGGTTGCCGGCGGGCGCCTGTTGGAAACAGCGCTGGAGTATCGTCCTTGAGCGAGCGCCCGGCGGCCGTGGTGGTGGTGGGCGACCTCGCGCGCAGTCCGCGCATGTTGAATCACGCTCGGGAATTGGTTGGCTTGCGTTCGCTTTATCTGGTCGGATTGCGCGAGCGGCCTTTCGACCCACCCACCGGTGCATGGATCGCGCCCTTGCGCGCGTGGAGAACTATCGGCTCCTTCGGAATTGCCGGCGCCGCCATCCGCATGGGCCTCATCTGCGCGCAATTGCTGGCGGTGCTGGTTCGCCGAGCGCCGGCGGTCGTTCTGGTGCAGAACCCTCCTACGTTCCCAACTCTGCTGGCCGCCTGGACGGCCGCGCGGTGGCTGCGCGCCCGGCTCGTCGTCGATTGGCACAATTACGGCCATTCCATGCTTGCCATGCGCCTCGGAACGCGGCACGCCATCACCCGCCTGGGAGCGCGGCACGAGCGCTGGATGGCGCGCCGCGCGGTGAGCCACTTTTGCGTATCGCAAGCCATGCAGGCGGACCTCGCCCGCGAGTTCGGAATTCGTGCGGAAGTGCTCTACGATCGACCCGTCGAGTTCCTGGCGCAATCTCTCGATGAGTCGCGCCTGATCGCGGTCTGCCCGGCCGGCTGGACCGCAGACGAAGACATGGCGATGCTGCTGGAAGCGCTGGAGCTTCTCACTACCCGCGAAATCGAGATTCACCTGACTGGCGACGGTCCGTTCCGCTTGCAGGCCGAACCACGCATCGCCGCCCTCCGCGCGGCCGGCTGGAATCTGCACGCCGGTTTTCTCAAGGAAAGCGATTATCGCGCGCTGCTCTGCCGCTGTCATTTCGGCATCAGCCTGCACCGCTCCAGTTCCGGCCTCGATCTGGCCATGAAAGTGGTCGACCTGTTCGCCGCCGGCACGCCTGTCTGCGCCTTCGACTACGGCGCGGCTGTTCGCGAGCAGGTGCGCGACGGCGAGACCGGATTTTTCTTCCGTACGGCTGCCGAACTAGCCGCCCTGCTGGCGCGCATCGTGCGGGAAAGGCATATCCTCGCTCCCATGAGGGAGCGGATCCGCGAGTGTTGGAGCGACACCTGGAGCGAGGAATGGCGCCGCGTCGCGGCTCCGGTTTTCGGGGGGCCGTCCTAGTGCGCCGGCGCGTGCTCGTGGCGCACCCTTACATAGGGGTGGTCGGCGGCGGAAATGTCGTGGCTGCGTGGGCGCTCCAGGCTCTCCGCAAAGAATTCCAGGTCATACTGGCGACTCTCGGCCCGGTGGATTGCGCCGGATTGAACCGGAACTTCGGGACCTCCCTGCGCCAGGGGGATTTCGATCTCCGCATCGCACCTGCGCGCTATCGGCTTCTCCTGCACACGGTGCCTACCAACGGCGCTCTCATGGAGATCGCCGTTACTACACGATGGGCGCGCACGCTCGCCGCGCGCGAGCAACCCGATGTTCTGCTCAGCACTCACAACGAGGTGGATTTCGGCCGGCCCGGCGTTCAGTACGTGCATTATCCATGGGCCTACTTTCCGCGGCCGGAAATCGAGATGCGATGGTTTCATCGCATCCCCGGGGTTCTCGCGGCCTACCGCGGCTCTTGCCAGATGGTCGCCGGCGGAACCTCGCGGAACCGCGGCGCAAATCTCTCCTTGGCGAATTCCACGTTCGTAGCGGGAAAGATCAAGGAGCTGTATGGTACGGATGCCGTGGTGCTCTATCCGCCGGTGCCGGGCAGCTTCCCCAACGTTCCCTGGCAGGAAAGACGCTCGGCCGCCGTCGCCATCGGCCGCATGCATCCCTGCAAGCGGTGGGAAATGGCGGTGGAGATCGTAGAGATGACGCGCAGCCGCGGGCTCGATATCGGCCTCACGCTGATCAGCCAGCCGGACGTTCCCGACTACGGCCGCCGCATCGCCGCGCTGGCCGCGACGCGTCCCTGGCTCCGCATTCTTGCCGATCTGACGCGTGAACAATTGGCGGAAGAAGTGGCGCGGCACCGCTATGGCATCCACACCATGGAGGACGAGCATTTCGGCATCGCCGTCGCGGAAGTCGTGCGCGCCGGATGCATCGCGTTCGTCCACGATTCCGGCGGCCCCGTGGAAATTGTCGGCGGCCGCCCCGAGTTGCGTTTTCGCGAGGCCGCGGAAGGAGCTGCCGTCCTCGCCGCGGTAGTCGCAGATTCCGCGCTTCAGGAGCGCCTGCGAGCCGCCTTGGCCGGACAGAGCAGCATCTTCTCGGTGGAAGCGTTTTGCCAATCTCTGTTGCGGGTGGTGAACACGCACCGGCCATAAACACCGACCGACGGTCCCGAGCGGCCCCAGGAAGCCCTACACCGGTGCGCGTAAGCCGCGGCAGCATGTGGGCGGGTTACCGGTAGCTACTCTTCCGTAACCTGGAAGATTTTTACCGCCCGCACCGGACGCAGGCGCGACACCGGCAGCGGGTCGGACGAAAACACTCGCTTCAATCCCTTCACTGCCAGCAATGACACGCAGCTTACGCCCACGTCCAGGCATCCCACGGTCAGGTGAGCCGACTGCCGCTCGGACAAGTACGCGTTCGCCTCCGATTCGTTTTTGAAGTGCCGGCTCGATACCACGAGTTCCACTTTTCGTCCCCCGCGATTCGTTGCCGGCTCGGTCTCGAAAACCCACGGGCCGGTGCCAGTTACCGGCTCTCCATCGGAGAGGTACAGGCGCGCCGCCAGGGTCTGATAATACGCGGGCAGATACACCGGCAACGATTTCATCCCACCCTTCCCGTCGTTTTCGGCCAGTACCTGCATGTAGCCATCTAGCGGGCGTCCGAGCATTCGGACCTCAGTTGGAAAGCGAGACCGGTTTTCGGTGCCGAACATCAGTTCGAGGGGGTCTACCACTACATAGCGAGCGCCCGAATGGCGCAGCCAACTCACGGCGGCCTCGGGAATCGTTTCGGTGTACAGGCGCGCCATCTCATCCGCGCCCGATTGCGTCCCGTTCGACATGGGAATGCGATGGCTCAGGAGTTCCATGGCATACGCGTGATCCCACCAGATGGCCACGCCCCATTCACCCGCGGCCGGCGGATTATCGCCATTCGACTGAGGGTAGTAGCGTGACCAGGCGCCGCTATCGCGCACGGGCTCCGGCGAGTTATCGCGCAACCAATGAAAGGCCGCCTGCCAGTCCGCATTGATGCCCGCGTCACGCCGCAACTGCAGAATGTCGAAAGGCAGATTGACCGCCAAAATCAGCGCCGCCAGCGCAGCCGCGGCGATTCGACGCCCGGCCGGCGGGAAGCGCTCCGCCAGCCAGCCGCAAGCCGCTCCCGCCAGCACGAACGAAACCGGCAGAAAATAGAGCGCCATCCGGACTTCGATGATGGTGCCGATCGCCATCACGCTTGTCCATAGGACCAGCAGCCTGGCCGCCGTCCCGGAAGTCCTCAGCGATAACCACGCCAGAACCGGGAAGGCGGGGACCCAGGCCACTCCCAGCGAGGTGAAAATCGAAGGCCACCCCGCCTGCACGCCGGCGCGATAGATGGGCTGCAGCTCCTGAACGGTGGCAACAATGCGGCTGGCCTTCTCGCCACCCGCGACGCGATGGATTTCGTACCAGAGCGAGCCCAGCAGGTGAGACATCGTGGCCAGCGCTAATCCGAACGCTGCGGCCAGAACTGCGAACGGCATGAGCCGACGGACCGGAGCGGGCCAACCCCGCCGGGCGCCCAGAGATTCCAAAATTGCGATGGCCGCCGCGAGCACACCGCTCCCCGCCAGCGCCAGCCAGGAATATGACGACCAGTGGACGGCCGATATAGGCACGAAGATTACCGCCCCCGCGAACGTGGCCCGCAACACAGCCGGGGCTGCCGCCGGGTCCAGGACCACCAGGCAGGCGAGCGTGCCTGGAACAAAAATTCCCGCCGGACGCGTCCCCATGAATAGCCCCAAGGCGATTCCACTCAACCAGGCATTGCGCATGCCTCCGCCATCGACCGCCGCGCACATCCACATGAGCGTGAGGAACGCGAACAGACCCTCGGCGGCGTGATGATCGGCAAGCCCCAGGTGGGTAATCCACAAGAGAACGCCGAACCCGGTGGCCATCCACAATGCGGCGAAGGCCGCGGGGACCGCGCCGAAAAGCCGCCGCGCCAG
Source organism: Bryobacteraceae bacterium (assembly GCA_035509055.1). Taxonomy (GTDB): domain Bacteria; phylum Acidobacteriota; class Terriglobia; order Bryobacterales; family Bryobacteraceae; genus PALSA-129. The sequence continues at coordinate 18,071 of DATJMA010000002.1, read as the reverse complement.
AAAGTAAGCCGGAATGACATAGAGCGCGCCGAGTACCGCCGGCAGCCATGCCGCGATTCCATCGATGAGCCCCGGCGAAGGGCTGCCAAATCCTAAGATCCACGCCGGTATTGCCAGCAGGTAATCCCAGACCGGCCCGGTCAGCACGTTCTGCCCGCCAGGGAAAAGCAGGTAGGGGTCGAACCCGCTCCGCCACGGAAAATGCGCCAGCAGGTTGTGAACCGTCCGCACGTGAAACCAGGCATCCGTTTCCTGGAAGTTGGCGATGCCGTGTCCGAACACCGGCCGGTACGCCGGCAGTACGCGAACCAAAAAGGCGATGGTTCCCGAAACGATCAGTGCGATGGCGGCGCTTGTGCGCGATGAATTGGGGTGTTCCACGAGTGGGGAGCAGGCTCCAGAATATAACATTCCCCTGAGGGAAATGGCACAATAACGAGAGGCCATGCCCGATGCGAACCCCACCTCATCAGCGGCGCTGATGAGCACCCAAATGCCGATGGGGCGATTCCTGCTGATTTTCGCTCTCAGTCTGGCGATCCTCTTCGGGCTCCTCCTGGCGCCGCCCACCGTACCGGCGGTGGACCGCTTCACCCGCGGCCTGGTCACCGTTTCCGCCTTTCTCATTCGTCTTTTCGGTGGACACGCCACGGCCGACGGCGACCTGCTTTTCGATCCCTCCAGCCGCTTCCGCATTCAGATGGCCTACGGCTGCAACGGTGCTCATGTGACCATCCTCTTGTGGGCGGCACTGCTGGCATTCCCCGCCACCTGGAAGCAGAAAGGTGTGGGACTGCTCGCCGGGACCGCGGCCATCCACGTGGTGAACCTGATCCGCTTCATCAGTCTGTTCTACGTGGGCCTGTACAATCGCGCCTGGTTTGACTTTGCGCACCTCTACCTCTGGGAGAGCCTCATGATGATCGACACCCTGGTGATCTTCTGGACGTGGGTCCATTTCGTGCGAAAATCCGGGCAAAGAACCGATGGCGGCGCGCGTTAGTCCGCAGTTACGGTACCTGCTGCGCGCCTCCGGGCTGTTCATCCTCCTTCTGGCCGCGTGGTGGTGGCTGCTGTTATCGCCCATGCTTGCGGGTCTCCGCATCACCACCCGCGCCGCATTGTGGGTGCTGCCGGGGGGACGTTCCGCCTCGGGCGTCGCGGTAGAGCCGGACGGCGACTGGTCGCTGCGCGTCCCGCTCCCGCAATTCCTGGCAAAGCAGGAGAGGGTTCAGCGCGCCTACGGCCGCGTCCCCGGAGCGCCCCCGGTAAATGTCCGCTCTTTCCGGCTGATCATCGGCAACCGCATTCCGACGTTCTTCACGCTCGGGTTTCCGCTGTTTTGGACGCTCGTAATCGCCGGGCCACGCTCGCGCCGATTGTGGCGCGTATTGGGCGCCGGTAGCGCTCTTCTGGCGATATTAGCGCAGTTGTCGCTGCTGCTTTACGCGTGGTACTCGGTCCAGGCCACTCTCGGCCTGCAGACATCCCCCACTGCCACGGCGGTCTGGAACGCGGTCGAATACCTGAATGTAAATGTTGCCCCTTATGCCGCTCCGCTGTTTTTCGCGGCGTGGCTCGACGTCGAACTGCGCGCCCAGATATTTTCCTGGGGTGCCGAGCCGGAAGCGGTCGTGAGCCCCACCCCGGAAATTGAGAAGACGCGCCGCGGCAAGTATCGAGTGAAGAAGTGAGCTGGTTCAGCCGGCCCGTGACCTCGCTTTGGTAAGCTGGAGACACATGCGAATCCTGGTCGTCGAGGATGAAAAACGCATCGCCGACTTCCTGTGCCGTGGTTTGCAAGGCGCCGGATATGCCGTGGACGCAGCTCCTACCGGCGCGGCCGCGCTGGAACACGTCCACTCTACCGATTACGATCTCGTGATCCTCGACCTCATGCTGCCCGACATGGACGGCCTGCAAGTCCTGGAGAAAGTCCGAAACCGAAAAATCGGCCCACCTGTCCTGATTCTCAGCGCCCGCGGCACGCTGGACGATCGCGTTCGCGGCCTCGAACAGGGCGCCGACGATTATCTCGTCAAGCCATTCGCGTTCGTGGAACTGCTCGCCCGCGTGCGCGCCCTGCTGCGCCGCGGCCAGCCCACACCCGAAAAGCTGCAGGTGGCCGATCTGACGCTCGACTGCATTCGCCGCAAAGTTCTGCGCGGCGCCGAAATAATCGACCTCGCCCCGAAGGAGTTCGGCATCCTCGAGTACATGATGCGCAACCGCGGCCGCCCCCTAAGCCGCACCATGATCGTCGAACACGTGTGGGACATGGACTATGACGGCCTCACCAACATCGTGGACGTCTACATCCGCCACCTGCGCAGCAAAATCGACGACCGTTTTCAACAGAAGCTCATCCAGACCGTTCGCGGCATCGGTTACATGATCGAAGTGCCCGAAAAGCCTGCCGAGCAGCCGCAGGCGTAACGTGATCCGACTGCGCGATGCCCTGCGGTTTCTGCACCAGTTGCGCCGGCGACTGGTCGCGGTCCGGGGATTGCGCACGCGCCTGATGGTCGCCTATGCGCTGTTCTTCGCCATCTTCCTCACCGGTCTGGCGGCGGTCTTCCGCGGACGCCTGGAAAGCACGCTCAATACGCAGAAGCAGGACAAGCTGAACGACGAGTGGGCCAGCCTGAAGGGTGGATACCTCCGCATCGACACCGGTTCGGTGGAAGGACCTCTCAAGGGTCAAAACGGCGCCAACTGGATCTACGATAAGGACGATCCAGACGAGAAAACCGAAGTCCTCGATATTCAAAAAGTCTTTTTGATTACTGACCGCAACGGGAACGTGATTCAGGACGTGGAAAGCGGCGACCGGCAGGTTTCCTCGACTTACGCGAGCATCGGCATCGACAAACCGGACGTGGTGAGGGAAAGAGTCCAGGAGGCGCTGGAATTTCAAAAAACGCAGAAGCCCGGATCGCCCGGCAAGGCGTTCTGGTCAGTGCGCCGCGATTCCGACGGCGTTCGTTACCTGGTCCGCTCCGGAGTTTATTTCGACGAAGGCCGCTACGAATCGAGCGTCCACATACCCTATTACGTTTCGATCGGCATTTCCCTGGCCGACAGCGACAAAACCCTGAGCCAATTCACCTGGGTTTACGTGGCCGTCATCCCCGGCGGGCTCATCTTAGGTTCGTTCCTGGGTTGGGTGATGGCTGGCCGGGCCCTCACGCCTGTGATGGATATCGCGCGCGCGGCGCAGCGCATCTCCGGATCGAACCTCAGCATGCGGCTTCCCACCCGTGAAACGGGTGACGAACTCGATTACCTGATCCTGACCTTCAACCGGATGATCGATCGGCTGGAATCCTCGTTCCAGCAGATGAAGCAATTTTCGGCCGACGTCTCCCACGAGCTGCGCACTCCGATTACCGCGATTCGCGGCCAGTTGGAAGTCGCGCTCTTCACCGCCCAGACCACCGATCAGTACCGCGAGGCCATGTTCAACGCGCTCCAGGATATCGACCGGCTCTCGCAAATCGTGCGCGCGCTGCTCCTGCTGTCGCAGGCCGAATCCGGCCAGTTGCTGCTGCAGAAATCGCGCATCAGTCTACGCGAAATCGGGTCCGACCTTGTCGATCAGTTCCAGATCCCCGCCGAAGCCGCGGGCATCCGGCTCACCGCCGATCTCCGCCCCGAATGCTTTATCGAAGGCGACCGCGTGCAGATCGAGCGCATGATCACCAATCTGCTTTCCAATGCGCTGAAGTTCACGCCGGAGGGCGGCGAGGTTCGATTGCGGGTGAGTTCCTCGCCCGAATTCGTGGAAATCGTCGTGGAAGACACCGGCCGCGGCATCGCAACGGAGCATCTGCCACATATTTTCGACCGCTTCTATCGCGTGCCCGGCTCGGGAACCGCGCCCGGCCCCGATCAGGGGCTCGGACTCGGTCTCAGCTTCGTGGCGTGGATTGTCAAAGCGCATCATGGCAAAATCGATGTCGCCAGCACTCCTGGCAGGGGAACACGTTTCACCATTCAGCTGCCGGCGCCGGGCATCGGCACGGACACGATGGAGTTGGCCGGCCAGCCCGCGGTCGGCGGTTAACTCTTGCGCAGCACGCTGTGCTTGAACCCGTAAAGGAAATACAATACCAGCCCGATCACCAGCCAACCTCCGAACCGGATCCAGGCCTGGTCGGGCAGGCCTCTCATAATGAACAGGCAACCGGCCGCTGAAAGCAGACTCACCGGCCACACCAGCGGGACGCGGAACGGGCGCGGCCGCTCGGGCTCCTTGTGGCGCAGTACCAGCACTCCGATGCTCACCAGAATAAAAGCGAACAGCGTGCCGATGTTGGTGAGATCGTAGGTTTCGCCGGCATCGCCGACGAGCGACCACAGAGCAACGAAAATGCCGGTGAGCAGCGTCGTCGTATAGGGGATGCGGGTCTTTGGGTGGACCTTCGCCGCCCACTGCGGCAACAGGCCATCGCGCGCCATGGCGAAGAAAATGCGCGGCTGCCCGTATTGAAAAACCAGCAGTACCGCCGACATCGATACCGCCGCGCCCAGCGCCACGATCCATCCCACCGCCTGGAAGCCTGCTTTTTGCAGCGCATAAGATAGCGGGTCGGCGGCCTTGCCGAGATCCTGGTAGGGAACCATGCCGGTGAGCACGAAGCCGATCACGATGTAAATGACGGTGCAGATTCCGAGGCCGCCCAAGATGCCAATGGGCAGATTCCGCTGGGGATTCAACGTCTCTTCGGCCGCCGTGGAAATCGCATCGAATCCAATGTATGCGAAGAACACGATTGCCGCGCCCTGATGAATTCCCGTGAATCCATTGGGCGCGAAGGGATGGTAGTAGGCCGAGTTCAGGTGCGTGATGCCAACCACGGCGAACAGTGTCAGCGCCAGCAGCTTGATGGCGACCATGATGTTGTTGGCAGTGGCGCTCTCGCGCGCACCGCGCAGCAGCAGCCACGTAATCAGCATCACGATACCGAACGCCGGCAGATTGATCAGAATCGGTATCGCAAAAACATGCGGCGCCGATCGCAGCAACCCGTGCAGAGCCGGGTCGGGACTGAGGAGCGCCGTGCGATAGCCTGTGCATAACCATGGCGGAAGATCGATGCCGATGCCGTGTATCAGCGTTTTGAAATAATCGCCCCAAGAAATCGCCACCGCGACATTGCCGACGGCATATTCCAGAATCAGATCCCAGCCGATGATCCATGCCACCAGTTCACCCAGCGTAGCGTACGAGTACGCGTAGGCGCTGCCCGCTTGTGGAATCATCGACGCCAGTTCGGCATAGCAAAGTCCGGCGAGGGCGCACGCGCCGCCCAAGAGCAGGAAGGAGAATACCAACGCCGGACCCGCGCCCATCCGGATCACATGCCCCTCGGCGTCCAGTTGCCCCGCCGCTGCTGTGCCGATCGCGCCGAAGATACCCGCGCCGATCACGGCACCGATGGCCAGCATGATAAGGTCGCCCGCGCGCAGGCAGCGCTTCATGCCGCTGCCGCCTTCGGTCTCTGCTATCAGTGCGTGAATGGGCTTCCGCTGGAACAGTTGGGACATTTCGCAAATTCTAGCAGACTCGCCATAGCTTACGCCCTCGACGCCAGCGGATAGGCTACCGTTTCGAGCAGCCACTCGCGATTCTCGCGCACATCCGCGGTCAGCCGGCGGCACAACTGCTCGCGCTGGTCGAACAAGCGGTACCCGGCCCGTGGCCGCAGATATCCGCGGGCTTTGGGCTCGCGCGCGAACACCGCCTCCTGGCCTTCCTGGTCCACCATCCGCTCGTACCGCGCGCGATTGTCGAGCAGAGCTTTGATGAGGAAGGGCATCACGATGGAGTAGTCGGACTGCATGCTCTCGGTGGTCTGAAGATAGGTGTCCTTGTCCACCTTGCCCCACGTTACCGCTTCCGCCGGCGGGCAGGAGGAAAGCGATCCATCGGTCACCGGCGCTGTTACGATCTGGACGTCGAAGTGATAGCCGCGGACGTTCGGCAACCCCAGCACTTGCCCGAGCGCCGGCTCGGGTTGGAGATTGAAATTCTTTGGCACGCCGCCGCCCAGAATCACCGTCCCCAGCGCGCGCACCGGATTATCGAACAAGCCCCAGCGATGGTACGCACAGGCTTCGAACACTTCCGCGTGCAGGTCGAGATCGAAGGCATACTCGGGCACCAAACCCGCTTCCCGCATCGCCCACAGTTTCATGGAATTCAGGAATACGCTGCCATCGCCCGGCGCGCCCACAAAAATCGGAATGGCCGCCGCATGGCAGGTGGAAAGCAGCCCGGGTGCGACGCCGTTCTGCTTTTCCTGCGCGTCGTAATAGCGCCCGAGCAGATAGCGCAGTTCGGTCCCGGTCATTTTTCGCTGGAATTCCGGCTGCGCCAGCACCGCCGTGAGAAAGCGGTCCTGATCGAGCAGGACACCCTCGTCGAACGCCATATCGGTGACGCGGATGGTGCCCTCGTCGCGCAGCGCGCCGTCGTCGGTGAAGATGGGCACTTCGTGAATCGGTCCCGATTTGTAGGCGTCCAGGCTGCGATGCCCGTCGTGGTAGCAGACTGCGTCGGTAGTGCTCAAATACGCTACCCATCCGGTTTCCAGCAACGGAATGAGCCACGTCTGATGCTGTCCCGATACCGTCACAGGGCCGGAAACTGCCAGCGTCAGCGGGCATCCCATGCCGATGGCGTGGTCCAGAATCCGATAAATGCGTCGCAGAAACGCGCCCCCGAACGCCGGAAGACAATGCGTGAAAATCTCATCGAGGGTAGAGCATTCGTCGACACGGCGTACGTGGACGTAGCGGCGGTGTTTTGAAGGCATAAGTTTGACGGTAGCAGAATGAAGGGCGGTTTCCGAACGGCTCCGCGTTATATCCCAGGGCTACAGTCGGCAGCGGAAACCAAATTTCCCGTTAAGCTGCAAAGGCGCCAAGAAAGCCCGGTTAATCACTTCCGGCAGCGGTTCGGTTTTCGCGTATCGTGTTAACGTTGATTCCTAGGGATGAACATTCTATTCGTGGGGGATATTTTCGCATCTCCCGGACGGCGCATCCTTGCCGACCATCTACAGGACATTGTTGCAACCAACCGCATCGATCTCACCATCGCCAACGCGGAGAATTCCGCCGGCGGCTTCGGTGTGACCCCCTCCATTGCCGAGGACTTGTTCGCCATGGGCATCGACGTGCTCACCTCCGGCAATCACATCTGGGACAAGCGAGAGATCTACGATTACCTCGCGCGCCAGCCACGCCTTCTGCGGCCCGCCAACTATCCCGACGCTCCCGGCAGCGGCGTCTGCGTGGCCCGCACCCGCGATGGCGTGGACTACGCCGTAATCAACCTTCAGGGCCGCACGTACATGCCCTCCACCGATTGTCCCTTCCGCAAGGCCGATGCCATCCTCGCCGCCCTGGACCCTTCGGTGAAAGTGAAATTCGTCGATTTCCACGCCGAAGTCACGAGCGAGAAAATCGCCATGGGCTGGTACCTCGATGGCCGCGTCTCCGCGGTCGTCGGAACCCACACGCACGTGCCCACCGCCGATACCCGTGTTCTCCCCGGCGGCACGGCTTACCAGACCGATTGCGGCATGACCGGCCCCTACGAGTCCATTATCGGAGTCGATATCGCGATCATCCTCCAGCGTTTTCTGACCAGCCTGCCGGTCCGCATGGAAGCCGCGCGTAAAGGCGCGGAACTACATGCTGTTATGGTTGACGTAGACGAATCGACCGGCAAAGCGCGCAGCATCCGCCGCCACGCCATCAACGGAGACTGACCCTTGGAAATCCGCCCGATTCCCGATTTCGCTGCCTTCTACGGTCAGGAAATCGCCGCGATGCTCCTCGGGCTGGTTTTCGTGTTCCTCTATCGCCAGTCGCGGGTGGTCTATTTCGGCTTGTGGTCGATCGCCTGGCTGCTGCGCTTTCTGGCCGGAATCTTCGGCTATCAATTGCTGCGCAGCGGTTCGGTTGGATGGATGGCGCCATATGCCATTTTTGAATTCGGCTTCGCCATCGTGTTGATCGCCGCCGCCCGCGCCGGCTTCGCCTCTTCCATCAAAGACTGGCGCACGGTCCTCCGTTTGATTTCGATCCTGCCGATTTTCGTGGCGCTGGTTTATGCGTTCGGCTGGTTCTCCCGCGTGGACGGCTACCGCGCCGCGGATTCCGTGGTCCTGTGCAGTGTCTATGCGTATAACGCCGCCGCGCTCCGCAAAAATGCCGGGCTGGGAGCGCGGGCCTTCCGCGTGGTCCTGCTGACGCTCGCCGCGGACTTCCTCTTCCGCGCCTTGATCATCGTCGGCCTGTTGCACGTCGACTTCAGCTACCAGACCTACGCGGATTTCATCCTGCTCTGCATTCTGGGCTTCTCCGCGCTTGCGATGTGGAATGAAAACCAGATCGATCGCATCCACCAGCTCGCGGGAGAAGTCGACTACCTGCGCCGGGAACGCGATCAGCGCCTCGATCTCGACCAACTCACGGGTTTATTGAACCAGGCCGCCCTCTCTCGCCGCGTGGACCAGCCATTGCCCTTCGATGGTGTAGTCGCCGTCTGCGATATGGACAATTTCAAAGATATCAACGACCGCTATGGACACCTCGTGGGCGACGAAATCCTGCGCAATATCGGAAATCTGCTCCGGTCGTCCATCCGCCACGAGGACGAGGCATTCCGCTGGGGCGGCGACGAATTCGTCATCTTCTTCCACAATCAGCGCACGGAAGTCGCCCGTAAGCGTATGCAGGAGATCTCCGCGCGCCTGCTGGAATTCCGTGTCCGTGGCCACGGAGTGCTGCCGATTACCTTCAGTTGGGGAACCGCGGAAGTTACCGGCCGGCTCTTGCGCGACGCACTCGACGAGGCCGACCAGAGCATGTACGCGCTCAAGCGCGCCAAGCCCCGGACGGAGTCGAGGCTCTAAGCCCGCCACACTGCCGGATTTATCTTATTTCTCGCCGTCGCCCCCGGCCGACGTGACAGGCTTTCCGTCCTTCAGGACGACGTATGGCGTAGCGGCATTATCAGCGCTTAGCGTCTCCACCGTGCCCAGCGGATCATTCCCCGCCATCACGAGCACCATGTGCGAAGCATCCAGCGGATTGGCAGCCGCCATGACCAGCGAATCGCGCTCCGAGGCATAGTTTTCGCCGCCCGCCACGAACTCGGCGCCCTGGTAATGAAGCCCGATCTTGCCGGCCCAATGAGCCAGCGCCTCGTTGGCCTCCGGACGTCCCACGAAAATCACGCTGCGATGCTGCAACTCCTCATCCGACACCTCGAAGTCTTTGCGGATGGCGACGTCGATTTGCCCGTAGTCGCGATAGCGCGCCTGCAACTGCTCGGCGATATGGCGATTGGTGCCGGCCTCCGCCAGGGTTCCGTAGACGATTACGGCGGAATCCAGGCTGCGGTAAATATCGCCGGGGAGATAGGCGGGACCCTCGCCGGGCGCGACGAAATCGAACGAGACACCCGCTTTATCCAGGAACGATTGCGCTGTCACTGTCTTGGTGGTATTGGCGGCGAAATAGTCCTGCATGAGTTTGAAGAAGGCGTCGTCGCCCAGCTTGAGGCGCACCTGGTCGAGGAACAGAGCCCCCTTGACCTGCTCGCGCCGGAAATCGATCTGTGGATTGTCCGCCGCCGGTTTCAATCCACGATATTGGATGCGTTCGGCCTCGATCGCCTTTTCCGGGTCCTTGGATTCGAGCGCGCGGTAATATGCCGCCGATCCCGCCACGAACCACGTATCGGCACCGGACGCCGGCAGCACCCATCCTTTCCAGAGGCGGTCAGCATAATCCTTCGGCTTGTCCGAAGGCTTTCTGTCTGACACCTGCAACGCCAGCCGCGCTTGTTCGTTGTCCCGCACCGCACTCAGCAAGCCCTCGGAGGCTTGGGCGACGAAGAGGTGATAACCGCCGGGGTAAAGCCCACGATTGGGTCCCGGGTTCGTCCGCGACGCTTCCCAGACGCTCTCGTTGGGACGGCCAATTTCCGCCCAAACCATCAAATCCTTCGCCATATCGGCCGTGGCGATTTTCGCGTCCATGGTGCTTGCCGCCACCAGCGGCGCCGACCGGAACGCCAGGAACCCGAATTGTTCGTCGATTTGGCCTTTGTACTTACCGTATAGGTTTTGCCATGCCATATCGCGGACTGCCGGCACGTACGGGATGTATGCCGGCGGCCCCTGCGGATCGGGTTCCAACTCCAGATTGACGGTCAGATCTTTGGCGTTGTTGTCGCCCCAATAGAATCCCGGCGTACCGCCGAACCACTCGCCCTTGGAACTGCGCCACAGTTTTGTGTGGCGGGTGCCTAATTCATACATGGCGATTTCGTTGTTCTTGGCGTCGCCGATGAGCCACTCGTTGGTGTAGAGCCCATTGTTGCGGTTCCCCAGTTCGCGGACTACATCGTCGATATTGCTGGCGTACTGGATGGCGCGCCGGGCGCGGAAGGCTACGGGAGTGCCGTTGATATTGAAAGGCGTCTGGTCGATGGTGGTTTCGGTCAGGACGATGCCGGCGTCATTCTGATACCAATCGGTGCCGCTTTCGATTCCACCCGGGTAGCTCTGGATGAGCATGCGGTGTCCGGTTTCCGGCTTGATGTCGAGCATCACGTTGGTCTGCTCGGCCAGAGTCTGCGGCCACCAGGTGACATGGCCGATGACCATCTTGCCGTCTTGGGTGGCGGGGCCGGTCGCCGCGAACGCGCTGCAGTGGTCCGTTGGGGAGTCCTTTTTCGGCGGCCGGGCATAACCGGGCAAGTCGAAATGCAGGCCTTCGAGGCCGGTCGGAGTGGTGGACACGGCCCATCGCAGTTCGCCCATTTCCACGTCGGTATTGGCCACCACGATGTCGGTGAGGTCCAGTTTGCGATTGAGCCACTTCGCGCCGCGGGCATTGGCGCCGTCGGCGATTCCGCGCATCTCTTCGAGGATTTCGGTGTCGAATCCGCGCAGGAATAGCGCATTGGCGGTGGTGCGGAAATGGTCCCAGCTCTCTTCGCCGGATTTGCCGCCCAAATCGTACGCGCAACGCGCCAGGTATTCGGGAATTTCATGTGCCATGAGGTAGCCGTGCTGATACCCGCGATCGTACGGTTTGCCCTCGATGTGCAGATATATCCACCCAGCCGCCGGATACCGGTATGCCGGCCCGAAGGTCTCCACGGCATCGCGTGCCGGCCATTCGTCCTGCGACGAGATCTCATCCAGGCTGATGCCTTGAAACCAGGCTTTCCCGCCGAGAGCGCCGCCGCCCCCGGCGGTAAGCACGATCTCGTCCCGCGCGCGGCTGGCGACAAAGCGGAGCGTCAGGCGCGTCCAATCGTGCGTGCCGCCCAGCGACGCCGAATGCACATCGAAGGGCATGGACGCCATCGTGAGCGCCGCGCCTACGGCAATCGGGGAACGGCCTGTGTCGCGGACCGTGAGGTTCTCCGTGCGTACCCAGCCGCTGAGTTCGTACCGTTTCCCCAGTGTCAGCGAAATCGGCGCGGACCGCACCGAGGCATCTGCCGCGCCATTGCCCGCCTCGACGCGCAGCGACTTATTCCCGTTGTGAGCCACAACGGGGTCGGAAGTTGCCAGCCCATGAACCGCGGCCCATCCGCTTTCGGGGCTGTCGAACGAACTGGTGTAAACCGCAGTCGCGGCGTGCGCGGCTAAGGCAGCAAAAACGAAGCAGGCCAGATGACGCATGGGTACCCCTCCGTGGGTTCAGGATATCATGCCGGATTTTGGCTTTCTTTGCATACGCCGAGGCTCTGCGAGAAGCTCATCCAGATGCCGCAACTGTGCCCTCTGCGGCTTTGCCTGAAACGCTAACGTGGAAAAAGAGTCGGCAGTGAAGGCTCTCATTCTGCTCCTGGGTATTGGCCAGGGAGCCTTTGGGTGCGACGTCAACGATCCCCGGCTCCGGCACGTCGGCTGTGGGGCAGCCAAGTCTCGGCTGGCGCCCCTTGTCAGCAGGCTCGAACCGCTGAGTTTCTCCCTGTATCGACACCGGGCGGCGGCGCTGGTGCCCTGCGGGAAAGACAGGCGTCTCACGCAGGGGCGCACTGGACGATGCCTCCGTGTGAAAACTCCTTCCTAGCGCTTCCGGAAAACCATCACCGCGAGGGGCGGCAGAGTCACCGCGATGCTGAACGGCCGGTCGTGCTTCGGTACCGGGCGGGTCGATACCATCCCTCCATTTCCCATATTGCTCCCGCCGAACAACTCCGAATCGGTATTCAGAATCTCTTCGTAAAACCCCTCTTCCGGCACTCCGACCTCGTACAGCCTGCGGGGCACCGGCGTGAAGTTGCAGCATACCAGCAAAAAATCCTTGGGATCTTCGGCGCGCCGCAAGAACGCAATAATCGAGTTTTCCCAATCGTGAAAATCCACCCATTCGAACCCCGTGTAGTGGAAGTCCACCTGGTAGAGCGCGGGATTCTCGCGATAGATCCGGTTCAGCTCCCGCATCATGGTTTGCAGCTTGCGGTGGAGATCGAATTCGAGCAGCTCCCAGCGGATGCCGGTATTGTGATTCCACTCCTCGCGCTGCCCGATTTCCTGCCCCATGAACAGGATTTTCTTGCCCGGATGAGTCCACATGTAGGCCAAAAAACTGCGCACGTTGGCAAATTGCCGCCATTCGTCGCCCGGCATCTTATTCAACAGCGACCGCTTGCCGTGTACGACCTCGTCATGTGAGACGGGAAGCACGAAATTCTCCGTGAACGCATACAGCAGGCTGAACGTGATGGCATTGTGGTGATACTTGCGATAGATCGGGTCGTTCTCGAAGTAGCCGAGCATGTCGTGCATCCAGCCCATGTTCCACTTCATGGTGAATCCCAGGCCGTTGAGATAGACCGGCCGCGAGACGCCCGAAAATGCCGTCGATTCCTCGGCCACAGTGAACGCCCCCGGGACCGAGTGCGCCAGTTCGTTGAAGCGGCGCAGGAAATCGATCGCCTCCAGGTTTTCGTTCCCACCATACTGATTGGGAATCCACTCGCCCGCCTTGCGCGAGTAATCCAAATACAGCATCGATGCCACGGCGTCCACCCGGAGCCCGTCGATGTGGTATTCCTTCAGCCAGAAAAGCGCATTCGAAATCAGAAACGACCGGACTTCGTTGCGGCCGTAATTGAAAACCAATGTTCCCCAATCGCGCTGCTCGCCCTTGCGCGGGTCGGCGTGCTCGTAGAGCGCCGTACCGTCGAAAAAGCCGAGCCCGTGAGCGTCCTTCGGAAAATGCGCCGGTACCCAATCCACAATCACGCCGATTCCCGCCTGGTGGCAGGCGTCCACAAAGTATTGGAAGTCGTCCGGCGTGCCGAACCGGGAGGTGGGCGCGTAGTAGCCGATTACCTGGTAGCCCCACGAGCCCGAAAACGGGTGTTCCATGACGGGCAGCAGTTCGATGTGCGTATAGCCCATCTGTTTTACGTACTCCACCAGTTTCACCGCCAGGTCGCGATAGGTCAGAGTCTGGCCGTGCGGCGCCCGCAGCCACGATTCCAGGTGGACCTCGTAGATCGCCACCGGCGATTTGAGAATGTCCTGCTTCGCCCGCGCCTCGAGCCAGGCGCTGTCTTTCCATTCATGTTTCGGATTCCACACCACCGAAGCCGATTTCGGCGGCGTCTCGCAGCAGAACGCGTAGGGATCGGCCTTGAGCTGCTGGTATCCGGCAAACCGGGACCGCACATAGTATTTGTACGCCGCCCCCTCGCCGAGGCCAGGAACGAACAGCTCCCACACGCCGCCATTGCGCCATCGCATGGGATGCCGCCGGATATCCCAGTCGTTGAATTCGCCGGCAACCGTCAGCGCAATCGCGTTCGGCGCCCACACCGCGAACCGCACCCCGCGCACGCCTTCCGATTCGACAATATGCGCCCCGAACGTCTTCCACGCCTCGTGGAGCGTTCCCTCGGTGTGAAGATAGAGGTCGGAATCCGAGAGCTGCGGTCCGAAACGATACGGATCGTCGATGTCGATCTCGTGCCCGTCGTACAGCCGGACACGGATGAGGTAAGGCCGGGGATCGCCCGCCAGCAACACGCAGAAGAAGCCCTGGGCGTGCTTTCGCACCATTTCACACCGTTTATCGCCGAGCATCACCGCCGCCGATTCGGCCTGCGGCAGGAAGGCGCGAACTTCCCAGCGGGGTTGGCCGCCCTTTTTCCGGACGCTATGCGGGCCCAGGATGCGAAAAGGGTCGCCGTGGTATCCTCCGGCGATCGCTTCGATTTCTTCAACCGTCATGAGAGTCTAATAAACAAGTATGGACGATTTCATCACTCAAATGCCCAAAGCGGAGCTCCACGTCCACCTCGAGGGTTCCGTCGAGCCCGAAACGCTCCACGAACTCGACCCCGCGATCGCGGTCGAAGAGTACCGCGGTGCTTATCGATACGCCGATTTTGACGCATTTCTGAAGGCTTTTGCCATGGTCAGCAAGCGTCTGCGGACTCCGGACGACTACGCGCTGATCACCCGCCGCCTCCTGGCGCGCCTGACCTCGGAACATGTGCAGTATGCGGAAATCATCGTGGCGGCCGGCGTTGTTCTCTGGAAAGGGCAGAACTTTGCACCGATTTTCGACGCCATTCACGATGCCGCTGCCGGCTCCCCGGTCGAAACCCGCTGGATTCTCGATGCCGTCAGGCAATTCGGCGTCGAGCCCGCCATGGCAGTGGCGAAACTCGCGGCGGAACGGGTCAATCGCGGCGTAGTGGCGCTCGGAATCGGCGGCAGCGAAGCGCGCGGTCCGGCGGAGTGGTTCGGGGACGTTTTCGCCTTCGCGCGCGATGCCGGATTGCATCTGACGGCTCATGCGGGCGAGGGCACGAGCCCGGATTCCATCTGGGCGGCGCTCAAAATCGGCGCGGAACGCATCGGCCACGGCATTTCCGCGATCTGCGACGAAGCGCTCATGCGCCATTTACGCGAGCGCGATATTCCGCTCGAAGTGTGCATCACCAGCAATGTTGTTACGGGGGTAGTGAAGCGCGTCGAGGACCACCCGGTGCGCCGTCTCTTCGATGCCGGTGTGCCGATCGTGCTGAATACCGACGATCCGGCGATGTTCGGCTGTACGCTGGTAAGCGAATATCGGCAGGCGGCGGAACGTTTTGGCTTCAGCGAAGCGGAACTGCGGGCGGTCGCCTCGAATGGCTTCCGCTACGCATGGCGTCAGGCGAAGATTTCTTAGACGGGAGTTCGCCGGAGCCGAACTCGGCCAGAGAAATGCTGCCGCCAGAATTGAAGACCGCGGGAACGCCGTCGCGGTGAAATATTGTGACAGACTTGCGCTCGGCGTCCACGATCCAGAATTCCCGCGCGCCTCTTCCCAAGGCAAATGAAGACCAGCTCGCGTAATTGACGTTCGGTGTTGAATGGGGACTTTACTTCAATCAGGAGTTCCGGCGCGCCGTGGAGATTGTCATCGGGGTCGATCGCGTCCCATCGATCCCGTGAGACCGCGGCGACTCGAAGGTCGAACTCCCTAAACGGCCGATACGGCACCTCGATCGCGACCCGGCCGAACGACGCCAGCATTGGTTTCAGCCACTCGAAGAGCTGGAGCTGTTCGTTCAAATGCCGGTGTTTTAGTCGCGTCATCGCTACCACCTCACCGAAATGCAGTTCGCACTCGTGTTCGCCTTCCGGCAATCGCCGGAATTCCTCCACCGTGATCAGTTGTGGCAGGGCAGCCATAGCCTCATCTCACCCGCAAATCTTATACCTTGACATTCTACACATGCTCGCGTATATGTAGAATGTCATGGCATCCGACAAGTCCGATCTTCTTCAGGGTACTCTCGACATGCTGGTGCTCAAGATCGTCGCTCTCGAGCCCGCGCACGGGTACGGCATCGCCCAGCGCATCCAGCAGATCTCGCGCGAAGTCCTGCAGGTGCAGCAGGGCTCGCTCTACCCCGCGCTCCATCGCCTGGAAAAACGCGGCTGGCTGAAGGCCGATTGGCGCGCGTCGGAAACCGGGCGCGAAGCCAAGTTCTACTCCCTCACTCGTTTGGGACGCAAACAGCTCGCTGCCGAGGCCGCCAATTGGGACCGCCTCGCGGGCGCCGTGCAAATGATCCTGAAGACTGCGGAATAGGAGCGCGCTATGTTCTTCCGCAAGAAGCTCGAGTGGCAACTCGACTCCGAAATCGCCTATCACGTCGATCGCGTCACCCAGGACTACATCGCCCGCGGCACTCCCCCCGAGGAAGCCCGGCGCCGCGCGCTCCTCGAATTCGGCGGCGCCGCTCAAATCCGCGAAGACCTGCGCGACGTGCATCGCTCTCGCCTCCTTGCCGATCTACGCCAGGACCTCGCCTACGCTGTCCGCACTCTCCGCCGCAGTCCCGGATTCTTGACCTCCGCCGTACTCACCCTCGCCCTCGGAATCGGCGCCAACAGCGCCATTTTCAGCCTGATCGATGCCCTCATGTTCCGCCCGCTCCCGGTCGTGAGCAATCCGTCGGCATTGGTCCAGCTGGTCCGCGTGATTCCGCAACACTGCGCGGATTGCCGCGTCTCCTATCCTCTCTACGAATATTTGCGCGACCGACTCACGTCCGTGAGCGGCGCGTTCGTCGTCCAGGACATCGCCAGCTCGATCACTATCGATGGCATCGACGAAGATGTCTATGGGGACGAAGTGTCCGGCGCGTTCTATGCGACCATGGGGCTCTCGCCCGCCGCAGGACGCCTGCTCCTCCCCGAAGACGATGCTGTCCCCACGCCCGTCGCCGTCATTTCATACGACTATTGGCGCCGCCGCTTCGGTTGCAATCCTGCGGCCATCGGCAAAACGATCGCCCACGCCGGCACCATCCTGACCATCGTCGGCGTGGAGCCCGAAGGCTTCCCGGGGATCGAGCCATGGCGCACACGGGAGTTCACCGCCCCGCTTTCCATGAGCGACCAACTCGGCGGCGGCAATGGCAAGTGGAAGCGCGAATGGGACATGAATAGTCTCGAGATGATGGCGCGCCTTAAGCCCGGTGTCTCCATCGACCGTGCCAATGCCGAGATCGGCTCGGTTTTTGCCGCATGGCGCATCGATAAGTCTCGCGGCCTTCACCCTTTGTTCTTGCGGGAGCGCTTCTTGCATGAACGCGCCGCCGCGCTACCCGGGCTGGCCGGCCTGAATGGATTGCGCGTCGATTTCATCAAGCCGCTCACCATCCTGATGGGCATCGTCGCGCTGGTGCTGTTACTCGCCTGCGCCAATCTCTCGGGCCTCCTGTTAGCGCGAGCTGCAGCGCGGCAGCGCGAGATCTCCATCCGCCGCGCGCTTGGAGCGGGCAACAACCGTCTCCTGCGGCAGTTCCTCGCCGAAAGCGCTCTGCTCGCGGTGTTCGGCGCGATCGCCGGGTTCGCCGCCGCGCAATGGTTCGCCCGTGCGTTGGTCCACATGATGGCCAACGGCGATGTACTGGCCCTCCGTCCGACTCCCGATTGGCGCGTCTTCGCCTTCACCGCCGCGGTTTCCGCGCTGGCTTGCATTCTCGCTGGACTTGCCCCCGGGCTGAAAGCCGGCAAGACGCATCTCGACCCCGGCCTGAGGCAGTCGCGAGTGGTCGGCAGCCACCGTCGCCTCGGCCGCTCTTTGGTGGTGGTTCAGTTCGCCATCTCCATGACCCTGCTCGTCGGCGCGAGCCTCTTCATTCGTACGCTCGTAAAGCTCTACCATGTCGATGCCGGTGTCCGCGTAGGCGGCGTCTTCCTGTTCAACGTCTCATCGAAGCATCATTTCTCCGACGCCCGCAGCGTGGAGATCGAGAACGCTATCCTCGACCGCTTGCGGACTCTGCCCGGCGTCGTTGTCGCCAGCGCGGCCAACATCCTGCCGCTGGGAAACGGGCTCTGGACGCGCGAGGTAAAGGTGGAAGGCTACGCCTTCCGTCCTGGAGAGGACGATACCGCCGCCATCAATGCCGTAGCGCCGGGCTACTTCGCCGCGACTGGGACACCGCTGATCCTCGGCCGCGACTTCAACGAGCGCGACGAATCGGGACCGGCCCACCCAGCCATCGTCAA
>DATJMA010000001.1:0-3191 GCA_035509055.1 Bryobacteraceae bacterium | reverse complement strand
CACCTGGCAGCTCGTCGAGAGCTTCGAAGGCGAGCTCGATTCGCGCGCGCTGCTCAAAGAATTCGGCACCGACCTCAAGGACGCCGATCCTTATCACCACCCGCGCACCGCCGGCGCCAAGATCACCTCCGCGCCGTTCCTGGACGATGGCTGGATGACGTTCGCCGCCTATGGCTCGGCCGACGATTCCGTGGCCGCGGTGGAACATCAGCTCTTTCCGGTGCCGTTCGTGAGCCTGAATTTCGGCCGCGAAGACAGCGGCGCGGGGAAATCCGGCCCCGACGACGTAGACGCCGACACGTTCCGGCATCGCCTCTGGAACGCTACCATGGACGGCCTCTCGCCTACTTACGCCAACACCGGCAGCGGCGCGAAGTACCTCGATTCGCCGGGCGCCAAAGCCATGACCGTCTGGCACGACATCATGGCCGATACGCGGTATTGGGAGATGGAGCCGTATTTCGACGTCGATAACGGACGCGCGATCGCCCTCGAAGGAGTCGATTATCTCATCTACATCGAAAAGCCGGGACCGCTGGAGCTCAGCATCGAGAACCACTCCTACGACGTTTTCTGGATCAACCCCGCCAATGGCGAATCCATCCGCAAAAAATTCAGCGGGATGCATTTCACCATGGAGCCGCCGGACCGCTCGCACGATTGGATTCTGCGCGTGGTCCGCCTTTCGCACCTCGAAAGCATGAACAAATCGTGGAAGTTCGAATCGCGCACCGATAAGGACGATAATTTCACGCCGATCGCCTTGCAGGAAATCGAGGCCAACACGCCCAAGGTGCCGTTCGTCATCGAACAGCCCACGGGCGATCTTTCGGTCTCGAAGCCGGTGATGTTCAGCGCCAAAATCACCCACGATACCCGCGCTACCCGTTTCATGATGTGGGAGTGGACCGGCGACGCCTCCGCGGGCGCCCAAGGGTTCCGCGTACTTTCCACCAAACAGAGCGGACCCGTGCAGTTGCCGAAAGACCTCACCGCGACCTACCCGGCCACCATGCACCTCCGCCTCTACGGCATGAACGCCAACGGTAAGGTCTACGAGGTGGACACCGGCTGCGGGCTGAAGCAGTGAGCCGCCTCATTCTGGCGGTCGATACCACGAGCGAGCACGGCTCGATCGCGCTGGTGCGCGGCAGGGACCTGGTGGAGGAGGTGCCGATTCACGCGCCCGAGGGCTTCGCTCAAGTGCTCTACGGGCACTTGTCGGAGCTTCTCGGCCGGCACGCGCTGAAGATCGTGGAGATCGATTGCTTCGCCGCCGCTTCCGGTCCGGGCTCATTCACCGGCGTCCGCATCGGCTTGGCATGCGTGAAAGGGCTGGCGGAAGCCACTGGCCGCCCGGCGGTCGCGGTATCGAACCTTCAAGCCATCGCGTCGTTGGGGAGCAAGCCGCTGCGCGCCGCGGTGCTCGATGCCCGCCGCGGCGAAGTGTACGGCGCGGTCTACGACGCCGAATCGCGATTGGTGGCGCCGGAGACGGTGGGGCCGCTCGACGAGTGGCTGAAATCGCTGCCCGCCGGCGATCTGGAATTCCTGGCTTACGGATTCACTCCGCCGCTGCCGGGAGTGCGAGTCGTACCGGGCGCGCTCGCCGGCGCGGTGGCCAGGCTGGCGTCGGCTGTCGAGCCCCAGGATCCGGCCGCTCTCGATGCGAACTACGTCCGCCGCTCCGACGCGGAGTTGATGTGGAAGGAGTGAAAACTACTTTCCTTCCGGATTGCCCTTCTCGATGGCATTCTTGAGACGGGTGAACTGATCTTTGGTGACGCCATCCACCACCGCCGCCAGGCTGTTCAGTCCCGCGGCAAGGTAGCCGCCGGAAGTCCAGGTGACTTCGAGCCTGGTTCCGCCGTTCGCGGCGGAAAGCTGCATCTGCAGGCTCGTGATGGTGGCCATCGACTGGAAGGGTCCCATGGCGCCGCGCAGGAGGATCGTCTTTCCAGGCACGAAATAGACCACCTCCATGTGCTTCACGGCGCCGCCGCCCGGCAGTTTCTCGCAAAAACAGCCGCCGGCTTTTTCTTCCAGGCTCAAATTGTGCGCGTCGTGCGAGAAGGTGTGCGCCGGATTCCACCAATCGCCCACGCGAAAGATCTTCGCGTAGACATCATGGGGCGGCGCCTGAATATCGATGGTCTGCTTTACGGTGAATCCATTCGGGGCCGAATCCACCACCTCCGCCGCCAGCCAGTTGGGCGCGATCGCGCACGCCAGCGCCAGTCCCAATACCCGTCCGTTCATTTGATTTCCTCTCCTTCACCCATTGATTCCGCGATTGTAGCGCGTTCTTTAATTTATTCGCAGAAGAGGCGGACTTTGGTGTTGTGCTCGTCGATGTCGAGCGTGAAGGCGTCGAGGTGCTCCACCAGTTCCTCTAAGTTATCAGGCGTGATCTGATTCAAGTCGAACGGCACGCCCTCGCGATGCAATTGCGCATTCACGCGATCGCGAGCCTCGGGCGGAATCAGGCTCGCGAGGCGGACTCCCGCGCGCAAAAGCTGCATCGGCACGCGCACATTTACCTTCGTGGGGCCTTTCCGGCCTTCGTCCTCCACCAGCACGCGCAGAAATTGCGGCTTGCGTGCCGGACCGGAACCGGTCCCGCCGCCCCCGGCGGAACTCTCCGGCGCTTTCTCCACGGCGGCCAGCAGGCGCTCCGCTTCCTCGGCGGTAATTTTCCCGGTGGCCAGCATCTCCAGAATTTTGCGGCGATTCTCGTTCATATCCGTCTCCTTACGATATGTGCACCAGCACCGAGCGATTCCGCTTCGACACTTCCACGTCCGTGCCGCGCAGCGCCGTGAGCACGCGCCACAGCAAGCGGAAAGCCTCGATCGGATCTACGCCCACAACCATGCAGGCCACAAACGCCACCGGCGCCAGAATCGCCAGCGGCGACAACAGAAATACCAGCAGCACGAAGGGCACACCCACCGTATAACGTCTCACTTGGAACTCTCCAGTTCCCGGATGGCATCCGCGGCGCTGATCTTGCCGCGCTCCAGCCGTTCCAGAATTTCCGTCCGCGATGGCGTGGGATTGCTTTCCACAAAGGGCAGACTGTTGGCGATGCGCGTCAGGCGCGCTTTGATGGTCGGGTAGCTGACGCCGAAAACCTGCTCCATCTCCTTGATCGAACCGTGGGAGCGCACGAAAGCCGTAATGAAAACCTG